>NZ_LR134376.1:2300000-3037500 GCF_900637545.1 Aeromonas encheleia
CTTCAACGCCGCCAGCAACTCATCCAGTGCCTCGCCGTATTGCAATTGGCGCAGACCTGGGGTGTTTGGTGAGGAAATATTGACGGCGATATAACCGGCATGATCATAAACCTTGTCCATGCAGATCAGGTAATCATCCTTGCCCTGCTCGATGGGGGTATCCTTGTTCTTGCCGATATTAATGCCGATCACCCCCTGATATTTGGCCTCCTTGACCCGGGCCACCAGATGATCGACACCCTTGTTGTTAAATCCCATCCGGTTGATGATCCCCTCCGCCGGAATAACCCGGAACAGACGCGGCTTGTCATTCCCGCTCTGGGGCTTGGGAGTCACTGTCCCAACTTCGATAAAGCCAAACCCCATGGCGCCAAATGCATCGATACACTCCCCGTCTTTATCCAGCCCAGCGGCCAGTCCCACCGGGTTGGCAAAATTAAGCCCCATGACGGTGACGGGGCGAGTGGGCAATGCGTGGCGGAAGAAACAATCGAGTGGCGTACCGAGAAGGCGGGGCAAATATTTGATGGAGAGATCGTGTGCCTGTTCAGGATTGAGCTTGAACAGGAAATGCCTTGCGAGGGGGTACAGCATGTTTGCTCCTTAAAAAAGCCCCGGCAACTGGCCGGGGCTTTTGGTGTGATGATGCCAATAAACGTTATATCGAGGTTCGGCAATTCAACTGGAGCAGGTTCAACTCTCGCAAGGCCACCGAGAACTTGGCGAACTCGTGAGTACTGGTGGTCTTGAAGTCGGCCAACATGTGGGTCCAACGGGACAAGAGTTGCTCATGCTCCGAAATCCAGTCGGCCAGTATGGTAGCGCATTCGCCCTGCTCTTTGCACCCTTCCAGTACCACGGAAGTGAGGCTGCGTTGCTGCCAGTCCAGATCTTCGCGGAAGGAGGCCCGTGCCATCGCCTGCCAGTGGTTGCCCACGGGTTGATGGTTGATCTGCTCGAGGAACCAGTGCAGGTCGAGCTTGGCACCGAGGCGGTAGTAGACGTTGGCGGCGCGCAGTATGTCGGTCTTGTGCTCAGCGGCGATCTGCGCCAGATCCAGGCTGGAGAACAGGCTGCTCATGTGCGCCACCTGACGGGCAATCTGCTCGGGGACCTGCTTGGCCACCAGCGCGGCCACCGCCTGCTGGTGCTCGGCCACTTCGCTCTCGTCCATCACCTCGTAGAGGTGCTGGGCCAGGGTCTCGAAGGCCGGGCGGAAGAAGGCGATGTTTTCGCTGATGCTCCAGCTGCGATTGCGGGCGCGCAGGAACCAGCGGGTGGCACGGCGCACGATGCGGCGGCTGTAGAACATCAGTTCGAGCTGGGTATTGGCATCCACCAGGTTGTCGCAACCCTCGATGTCACGCCAGAGCGCATTGAGGCCAAACACCTCGCGGGCCATGGCGAAGCAGCAGGCCACTTCGGCCACCGAGGCACCGGTCTCGTCCTTCATCCGGCTGGCGAAGTTGAGCCCCATGTCATTGACCAGCATGTTGGCGACGCGAGTCGCGATGATCTCGCCCCGCAGCGGATGCTGGGCAAGCTGGGCACCGAACTGCTGCTGCAGCTGGGCTGGGAAGCTGGTCACCAGCATGTTGGCGAGGAAGGGCTCGTCGATCACTTCCGGGCAGTTGAGTTGCTCCTTGAGCACCATCTTGCCATAGGCCACCAGCACGGCGAGCTCGGGACGGGTCAGCCCCTGCCCTGCCGCCATCCGCTCGGACAGCTCCTCATCGGAGGGCAGGAACTCCAGTGCCCTGTCCAGCTTGCCTTCGCGCTCCAGCCCCTGGATGAAGCGTTGCTGCTCCTTGAGCTGCTCGGCGCCACGGAAGGCGGTGACAGAGATGGACTGGGACTGACGGTAGGCGTTGGTGATGACGATCTTCGCCACCGCATCCGTCATCTCGTACAGCATCTGGTTGCGCTGCTTGAGGGTCATGTCGCCTGCAGCCACCAGCTGGTTGAGCAGGATCTTGATGTTGACCTCGTTGTCGGAGCAATCCACCCCGCCCACGTTGTCGGTGAAGTCGGTGTTGATGTGACCGCCCTGGCTGGCGTACTCCACCCGACCGAGCTGGGTGAAGCCGAGGTTGCCGCCCTCGCCGACGATGCGGGCACGCAGATCACGACCGTTGACCCGCAGCACGTCGTTGCTGCGATCGCCGACCTCGGCATCGCTTTCGCGGGAGCTCTTCACATAGGTGCCGATGCCGCCGTTCCAGAGCAGGTCGACGTTCAGGCAGAGCAGCGCCTTGATCAGCTCGTTCGGCGCCATGCTGGTCTTGTCGGTGCCGAGCAGGACCTGAGTCTGCGGGCTCAGCTTGATGGACTTGGCCGAGCGCAGGAAGATGCCGCCGCCCTCGGAGAGCAGTTCGCGATTGTAGTCATCCCAGCTCGAACCCGGCAGATCGAACAGGCGCTGGCGCTCGACGAAGCTCTTGGCGGCGTTGGGGGTCGGGTCGATGAAGATGTGCATGTGGTTGAAGGCGCCCACCAGCTGGGTGTGCTCGGAGAGCAGCATGCCGTTGCCGAACACGTCCCCCGCCATGTCGCCTATCCCCACACAGGTGAAGTCGCTGGTCTGGCAGTTGAGGCCGAGTTCGCGGAAGTGGCGCTTGACCGACTCCCAGGCGCCGCGGGCGGTGATGGCCATCTTCTTGTGGTCATAACCGACCGAGCCGCCGGAGGCGAAGGCATCGCCGAGCCAGTGACCGTATTCGTGGCTCAGCTCGTTGGCGATGTCGGAGAAGGTCGCGGTGCCCTTGTCGGCCGCCACCACCAGGTAGTAGTCATCCTCGTCGTGGCGAACCACGTCTTTGGGCGGGATCACCTCCCCCTGGATGATGTTGTCGGTCACATCGAGCAGGCCGCGGATGAACAGGCGATAGCAGGCCTTGCCCTCTTCCTGAAGGACGGCGCGGGGGGCGCCGACCGGCATCTGCTTGCAGTAGAAGCAGCCCTTGGCACCGACCGGCACTATGACGGTGTTCTTGACCTGCTGCGCCTTGACCAGACCCAGCACCTCGGTGCGGAAGTCTTCCTTGCGATCGGACCAGCGCAGGCCGCCACGGGCGACCTTGCCCCAGCGCAGATGCACCCCTTCCACTCGCGGCGAGTAGACGAAGATCTCGAATTTTGGCAGCGGCAGCGGCATGTCGGTGATGCTGGACGGCGCCAGCTTGAAGGAGATGTAGGGCTTGATCTCGCCCTGCGCGTCCCTCTGATAGAAGTTGGTGCGCAGGGTGGCGTCGATCATCTCCATGTAGCGGCGGATGATGCGATCGTCGTCCAGGTTCGCGACCTGATCCAGCTTGGCGGCGAGCTGCTCGTGCAGTTTCTCCTGCGCCTTGGCATCTTGCTTGATGGTCGGGCAGAGGCGTTGCTCGAACAGGGTGAACAACAGCTGGGCAATCTCGGGATAACGGGTCAGCGTCTCCTCGATGTAGGACTGGCTGAAGGAGACACCGGTCTGGCGCATGTACTTGGCATAGGCCCGCAGCACCGAGACCTGACGGCCGGTGAGGCTGGCACCCAGCACCAGACGGTTGAAGCCGTCATCTTCCAGGGTCTTGTTCCAGACGCCGGCGAAGGCCTGCTGGAAGCGCTGCTGGCTCTGGGCCAGATCGAACGGCTGATCGCCGCGCAGCAGCATGGAGAAGTCGAGGATCCAGAACACCTCACCGGTCGGGGTGCGCACCTGATACGGGGTCTCCCCTATGATCCGCAGCCCCATGTTTTCCAGCATGGGCAGGACGTCAGAGAGGTGGATAGGTTCGGTGCGGTGGAACAGCTTGAGGCGCACCCGGCGATCGTTCTCTTCTTCCTGGGCGCGGTAGAACAGCATGCCGAGCGGATTGCTCTCGCTCAGGCTGTCCAGCGCTATGATGTCGGCCACGGCGGAGCCCGGCAGCACATCTTCCTTGTAGGCACGGGGGAAGGCGGTGCTGAAGCGGCGACGCAGGCCGTTGCCGAGGGCCTCGCCGTAATGGGAGAGCAGCACGGAATCCAGGCGGTCATCCCAGCTGCGGGCGGCTTCAATCAGGTTGTTCTGTACTTCGTTCACATCCACATCCACGTTGTTATTGTTGACCCGCACTATGTAGTGGGTCCGGGCCAGCACGCCTTCGGAGAAGTAGACGTTGAACTCCACCTCGTCGCTGCTGCCAAAATATTTCTGCAATATCTGCTGGGTCTTGACCCGCAGCGCCGTGTTGTAGCGCTCCTTGGTGACATAGACCATGCAGGAGAAGAAGCGGCCGTACACATCGCGGCGCACGAACAGGCGCAGCATGTCGCGCTCCTGCATCTCCAGCACGCCGAGGCCGGTGGCCAGCAGCTCCTCCTCGCGAGCCTGGATCAGCTCGTCGCGCGGGTAGGTTTCCAAGACGTTCAGCAGCGCCTTGTAGGCGTGGGAGCCCTTCTCGTGACCAGAGGCGGCCATGATGCGCTCGAGACGATGGCTGATGAGCGGTATCTGGGTGGCACTGGTGTTGTAGATGGACGAGGCATAGAGACCGATGAAGCGATCCTCCCCCACCACCTTGCCGTGCTCATCGAAGCGCTTGATGCCGATGTAGTCCACATAGGCCGGGCGGTGCACGCGGGCCTTGCTGTTGGACTTGGTCAGGATCAGCAGATCAGAGCTCAGGGCCGCGTGACGGGCGCTGGCGGGCATGCTGCCCAGCCGCTGGCCCTCGTCCTTGACGGAGTTCTTCATCAGACCGAGGCTGGAATCCGACAGCGGCAGGATCTCGTGATCCCCTTCCACCGCTTTCACGTCATAACGGCGATAACCCATCAGGGTGAAATTATTGGCCGCCACCCACTTGAGGAAGGCGACACTGGAATCGACCTCGGCCTGGCTGACCGGGTTCTTGCGCCTCGGCAGTTCGTCGATGATCTCGTTCAGGCGAGCCAGCATCGGCTGCCAGTCACCCACCGCCAGCGCCACTTCGCCGGCCACGGATTTCAGTTCGGCGGCCAGGGCCTCCATCTGCTCGTCAGAGGTCAGATGGTCGATCTCGATGAGGAAGGCGGTCTCCACCGAGGTCTGCTCGGCGGTGTTGTCGAGCTCAAGAATGGCGCTGATCTTGCCCTCGCCGCTACGAATGAGGTGCAGCGGCTGGTGCAGCATCATGTGAGCGGTGATGTTGAGACGCTTGAGGGCCATGCGGATGGAATCCACCAGGAAAGGAGTGTCCTGCAAGATGATCTCGACGATGGTGTGGGGAGACTGCCATCCGTGGCGGGTCAGCTCGGGGTTGTAGACCCGGATATAGGGATCCGTGCTGGTGCGCTGGTTGAGCGCATTCCACAGGCTCAGCGCCGCCCCGTAGAGATCGCTGTCATTGCGATCGTGCAGATCGGTGCTGGCCATGTTGCCGTAGAACTTGGCGACGAAGCACTCGACCAGGGAGGCACTCTTCTTGGGCAACTTCTGATGGATCAGGCTGAGAACGTTTTCGAGCAGAACTGAGGTAGGGGCGTCTTTCAATGCCATTGCTAGTTTCCTTATCGGACGACATCACCGACACATGGGTAACCACGCTGGATACCCACCGGTACAGAGTTGCTGCGAAGTGTAATGTCTTGGATCAAGGAAGGCGAGCAATGGTGATAATGGGATGTTAAAAACAAGGGGCAGATCACGGCTTGGGTTGTGATAAATTTTGCCAAGTCGGCAAAAAATAGAAAATCACACTGGCTTATGGCAAATCTACCGGATAGATAGTGACTTAAAGCAGATAATTACTCGGGAATCTGTTCTGTTTTTGTTAATTTATGCGTTCCAGGCTGATGAAGCGATGATCGTCCTGGGTTTTCAGCCGAAAGTAGCCGTATACGCCAGTGGTTGCGACAAAACTCCGAATTTTTTCCAGCCCGAGCTCTATGGTCAACCCCTGCTCGGTACGTACCACCAGCCGCCTGGCATGGCCCTGATACATCAGCAGGATCTCCTCGCTGCTCAATGCCAGTCGAAAGGTATATTGCCTCACCTTGTTGGTTCCTCTTCTCTCTATATGCACGTCATGAATGGGTCTGCCGGATCCGAACGAGAGGGCAGGAGAACCAGGCTCCCCTGCCCTCTGTTCAACCAGGCGAGATTACTGCTGCAGCGCCTTGCTCACCTTCTCGAACAAGTCTCGCGCCAACCCGTCCAGCTTGAACAGCCGGAGCAGCTCGGCCCGGATCAGCCCCTTGCGCACCTCGTCCAGCCGTTTGAACTGGATCAGCGGGGTGATCAGGCGGGAGGCCACCTGGGGGTTGACCTCGTTGAGCTCGATCAGCAGATCGGTCAGGAAGCGATAGCCGCTGCCGTCGATGGTGTGGAACTGCACCTGATTGTTCATGGCGAAGCTGCCCACCAGGGCACGCAGCCGGTTCGGGTTGCGAATGCTGAAGGTGGGATGGCCCATTGCCTGACGCACCTCGATCAGCACATCGCTCGCCGGCTTGCTGCCGACCAGGCGCAGCCAGTTGTCCAGCACCAGACCATCCTGGGCCCACTTGCCCTCAAAATCGGCCAGCAGTTCGGCGCGGCACGGCAGCAGATGGCCATTGGCCACCTGCAACGCCATCAGGGTGTCGGTCATGTTGTCGGCCTGGGCGTATTGCTCGCGCACCAGGGCATCGGTGCCCTCACTGTCGAGCGCCGCCAGATAACCCAGCACCACCCCTTTGAGGGCGCGCTTGGCCATATCGGCATGCACCACCCGATAGCCTTGCAGGCGCAGTCCCTCGTAGTTGGCGGCCAGTCTCGCACCGAACGCCTGCGCCAGGGCGCGGTGGATGGCATCACGGACCCGGTGGATAGCATCGATGTCGGCAACCTCGAACAGCTCGGCCAGGGTCGCCTCCCCCGGCAGGGCCAAAATCTCGGCCTTGAGCGCCGGATCGAGTTCGGCCTCGTCCAGGATGGCGACGAAGGCCGCCAGCAGGGTCGCGGAGAGCTCGACATCCAGGCCCTGTTGCACCCGGGCCACCCCTGCGATCACCGCCTTGTTGATCAGCATCTGGGCCGCATCCCAACGGGCGAACTCGTTGCGCGCGAAGCGCATCAGGAAGGCCAGCGCCTCGTCGCTGTACTCATAGTGCAGCTTGACCGGGGCGGAGAAGTCCCGCAGCAGGGAGATGACCGGCTTGACCGGCACCCGATCGAAGACGAAGGTCTGTTCCGCCTCCAGCACGTCGAGCACCTGGCCGATGGCCTGGCCCTGATACTGCAGCGGGATCACGGCCCCGTTTTCGTCATACAGCTCGATATCGAGGGGAATGTGCAGCGGCAGCTTCTGCGGCTGATCCTGAGTCGGCGGCGTGTGCTGGCGCACGTGCAGGCGGTAGATACCGGTGGCGGCATCGTACTCGTCCGTCACGGTGAGCTCAGGAGTGCCGGACTGGCTGTACCAGCGACGGAAGCGGCCGAGATCTCGGCCTCCGGCATCCTCCATCGCCTGCACGAAGTCATCGCAGGTGACGGCCTGGCCGTCGTGGCGCTCGAAATAGAGCCGCATGCCGGCCTGGAAATTATCCTCACCCAGCAGGGTATGCAGCATGCGGATCACTTCCGAGCCCTTCTCGTAGACGGTCAGGGTATAGAAGTTGTTCATCTCGATCACCACATCCGGGCGGATGGGGTGCGCCATGGGGCCGGCGTCTTCGGCAAACTGCGGGCCGCGCACGGTGCGCACATTATTGATGCGGTTGACCCCGCGCGAGCCCAGATCGGAGGAGAACTCCTGATCCCGGAACACCGTCAGCCCCTCTTTCAGGCTGAGCTGGAACCAGTCGCGGCAGGTGACGCGGTTGCCGGTCCAGTTGTGGAAATACTCGTGGCCTATGACCCGCTCGATGCCGTGGTAATCGGCGTCGGTAGCGGTCGCCGGGTTGGCCAGCACGAACTTGGAGTTGAAGATGTTCAGCCCCTTGTTCTCCATGGCACCCATGTTGAAGAAGTCCACCGCGACAATCATATAGATGTCGAGATCGTATTCGAGGCCGAAGCGCTGCTCGTCCCAGCGCATGGAGTTGATCAGGCTCTCCATGGCGAAACCGGCTCGGTCCAGGTTGCCCTTGTCGACGAAGATCTCGAGGGCGACTTCGCGGCCGCTTCTGGTGCGGTAGCTGCTGCGCTCCACATCGAAGTCACCGGCCACCAGGGCGAACAGGTAGCTGGGCTTGGGGAAGGGATCCTGCCACTGCACGAAGTGACGGCCCCCGTCCAGATCGCCGCTCTCGACCTTGTTGCCGTTGGAGAGCAGGAAGGGATACTTGGCCTTGTCGGCGCTGATGCGGGTGCTGTAGCGCGCCAGTATGTCGGGGCGGTCCAGATAATAGGTGATGCGGCGGAAACCCTCGGCCTCGCACTGGGTGCAGTAGGCGTCGCCGGACTTGTAGAGCCCCTCCAGCGCCGTGTTGGCGGCGGGATCCAGATCGGTGACTAGGGTCAGCACACATTCGGCCGGCAGGTTGAACAGCGTCAGGCTGTTCTCCCCCTGCTCGTACTGAGTGAACGGAATACCATCCACACTGATGCTCCGCAGGACGAGTCCCTCGCCGTCCAGCACCAGCGGCGCCTTGTGTTCACCGTTGCGACGCAGACGGGAGATGGCTGTGACACGGGTCAGGGGCTCCTGCAACTGGAAGTCGAGATCGATGCTGTCGATCCAGTAGAGCGGCGCCTGGTAATCCTGGCGATATTTGGCCGTCATGGCCTGGGAGTGATCGGTCATTATTGTGTGCTTCCACGCTTTGTTATTGACGTGTCAGAGGCTGTCACAACGGATCGGCAGGGTCAAATGGTTTGCATTCCACTGGCTAACTGCGGCCAAAAAGAAAGGGCGACCGAAGTCGCCCTTGTCAGTTCGCATCGCTGCGTGTTCGATCAGCTTTTCTTGCTCAGGCGAGCCAGATCCGCCGTGATGTTCGCGGCTTCGATCTGGTACTCGTCAGGTGCCTCGAAATCGGTCGGCAGTGCATCCAGGCTCTTCACCGTCGGCTTGCCAAGACGGGTCAGTCGCTCATTGGCTCGCACCAGCGCCTTCTCGTCCTGCTTGGCCTGCTCGGCCAACCGCTCGGCTTCGTTCAGGGAGACCGACTTCTTGTCCTTGTCCTCCTGATACTCCTTGATGTCCTGCATCACGTAGGCAAACTCCGGATCCTTGTTGATCCGCGCCTCGTGATCGCTCTTCAGCCTGGAGAGCAGGCTGGAGAAGTCCCCCAACTTGCCATAACTGGCCGAGGCAATCTTGTCCCAGGGCAGCGCATTGAACTCGCGGCTCTCCCCCGTCTCCTCCGGTGACACGGCGGTGGGGAAGCTGATGTCCGGGGCGACTCCCTTATTCTGGGTGCTGCCACCGTTGATCCGGTAGAACTTGGCGATGGTGTACTGCACATGACCCAGCGGCTGCTCGTAGAAGTCATAGACCTTAGCCAGGCTGCGATGCTGCTGCACAGTGCCCTTGCCGAACGAGTTTTCACCCAGGATCAGGGCGCGACCATAGTCCTGCATGGCGGCGGCGAAGATCTCGGAGGCCGAGGCGCTGTAGCGATCGATCATCACCGACATGGGGCCGCCGTAGTAGACATTGCCGTCATCGTCGCCATTGACCGTGATGCGGCCCATGTGATCACGGATCTGCACCACGGGCCCGCTGGCGAAGAACAGGCCGCTCAGGGCCGAGGCCTCGGTCAGGGCACCGCCGCCGTTGCCACGCAGATCGACGATGAGGCCATCGATCTTCTGCTTGTTGAGGCTGGAGAGCTCCTTGATGACGTCGTCATGCAGATTGACGTAGAAGCTCGGGACCTCGAGTATCCCTATCTTCTTGCCTTCGGCATTGATCACCTTGGACTTGGCGGCCCTGTCTTCCAGGCGCACCTTGTCACGGGTCAGCTCGATCAGCTCGGTCTTGGCGGTTGCGCCCTTGCCGCGCTGGATCTCCAGCTTCACCTTGCTGCCTTTGGGACCCTTGATGAGTTCGACCACGTCATCCAGACGCCAGCCGATCACATCGACAATCTTGCCATCGTCCTGCCCGACCCCGGTGATCTTGTCATCGGGTTTGAGGTGGTTGGACTTGGCGGCCGGGCCACCGGGCACCAGGGAGCGGATGACGGTAAAGTCATCCTCCGCCTGCAACACGGCACCTATGCCTTCCAGCGAGAGGTTCATCTCGGTGTTGAAGCGATCGGCGCTGCGCGGCGAGAGGTAGCTGGTGTGCGGCTCGATGGCCCGGGCGAAGGAGTTCATGAAGAGCTGGAACACGTCCTCGCTCTCGGTCTGGGACATCCGCTTGATGGCGTTGTTGTAACGCTTGCCAAGCAGCTCCTTGATCTCGGGCCACTCCTTGCCGCTGAGCTTGAGGCTCAGGGCATCGAACTTGACCCGTTGACGCCACAACTCGTTGAGCTCGGCCTCGTCCTTGGGCCAGGCCGCCCCTTCCCGATCGAAGATGTAATTGTCGGGCTGGGTGAAATCGAAGGGAGTGTCTAGCAGTTTAAGGGCGTATTCGAACCGCTCATAACGCCGCTGCTGACTCAGGTTGAACATCTCGTAGGCAGGAGCCAGCCGTCCTCTTTCGAGATCGGTGTCAAAACCGGTACGGTACTTTTCAAAGCGGCTGATGTCAGAGGCCAAAAACAGGTTGCGGCTGTAGTCCAGATTCTCCAGATACTTGTCGAAGATCACGGAGGAAAAGGCATCGTCCAGCTTGAACTGTTTGTAATGGGAGCGGGTAAACAGATTGGCAATTCGCTTGCTGGCCGTAGCATGTTGGCTCTCTTGAGCCAACACAGGCAAATCACTTTCCTTGAGCACCGGCTCGATGGCCTGTGCAAGCCCGGCAAGCGCCAGGCTACAGGCAACGAGGGAAAAACGAATTACGCCATGCTTCAACATTTGTCTCCTTAGAGAACCAGATGCTCGAACTTGACCCGCAACATCATGCCGGTCTGCAATTGAACCTGTACGTCGTCCTTGGTCACTTCCTTGATGGTGGCCGGGACAGGGTTCTTGCCCAGCACGACGCGCACGCCCTGGTCCACTTTCAGCGTCGCGGCATCGACTTTCACCAGCGGAGCTTCGGCAACGGGAGCGGCCTTGGGGGCGGCTTTCGGTTTGTCGGAACGGGCGGCATCGGCTTTGCGTGGCGCGGGACGGCGCGGCTGCTTCGGCTTGTCTTCCTTTTCCTTGGTATTGGTGCGGCGGCTGGCAAAGACACGCTCTTTGCTCTCTTTCAGCGCCTGTTTGGCATGTTCGATGTGCTCTTCGGTCAGCAGCTCACCGGGGTTGCCGTCCAGATCGACACGGGCCTGGCCAGCCTTGAGGCCATGCAGGTAACGCCAGCTGGAGGTGTATTGACGCAGAGCAGAGCGCAGCATGGTCTTGGAGACTCTGTCGTCATCAGCAAGGCGCGCGGCCAGATCCTGGAAGATGCCAATCTTGAGTGGCTTGGCCTCTCCTTCAGCGATGAAGCAGGCCGGGAATTTCTCGACCAGGTAGGCAACGATCTCTTTACTGTTCTTCAGCTTTTCAGTGTTTTCCATGTATAACCTTGGCTTTCATATAGACGCACGGGCCATGCCCGAACACAACAAAGGCCCTATTATAGAGAGCTTGGGGCCTTTTGCGAACCATCTAGCAATGACTTAGAGCATGCTTTCCAAAATTTGCACCGTTTCTTCGAGGCCAATTCGGTCCTCCTGGTCAAAACGGTTAAAAATCGGACTGTCCACATCCAGGACCCCGATGATGTCACCGCCACGGCGCAGCGGGATCACGATCTCCGAGTTGCTGGCGCCATCGCAGGCGATATGGCCGACGAACTGGTGTACGTCGTCCACCAGCTGAGTCTTGCCCTCAGCCACGGCGGTGCCGCAGACCCCTCGCCCGACCGGAATGCGCACGCAGGCCGGCTTGCCCTGGAAGGGCCCCAACACCAGGGTGTCACCTTGCAGCAGATAGAAGCCGACCCAGTTGATGTCAGCCAGCTCCTGATTGAGCAGCGCGGACAGGTTGGCCAGGTTGGCGATGAGGTCCGGCTCTCCCTCCAGCAACGCCTGGGCCTGCTGGTTCAGGGTGCGATAAAATGCTTGTTTTTCAATCATGATTAAATGAACTTCACTCCTTGATAATCAGTGCAAGGTACCGTCCTGCCTGAAAAATTCAAATCAAATTTCACTCGGCCCCCTGCTTTTACCCAAACAGGCCAGCCCCATCAACGGGAAACGGAGAGCGCCAGCTGCTGGCGCTGGCCATTGCTCCACTCGATATTGAGCAGCCAGACCATGGTCGCCGAGGTGCAGGAACCCACCTGGGCTTTCCCCTGCCAACCGCCATCGCTGGCCTCAAATTGCACCGGGATCCGGCCCATGAACATCTCCTTCCCCTCCAGCCAGGCCTTGACCGGGGTGATGGCCGCATCCCCCCCCTGAAGGCGCAAAACAAAGTCATGTTCGGCCTGCACCGGCGCCCCCTCGACGCTGACCGTCAACGGCTTGTTGCCGATGAGATCGCCGCACGGGCTGTGGGTCAGATCACAAATCTGATCATTTCCTGCCTGCGGCAGCGCCGTCTGCGGGCCCGAAAACCAGGTCCGATACGCCATCAATGAGAGCAAAATGGCAAGGACAATCGTCAAGTGCCCGATTTTGCGTGAAGTGAGTCTCTCTTTCATGAAAAAACAGCCTTGTAAGGTACTTTGAAAATACGATTTTCGTGATCTCGCGCAAGGTAAAAACTGGCGAACACGAGACCCGTCAGAGCCAAATATATCACTGTTTGTACTGTTATTTTACCGGTCAGTTCAGTATCATTCTCAATGAATTTTCATTTAACCACCTTTTGCTTTTCCTTTTATTAACAGATGTTAACGAGAGGGATTTCGCAGATTTGGGGTGAAAATGGTCCTGGTCACCGGACAAAAAAATCAAACAACAGCAGCATCGGAAGCGGAATACAACGATGAGCCATACAACAAACCATCCTGAGTACAACTACACCGTTGTGCGCCAGTTCACCGTCATGACAATTGTCTGGGGAATTGTCGGTATGTCGGTTGGTGTACTGATTGCAGCCCAGTTGATCTGGCCTGCCCTCAACTTTGACACTCCCTGGCTGACTTACAGCCGATTACGCCCCCTGCACACCAACGCGGTCATCTTCGCGTTTGGCTGTAGCGCCCTGATGGCCACCTCTTTCTATGTGGTGCAACGCACCTGCCAAACCAGACTGTTCGGCGGCCCCCTGGCCTCCTTCGTGTTCTGGGGCTGGCAGGCCATCATCCTCGCCGCCGCCATCTCACTGCCGCTGGGATACACCACCTCCAAGGAATACGCCGAGCTGGAGTGGCCCATCGACATCGCCATCGCCGTGGTCTGGGTGAGTTACGCCATCGTCTTCTTCGGTACCCTGGCCAAGCGCACCACCTCCCACATCTATGTGGCGAACTGGTTCTTTGGCGCCTTCATCATCACGGTTGCCGTGCTGCACATCGTCAACAACATGGAAGTGCCGCTTTCCGGCATGAAGTCCTACTCCATGTATTCCGGTGCCATGGATGCCATGGTGCAGTGGTGGTATGGCCACAACGCGGTCGGCTTCCTGCTGACGGCTGGCTTCCTCGGCATGATGTACTACTTCGTGCCCAAGCAGGCGGGACGCCCGGTCTACTCCTACCGTCTCTCCATAGTGCACTTCTGGGCGCTGATCTCACTCTATATCTGGGCCGGTCCGCACCACCTGCACTACACCGCGCTGCCCGACTGGGCCCAGTCCCTCGGCATGGTGATGTCCCTGATCCTGTTCGTGCCCTCCTGGGGCGGCATGATCAACGGCATCATGACCCTGTCCGGTGCCTGGCACAAACTGCGCTATGACCCCATCCTGCGCTTCCTGATCGTGTCCCTGTCGTTCTACGGCATGTCCACCTTTGAAGGCCCCATGATGGCGATCAAGACGGTCAACGCCCTCTCCCACTACACCGACTGGACCATAGGTCACGTCCACTCCGGCGCGCTGGGCTGGGTTGCCATGGTATCCATCGGCGCCGTGTATCACCTGATCCCGAACCTGTTCGAGCAGGGCCGCATGTACAGCATTCGCCTGATCAACGTTCACTTCTGGCTGGCGACCGTGGGTACCGTGCTCTACATCGTCTCCATGTGGATTTCCGGTGTGATGCAAGGCCTGATGTGGCGTGCGGTCAACGACGACGGCACCCTGACCTACAGCTTCGTGGAAGCGCTGCAGGCCTCTTATCCCTTCTACTTCGTGCGCTTCCTGGGTGGCTGCTTCTTCGTCACCGGCATGTTGCTGATGGCCTACAACGCCTATCGCACCATCACTGCGCCCAAGGGTTCCCTGGAACCTGTCGCACAGCCAGCATGATTGAAGAGGTCAAAGCATGAGCAACAAAAATCGTCACGAGATCTTTGAAAAGAGCGTACCCATGCTGGTGGTCGGCATCATCTTTGCCATCAGCCTGGGGGGCCTGGTCGAAATCACCCCGCTGTTCTTCCAGAAACAGACCACGGAGCCGGTGGAGGGCCTCAAGCCCTACACCGCCCTGCAGATGGAAGGGCGCGACATCTTCATCCGCGAAGGCTGCACCGTCTGCCACAGCCAGATGATCCGTCCGTTCCGCGCCGAGACCGAGCGTTACGGTCACTACTCGGTCGCCGGCGAGAGCGTGTGGGAGCACCCCTTCCTGTGGGGCTCCAAGCGTACCGGTCCGGACCTGGCCCGGGTCGGCGGTCGCTATTCCGATGACTGGCATCGCGCTCACCTGATCAACCCGCGCGACGTGGTGCCCGAGTCCAACATGCCCTCCTTCCCCTGGCTGGAGACCAACGTCCTGACCGGCGAGTTGACCGGCAAGAAGCTGGCGCTGTTCCGGGACAACTTCGGCGTGCCTTATACCGATGAGGACATCAAGGGGGCGAGCGATGCCGTGAAGGGCAAGACCGAGCTGGATGCCCTGGTGGCCTATCTGCAATCACTGGGTCATGCCCTGAAATAAGGAGTAGGGATATGGATTACGGCACATTTCGCGGCCTCTACACCCTGCTGTTGATGGCCATCATGATCGGCATCATCGTCTGGGCTTACAGCAAGCGCCGCAAGGCCTCCTTCGACGAGGCTGCCAACCTGGTTTTTGCCGACGACGAGCAACCCAGTGCTGATAACAAGAACGCAGGAGCGAAGCAATAATGAGCACTTTGTTTAGCATTTTTGTGACCGTCATCAGTTTGGGCACCATCTTGGGCTGCTTCCTGCTGCTGATGTGGTGCATGAAGGACAAGATGGGGTCCGAAGAGGGCAAACCCATGGGGCACACCTTCGACGGCATCGAGGAGATCAACAACCCGCTGCCGAAGTGGTGGTCCTACATGTTCCTCTTCTTCATCGTCACCGGCCTCATCTACCTGCTCGCCTTCCCGGGCCTCGGCAACTGGAAGGGCCTGCTGGGCTGGCAGAGCTCCAACCAGGACATCCGCTCCCTGGCGGACTCCAAGGCCGCGGTGGCCTCCGCCAAGGCGGAAGGGCGCGCGGTCGAGTATGACCGTGAACTGGTCAAGGCCGACGAAGTCTATGGCGCCAAGTTCCGCGAGCTGGCCTATCAGGCTGACGGCAAGAGCTATCGTCCCATCGAAGACGTCGCCGCCGATCCGGAAGCCCGCAAGGTGGGTCAGCGTCTGTTCCTGCAGAACTGCTCCCAGTGCCATGGCTCCGATGCCCGTGGCGGTCGCGGCTTCCCGAACCTGACCGACAGCGAATGGCAATGGGGCGGTCAACCGGATCAGATCAAGACCACCATCATGGGCGGTCGTCAGGGCATCATGGCGGCCTGGGGCGAGATCCTGGGTCAGGATGGGGTCAAGGAGGTTGCCTCCTATGTGCTGAGCCTGTCCGGCCGCAAGGTCGATCTGGTCGAAGCCAAGAAGGGGGAAGCCCGTTTCGCCATGTGCGCCGCCTGTCACGGCCCGGACGCCAAGGGCGGTATCGCCTTCGGGGCACCGGATCTGACCAACAATACCTGGTTGTACGGCGGCTCCCGTCAGGTGGTGGAGCAGACCATCACCCACGGGCGTCACGGCGTGATGCCGGCCTGGAAGGATATCCTGGGGGAAGACAAGGTCCATCTGCTGGCATCCTATGTCTATAGCTTGTCCCACAACGATAAGTAAAATAAGCAGTAACATGTGATAAGCACGTGATTACTCAGCAAAAAGCCTCGACTCTTCGAGGCTTTTTGTTATCTTGTGTTGGTTAAAATCCCTCTATTTTGTTAATCATAGGTTTCGGTAGCACTATGACTCAACCCTGGTATCGCCAATTCTGGCCCTGGTTCATCATCGCCCTCCCCTGCGCCGCCGTCGTCGGCAGCATCGCCACCGCCATCATCGCCAGCAAGGACGGGGTCAACCTGGTGGCCGAAGACTATTACAAGCAGGGCAAGGAGATTAATCAGGACCTCAGCAAGTTTGATCGCGCCGAGGCCCTCCACATCCGCATGGCCCTGACGGTCAACGGCAACGAGCTGACCCTCAAGCCCCTCGCCGGCGATATCCCGCCCGGGCAGGCGCTGCGCCTCTCTCTGTTCCATCCGACCCTGGCCGGCATGGATAGCGAGCACCTGATGACGGCCGACGGCAATGGCGTCTATCGCCTGCTGTTCGACAAGGCCCCCACCGGCAAGTGGCACATCCGGGTCGATGCCTTCGACCACGAGTGGCGCCTGCAGGAGACGGTACAGCTGCCGACCAAGGCCCCCATCGAACTCGATCCCAAGGGACGCTAAGCCATGACGGGTTGCTTCCACTGCGGTGAGCCGGTGCCCGCTGGCAGCAGCTATGCACTCGAGATCAAGGGCATAGTGCAACCCATGTGCTGCCCCGGCTGCCAGGCCGTGGCCCAAACCATTCTCGAATGCGGTCTCGCCAGTTACTACGAACACCGCACCGCCCCCGGCCTCAAGGGGGAGCTGGTGCCCAGCGAACTGGCCGCCCTCAGCCACTACGATCTGGCCGAGGTGCAGCAGGATTTCGTCACCGACAGCGGCACGGGCAGCCAGCGCGAGATCCAGCTCAGCGTGGAAGGGCTGACTTGCGCCGCCTGCGCCTGGCTCATCGAGCGCCACCTGACCCGACTCGACGGCCTGCACTACGTCAACGTCAACACCACCACCCACAGGGCCCGCATCAAGTGGGATCCGGCGCGGCTCTCCCTGAGTGACATCCTCAAGGGCTTCGCCAAGATCGGCTATCGCGCCTACCCCTTCCAGACCCACAGCCAAGAGGCGCTCTACGCCCGCGAGGTGCGCAGCTACATGTTCCGCATGGCGCTGGCTGGCCTCGGCTCCATGCAGGTGATGATGTGCGCCGTGGCGCTCTACATGGATCTCTTCATCAGCGTCGAGGAGGAGTTCATGATCTACTTCAAGTGGATCAGCCTCTTGCTCTCGACCCCCATCATGATCTACTCGGCCCAGCCGTTCTATGTGGGCGCCTGGCGCAGCCTGAAGCAGGGCCACCTCTCCATGGACGTGTCGGTGTCGCTGGCGCTGATCGGTGCCTTCGTCGCCTCCATCTGGGCCACGGTATTCAATACGGGTGAGGTCTATTACGACTCCATCACCATGTTTGTCTTCTTCCTGCTGCTGGGGCGCCTGCTCGAGCTGCGGGCCAGGCGCAAGGCGTCGGAGTCGAGCTCCAACCTGGCGCGGCTGGTGCCCATCATGGCGACCCGCATCGACGAGGATGGCGAGCACGACGTGGCCGCCAAGACGCTGCAAGTCGGGGACAGGGTGCGGGTGCTGGCGGGGGCCACATTGCCCGCCGATGGCATCATCACCCTGGGGCAGGCCAGCCTCAACGAAGCCATGCTGACCGGCGAGCAACTGCCCCTGCTCAAACGACCCGGGGATCCCGTCTATGCCGGCACCATTAACACGGATGCGCCGCTCGACATCCGGGTCAGCCACCCCATCGCGGAGTCACGCCTGGCCCAGATCATGCGGCTGCAGGACAGCGCCCTCGATGACAAACCCGCCATCGCCCAGCTGGCCGACGTACTCTCCCGTCACTTCATCCTGGTGCTGCTGCTCATCGCCGCCGGGGTCTGGACCTACTGGCACTTCCATCAGCCGGAGCAGGCGTTCTGGATCACGCTGGCGGTGCTGGTGGCCACCTGCCCCTGCGCCCTGTCGCTGGCCACCCCGACCGCGCTCACCTCGGCCACCGCCCACCTCACCCGCACCGGCATACTGCTGCGCCGCGGCCACGTGCTGGACGTGCTGACCCGCGCCAACCGGGTGGTGATGGACAAGACGGGTACCCTGACCACCGGCAGCATCAGCCTGACCGGCACCCAAGTATTGGCCGAGCTGAGTGAGGCCCAGTGCCTAGCCATCGCCCAGGCGCTCGAGGCCTATTCCGAACACCCCATCGCCCGCGCCTTCAGGGGCTCGGCCGCCGAAGCTGCCGCACCGTTGCCGGCGAGCGAGGTGCTCCCCGTCATCGGCCACGGCATTCAGGGAACGGTCGCCGGCACCCGTTATCGCATCGGCAGCGCCCGCTGGCTCGGGCTGGCTGAGGAGCAGAGCGCGACTCAGGGGCTGGCCATCTATCTGGCCGACGACGCCCGCCTGCTGGCCCGCTTCACCCTGGCGGATACATTGCGCCCAGATGCCAGGGCGCTGATCCAGGCCTTCAAGGCCGCCGGGCTGCACACCACCATACTCACCGGGGACGGCTCGGCCGAGGCCGACGCGATCGCCCGCGAGCTGGGGGTGGATGAGCTGGTGAAAGGGGTGACGCCGGATGGCAAGCTGAGCTACCTCAAGGCGCGAGAAGCCGCGGGCGACATCAGCATCATGGTGGGGGATGGCATCAACGATGCTCCTGTGCTGGCCGGCGCCCACGCCTCCTTCGCCATGGCGGGTGGCACGGATCTGGCCAAGAACAGCGCCGATGCCATACTGCTGGCCGATGATCTCTCCCGCCTGCTGACGGCCCGCACCCTGGCGCTGCGCACCCGCAAGATCATCAAGGAGAACTTCGCCTGGTCCATCGGCTACAACCTGTTGGTGCTGCCGCTGGCGGCCAGCGGCTGGTTGCCCCCCTATCTTGCGGCGGCGGGTATGTCCCTGAGCTCCCTCATAGTAGTGACCAACTCCATGCGCCTGAACCGTTGAGGCTCAGGCGCCAGGGCCACCTGCCGCGATGACAGGGGCATGCCGGCCTCAACTGGTTTATCATGACCCCCCCCACAGCAAGGCTCGCATCATGAACATCATCTTCGTCCTCATCCCCATTGCCATCCTGTTCGTCATCATCGCGGGCGTCGTCTTCTTCTGGGCCATTCGTTCGGAGCAGTTCGAGGATCTGGATCGCCAGGGCTCCAACATCCTGTTCGACGAGGAGCAACCCACCGCCAAGGGCGAGGACCCGCAACGTGATGACAAACAGCCTTGATCTGATGGGGGCCCTGCTGGTGGGGCTGGCAGGCTCTGGCCACTGCATCGCCATGTGCGGTGGCGTCTCGGCCGCCCTCTCCATGGCGATCCCGCCCGACAAGCAGCACTTCTGGGGACGGCTCGGCTACCTGCTCAACTACAACCTAGGGCGGATCCTCAGCTATGTGATCGCGGGCGCCCTGGTCGGTGGACTGCTGGCCACCACCGGCGAGCTCGGGGCCGGCAAGCATGCCATCGCCGGCTTGCGGCTGGTGGCGGCGCTGCTGATGGTAGCCCTCGGTCTCTATCTGGCCGGCTGGTGGCAGGGCATACTGCTGCTCGAGCGTCTCGGCGCTCGGCTCTGGCCCCACATCAGGCCGCTGGCGGGCAAGTTTCTCCCCTTCCATTCGGCCCTACAGGCCCTCCCCTTTGGCATGGTGTGGGGCTGGCTGCCCTGCGGTCTGGTCTACTCCATGCTGACCTGGAGTGCGGCGGCCGGCTCCGCCAGTGGCGGGGCCTTGCTCATGCTCGGCTTCGGCATCGGCACCCTGCCGACGCTGTTTGCATTGGGCGGTCTGGCGGACAGGTTGCGTTACTGGCTGACCCTGCGCAGCCTGCGCGTCGGAGGGGCTCTGCTGCTCATCCTGTATGGACTGCATACCCTCTGGATCGGCATTGCATCCTTTTGAAACCCTATCCAAAACGGATGAGTTGATGGTAAACTTGTTTGATATAAATCAATTATTCATATGAGCCTATGATCCCGGACAAGAAACCTGGCAGACGTATTCAGAGCGGTGGCTGTGCAATTCATTGCCAGGATTGCAGCATCAGCCAGCTCTGCATCCCCTTCACCCTGAACGACAACGAGCTCGATCAGCTGGACAGCATCATCGAGCGCAAAAAGCCGATCCAGAAGGGCGAGGAGCTGTTCAAGGCCGGTGATGAGCTGAAGTCGCTCTACGCCATCCGCTCCGGGACCATCAAGTCATACACCATCACCGAGCAGGGCGACGAGCAGATCACCGCCTTCCACTTGGCCGGGGATCTGGTTGGCTTCGACGCCATCCACAAGCAGGCTCACCCCTCCTTCGCCCAGGCGCTGGAAACCGCCATGGTGTGCGAGATCCCGTTCGACGTGCTCGACGATCTCTCCGGCAAGATGCCCAAGCTGCGTCAGCAGATCATGCGACTGATGAGCAACGAAATCATGGGGGATCAGGAGATGATCCTGCTGCTCTCCAAGAAGAATGCCGAAGAGCGCCTCGCCGCCTTCCTGCACAACCTGTCGGTGCGCTTCTCCGAGCGTGGCTTCTCCGCCAAGGAGTTCCGTCTCTCCATGACCCGCGGCGACATCGGCAACTACCTCGGCCTCACCGTTGAGACCATCAGCCGCCTGCTCGGTCGCTTCCAGAAGTCCGGCCTCATCAGCGTCAAGGGCAAGTACATCACGGTGCTGGATCATGTGGCACTCGGTGTCATGGCTGGCGCCACCCGCCCCGCCTGCGGCTGATCACACCCGCCTCTCCCCCCTATTGCCGGATCGGTTCGTCCTGAAATTTGATCCGGCACAGTTCCCCGCCTCTCCCCTTGGACTAAGCTGTAAAGGCTAAAGAGTTGCCATCATTGGCGTTTTTGCCAAGGAGGAGAACATGGTCAAGTACCGAAATATTCTGGTGGTGATCAACCCGGAAGAGGAGCGCCAGATCGCGCTCGAACGGGCGGTCAAGATCGCCGAGCTGGACGAGGGCGCCCAGCTGACCCTGTTGCTGACCATCTACGACTTCTCATACGAGATGACGGCCATGCTGTCGGTGGATGAGCGGGAAGAGATGCGCCATGGGGTCATCTCGCAGCGCCGGGAATGGCTCGATGACATACTGCAGCCCTACCGTGCCAAGGGGGTCGAGTGCGAGGTCAAGGTGGTGTGGCACAACCGCCCCTTCGAATGCGTGATCCAGACAGTGCTGGCACAGCGCCACGATCTGGTGGTCAAGGCGACCCACCATCACTCCTTCCTGCAGACCTTCATCTTCACCCCGACCGACTGGCACCTGCTGCGCAAGTGTCCCTGCCCCGTCCTGCTGGTCAAGGAGGGTCATTGGCAGCGAGGCGGCAACATCATTGCCGCCATCAACTGCTCAAGCGATGATCTGGAGCAGAAGGTGCTCAATGAGCGCATCACCCGCGAG
The DNA here is from genome assembly GCF_900637545.1 of Aeromonas encheleia. NCBI lineage: Bacteria > Pseudomonadati > Pseudomonadota > Gammaproteobacteria > Aeromonadales > Aeromonadaceae > Aeromonas > Aeromonas encheleia. The sequence continues at coordinate 2,321,647 of NZ_LR134376.1, forward strand.
GGGGCCGCCATCGCCGATCTGCTCGGTTCCAACCTCTATCTGGTCAATACCTACCCGGGCACCCCGGTCAATGTGGCCATCGAGCTGCCCGAATTCGATCCCAACGCCTATAACGACGCCATCCGCAAGCACCACGAGGATCTGCTGCGCGAGCATGCGGATCAATTTGGCATCGGGCACATGTGGACCAAGGTGGCAGAGGGGCTGCCGGAAGAGGTGCTGCCCGACCTGGCCGACGATCTCAAGGCCACCCTGATGATCATGGGCTGCGTCGGCCGTACCGGCCTCTCCGCCGCGCTGCTTGGCAACACCGCCGAGCACGTGGTGGATCGGCTCAACTGCGACATCCTGATCCTCAAACCGGACGATTACAGCTGTCCGGTGGACGACAGGCGTCATCCGGCATAAGCGTTTCTTGCCCTCCCCCGGGACATGGCTATAATAAGCCGCTTATTTTTGTCCCGGGTTTGAGGCCATGCACGAAGAGCTTAACGCCAAAGAGAAATACAGTTTCAACAAGCTGCAGAAGCGCCTGCGGCGCAACGTGGGTCAGGCCATCGCCGACTTCAACATGATTGAAGAGGGTGACAAGATCATGGTGTGCCTGTCTGGCGGCAAGGACAGCTTCGCCATGCTCGACATCCTGATGAGCCTGAAGGCGAGCGCCCCCATCCATTTCGATCTCGTGGCCGTCAACCTGGATCAGAAGCAACCCGGCTTCCCCGAGCACGTGCTGCCAGAGTACCTGGCCGCCCTCGGCGTCGACTTCAAGATCGTCGAGGAAGACACCTACTCCATCGTCAAGGACAAGGTACCGGAAGGCAAGACCACCTGCGCCCTCTGCTCCCGCCTGCGTCGCGGTATTCTCTACCGCAGCGCCCTGGAGCTGGGTTGCACCAAGATTGCCCTCGGCCATCACCGCGATGACATCCTCGAGACCCTGTTCCTCAACATGTTCTACGGTGGCAAGCTCAAGTCCATGCCCCCCAAGCTGGTGAGTGACGATGGCAAGAACGTGGTGATCCGCCCGCTGGCCTACTGCAAGGAGAAGGACCTGGTGCGCTACGCCGAGGTCAAGGCCTTCCCCATCATCCCGTGCAACCTGTGCGGCTCTCAGGAGAACCTGCAGCGCAAGGCCATCAAGCAGATGATGCAGGATTGGGATCGCCGCTTCCCGGGTCGGATAGAGACCATGTTTACCGCCATTCAGGACGTGATCCCGAGCCACCTGCTCGATCACAAGCTGTTTGACTTCAAGAGCATCAACCGCGACTCCGGCATCATCGACGGCGGCGACAAGGCCTTCGATCCGCCCGAGCTGCCGACCGCCCCCCTGCTGAACATCGACGAGATGGACATGCTGGATGTGATAGAGGTGCGCTAAGTACCGCCTTCCCTGTACCGCACATAGAAAAAAGGAGCGCCTGGCGCTCCTTTTTTATGGATTCTATTCATGGCGGGCCCTGATCAACCCTTGTGCAACCAGGGGGTCAGTCGCAGGATCTCCCCCTGCAGCTGCAATTTGCCTGTCGCAAAGTCGGCCAGCAGCGCATTGTCGAGCAGCAGCTGGCCATCTCGCCAGGGCAGCGCCTGCTGGCGATCCCCATCGATGAGGTAGGCGGTGCCGCTCGGCTGTGCCAGGCTCACCCGTACCCCTTCCATCCCCGGCAGGAAGTACTTGCCGATCATGCCCGCCAGCTTGTCCAGCAACGCCTGCATGTCCTGCTGACGCCCCAACAGCTCGCTCACCTCGAACGCCCCCGCTGGTGCATCCGCCATCACCTGCACCGACAGATCGCAGCTGGCGTGCGGCTCGGTCAGCGCCACCACCACGGTGGCCTTGTCCAGATTGAGATCATCGTCATAGGGCAGGCGCAGTTCGCCGTCCACCGTCACCTCGGCAGCCACCTCTCTATCCTGGGTGCTGACCCGCGCCGCGCTCAAGCCACAGCGCTGGCCCGTCTGCGGATCGGTCAGATAAAAACCGAGTCTCGCCTGGCCAAACTCCCCCTTGGCGAAGGTCTTCATCTGGCTGTAGAAGGTTGAGTACTGCAGATCCAGCGAGGGCTGCGCCAGCCCAAGGGTCGGCAGTAGCAGCAAGCTTGCCGCCATGCCATGTCGAACCAGCTTCATATGCCGTCCTTTTGCATCATGCGTTGAAATGATCGGGGCCCTCTTTGCTTGCGCTCTCCCCTACCTCGGTCACCTCGACGGCGACCCCGCACAGATCCCGGTAGAGGATCCCCTTGCAGTTGAAATAGAGGGGGGCCACCCAGATAAGTCCCAGCCCCATGGGGATCAGGGCGAGGAAGAACAGCGCCAGCATGACGCCGTGCAGCAGCACTATGCTGGGCCAGCCACGGGCAAACAGCTTGAGCGAGACCAGGATGGCCTGGGCCGGCGGCAGGCCACGCTCCAGCACCAGGGGGACGGTAAACACCAACCCCATGCCCACCAGGGCGGAGGGAATGAACGCCAGCATCACCGGCAGCCCCACCAGCTCAAACAGCGGGCCAAACAGGCTGGTGATCAGGCTGCCCAGCAGACTCAGGCTACCGAGGCGCAGGAAGTGGCGAAAGAAGTCGAACACCTGGTTCGGGCGCGCTCGCACACCGACCGACTGTTGCAGCCCCAGCATGTCGAGGGCAGAGGTCATGGGGGACATCATGACGGTGATGAGCAGGCTCAACACCAGCGCCATGTCCATGTCACCTTCCCGGCTGAGATAGGGAGCCAGCAGGGTATTGCTCAGCAGGATCCAGATCGCCATGACACCGGCGATGGCCAGCGACAGGCCAAAACCGGTGCGCCTGGTCTGTTGCCAGCCCTCCTTCACCACCCCTTGCAGGTCCAGACGATATCCCTGGCTGAGGGACTGTTCGAGGGTTCCACCGATCCGCATTTTATTACTCAATTGACTGTCCAACATCGAAAGCGACTGATCCAAGGTGGCACATTATAGCGATTTGACCGGGCATGCGTAGCCGTTTTTCCTGTTATCTGTTGTTCATAAAGCCATTGATTTTGTTGGCCGGCGCCCGGCTAGGCCGCGATGGCGAGCGGGTGTCAGGCCGGTCCGGCGCCAGCGATCACGACAGCCGGCTTGGCCCATGCCCGTCATGGGCGTAGGATGCCCAAGACCCATTTGATCGCCGGCGACTCGCCCTCGGGTACAGGCCGGCGATCGTACACAAGGAGACCCGCAATGTCCGAACTGACGCTCTATCTCGCCCCCGGCACCTGTGCCATGGCGGTACGCATCGCCCTGGTGGAGGCCGATGCCCCGCACCGGATCAAGCGACTCGATCTGGTCGCCGGCGAGCAGCGCACCCCCGAATATCTTGCCATCAACCCCAAGGGGCGGGTGCCGGCACTGGTCACCGAGCGCGGCGTGCTGACCGAGACCCCGGCCCTGCTGCTCTATGTGGCACAGCGCTTCCCGGCGGCCGGACTGGCGCCGCTGGAAGACCCCTTCCTGCTGGCCAGGATGCAGGAGGTCAACCTGTTCCTCGCCGCCACCCTGCACATCTCCCATGCCCACGGGCGCCGCGGCAGCCGCTGGGCCGATGACGAGCAGGCCATCGCCGCCATGAAGGCCAAGATGCCGCAAAACATGCGCGACGGCTTCGCCGAGGTGGAAAACCACTACCTGACCGGCCCCTGGGTGCTGGGGGATCGCTTCAGCCTGGCCGACATCTACCTGTTCGTGGTGGCCAGCTGGCTGGAGAGCGATGGAGTATCCATCGACGAGTTCCCCAAGGTGGCGGCGCACTCCCGGCGGATGCAGGCCCGTCCCGCCGTGCAGCAGGCCCTGGTGATCTGATCCCGGAAGCGGGCGCCTGCCAGCGCCCGCTTTTTCAGCCATCATCCCCTCGCATTGAGATCGTTTTCACATTTTCATCATCTGTCGCTAGACCCGTTAACGGTTAACGCCTATCTTTCGCCTCACGACGCAACCGGTTGCGTAACCGGTTGCCTGACAGGATAACAGAGATGCGGGGTCCACCCGCCGAGGTGCTGTATGAAACGAGGCAAGCTGCTCAATGCCCCCCTGAGTGCCCTGGTGGCACAGATGGGTCACACCGACGAGATCACCGTTTGCGATGCCGGTCTGCCGATCCCGGCGGGCCCGGAGCGCATCGATCTGGCGCTGATGGCGGGCACCCCCAGCCTTGAGGCAGTGCTGACCGCACTCTTTACCGATCTGGTGGTGGAGAAGGTGATCATGGCGAGCGAGCTCAAGCTGATCAGTCCGCTCGCCCACCAGGCACTGCTCGATCATATTGCGGCGCACGCGCTCGATCAGGGCAAGCCCATCGCCGTCGAATATTGCCTGCACGAAACGTTCAAGAGCCGTACCCGGCAGAGCAAGGCCATAGTGCGCACCGGCGAGGTGACGCCCTACGCCAACCTCATCCTCTGCGCCGGCGTGGCGTTTTAAGGCCATCCTAAGGAAACTGCCATGAGCACCCTCTCCTCGCCTTCCCCCGACCTCACCGGGAACGCCAAGGCCCTCCCCTCGCCCATTCTGGAGCTCACCGGGATCGTCAAGACCTTCCCCGGGGTGCGCGCCCTCGATGAGGCCGGCCTGCGCGTCTACCCGGGTCAGGTGATGGCCCTGCTCGGTGAAAACGGCGCCGGCAAGTCCACCCTGATGAAGGTGCTGACCGGCATCTATCAGGCCGACGGCGGCGCTGTCAGCTATCGCGGCCAGCCGGTCCACTTCAAGGGGCCGCGAGACTCTCAGGATCAGGGCATCAGCATCATCCATCAGGAGCTGAACCTGCTGCCGGAGCTCTCCATTGCCGCCAACATCTTCCTCGGCCGCGAACCGCGCACCCGCTTTGGCAACATCGATCACCCGCAGTTGCGCGCGCGGGCCGGCACCCTGCTGGCTCGGCTCGGGGTCAAGCATGGGCCGGACACCCGGCTCGGGGATCTCTCCATCGGCGAACAGCAGATGGTGGAGATCGCCAAGGCGCTGTCGTTCGATGCCAGCGTCATCATCATGGATGAGCCCACCGATGCGCTGACCGACACCGAGACCGAGCAGTTGTTTGTTGTCATCCGCGAACTGCGCGAGCAGGGCTGCGGCATCGTCTACATCTCCCATCGTCTGAAGGAGATCTTCCAGATCTGTGACCGCGTCACCGTGCTGCGGGACGGCAAGTGGATCGGCGAGCAGGCGGTGAGCGAGCTGGACGAGGACAGGATCATTGAGATGATGGTCGGCCGCCGGCTGGAGGAGCAGTACCCGCGCCTCGCCCGCGAGCTCGGCCCCGTCAGCCTGCAGGTGAGCGATCTGAGCGGCCCCGGCGTGCGCGGGGTGAGCTTCTCCCTGCGCCAGGGAGAGATCCTGGGCTTCAGCGGCCTGATGGGCTCGGGGCGCACCGAGCTGATGAAGCTCATCTACGGCGCCAACCTCATCAGCGCCGGTGAGATTGCCGTGGATGGTCACGCCCTGCGGCCCCGCAGCCCCGCCGATGGCCTCAAGGCCGGCATCGCCTACATCTCCGAGGATCGCAAGGGGGATGGCCTGGTGCTGGAGCTGTCGGTGCGGGAGAACATGAGCCTCTGTGCCCTTAACGAATTCAACAAGGGTGGCCGGATCGACGGCAAGGCGGAGCGCCAGGCGGTGGCCGACTACGTGCGGCTGTTCAACATCAAGACCCCGAGCGGTGAACAACTGATCAAGCTGCTCTCCGGCGGCAACCAGCAGAAGGTCGCCATCGCCAAGGGACTGTTGACTCGTCCCAAGGTGCTGATCCTCGACGAGCCTACCCGCGGCGTCGACGTGGGGGCAAAAAAAGAGATCTACCAGCTCATCAACCAGTTCAAGAAGGAGGGGATGAGCATCATCCTGGTCTCCTCCGAGATGCCGGAGGTGCTCGGCATGAGCGACCGCATCCTGGTGATGCACGAGGGACGCATCAGCGCAGAATTCATGTCCCGTGACGCCAATCAGGAGAAACTGATGGCCGCGGCAGTCGGTAAACAGTGGCAAGCAGAGCAAGAGGCACAGCAATGACAACCCAAACCCTTCCCCGCCGTGGCGTCATGAGCAAGGCCTGGTGGATCGAGAACAAATCCCTGGTAGCCCTCTTGGTGCTGATCGGCGTGGTCTCCTTCCTGAGCCCGAACTTCTTCACCGCCGACAACCTGCTCAACATACTGCGCCAGACCTCGGTCAACGCCATCATGGCGGTCGGCATGACGCTGGTCATCCTCACCGCCGGCATCGATCTCTCGGTCGGCTCTGTGCTGGCCCTGTGCGGCGCCCTGGCCGCCACCATGGTGGCCATGGAGCTGCCGATCTGGCTGGTGGTGCCGCTCACCCTGGGTGCCGGCGCCCTGCTCGGCGGCGTCAGCGGGCTCATCATCGCCAAGGGCAAGGTGCAGGCCTTCATCGCTACCCTGGTGACCATGACAGCCCTGCGCGGCGTGACCATGGTCTACACCGAGGGGCGCCCCATCTCCACCGGCTTCAGCGACGGTGCCGATCACTTCGCCTGGCTGGGTACCGGTTACCTGTTCGGCCTGCCGGTGCCCATCTGGCTGATGGCCATCGTCTTCCTGCTGGCCTGGTACCTGCTCAATCACACCCGCCTCGGCCGTTATATCTACGCCCTCGGCGGCAACGAGTCGGCCACCCGCCTCTCCGGCATCAACGTGGCCCGGGTCAAGCTCGCGGTCTACGGCCTGTGCGGCATGCTGTCGGCCCTGGCCGGCCTCATCGTCACCTCCCGCCTGTCGTCGGCCCAGCCGACCGCCGGCATGGGCTATGAGCTGGATGCCATCGCCGCCGTGGTGCTGGGTGGCACCAGCCTGATGGGGGGCAAGGGCCGCATCATGGGGACCCTGATCGGGGCACTCATCATCGGCTTCCTCAACAACGCCCTCAACCTGCTCGACGTCTCGTCCTATTACCAGATGATTGCCAAGGCCAGCGTGATCCTGCTCGCCGTGATGATCGATAACAAAAGCAAGTAATGCACACACAAGGAATGAAACGATGAAAAAGCTCAATACCCTGCTCGCCGCCGCCATCATGTCCGTGCTGGGCACTGCCCAGGCTGCCGATCACACCCTGGCCATGGTGGTGTCCACCCTCAACAACCCCTTCTTCGTCACCATGAAGGAAGGGGCCGAAGCCAAGGCCAAGGAGCTTGGCTACGAGCTGGTGGTGCTGGACTCCCAGAACGATCCGGCCAAGGAGCTCTCCAACGTGGAAGATCTCACCGTGCGCAAGGTCGACGCCATCCTGATCAACCCGACCGACTCCGAGGCCGTGGGCAACGCCATCCGCCTGGCCAACAAGGCGAACATCCCGGTGCTGACCCTGGACCGAGGCGCGGCCCAGGGTGAGGTCAAGGCCCACATCGCCTCAGACAACGTGGCCGGTGGCAAGCTGGCCGGTGACTTCATCACCGAGAAGCTGGGGACCGGTACCAAGGTGATCCAGCTCGAAGGGATCGCCGGCACCTCCGCCGCCCGTGACCGTGGTGAGGGCTTCGCCCTGGCGGTGGCCGCCAACAAGCTGCAGGTGCTGGCCTCCCAGCCCGCCGACTTCGATCGCACCAAGGGTCTGAACGTCATGGAAAACCTGCTGGCCGCCCACCCCACCGTGCAGGCCGTGTTCGCCCAGAACGACGAGATGGCGCTGGGTGCCATCCGCGCCGTGCAGGCGGCCGGCAAAGAGGTGATGATCGTCGGCTTCGACGGCACGGACGATGGCAAGGCGGCGGTGGCCAAGGGTAAACTGGCCGCCACCGTGGCCCAGCAACCGGCCCTGATCGGTGCCATCGGCGTGGAAACCGCCGACAAGGTGCTCAAGGGTCAGCCGGTGGAGCAATCCATCCCGGTGCCGCTGCAGATCGTCAGCAAATAAGTCTGATAAAGGGGGAGGCTCGCCTCCCCCTTTGCTGGTTCTTACAGAGCCGCTTGGCTTGGGCCCACTCAAGCCAAGATGTTCTCAAGCAAGGGTGATCGATATGAATCGTCTCGTAGTTCTCGGCAGCGTCAATGCGGATCATGTGCTGCGCGTCCCCCACTTTCCCCGTCCCGGTGAGACCCTGACCGGCCACGGCTACCAGGTCGTCCCCGGTGGCAAGGGGGCGAACCAGGCGGTCGCCGCCGCACGGCTGGGGGCCCCCGTCTCCTTCATAGCCCGCATCGGGGATGATGCCATCGGTCACCAGATGCAGGCAGGCTTCGCCGCCGACGGCATAGACGTGAGCGCGGTCGAGCGCGATGAGGCGCTCCCCACCGGCATCGCCATCATCTACGTGAGCGACGAGGGGGAAAACAGCATCGGCATCTCCGCCGAGGCCAACGGCGCCCTGAGCCCCGAGATGGTCAAGCGCCACGAGTCCATGATTGCCGACGCCCACACCCTGCTGCTGCAGCTGGAGGTGCCGCTGGAGAGCGTCTTCGAGGCGGCCCGGCTGGCCCGTGCCCATGGCACCCGGGTGGTGCTCAATCCGGCACCCGCCCGGCCACTCTCCGCGGAACTGCTGGCGCTGGTGGATCTCATCACCCCCAACCAGACCGAGGCCGAGCTGCTGACCGGGGTCCCCGTCACCGACGAGGCCAGTGCCCGCGAGGCGGCTGCCGGCTTCCATCAGCTGGGGATCCAGGAGGTGATGATCACCCTGGGCGCGCAAGGGGTCTACTGCAGCAACCCCAGCCAACAAGCGCTCATCCCGGGTTTTCGGGTGACGGCGATCGATACCACGGCGGCGGGAGACACCTTCAACGGCGCCCTGCTGGCGGCGCAGCTGGCGGGCCATGACTTCAACGGCGCGGTGCGTTTCGCCCACGGCGCGGCCGCGCTCTCGGTCACCCGACTGGGAGCCCAGAGCTCCATCCCGAGCAAGGCCGAGGTGGAGACCTTCCTGCTCGCGCAAGCCGCGCAGGGGCACTGATGGCCAATATCAAGGAGGTGGCCGCGCTGGCGGGGGTCTCCACCACCACCGTATCCCACGTCATCAACGAGACCCGCGTCGTGAGCGATGCGACCCGCGAACGGGTCTTCGCCGCCATGCAGAGCCTCAACTATGCCCCCAGCCTGGTGGCGCGCAGCCTCAAGGTGAAGGAGACCAACAGCATCGGCATGCTGGTCACCACCTCCAGCAACCCCTTCTTCGCCGAGGTGGTGCGCGGGGTGGAGCGCTACTGCTTCGAGCAGGGTTACAACCTGATGCTGGGCAACACCGAGGGCCAGGCCGAGACCGCCCTCTCCTATCTCAAGATGATGCTGCGCAAGCGGGTGGATGGGCTGCTCATCATGTGCAGCGAGGGCCAACAGGAGGTGTTCAACCAGCTCGACTGGCTCAAGAGCCTGCCGGTGGTGGTGATGGACTGGGGCATGGAGAGCAAGGAGGTGGATCTCATCGCCGACAACTCCCATCGCGGCGGTTATCTGGCGACCCGCCACCTGCTGGCGCTGGGCCACCGCGACATCGGCTGCATCACGGGCCCCCACAGCCGGGCCCCGGCCAATCAGCGCCTGGCGGGCTTCGAGCAGGCGATGCGGGAGGCAGGCCTTGCCATCAACCCGGCCTGGATCCAGGAGGGGGATTTCGACTGTGCCAGCGGCCACGATGCCATGCAGCGCCTGTTGGCCATGCCAGAACGCCCCAGCGCCCTCTTTGTCTGCAACGACATGATGGCCATGGGGGTCATCAGCGCCGCCCATCGCGCCGGCCTCGTCATCCCGCGGGATCTCTCCCTCGTCGGCTACGACAACGTGGCGCTGGCCCAGTACATGTCACCCCCGTTGACCACGGTCAACCAGCCGAAGGAGGAGCTGGGTCGCCTCGCCGTCACCCGTCTGCTGGCACGGATCAATGGGGAGCGGATCGACAACCGGATGATCACGGTCGACCCTGACCTGGTGATCAGGGACTCCTGCGCCCCCTTCCCGTCCGCCGAGACACCGCACCACTCCTAGCCGCCAGCCATGGCAAGGCGCAAGATCAACAAGGGCGGCCCAATGGCCGCCCTTGTTGTCTATGCCGATTCAATACGGCTGCTCGCGCTGTTCTACCCTGTCCTCCATCTCCTCTTCCGCCCCGAGCCGACTCAGGCGCAGCAAGCCCAGCCGCTGCGCCAGGGGTTGCAGCAAGACATCGTTATCGGCAGGCTCGGGCAGCCAGTAGCGCACCGGCCAGCCGGATCGCAGAAGCTCGGGGACCCGACTGCCCAGCTCATGCAACGCCAGCACGCAACCACGCTGGCGCATCTTCTCCAGCAGGAGGCGATCCTCCGTCAGGGTCGGCAGCGCCAGGATCAGCGACGCCGCAGGCAAGGCGGGCAAGTACGCCAGCACATGGGCCAGCTGCGCCTGCTGATGCAGCACCAGCAACACGGGCAAGGGGTGGGTCGACTCCGCCAACAGCCGCGCCACCACCGGGCCCAGCACCCCGCGTTCCTGCATCCAATCCACATCGCACGGCTGCTGCCCCACCCGCCAGCGCAGGCTGATGGCCAGGACCCGCTGCCCCCGCTCGTCTTCCAGCTCCTCTGACACCGTCTCCAGCGGGGATGGGGCGGCACCCGCCAGCCACTCCCGCAGCTGATGCAACTGCCGCTGACCCATGTTCAGGGCCGCCTTCATCGCAGGCTGGAACCAGATCAGGGTAGCGTCGTCCCGCTTGGCCTGATTCAGGGCCAGGATGGCCTGCTCCAGCAGCATGCCGGCATCCTCCCCCTCCGCCTGCGCCACCCCGAACCGACAGGCTAGATCGAAGCTGCTCTCACGGGTCACGAACTCGAACTTCAGCAGGGCCACCATCCCTTCCATCTGCTGTTCGATGGCCTCCTGACCACCGGCCAGCACCACGGCGAACTCATCCCCTCCCAGTCGGTAGGCCCGGCCGGGATACTGTTGCCGCAGCTTGGCGGCGACCGTCTGCAGCAGGCGATCGCCGACCTGATAACCGAGCAGATCATTGACCTGCTTGAACCGCTTCAGATCCAGCACCACCAAGGCCTGGGCACGGCCCAGCCGCAAGGATTGCTTCAGCTGCGCCTGCAAGGCGCGGCGATTCCCCAGCCGGGTCATGGGATCGAGCAGGGAGAGGCGACGGTTCTGCAGATTGACGCGAATGAGGGCAAACACAAGGACGCCCCCCGTCACCAGCAGGATCAGCTGCCAGATCTGCAGCCAGAACAGGCTCTGGCGGATCTGGTTGACCGAGGCCTCCCGCTCCTGGCCGGAGAGGATCTGATTGCCGATCTGCTCCACCTGGTGGGTCAGCTCGACAATCCTGGCTTGCGTGCGATCCAGCGCGCCCCCCTCCTGTAGCGCACCGGCCTGCATCTGGGGCTCCAGCAGCTTGATTTGATCAAACAGCCGCGCCACCACCTTGCCCAGCCCGTAGCGGCCACGGGCATCGGCGGTCTCGCTGCTGATGAGGAAGATGTCCAGCCGGTTCCACAGCAGATCGTAATCCAGGCTCAGGACCTCCATCTCCAGCGCCCCCGCCCGATAGAGGCGCAAGTCATAGAGGAAGCGCTGGGACTCCAGCATGGTCTGGCTGATGTTCCAGTGGATGTTGCGATAGAGGGTATCCACCAGCTGCTCGTGGCGATGCTGCAGGTAGAGTCCCCACACCGACGAGAACAGGAACAGCAGCGAAATGGCGGCAAGCAGCAGATTGTGGCGGTGACGACGCGTCAAGGGAGGACCTCGATGCGGGTCACCTGCCACACCATGCTGTTATGGATAGCGGAGACATTGAGTTGGGGATGAGCGGAGAGCGGTACCAGCAGCCAGAGCGGCCCCTTGTTGCGACGGGTCAGCGCCTTGTCATCCTGATAGCGCGCCAGCGTCAGCGGCGCCTCGGCAAACAGGGCGAGATCCACCCGCTGCTGATAGCCATTGAGGGCGAAGACCTCGATCTCGCGGGCATCCTTCACCCCCTGCGCCGCCAGCAGACCCGCCAGGGTGGCGCCACGGTAGCGGTGCATGCCCAGGGTCCAGGGCGTTTCCGTGTTGAATTCGGCCTGCGGCAGGGCCGCCAGGGTCGCCTCGTCGAGGCTGATCTCCCGTTTGTCGGGCAGGATCAGCTGCAGCAAGGGGGTCGATGCCTGCACGCTGGCCGTGATCAATGCCAGAAGGAAAAACGCGATCCAATGCTTCAAGATGCTCATGATGATTACGCCGACTACACCCCATATTTTATGGGCCAGTGTGGCGGCTTCATCAAGCCAATGCAACTGTGGTGTTACACAATAGTTACGGACCGCGCATCTCCATCCAGTTGTGTCCGTCGACCGCCTTGGGCTGGTGCACGCCGCACCGTTGCAGCAACTCATCCACGAAGGCCGGCACCAGCACGGACGCCGGGCCGTAGCGTTTCTCATCGAACTGGCTGCCCACCTCGCTCGGTTCCAGATTGAGCTCTATGGTATGGGCACCGTTGAGCCCCGCCTCATGCACGAAACCGGCCGCCGGATAGACGGCCCCCGAGGTGCCGATGGAGATGAACAGATCGCACTGGGCCAGGGCGCCATAGATGCGATCCAGCCCGAGCGGCATCTCGCCAAACCAGACCACATGGGGTCGCAGCGGCTGGGGAAACTGGCAGCAGGAGCAGAGCTCCTCCTGGTGGAGCGCCCCGCGCCACTCGAGCACCTGGCCCGAGACCGGGCAACGCACCTTGAGCAGCTCGCCATGCATGTGGATGAGGTTCTTGCTGCCCGCACTCTCGTGCAGGTTGTCGATGTTCTGGGTGATCAGGGTAACGCGCCCAGGCAGCAGACGCTCCAGCCTGGCCAGGGCGTAATGGGCCGGATTGGGATGGATCTGGGGCTGTTGCAGCTGCTGGCGACGAGAGTTGTAGAAGCTTTGCACCAGCTCGGGATCCCGGGCATAACCCTCGGGGGTGGCCACATCCTCAACCCTGTGCTCCTCCCACAGGCCGTCACTGGCCCGGAATGTCTTGATACCGGACTCGGCCGAGATGCCGGCACCGGTGAGGATCACGATATGTTTGGCTGACTGCACCATGACTGATTTCCTCCGACGGGTTACCAGGCTGACCTTAGCACAGGGGACCGGTCCAGCCCATTCGCCCTTGGTCTTATGAGCGATCCTGATCCAGGCCGTCGAGCACGCTCAAGTCCAACCTGACGAATATCATCTCCCGCCCCGTCACCAGGGTCAGCGGCAGCCCCAAGCCCCGCAGCAGAGTCAGCATGGGCCGATTCTGACTCAGCACCTCCGCCGTCCACTCCCGGATCCCCTCCGACCGCGCCAGCAGCGCCAGCGCCAGCAGGATGCGGCGCCCCGCCCCCCGCTGCTGGAAGTGATCCGCGACTATGCAGGAGAACTCGGCCCGATCCGGGTGCAGCCGCCGCCGGATGGACTGGGCCACGGCCAGAGGGCGGCCCGCGGCATCCGTCAGCAACAAGCCAATCTGGGCGGCGCGCGGGTAATCGAGGAAGAAGGCCACCTGCGAGGGGGTGGGTGGCTGCTTGGGACGCATGAAGCGCAGGTAGACACTCTGCTCGCTGAGCTCCCCATAGGCGGCCTCGAGAGGCGCCGGATCGGCCCCCGCCAACTCCTGCAACCGGCAACTTAGGCCCCCCACCACCATCACCAGAGGCAAGGCGCCCCGGCTGGTGGGATGAGGCCAGCCCGCCAGCCCCGCGCGCAGACGAGCCACGTCGGCCGGCCAGCACAGATAGCGGGTCACCAGCGCCCCATGATGCCGCGATCCTGCCAGGGGGAGGCATCGAGCAGGTTGAAGGGATCGTCGATATAGATGGCGATCCCCAATTCCCTGGCCCGGCCGATGAAGCGGTCAAGCAGGGAGTCCGTCGCCATCGCCTCCAGCTCCGGCAACAGGTGTTGTCCCAGCAGCAGGTGCTGGAGCGGCAGTCGCTCCAGCTTGTCGAACGGCAGATGTTGAATGCTATCGAGCAGCAGCGCCAGACGGGCCCCGGCCAGGCTGGCCTGCAGCACCAAGGCGAAGCGATCCGCCTTGCTCAGCAGCTGATCGCGCCGGTGGATGACCAGGGTCAGCTCGCCCGCCAGGCGGCCGTGCTGCTCCAGCCACGTCTTGAGCTGCTCCCAGTGGGGTGGCAGCCCGCTCACGGCCAGCCAGATGGGCAAGCTGGACGAGGCCGCATCCGCCAGCAGGCCGAGCTGACCCCGCACCTCGCCATTCCAACTGCGAATGGTGCGCTTCAACCCGCTCAGCCGGCGCTGACGCTGGGGCCCCAGATAGAGGGTCTTGAGCAGGCGGAGCAGATCGTCGCTCTGCAGCGGCTTGGCCAGCGCGGCCAGCACGTTGAAACCGGCGTCGTGCAGCAGGCGACGGGCCCCGTCGATCAGGGTCTGATCGTGGGCGGAGAGCAGTATGATGGGCAGACCGCTGTGCTGATACTGGGGATGGCTCATCAACAGGCTGATGGCATCTTGCTCCGCCAGGCTGAGATCGCAGATCAGCAGTCGCACCTCGCCCTGCTCCAGGGCCCGCAGGCAGGCATCGCCGTCCTGTACCCACTGGCAGGGTAGCCCCAGCGCCTGGATCTCCTGCTGGATGCAGGCCCCCTGAAAGGGGTGATCCTCCAGCAACAGCACCTGCAATCTTGCCAACCAGTCGCGCCACCCCTGTTCCCGCTCCTGTAAGCCCACCAGCCAGGGATCGGAGAGCTGGTAGATGCCCTGCCCTCGGGTCATCAGCCGGGGCAGATAGCTGGCCCCGGCATGGGCGGCGGGCTCGAACAGCGCGATGGCACCGGCGGCAAACAACGCTTCCCACTGCCAGCCGGGCTCGGGCTGGGTGCGGTGCAAGCTGGCGTACTCGGGTACCCCTGCCGCCTGCACGGCCTGATGGGACGCGGCGTCAAGAGCATAGATGCTGACGGGATGGAAGCCGGGATCCAGGCTCACGTCCGATTCCAGCAGCGCCAATAACTCTTCGTCTGTGATGATCATCTCATACCCTCTTGCCCAATTGCCGACAGACCTCATCCACGGCATGGCGCAGTGACTCGATCAGGGGCTGCTCGGGGGTTCGCTGCCAGCGCTCAATCACCTCGACCAGCGCCGCGGCTCCCACCATTTTGGCGGCCCCCTTCATCTTGTGTAAAGCCGTATTGAGGGCCCGCTCATCCCCTTGTGTGACGCAGTCCGCAATGTCGGCCAGATCCTGGCGGGTAGAGGCCAGATAGAGGCTGATGAGCTCGGCGCTGAGCGGCGCCAGCTCTGACCAGGGCTGGGGCGTCTCCTCCTCCTGACTGGTTCCGGCGGCCTGTCCGGACAGGCTGCGCAGCAAGATGGCCAACTCTTTCAGCATCACCGGCTTGTCCAGATGGCCGTGGCAGCCACTGTCGGTCAGCCGCTCTGCCGCCTGCTCACTCAGATCGGCGGTGATCACGTAGACCGGCAGCTGTTGCCAGCGCGGGGAGTCCCGCAACTGGCGGCACAGTTCGGCACCATCCATCACCGGCATCTGCAGATCGGTCAGCACCAGATCGACCGATTCGTGCTGCAGGATATCCAGTGCCAGCCGGCCATTGGCGGCGCTCAGCACCTCGGCCCCCAGCTGGCTGAGCTGCATGCCGATCAGCACCCGGTTCACCTCGTGATCCTCCACCAGCAGGATCCGCATGCCGGCCCCCGGCAGGTCCGCGATCTCGCCGCCTGCGCTGGCGAGCCTGGGTTGCAGCAGGCTGACCACTGAGCCCGGGATCCAGGGTTCCCCCTGCCAGGACCAGTAACGCAGGCCCCGCTCGTCCAGCTCAGCGCTCAGGCAGGGCCCGTCAAGGTCTTCGCTCACGCCGATCTCGACCAGCCAGCCACGCATGTATTCCAACTCAGCGCCAACCAGCCGCAGGCTGAGGGCATTGACCCTGGGTTGCCAGGGTGACTTCTCCCGCAATGGTCGCAGCGGCAGCGAGCAGGTGAAGCGGCTGCCGCCGGTGGCCAGGGCCTCGACCCGGATCTCGCCGCCCATCTGCTCCATCAGCTGGCGACTGATGGCCAGCCCCAGCCCGGTCCCCTGTGCCCTTGGCTGGCCCGGCTCCTCCCCCTGCTCGAAGGGCAGGAACAGCCTGGGCAACAGCTCGGCGCTGATGCCGGGCCCCTGATCATCCACCCCGCAGCAGAGCCACTCCCCCTGCCGGCGGGCCCACAGCACCACCTCGCCGGTCAGGCTGAACTTGATGGCGTTGGCGAGCAGGTTGTGCAGCACCTGCTGCACCCGGTGAGGATCGAGCTCCATCAGGGCGGGCAGATTGGTATCCAGCGCGAGACGCAGCTGCAACCGCTTGGAGCGCGCCTTGGACCAGTGCACCGCCGCCACGTGTTCGCACAGCTCCACCAGATCGGTCGGCTGCGGGGAGAGTCGCAACTGGCGGCTCTCGTTGCGGCTGAAATCGAGCACGTCGTTGAGCAGCCCCAGCAGCTCGTTGCCCGCCTGCCTGACATGAGTCAGCACCGATGCCTGCTCCGCCGAGAGCTCGGTCTGATCGAGCCACTCCAGCAGCCCCAGGATGGCATTCATGGGGGTACGGATCTCGTGGCTCACGGCCGCCAGGAAGCGTCCCTTGGCGAGCACGGCCTGCTGGGCCTGCTCGTGGGAGAGCTGCAGCGCATGCTCCTGCTCGACCCTGTCGGTCACATCCTGCACCACCCCATAGACGCGCCACCCCTCCCCCTGGCTGCGCCCCCGACCGGAGAACTGCAACCAGCGCGAGCCCTTGGTCGGGTGCTGGTAACGCAGCAGATGGGAGAAGGGACTCCCCGCCTGCAACATGGCCAGCATGGGGGCGCGCATCTTGCGTCTGTCCTGGCGCGCGAGGCGGGTGAGAGTCGCATTGGAGTTGAGCCGGATCTGCTGGCTGGCCAGCCCCAGCAGCTCGTAGCTGCCGCGGCTGACGAATTCCACCCCGGTGATGGCACCGCCCTGCAGGGTGAACTGGAGCACCACCCCGGGCACCGTATTGGTGAGGGCGCGCAGCCGCCGCTCCGCCTGGCGCAGCAGCCGGGTGCGCTCGCGCAGGGCGCTGATGTCGGACAGGGCGATGAGATCGCCGGCCGGGGTCTGTGGGCCGAGTTGCAGCGGGATCTGGGCATAGGAGTAGACCTGCTCGCGCAGGGAGAGCTCCCCCTCTGCCCCTTGCAGCCGTGGCTCGGGCAGGATCAGCTCCGCTGAGTAGCGCGCCTCCAGCCGCTTGGCCTGCTTGTTGCGCTTGATGATCTCGCCCCTATCGTTGCGCAGGAACACGGGCATGGGCAGTGCCTGGAACAGGGACTCCCTGAACTTGCTCTCCTGGGCCAGCGCCTGCTCCGCCTTGCGCCGCTCGCGGGCCTCCAGGGCCAGCTGTTGGCGGGAGCGCCAGATCGACCAGATCACCGCCGCGCTGATCAACAGCGCCAGCAATACGGAGGCGAGCCAGAAGCCGTAGCTGACGCCGCTCTGCTGGGTCAGCACCAGCCGGCGCCAGCGTTGGGTCAGCTCGTCGTTCTCCTGATCGCTGATCGTCATCAGGCTCTGCTCGATCACCCCGGCCAGCCTGGGCTGATCATGGCGGATGGCAAAGCCGAGCCCGAAGCTCTCCGGCAGCTCCTTGACGCTGAGATCGGCCAGCTGGTTGTTGCGCAGCGGGTATTGCAGCTGGTAGAGCTCCGCCAGCATGGCGTCGGCCTCTCCCTCCTGCACCGCATCCAATCCCTCCATCAGGCTGTCGACCCGCAGCCAGTCATGCCGGCCGAAGTTGGCCAGCAGGCTGGTGTCATACAGCATCTTGGGCACCACTATCTTGCCCTTCACCTCATCGAGCCGCTGATGGGCCCCCAGCTTGCGGCTGACCAGGGCATAGCGGCTCATGGCCACGGTGCGGGTAAAGTCGAATTCCCGGTTGAGCGCCGGCGTCTCCAGCAGGCCGGCCATCATGGCGGCCTCGCCGCTGCGCAGCTTGGCCAGTGCCTCCTCCTTGCTGGCGACGGGGATGACTTCGAAGGTCAGCCCGGTCTGCCGGCTCACCCGCCGCAACACATCGCCACTCCAGCCGACCAGCTGGCCCTGCTGATTGACGCCGCTGTAGGGCATGAAGGCCGGATCCGCCACCAGCTTGATGGTGCGGGAGGTCCCGATGAGCCAGGCCTGCTCCTTGTCGGTGAAATGCAGCGGGTTGATGTCCTGCTCACTCTGCGGCAAGTAGCGGCCCAGATCCCGGTAGAGGCTGCCCGGCGGGAGGAAACGGATCGCCGTGTCGATCAGCTGCTGCAACTCGGGTCTGTCTCGCATCATCAGCCGGTAGCTGACCACCAGCTCGTCGCTGCGCAGGCGACGCAGACGCAGCCCCTCGTCCGGGTATTCCCGCATCAGGTAGCGCAGTTGCAGGTAATCGCCGAGGTAGGCGCTGCCCTTGCCGGCGATCAGGGCCGAATACCAGTTATCGGCATCGGTCAGAGCCAGCTGGGACGATTGGGGATAGAGCCCCTTCAGCACCTCGGTCGACTGCCAGATAGGCGAAACCAGGAAGGAGGCCTGCTCCAGCTCGCCCCGGTAGAGGATGGCGGACTCCGCTTCCAGCATGGCCCGGCTCAGCGCCATGCCGGGTTGGGCATGCAGGGAGGGACCTATGTGCGGGATGAGATCGCAGCGCCCCTCTTGCAGACCCTGCTCTACCGCCGACCAGTTGGGCAGCTTGTCAAACTGCAACGGCACCGGCAGTTGCTGTGCCAGGCGTTGCATCTGATCGATGAGCAATCCCCCCTGTTTTTCCAGATAGGGAGGGCGCTGCAGGGCGGGATAGCAGAACGTCAGCTGGGTCAGCGAATCGGCATAGGCCTGGGTATCAGGCGGCAGGGGGAGTACGGCGGCACGCAGTGGCATGGCCAGCAGCGCGCCCAACAGTAGGCTGAATTTTGTCATCGAAATGGGAAAGCCAGGCATTTGCCTGGCTTTCTGTCACTCATTGGGTTCAACATTTTCTACCCTGGCCTTGAGCTTCTGGCCAGGCCGGAAGGTCACCACCCGCCGGGCGCTGATGGGAATATCTTCGCCGGTCTTGGGGTTACGTCCGGGACGCTGATTCTTCTCACGAAGGTCAAAATTACCGAAGCCTGAAATCTTGACTTGTTCACCGCGCTCGAGCGCCTGTCTGATTTCCTCAAAGAAGGCTTCCACCATGTCTTTGGCTTCACGCTTGCTCATCCCGAGTTGGGTGAACAGGTGCTCTGCAATGTCGGCTTTGGTAAGCGCCATAGATCAATCCCTCAAGGATGCATTCAACTCTTCACCGAGAGCCCGCACGACATTGTCTACGGTCTCGGCAATCTCTTTCTCCTCCAGGGTGCGCTGGTTGTCTTGTAAAACTAGACTGATGGCCAGGCTCTTCTTGTCCTCTGCCATACCAGCACCCTGGTATACGTCAAACAAGTTTATTCCAACTAACTGATTTCCGCCAACTTTTTTAATTACTGCGAGCACATCACCGGCCAGAACCTGGTGGTCAACCACCACGGCGATGTCGCGACGGTTGGCCGGGAAGCGGGAAACTTCGGCCGCAACCGGCACCTTGGCGGGGATCAGCTTGTTCAACTCCAGCTCGAACATGATGGCACGGGTCTTGAGACCCAGCTTCTTCTCGAGGCTCGGGTGGATCACGCCGATGTGGCCGATGACGGCGCCATTGCGCAGGATGGCCGCGCTCTGGCCCGGGTGCAGGGCGCTATGCTCGGTACGCTCGAAGCTGAAGCTGGCACCTTCGGCGGTGAGATCCAGCACGGCTTCCAGATCCCCTTTCAAATCAAAGAAGTCGGCGCCACGGCTCTTGATGTCCCAGTGCTCGTCGCTCTGGTTGCCGGTGATGATGCCGGCCAGCATGGGCTCCTGACGGATGCCATTTTCGGCGCTCTCGTCCTTGATGAAGCGCAGACCCTGCTCGAACAGGCGCACGCGGCCCTGCTGGCGGTTCTGGTTGTAGACCACCGCCTGCACCAGACCCGGGAACAGGGAGACGCGCATGGCGGACATCTCGACCGAGATCGGGTTCGGCAGCGCTATGGCATCGCTCTGCGGGAACAGGGTCTGCTGGGCCTTGGGATCCACGAAGCTGTAGGTGATGGCTTCCTGGAAACCGCGGTCAACCAGCAGGTCACGCACCCGTTTGAGGGTCACTTGGCCCTCTGCCTGCTCCACCATGGCCAGGGAGGCGGCCGGTTTCAGGTTCGGGATGTTGTTGTAGCCGTAGATGCGGGCCACTTCCTCGATGAGGTCTTCCTCGATGGCGATGTCGAAACGCCAGGAGGGCGCCAGGGCGGTCCAGCCGTCGGCCTCGATGGTCACCTGCATGCCGAGGCGAGTCAGGATCTCGACCACCTGAGCATCGGCCACGCTGATGCCGATCACCTTGTCGAGCTTGGTACGACGCAGCTTGATGGGGGTCGCCTTGGGCAGATGGGCATCGGATTTGACCTCGATGACCGGACCCGCTTCACCGCCGCAGACATCCAGCAGCAGTCGGGTGGCTCTGTCCATCACCTTGGCTTGCAGCTGTGGGTCTACCCCGCGCTCGAAGCGGTGGGACGAGTCGGTATGCAGGCCATAGGCACGGGCACGGCCGGTGATGGAGAGCGGTGCGAAGAAGGCACACTCCAGCAGCACGTCCGTGGTCTCGGCGGACACGCCGGTGCGCTCGCCGCCGAAGATGCCGGCCATGCAGGCTGGACCCTGTGCGTCGGCAATGACGAGCGTGGTCTCTTTGAGCTTGACCTCGTTGCCGTCGAGCAGGGTCATCGGCTCGTCGGCCTTGGCACGGCGCACCACCAGCTCCCCGTCCAGCTTGGCCAGATCGAAGGCGTGCATCGGCTGACCGTATTCCAGCAGCAGGAAGTTGGTGATGTCGACGATGGCGTCGATGGAGCGAATGCCGCCACGGCACAGCTTTTCCTGCATCCAGAGCGGGCTCTGGGCGCGCAGGTTCAGCCCCTTGATGACACGACCGAGGTAACGGGGGCAGTCTGCCGGCGCATCGACCCGGATCGGGAAGCTGGCGTCTATGGTGGCTGGCGCCGGAGTCCAGCTTGGCTCGACCACGTCGACGCTGTTGAGCACGCCGATCTCGCGGGCAAGCCCCGCGATGCCGAGGCAATCGGCCCGGTTAGGGGTCAAGTCCACGTCGATGGCGACGTCATTGAGATTGAGGTAGTCGCGAATGTCGGTGCCGACGGGAGCATCGCTCGGCAGCTCGATGATGCCGTCCGCTTCCACTTCGATCCCCAGCTCGCTGAAGGAGCAGAGCATGCCGTGGGAGGGCTGGCCACGCAGCTTGGCCTTCTTGATGGTGAAATCACCCGGCAGGGTGGCCCCCACCTTGGCCACACACACCTTGAGGCCGGTGCGGCAGTTCGGCGCGCCGCAGACGATGTCCAGCAGCTCGGCCTCGCCCACGTTGACCTTGGTCACCCGCAGCTTGTCGGCGTCCGGATGCTGGCCACACTCGACCACTTCACCGACCACCACGTTGTTGAACTGGCCGGCCACCGCTTCGACGGCGTCCACTTCCAGACCCGCCATGGTGATCTGCTCGGCCAGTGCGTTGTCACTCAACTCGGTGCGGACCCACTCCATCACCCAGGATTTACTGAATTTCATGTTCTCTCGCCCTTACTTGAACTGCTTGAGGAAGCGCAGATCGTTTTCGAAGAAGGCACGCAGGTCGTTGACCCCGTAGCGCAGCATGGTCAGACGCTCAACGCCCATGCCGAAGGCAAAACCGGAGTATTTTTCCGGATCGATGCCGACCGAACGCAGCACGTTCGGGTGCACCATGCCGCAGCCCAGCACTTCCAGCCACTTGCCGTTCTTGCCCATCACGTCCACTTCGGCACTGGGCTCGGTGAACGGGAAGTAGGAGGGACGGAAACGGATGGTGAGATCTTCCTCGAAGTAGTTGCGCAGGAAGTCGTGCAGTATCCCCTTCAGCTCGGTGAAGCTGGCGTGCTCATCCACCAGCAGGCCTTCGACCTGATGGAACATCGGGGTGTGGGTCATGTCGTAGTCGTTACGATAGACGCGGCCCGGCGCTATGATGCGGATCGGCGGCTGCTGATGTTCCATGGTGCGGATCTGCACGCCCGAGGTGTGGGTGCGCAGCATCAGATCGGGATTGAAGTAGAAGGTGTCGTGATCGGTACGCGCCGGGTGGTGAGCCGGGATGTTCAGCGCATCGAAGTTGTGGAAACCGTCTTCGATCTCGGGACCGCGCTCAACCTTGAACCCCATCTCGCCAAACAGGCGCTCGATGCGTTCGATGGTGCGGGTCACCGGGTGCAGGCCACCGTTCTCGATGCGACGGCCCGGCAGGCTGACGTCGATGGTCTCGGCGGCCAGCTTCTGATTCAGCTCTTGCTCAACCAGGGCATCGCGGCGCGCGTTCAGGGCATCCTGAACCTGCTGCTTGGCCTGGTTGATCACGGCGCCCGCGGCGGGACGCTCTTCGGCGGACAAGGCGCCCAATGTCTTCATCTGCTCGGTAAAAAAGCCTTTTTTACCCAGATATTTGACCCGGATCTCGTCGAGGGTCGCAACGTCATTGACGCCCTCAATCTCGGCCTTGGCCTGGCCGACTACTTCTTCAAGCTGTTGCATGTCTTCCTCGTCACCACTCCCGGAACAGGAGCCTGTTAGGCTAAATAAGGGTAAGAGGGGAATAATACAAAAAAAGCCCCTTGGCTGACCATAGTTATGGTGGCCTTTTATCCCTAGAAATCATTTTGTTATAGGGGAAGGGTGCCAGTCTGTCCCCTCTTTCGCCACATAAGGTGTGATATGTCACACGTTTGTTGGCATAGATGATGGTTCATCCGGGGAAAGGAGCGGTGGGTTTGGTTGTCGGGGGAGGATTTCGGGGCAACAAAAAAGGAGGCCTAGGCCTCCTTTTATCTTTCATAACAGAACCGGATTAAACCAGAGCTGCTTTGGCCTTTTCAACCAGGGCGGTGAAAGCCAGCTTGTCGTGAACGGCGATATCGGACAGGATCTTGCGATCGATCTCGATAGAAGCCTTCTTCAGACCGTTGATCAGACGGCTGTAGGACAGACCGTTCTGACGGGCTGCAGCGTTGATACGCGCAATCCACAGCTGACGGAACTGACGCTTTTTCTGGCGACGGTCACGGTAGGCATACTGACCAGCTTTGGTTACCGCTTGTACCGCTACGCGGTAGACACGGGAACGGGCGCCGTAGTAACCCTTGGCGGCTTTCATTACTTTCTTGTGACGAGCGCGAGCAGTCACACCACGTTTAACTCTTGGCATTTTTCACATCCCCCTTATGCGTACGGCAGACAAGCGACAACACGTTTGTGGTCGGCAGCAGAAACCATGAACTTCGGCCCCAGCTTGCGCTTACGCTTGCTGCTCTTCTTGGTCAGGATGTGACGCAGGTGGTTGTGCTTACACTTGAAGCGACCTGAGCCAGTCTTCTTGAAGCGCTTTGCAGCACCCCGGTTGGTTTTCATCTTCGGCATTTCATCATACTCCGCATTGTGAGTGACAACAAAATCGCAAGGCGAACCGACTCATGGGGCGAACCCATGAGTCAATTTCTTGTGGGCCTTAAGATTTCTTCTTAGGTGCGAGGACCATCACAGCTTGACGGCCTTCGACTTTCGGGAACGACTCGACTACGGCCAACTCTTCCAGATCGGTCTTGACTCGCTCCAGAACCTTGATACCAAGATCCTGGTGAGCCATTTCACGACCACGGAAGCGCAGGGTGACCTTCGCCTTGTCCCCGTCTTCTAGAAAGCGAACCAGGTTGCGTAGTTTTACCTGATAGTCGCCTTCGTCAGTGCCAGGACGGAATTTGATTTCCTTGACCTGGACAACTTTCTGCTTTTTCTTCTGTTCTTTGGTGGTTTTGCTCTTTTCGTAGAGGAATTTGCCGTAATCCATGATCCGGCAAACGGGCGGCTCAGCGTTAGGACTGATCTCGACCAGATCCACTCCGGCCTCAAGGGCCAAGTTCAGAGCATCTTGAATGGTGGTGACGCCAATGGCCTCACCATCCAAACCGGTCAGACGAACT
The DNA here is from genome assembly GCF_900637545.1 of Aeromonas encheleia. NCBI lineage: Bacteria > Pseudomonadati > Pseudomonadota > Gammaproteobacteria > Aeromonadales > Aeromonadaceae > Aeromonas > Aeromonas encheleia. The sequence goes on from NZ_LR134376.1 coordinate 2,345,705, forward strand.
TCTTTCAGACGGATCTCTTCATTGATCCGGTGAGCGCGGGCTTGCGGTTGCTTGCCCAGTTTTTTTCCGCCTTTTATAGCTTATTCCTCCACTTTCTTTTGTCCGCGGGTCTGAACTTCCTGGGTCAACAGAGCGATTAGCTCTTCAACAGGATAAGTACCCAGGTCAGCCCCTTTACGAGTTCGCACTGCAATCTTGCCGGCTTCAACTTCTTTATCGCCGCAGACCAACATGAAAGGAACTCGTTTCAAAGTATGCTCGCGGATTTTAAAGCCAATCTTCTCATTTCTCAAGTCCGCTTTTGCGCGAAGACCCGCATCATTCAATGCCTTGGCTACTTTCACTGCATAATCGGCCTGATTATCCGTGATATTCATCACCACGGCTTGAGTCGGTGCCAACCAGGTTGGGAACAGTCCTGCGTACTCTTCGGTCAGAATACCGATGAAACGCTCGATGGAACCCAGGATGGCGCGGTGGATCATGACGGGCACGTGGCGCTCGTTATCTTCCCCCACATAAGTGGCACCCAGACGACCCGGCAAGGCAAAGTCGAGCTGCACGGTACCACACTGCCACGCACGATCAAGGCAATCATGCAGGGTGAATTCGATCTTGGGGCCGTAGAAGGCGCCCTCACCCGGCTGCAGATCGTACTTCAGACCGTTCAGCACCAGCGCCTCGGCCAAGGCCGCCTCGGCACGATCCCAGGCCTCGTCGGAGCCGATACGCTGCTCGGGACGGGTGGAGAGCTTGACCACGATGTTCTCGAAGCCAAAGGTGCCGTAGACGTCATAGACCATACGGATACAGGCGGACACCTCTTCCATGATCTGCTCTTCGGTACAGAAGATGTGGGCGTCATCCTGAGTGAAACCCCGTACCCGCATCAAGCCGTGCAGGGAGCCTGACGGCTCGTTGCGGTGGCAGGAGCCAAACTCGGCCATGCGCAGCGGCAGATCGCGATAGGACTTGAGGCCCTGATTGAAGATCTGGACGTGACCCGGGCAGTTCATCGGCTTGATGGCGTACTCGCGGTTCTCGGACTGGGTGGTGAACATGCCCTGGGCATACTTATCCCAGTGGCCGGAGCGCTCCCACAGTACGCGATCCATCATGGCGGGGCCTTTCACCTCCTGATAGTCATACTCACGCAGCTTGGTACGCATGAAGGTTTCCAGCTCACGGAAGATGGTCCAGCCATCGTTGTGCCAGAACACCATGCCGGGTGCTTCTTCCTGCATGTGATACAGGTCGAGCTGCTTGCCGATCTTGCGGTGGTCACGCTTGGCGGCCTCTTCGAGGCGCTGCAGGTAAGCCTTGAGCTGCTTCTTGTCGGCCCAGGCGGTACCGTAGATCCGCTGCAACATTTTGTTGTTGGAGTCGCCACGCCAGTAGGCGCCGGACATCTTCTGCAGCTTGAAATGGTGGCAGTGACGCATGTTCGGCACGTGGGGGCCGCGACACATGTCGACGTACTCTTCGTGATGATACAGACCGGGCTGGTCATCACGGGCAATGTTCTGATCCAGGATCTCGACCTTGTAGGTCTCGCCGCGGGCCTCGAACACGTCGCGCGCCTCCTGCCAGGAGACCTTCTTCTTGATGACGTCGTAATCCTTGGCGGCCAGCGCCAGCATGCGCTCTTCCAGGGCAGCCAGATCTTCGTCGGTCAGGGTACGATCGAGATCGATGTCGTAGTAGAAACCGTTATCGATGACAGGACCTATGGCCATCTTGGTCTGGGGCCAGAGTTGCTTGATGGCATGACCCAGCAGGTGAGCACAGGAGTGGCGCAGGATGTCCAGACCTTCTTCGTCTTTGGCGGTGATGATGGCCAGGGAGGCATCGGCTTCGATCAGCTCGCAGGCATCCACCAGTTCACCGTTTACCCGACCGGCAATGCATGCCTTGGCGAGACCGGGACCTATGTCCGCGGCGACGTCCATGACAGAAACGGCGTGGGCAAATTGACGTTGGCTGCCGTCAGGCAGAGTAATGATTGGCATTATGTATTTCCTTAACAGTGGTGACCCCTACCAAAGGCCACGTGTGAATTGAAAATGTCCTTTAAAATCAAGCCTCTCACTTGGATGTTTCACCGTTCACAATACGGTTGGTACACACAGTGGCACACAAATTATTTGTTGTGTGATGCTATCAATCGACAGGTACAGCGGAGGATTGTATCAGACGTGACAACTCAGACAAGTTGCCACGACGATTTTGCATACAGCGACGGGGCGGGTTATCGGATGGCGTGAGCGGGTGCGCGGGCCCATCCCTACTCAGGACGGGCCCCCTATTATGAAAATGGTTATTGCCGCCGAGCGTCCCATTGGCCCCCTCCCTGTGCTAGGTTTCCAGATAGGAGCCCGTCTGAGAGGAGATAAAGATGTACACCTATGACATTTCGTTTCCGGAGCACGCGGAGAAGATTATCCATCCGGATCACCTACTGACGACGCACTGCCCCGTGCATCTCGGTGAGCTGGTGATCCTGAGCGATGGCAGCAAGCGCGAGGTCTGCAGCATAGTGCACAGCGCCGATCGCAGCACCCTCTACGTCACCGACGTCACCCCGGGCAAGGTCAGCGCCAGTGCCTGAAGGTGCAGACTAGCTTGGCGTGCTGGCCTGGCCGGCCTCCAGGAGCGACTGCCCGTTAAAATCGAAGTCACTGCGCCCCTCTTCCGCCAGCGCCAGCTCCTGCAGGACCCGCAGCGCCAGCTTGTTGCCCTTCTGGGATGCCTGATAGAGCCACTGCTTGGCCTCGGCCACGTTGACCCGGCCGTTGGCCCCCATCAGATGGAGCACCCCCAGTTTGAGCATGGCGGGCACATCGCCGTTGTGGGCCGCCAGCTCCATCCAGTGAAACGCCGTGCGCAAGTCCCGCTGCACCCCCACCCCGCGCAGGTAGAGCTCCGCCAACCGGTATTGGCCGAAGGCATCCCCCGCCTGCGCCGACTGGCGATAGAGGCTGACGGCCTGCACCAGATCCTGCTCGCTCCCCTGCCCCACCTCGTGGCTCCAGCCCATCAGCGCCAGCGCCCTGGGCTGACCCTGATCGGCCAACGGCTGCCAGATCCTGGTCGCCTCCTCGAAGTGGCCTACGCGCCAGGCCCGGTTGGCTGTCGCCAGATCCTGCTCGGTGGAGAGCGGGATCAGACGCCAGATGACCAGGCCGATCACTCCGATAAACAGCCAGCGAGAGGTTGTGAGTTTCATGATAATTTCCGTGATCCAGTTCTCATTTTGTCTATGTAAACGAAATGTAGCGACGGGATCAAGCAGGAGATCTCTCTGTGATGTCATTTAGAGGGTGGCTTGCTGGCGGAACTTGAAATTTGGCGTGCGCCCGAGCAGAATGACTGTACATATAAACAGTATTGGTCGGCGACTATGGCAGGACGAGGCAGTACCCACAACATCGATCACCGCTTCAGCGGCCCGCTGATCGAGGTCATCGACGATGGTTGGCAGCATAAGGCCGCGCCTGAGTTTGAGGCCTCGGCGCCCCAGACCGAGGTGCGCGAGATCCAGGCCAAGAGCATCATCAGCCACAATCTCTCGCCGGATGTTCCCTTTGGCCGCTCCATCAACCCCTATCAGGGCTGCGAGCACGGCTGCATCTATTGCTACGCCAGACCCAGCCACGCCTATCTGGAGCTCTCCCCCGGCCTCGACTTCGAGACCAAGCTGTTCGCCAAGATCAATGCCGCCGAGCTGTTGCGGCGGGAGTTTGCCAGGCCCAGCTATCAGCCACAGACCATAGTGCTGGGGGCCAATACCGATCCCTACCAGCCCATCGAACACCATTACCGGCTCACTCGCGCCCTGCTGGAGGTGATGCTGGCCCACCGCCATCCGGTGGGGCTCATCACCAAGAGCGCGATGATCTTGCGGGATCTCGATCTGCTGGCCGAACTGGCCAAAGAGGGGCTGTGTCAGGTGATGGTGTCGGTGACCACCCTCAACGAGACGCTGAGGCGGCAGCTGGAACCCAGAGCCAGCACCGGGGCCGGGCGACTCAAGGTGATCGAGAAACTGGCCCAGGCGGGGGTGCCGGTCGGCGTGTTGGCGGCTCCCATGATCCCGCGCCTCAACGAGCCCGAGCTGGAGCAGATCATCAGGAGCGCGGCCGAGGCGGGCGCCGGCTGCGCCGACTACATACTACTGCGGCTGCCCCATGAGCTGACGACCCTGTTCAGCGACTGGCTGAGCGAGCATCATCCGGGTCAGAAGGAGGCCATCCTGAACCAGCTACGGGCCAGCCGTGACGGCAGCCTCAACAGCCCGGCCTTCGGCACCCGCATGCGGGGCCAAGGCCAGTTTGCGGATCTGCTCGCCCAGCGCTTTCGGCTCATCAGCAAACGGATGGGGCTCGGCAAGCGTCACGTTCAACTGAACCTGGATCGCTTCATACGCCCCAACGAGCAGTTACGCCTGTTCTGACGTCAGGCGGCCATCAACCCCTCGGTCGTGACGGATAGGAGCGCACCTGCTTGCCCTGTGCGATCAGTTCGGCGGGCAGGCGCGATGGCTCATGGGCGACTTCCTCCTCCTGCGCTTCCTGTGACGATGCCTTGGCATCCTCTCCCCACATCCGGCTCCACCAGATCTCCCACATGATCCAACTCGTCATAAGCTGTTCCTCCTGGATGATATCGGCATACTCCGGGCTCGGGCATGATCGTGCCCTTACCCCCTGATGAACAGCCGCAGTCTGTCCCGGTGGGATGACAGCCAGATGACGCAGGGATGAAGGATTGAGTATGAGAATGAACTGGCGCCCAGACTTGGGCAGAGTGGCGCCCTCACGTCGATGTGGCTCGGAGGAATTCGGGTGGATCGCCACGGCGGGAGCGAACGGCGACAAGGGCAGGACAAACAAAAAGAGCGACCCAAGGGTCGCTCTTTTTTATCGATGCGGGTAACGATTATTCGTCGCCAGCCACACCCTCTTCGCTGGAGCCTGCGTCGGCAGCACCGGCGTCTGGCGCAGTATCTGCACCTTCAACCTGCTCACCGTCGATGGCAACTACGTCGTTCTCTTCCTCGTCGCTCTCGGCGATGCGCTGCAGGCCGACCACGGTCTCGTCTTCACCGGTACGGATCAGACGGACACCGCCGGTGTTACGGCCGATGATGCTCACCTCGGCGACCCGGGTACGCACCAGGGTACCGCCGTTGGTGATCAGCATGATCTGGTCGGTATCTTCGACCTGAATCGCATCGATCACCTTGCCATTGCGATCATCCACCTTGATGGAGATGACGCCCTGGGTACCACGACTCTTGGTCGGGTACTCGGTCAACGCGGTCCGCTTGCCGTAACCGTTCTCGGTGGCGGTCAGGATGGCACCCTCGCCACGGGGGACGATGAGGGAGACCACCTTGTTGCCATTGGGCAGGCGGATGCCGCGGACACCGGAGGCGGTACGGCCCATGGGACGCACGCCCTTGAAGGCGCCCTTGCTCTCGGTGTTCTCGGCGCCTTCAACGCCGTCGCTGCCTTCATCGTCGTTGCCGGCGTCAATGACGCTGTCGTCATCCGCGTCGGCATCATCGCTGACGTCCGCATCGGCGCGGCCGCTGCCTTCAGCGAAGCGAACCACCTTGCCCGCATCGGAGAACAGCATGATCTCGTTGCTACCGTCGGTGATGTCCACCCCGATCAGCTCATCGCCCTCTTTGAGGTTGATGGCACGAATACCGGAGGAGAGCGGACGGCTGAATGCAGACAGGCTGGTCTTCTTCACGGTACCGTCGGCGGTGGCGAAGAAGACGTACTTGTCGTCGGCATATTCCTTGACCGGCAGGATGGCGGTGATGCGCTCACCCTCTTCCAGCGGCAGCAGGTTGATGATCGGACGGCCGCGGGCGCCACGGGACGCCTCCGGCAGCTGATACACCTTGAGCCAGTAGACCTTGCCACGGGTGGAGAAGCACAGGATGGTGTCGTGGGTGTTGGCCACCAGCAGACGCTCCACGAAGTCCTCTTCCTTGATCCGGGTGGCCGACTTGCCACGACCACCGCGGCGCTGGGCCTCGTAGTCGGTCAGCGGCTGATACTTCACATAGCCCTGGTGAGACAGGGTGACCACCACGTCTTCCGGGGTGATCAGATCTTCGATGTTGATCTCGGCGCTGGAAGCGTTGATCTCGGTGCGACGCTCGTCACCGTACTGATCGCGCACGGCCAGCAGCTCATCGCGGATCACTTCCATCAGCCGTTCCGGGCTTGCCAGGATGAACAGCAGCTCGGCGATCAGATCCAGCAGAGATTGGTACTCTTCCAGGATCTTCTCGTGCTCGAGGCCGGTCAGCTTGTGCAGACGCAGATCCAGGATGGCCTGGGCCTGCTGCTCGGTCAGGAAGTATTGACCTTCACGGATGCCGAACTCCGGCTCCAGCCACTCGGGACGGGCCGCGTCGTCGCCTGCTTTTTCCAGCATGCCGGCGACGTTGCCGAGCTCCCAGCCACGGGCAATCAGCTTGGCCTTGGCATCGGCCGGGGTATCGGAGTGACGGATCAGCTCGATGATGGGGTCGATGTTGGCCAGGGCGACCGCCAGACCTTCCAGGATGTGGGCCCGATCCCGCGCCTTGCGCAGTTCGAACACGGTCCGGCGAGTCACTACCTCACGGCGGTGCAGCAGGAAGGCATCCAGGATCTCTTTAAGGTTCATCACCTTGGGCTGGTTGTTATCGAGCGCCACCATGTTGATGCCGAACGTGGTCTGCATCTGGGTGTGCTTGTAGAGATTGTTCAGCACAATCTCGCCGGACTCGCCGCGCTTGATCTCGATAACGATGCGCATGCCGTCTTTATCAGACTCATCGCGCAGGGCGCTGATGCCCTCGACTTTCTTCTCTTTGACCAGCTCGGCGATCTTCTCGATCAACCGCGCCTTGTTAACCTGATAAGGCAGCTCGTGAACGATGATGGTCTCGCGACTCGTCTTCTCGTCCACTTCCACTTCGGCCTTGGCCCGCACATAGACGGAGCCACGACCGGTACGGTACGCCTGCACTATGCCGGCGCGGCCGTTGATGATGGCGCCGGTGGGGAAATCCGGGCCGCTGATGTAGGTCATCAGCTCATCGATGGTGAGATCGCCATTGTCGATCAGCGCCAGACAGCCGTTGACTATCTCGGTGAGGTTGTGAGGCGGAATGTTGGTCGCCATGCCCACCGCGATACCGGAGGAACCGTTGATCAACAGGGTGGGTATCTTGGTGGGCATGACAGCCGGGATCATCTCGGTGCCGTCGTAGTTCGGCACCCAGTCCACGGTCTCTTTGTCCAGATCGGCCAGCAGCTCGTGGGAGATGCGGGCCATCCGCACTTCGGTGTAACGCATGGCCGCGGCGTTGTCGCCGTCGACCGAGCCGAAGTTGCCCTGACCATCGACCAGCATGTAACGCATGGAGAAATCCTGCGCCATCCGGACAATGGTGTCATACACGGCACTGTCGCCGTGGGGGTGATATTTACCGATTACGTCACCGACCACACGGGCCGATTTCTTATAGGGCTTGTTCCAGTCGTTCCCCAACTCGTTCATAGCAAACAGAACGCGGCGGTGAACCGGTTTCAAGCCATCACGCACATCCGGCAGAGCTCGTCCTACGATCACGCTCATGGCGTAATCAAGATAGGAACTCTTGAGCTCTTCTTCGATGTTGACCGGCGTGATCTCTCTGGCCAGATCGCTCATAGAAAGCCTTAATCCCTAATTAGTTGTTCTTTGGCTTAAACAGCGCGACATAGTAACACAGGACGCGAAATACCTTAAGCCGGAAATCGGGCTGGTCTGACAAAGTCCGTCCGTTATAATGCCCGCCAGGACAATAGATTGCGCGCCTGTCACGCTAGTTGCGCGCCCTGCCACAGGATCCACGAAAATGAATAGTGATGCCAATGTCGATCTGACCGAAATCGCCAAATTTGAAGCCATTGCCTCCCGCTGGTGGGACATGGAGGGCGAGTTCAAGCCACTGCATCAAATCAACCCGGTGCGCCTTGACTGGATCACCGACAAGAGCGACGGCCTGTTCGGCAAGCAGGTGCTCGATATCGGCTGCGGTGGCGGCATCCTCTCCGAGAGCATGGCGCGCCGCGGCGCCAGGGTGACCGGCATCGACATGGGCAAGGAGCCGCTCGGCGTCGCCCGCCTCCACGCCCTCGAACAGGGGGTCGAGCTCGCATACCGGCAGATGACCGCCGAGCAGCACGCCGATGAGGCGCCCGGCCAGTATGACGTGGTCACCTGCATGGAGATGCTGGAGCACGTGCCGGATCCCGCCTCGGTGCTGCGCGCCATCGCCAGCCTGGTCAAGCCGGGTGGACGGGTGTTCGTCTCCACCATCAACCGCAACCCCAAGGCCTATCTGATGATGATCCTCGGCGCCGAACACCTGCTGAAAATGGTGCCGAAGGGTACCCACGATCACAAGAAGTTCATCACCCCCGCCGAACTCTGTCGCATGGGGGAAGCCGCCGGCCTGCTGGTGCGCGACATGAGCGGGGTGCACTACGCGCCGCTCTCCAACCGCTTCAAACTCGGGGCCAACGTCGACGTCAACTACATGGTGGCCTTCGTGCGCCCGGAGCAAGGCTGATGAGCGCTAACCAGACGCCGCTGCGCTGCGTGCTGTTCGATCTGGACGGCACCCTGCTCGACACGGCCCCGGATCTGGGGGCCGCCGTCAACCATGTGCTGATAAGCGAAGGCTTTGCTCCGCTGCCCGAGGCCATCATCCGCCAGACCACCTCCCACGGCGCCCTCGGGCTGCTCAGGGCGGGCCTCGGCGACGAACTGCTGGAAGAGCTGGGGGCCACGCGCCTTCGCACCGCCCTGCTCGACCATTACGCGGCCAACCTCTGCGTCGGCACCCGCCCCTATGAGGGGATGCTGGATCTCATCGAATGGCTCGATGAGAAGAAGCTGCCCTGGGGCATAGTCACCAACAAGCCGGGCTTCCTCACCGAGCCGCTGCTTGCCGCCCTGCCGGCGCTCGCCAGCTGTGGCGTCACCGTCAGTGCCGACACCCTGCCGGTGCGCAAGCCCGACCCCGCCCCCATGTTCTATGCCTGCGAGCGGCTCGGGGTCGAGGCGAGCCACTGCCTCTACGTGGGGGATCATGTGCGTGACATAGAGGCGGGACGCAACGCCGGCATGCGTACCGCGGTGGCGGGCTGGGGCTATCTGAGCGATGACGAGGATACCGCCGACTGGGGGGCGGATCTGCAGTTCGACACAGTGCAGGCCCTCCACCATTGGCTGCGCTACGAGCTGAGCTGAGCTGAGCCAGCACAACATAACGCTATAGATGGATCATCCGGGCAGCTTTAGCGTCAGAGGGTTCCCAGATGAGCACGGCGCTCATTCACCGAGCCGCACAATGGCAATGACAGGGGGCGCAGATGCGCCCCCTGTTTTGAGGGGATGACAAGTGCGTGCCTGTGGGGACAGGACAGCTTTTGACCCTGGCTGCACAAGGGATAACCAGGCTGAATTTGCTAGTAAAAACACCCTCTTTTCGCAAGCAAAAAAAGTTATTTAAATTTTCCATCTTCGATCATCGGACTTGCATTTGCCGGATCGGACGGATGAAAACCCACTCACTGTGAGCAGTCACTAACTCGAGCCCGAACACCCACAATTTATCCACAGCTAATGCGTTATCCACAGATTGCAATGCCGTGCCGACCTCACTATCTTGTAGTTCGAATTTAAAATAACACTATATCTTGTGATTCATGGCGCACTTCGCCCCCAGGCCACCCTAGAGAAGGGAACCTTGGATGCGTGGCGCCATGGTTTTTCGGGAATCAACTAAAGGTCATCAGCCAATGAACTTGTTTGTGACGAAGCGTAACGGCCACAAAGAACCCATCGATCTGGATAAAATTCACCGCGTGCTCGACTGGGCTGCCGAGAAGCTCGACAACGTGTCGGTCTCCCAGGTGGAGCTCAAGTCCCACATCCAGTTCTATGACGGTATCCGTACCGCCGATATCCACGAAACCGTCATCAAGGCCGCTGCTGACCTGATCTCCGAACAGAGCCCGGATTACCAGTACATGGCCGCCCGCCTGGCCATCTTCCACTTGCGCAAGAAGGCCTACGGCCAGTTCGAGCCGCCCCACCTCTACCAGCACGTCGCCCGTCTGGTAGACATGGGCAAGTACGACAAGCACCTGCTGACCGACTATAGCCAGGCCGAATTCGAGGAGCTGAACGGCTACCTCGACCACTGGCGTGACATGGACTTCTCCTACGCTGCCGTCAAGCAGCTCGAAGGCAAGTACCTGGTGCAGAACCGCGTCACCGGCGAGATCTACGAGAGCCCGCAGTTCCTCTACATACTGGTGGCGGCCTGCCTCTTCTCCAAGTATCCGAAAGATACCCGTCTGGACTACATCAAGCGTTTCTACGATGCGGTCTCGACCTTCAAGATCTCCCTGCCCACCCCCATCATGAGCGGCGTGCGCACCCCGACTCGTCAGTTCAGCTCCTGCGTGCTGATCGAGTGTGATGACAGCCTGGATTCCATCAACGCCACCGCCAGCGCCATAGTGCGCTACGTCTCCCAGCGCGCGGGCATCGGCATCAACGCCGGCCGCATCCGTGGCCTGGGCAGCCCCATCCGTGGCGGCGAAGCCTTCCACACCGGCTGCATCCCCTTCTACAAGTACTTCCAGACTGCCGTGAAGTGCTGCTCCCAGGGCGGCGTGCGCGGCGGTGCCGCCACCCTCTTCTACCCCCTGTGGCACACCGAGGTGGAGAGCCTGCTGGTCCTGAAAAACAACCGCGGCGTGGAAGAGAACCGGGTCCGTCACATGGACTACGGGGTGCAGATCAACAAGCTGATGTACCAGCGCCTCATCAAGGGCGGCGACATCACATTGTTCTCCCCGTCCGATGCGCCGGGTCTGTACGACGCCTTCTTCGCGGATCAGGACAAGTTCGAACAGCTCTACGTCAAGTACGAGCAGGATCCGTCCATTCGCAAGAAGACCCTCAAGGCGGTGGATCTCTTCTCCCTGATGATGCAGGAGCGCGCCGGTACTGGTCGTATCTACATCCAGAACGTGGATCACTGCAACACCCACAGCCCGTTCGATCCGAGCGTGGCCCCGGTGCGCCAGTCCAACCTCTGTCTCGAGATTGCGCTGCCCACCAAGCCGCTCAACAACGTGGATGACGAAGAGGGCGAGATTGCCCTGTGCACCCTCTCCGCCTTCAACCTCGGCGCCATCGAGAAGCTGGAAGACCTGGAAGAGATGGCGGATCTGGCCGTGCGCGCCCTGGATGCCCTGCTCGACTATCAGGACTACCCGCTCAAGGCCGCCCAGAAGGGCAGCATGAACCGTCGCACCCTGGGGATAGGCGTCATCAACTACGCCTACTACCTGGCCAAGAACGGTGCCCGCTACTCTGACGGCTCCGGCCTGGCGCTGACCCACCGCACCTTCGAGGCGATCCAGTACTATCTGCTGAAGGCCTCGGTGCAACTGGCGCGCGAGTTCGGCCCTTGCCCGGCCTTTAATGAGACCACTTACGCCCAGGGGATCCTGCCCATCGATACCTATAAAAAGGATCTGGACGCCCTGTGCAACGAGCCGCTGCGCCTGGACTGGGAAACCTTGCGCGAAGAGATCAAGACCGTGGGTCTGCGCAACTCCACCCTGACCGCCCTGATGCCGAGCGAGACCTCCAGCCAGATCTCCAACGCCACCAACGGCATAGAGCCGCCGCGCGGCCTGGTCTCGGTCAAGGCCTCCAAGGACGGCATCCTCAAGCAGGTGGTGCCCGAGTACCATCGCCTGAAAGACCAGTACGAACTGCTGTGGAAGCAGCCGAGCGTCGATGGCTACCTGCAGCTGGTCGGTGTCATGCAGAAGTTCGTGGATCAGGCGATCTCCGCCAACACCAACTATGATCCCGCCCGCTTCGAAGGCAACAAGGTACCGATGAAGCAGCTGCTCAAGGATCTGCTGACCGCCTACAAATACGGCCTCAAGACCCTGTACTATCACAACACCCGTGATGGTGCGGACGATGCCCAGACCGACATGCAAGATGACTGCGCCGGTGGGGCCTGCAAGATCTGATGAACCGGGCGGGAGCGACAAGCTCCCGCCCTCCTGTTTCCTCTCATTCAAGACATTCAAATCACCATGGCCTATTCAACTTTCTGCCAAACCCAGAACGACCAGCTCAAAGAGCCGATGTTTTTTGGCCAATCGGTCAACGTGGCCCGCTACGATCAGCAGAAGCACGACATCTTCGAGCGATTGATCGAGAAGCAACTCTCCTTCTTCTGGCGCCCGGAAGAGGTGGACGTCTCCCACGATCGCATCGACTACCAGGCGCTGCCGCCCCATGAGCAGCACATCTTCATCTCCAACCTGAAGTACCAGACCCTGCTGGATTCCATCCAGGGTCGCAGCCCGAACGTGGCGCTGCTGCCGCTGGTCTCCATCCCGGAGCTGGAGACCTGGATCGAGACCTGGGCCTTCTCCGAGACTATCCACTCTCGCTCCTACACCCACATCATCCGCAACATCGTCAACAACCCGGGTCAGGTGTTCGACGACATCATCACCAACGAGCAGATCTTGAAGCGTGCCGGCTCCATCAGCCACTACTACGACGATCTGATCGAGGCGACCGCGCTCTACCATCTGCACGGCGAAGGCACCCACAGGGTGGGCGAGCGCGAGCTGACCATCACCTTGCGTGGGTTGAAGAAGAAGCTCTACCTGTGCCTGATGAGCGTCAACGCCCTGGAGGCGATCCGCTTCTACGTCAGCTTCGCCTGCTCCTTCGCCTTCGCCGAGCGCGAGCTGATGGAAGGCAACGCCAAGATCATCAAGATGATCGCCCGCGACGAGGCGCTTCATCTCACGGGGACTCAGCATATGCTGAACCTGATGCGCAACGGCCTGGACGATCCCGAAATGGCGGAGATCGCCGCCGAGTGCGAGCAAGCCTGCTTCGACATCTTCAAGGAAGCCGCCATTCAGGAGAAGGAGTGGGCCGAGTACCTGTTCCAGGACGGCTCCATGATCGGCCTGAACAAGGACATCCTCTGCCAGTACGTGGAGTACATCACCAACCTGCGCATGGCGGCGGTCGGCCTGCAGCCAGCCTTCATTGGCGCCAAGCAAAACCCGATCCCCTGGATCAACACCTGGCTGTCGTCTGACAACGTGCAGGTGGCCCCCCAGGAGGTGGAAGTGAGCTCCTACCTGGTCGGTCAGATCGACAGCGAAGTACATGCCGACGATCTCGGTGACTTCGAACTGTGAGTGACACGCTGGCGCCGCAGCATGCACCGGAGCAGGCCACCTCGGCGGCCGCTCTGGTGCATACCCGCGACGGCGCCCTGCTCGCCCAGCCCGGCGAGAGCCTGTTGGAAACCCTGGAGCGCCACGGCCATCGGCTGGAATTTCAGTGCCGCAGTGGCTATTGCGGCGCCTGCCGCACCCCGCTGCTGGCAGGCACAGTGCACTACCCCAATGCGCCGCTGGCGTTTGTCTCCCAGGGCGAGTGCCTGCCCTGCTGCTGCCAACCGGTGGGGGCCATCCGGCTGGATATCCGGAAGACGTGACTCGGTGCCGATCGGCAAGATCGGCCCCTGACGCCCCATAAAAAAAGCCGCCGGATCGCTCCGGCGGCTTTTTGCTATCTCGCACACGGCTCCGCGTCGGGATGACGCGGAGCCGTCGCTCATTCAGAGCCAGGGCGCGGCAGTCGGCCCCTGGTGCAGGCCCAGCTTCCAGACCCGGCCAAAGTGCTTGTAGTGACCCGCGGCCACACCGGCCTTCTCGCCCATGCCGTGGTAGAGATCCAGGTGCCCCTTCTTCACCGCACCGCCCACATCCAGCGCGATCAGCAGGCGCAGCTGGTGCTTACCGGTCCAGTTGCCCGCCTTGTCGAGCAGCGGCACCTCCGCCAGGATGGGAGTGCCCATCGGCAACAGGGTCTTGTCAGCCGCCACCGCCGCCAGCGGCAACAGCGGGATGCCAGCCGCCCCGATCACGTCGTTGGTGGGACGACGTTCGAAGAAGACGTAGGAGGGATTCTGCTCCACCAGCTCCTTGACGTTCGCCTCCGGCTGGCTGTTGGCCCACTCCTTGATAGCCTTCATGGACATCTGCGCCTTGGGCACCTCGCCCCTGTCGATCAGCACCCGGCCGATGCTCACGTAGCCGTGGCCATTCTTGCCGCTGTAGCCCAGGTATTGCAGCCTGTCGTCATCCCCGTAGTGGACGAAGCCGGAGCCCTGCACGTCCATCAGGAAGTTGTCGATGAGGGATTTGCTATACCCCAGCTCCAGCCCGCGGTTGGCCAGCGCCCCCTTATGGATCTGAGCCCGGCTCGGACAGCGGCCGGCACAGTTCGGCATGGCGTAGATGGGGTACTTGTACTGGCCATCCGGGCGATGACGCACCTCCAGCACCGGTGAGTAGTAGCCGGTGAACAGCACGTTACCCATGCGATCGGCGCCGCCCAACTGGGCCAGGCTGATGCCGTACTGGCCGATCTGGGCCGGATTGCCGCCCTTGGCGACCCAACGGGAGAGCTGGCGATAGAGCTCGCCATAACGGCGGGTCATCTTGCCGGAGCGCTCCAGCACCAGCCGGCTCTGGGGGCCGAACTTGCTGAAATCCGACGCCTGTCGGCTGTTGATGCGTTCGACCCGCACCAGATCGGCTGGCAGGGTACCGTCCAGATACTGCTTGCCCAGATTCTCCGGCACCTCGCAGTTCAGAAAGCATCTGGCTTCGGTCTTCTTCTGGGGCACCTTGGCAGGGTCAGGGTTGCCCGCACAACCGGCCAACCCGACCACAGCGGCGGTCAGCCAGTACGCGTGTTTTTTCATATGTCCTCATCTAACCGAAAAACGCTAACACCATGAAAATGGTGATGAATTCAATCAAAGGCAGCAACGGATGCCACTTGGGATCCGCCTGTTCGCCCGCACGGGCCGCGCGGCCATGGCCGCGGCGCCAATGCAGGCGGCGCTATCATACAAAAACAAAGGGCCTCTTGGCCCCTTAAATTGAAAAATCCGATGCATTCATCACTAGGCCCCTGCCATGACATCTGTGGCCCGGCCATGGTCCTGATGCTCAGGCGAGCAAGCGCACGGGGCGCTGACCTTCAGGGTCCGATCGTCACCGGCAAGCCGGGCCGCCCTCCCCTGGCCGCCGGGATTTTCCAAAGGCCGACCATCTGGGTTATAACAAGGGGACAAGATGTGAGGGGTCATGGATGGAACAGCTCGAGATCTTCCCGCTGCAGAGCCCCTGTATCGGGGTGTGCGAAGTGAACAACAAGGGCTACTGCAAGGGCTGCCTGCGTAATCGGGAGGAGCGTTTCAACTGGCTTGTCATGACCCATGCCGAGCAGCAGGAGGTGATGCGGCTGTGTCGGGGTCGCAAGGCCAGGGTCGAGGCGGCGCGGCGCAAAGCGCGAGAAGCCGCAGAAAGCGATCTGCCAGCGCAGGATGGCTGGGATTTTTGACTGCCCCGGCCACCGGATTCTCTCTCCCTCTCCTCATCAGAGACAAAAAAGGCGGCCCCTGGGCCGCCTTCTTCATTCTCTATTTTTTCACTCGTGGATCATCAGGCCGTCGCCAGCTTGGCTTGCGCCTCGCCGCGCTTGAGCATGGCGTAGGCAACCCCGGTCACCAGCGAGCCGGCCGTGATGGCCAGGATGTACATGAACACGTGGCTGATGGCGTTCGGGATGAAGAGCACGAAGAGGCCGCCGTGGGGCGCCACCAGCTCGCAGCCGAACAGCATGGAGAGCGCACCGGTCAGGGCGCCACCGACCATGCAGGCCGGAATGACCCGCATCGGATCCTTGGCGGCGAACGGGATGGCCCCCTCGGAGATGAAGCAGAGTCCCAGCACGAAGGAGGCCTTGCCCGCTTCCTGCTCCGCCTTGATGAACTTGGTGCGGGCCAGGAAGGTGGCGATCCCCATCCCCAGGGCTGGCACCATGCCGGCGGCCATCACCGCCGCCATGGGGGCATAGGTCTTGGAGGCCAGCAGGCCGACCCCGAAGGCGTAGGCCGCCTTGTTGACCGGGCCACCCATGTCGAAGCACATCATGGCGCCGATGATGACCCCCAGCAGCACGGCGTTGGCTGAGCCCATGTTGTTGAGGAAGGTGGTCATGGCACTCATGATGCCGGCGACCGGGCCGCCCACCACGTAGATCATCACCAGGCCGGTAAACAGGCTGGCCACCAGCGGAATGATGAGGATGGGTTTGAGCGCCTCCAGAGTGACCGGCAGACGCACCTTGTCACTCAGGTACTTGGCGCTGTAGCCGGCCAGGAAGCCGGCGACTATGCCACCGAGGAAGCCGGCCCCCAGGGAGCTGGCCAGCATACCGCCGATCATGCCGGGGGCCAGACCCGGCCTGTCGGCTATGGAGTAGGCGATGTAACCGGCCAGCACCGGGATCATCAGGGCGAAGGCGGAGCCGCCACCGATCTGCATCAGGGCGGCGGCCAGGGTGCCCGGCTCCTTGAACGCTTCAATACCGAAGATGAAGGAGATGGCGATGATGAGGCCACCGGCCACCACCATGGGCAGCATGAAGGAGACCCCGGTCAGCAGGTGCTTGTAGGGGCCCGCCTTCTCCTCCTTCTTGGCCGCGGCGGCGCCGCTGTGGCGATAAGTTTTCGCCTCAGTCCACGCCTTGTCCAGCTCGGCGCGGGTCTTCTTGAGCGCAGCGCCCGTGCTGGTGTGATAGACCGGCTTGCCATCGAAGCGGGCCATGTCCACCTCGATGTCGGTGGCGAGGAACACCAGATCGGCGGCGGCGATCTCCTCCGCAGTCAGGGCATTCTGGGCACCGACCGAGCCCTGGGTCTCGACGCGGATCTGGTGACCCAGCTGCTTGGCCATGGTCTCCAGCGCTTCCGCCGACATGAAGGTGTGGGCCACCCCGGTCGGACAGGCGGTGACTGCGACTATGCGCTTGGCCGTGTCAGGCTTGGCTGCAACAGCAGCAACCTGATGACGATAGAGGCTGGCCTCGCGCTCGGCGGCGGCCAGCACGGCGGCCGGATCCTGCAGGGCGAGATCCATGCTGCCCTGATAGAGGCGCTTGCCGTCATAGGCGGCGAGATCCACCGGGCCGCTCGCCACCACCAGAATGAGGTCGGCGGCGGCTATCTCGTCAGACGAGGGCTGCTGACGCGGCTGCACGCTGGAGCCGACATCGAGCCTGAGCTCCCAGCCCGCCAGCTTGGCCTGTTGTTCTATCCGTTTAGCAACGAGAAAGCTGGTGGCGATGCCCGCCGGGCAGGCCGTAACCAAGATTGCTTTCATTGGGCATCTCCTGAGTTTTCCATGGAAGGGGATTGAATGGGGGCGAGGTGATCGAGCCGCTGCAACTGCACCTGTCCGAGCAGGGGGGTCAGCACCTCGATGTCGCTGAAACCGACCGCGACCTGGCTCACCGCCAGGGCGGAGACGGCGGTGGCCAGTCGCAGGGTCTGCTCCGGCGCCCAGCCGAGGCTGAGGCCATGGGCGAGCCCGGCGACCAGCGAATCGCCGGCGCCGACGGTGCTGACCACCTGCATACGCGGCGGAATGGCCTGCCAGCTGGCGTCTGGACCAAACCAGATCAGGCCCTCGGCGCCGTTGGAGACAACCACATGGGGGATCCCTTGCGCCTGCAAGGCGCGGGCACAGTCGGCCTGCTCCTCCAGGGTCTCGATGGGGCGCCCGGCCCACTGGCTGAGCTCCTCCAGATTGGGTTTGACCAGGGTCGGCGCGGCGCCGAGGCCTGCGCTGAGCGCCGCCCCGCTGCAATCGAAGATCACCCGCTTGCCCTTGGCCTTGAGCAGGCCGATGAGACGGGCGCAGTAATCGGGCTCGACCCCCTTGGGCAGGCTGCCAGCCAGCACGAACCAGTCGGCGCCCTGGCTGGCATCGGCGCACAGCGCGTCGATCGCCGTCTCCAGTTGGCACACGGCCTCAGCGTGGATCTGCAGCCCGGGCAGGTTGAGATCGGTGACCCGACCCGACTGCTCGGCGATCTTGACGTTGATGCGGGTGCTGCCCGCCACCCGCACGAAATGATCGGCCAGGATGCGCTCTTCGAACAGCGCCTCGAAAGCCTGGGCGTTGTCCGCCCCGAGCCAGCCGGTGAGCGCCACGTCACGGCCGAGATCTTTCAAGACCATGGCGACGTTGATCCCCTTGCCCGCGGCGCGTAAGTGAGCCTCGCTCACCAGATTCACCTCGCCGAGGCTCATGGCCTCTAGGCGGGTGGTGAGATCCAGCGCGGGGTTGAGGGTGATGGTCACGATTTTCATCAGTGCGCCCCCTCCCCCAGCCCGGCGGCGATGGCCTCGCCAATCCCCTTGAGAGCGGCTTCGGCATCCGCCCCTTCGGCGCGAAACGCCAGCCGGTGACCGCACTTGACGCCCAGACCGATGACCTTCATCAGGCTCTTGGCGGAAACCGCCTCACCGCTGCCATCCAGATTCGCCACCCGGATGTCGGATGCGAACTCCTTGGCGACCTTGACCAGCATGGCACCCGGCCGCGCGTGCAGGCCGTGGGGATTGATGATGGTGAAGGTCTCGCTGAGGCCGCTGGCGGGGCCCGCCTGCAACATGGCGAGCCCCTCGCTGCCCGCCAGGGTGGCGAGCTGGCCGGCGTCGGCCAGCCTGGCCAGATTCTCCAGCTGTGGCAGGTGGCTGGCGTCGCTGGCACAGAGCAGCAAGAGGGCGCCGACCGGCAGCTCTCCGGCCTGCAGTAGCGTGCTCGGGGTCGCCAGTACCCAACCGGTCTGGGTGGCTGGCGTGCGGGCCAGCCAGATCCCCTCGCCGAGGTAGGCCGGCTCGCTGGCCAGCAGGGAAGTCACCATGGCGGCCTCCCCCCAACCGGCGGACTTGGCACGGGCGGCGGCCCCCAGCAGCAGCTGGTCGCGATCCTCGGCCGGGAAGTCGGCGAGGGTCAGGTACTGCACTTCCTGCGCCGCGCCGGCGCCGGTGAGGATATTGATGATGGTGTCGGCATCGGTGGCGGTTTTCAGTTGCGCCGCCGCCTGCTCGTCACCCAGCACATGGGTGAGCTGACGCAAGATCCCCAGGTGCTCGTCGGATTTGGCGGCGATGCCGATGGCCACGTAGGCGATCTGCCCCTGGTCCCACTCGATGCCCTGGGGGAACTGGGCCACCATGACGCCGGTGTGTTTGACCAGATGACGTGTGTCCGTGGTGCCATGGGGAATGGCGATGCCGCTGCCGAGGTAGGTGGCGTGCTGCGCCTCCCGGGCCAGCATGCCGTCCACATAGCCCGCCTCCACCAGACCGGCCTCGGTCAGTTTGCCTGCCAGCAGGGCGATGGCATCCGCCTTGGTCGCCACCGATTGCCCCAGCAGGATCTGCTGCTGCGCCAACTTCAACATAGAGATTCTCCATCAGGTGCCGGCCTCGCCTGCTGGCGGTCCGGCTTAACACTCGGGTAATTTGCCTGCTGACAATAGACTGGATTGCGTCCTTCGGTGATCCAGGGCGGCTTTTCAACCCCGGTCACCCATTGCCTGCTGACAAGCTGAATCGTTTCACTTACACTCAGACTGAATCGTTTCAGCTTATTGTTCAAGTGCCGACGCCGAGTGCTTTTCAATGATATGATCCCGCGCACACTTTTCGGTGTCCCTACCCTGGGTCGTCGCGGACCTTGCAACTCAAACAGAGCCAAGATGATGAAACTGGATGAAATCGCCGCCCTCGCCGGTGTCTCGCGCACCACCGCCAGCTATGTGATCAACGGCAAGGCCGATCAATACCGCATCAGCCAGGCCACCCGTGACAAGGTGATGGCGGTGGTCAATGCCCACAACTATCAACCGGACAGCCGCGCCGCCTCCCTGCGCGGTGGCCAGACCCGCACCCTGGGGTTCATCCTGCCGGATCTCGAGAACGCCAGTTATGCCAAGCTCGCCAAGCGGCTCGAGCAGGGCGCGCGGGCGCAGGGCTATCAGTTGCTGATCGTCTGCTCGGAAGATGAGGCGGATACCGAGAAGGAGCTGGCCAGGATGCTGGTCAGCCGCCATGTGGATGCGCTGCTGGTGGCGAGCTGCCTGCCGCCGGAGGATCCCTTCTACCTGCAGCAGCAGGCCCATGGCATCCAGATCCTGGCCATCGATCGGGCCATGGCCGCCGATCACTTCGTCACTGTGGCGAGCGAGAACCAGAAGGCGAGCTTCGATCTCACCGCCTCCCTGCTCACCCCGGCCATCCGGCATGTGGCGTTGATCACCGCGCTGCCCAGCCTCACGATCAGCCAGGAGCGGAAAGCGGGCTTCGAGCAGGCGCTGGCTCAGCAAGCTGCCGCGTCACAGCCGGCGCCCCACATCTGCGAGGGGGCCCTCTTCTCTCGCGCCGAGGGCTATCGCCTGATCAAGGAGCTGCATCAGCGGCTCGGCCAACTGCCCGAGGCGCTGGTCGCCACCTCCTACATTCTGATGGAGGGGGTGCTCGACTATCTGCTGGAGCAGGAGGCCGACATGAGCCAGATTGCCATGGCCACCTTCGGGGACGATCGCCTGCTCGACTTCCTCCCCTTCGGCATCAACTCCCTGCCCCAGCAGCACGACGCCTTGGCCGGCCAGGCGCTCACCCTCGCACTCAAGGCCATCAACGGCGAATACCACTGCGGCCTGCACTACATCAGCCGCACCCTCAAGCGACGCCGCTGAGGCCCCCGCGCTGGCGGCAACCGCCGTCGGCGCGCTTTTTCACCAAAGAATCCCGTTTTCTGTCATCTTTTATTTCCACTTATTGCCACCTCACAGTACAAGATCTGCTGTCATAGGCTTGTCTCCGCTATTTTGATCCGCTAACGTGGCAACCATCTTTTACAAACGAGCGGTTTTTCGTAACGATGCGTCCACTCCGATATTGCTAGCCTCCGGCCTCAGCCCCGGAGGCGCCTCCTGACTCTGCTTCTGGCACTCTTTCTCTGATCTCGGATGGACACATGAACACCAAAACCCTGGGTTGTACCCTGTTGATTGCCGGCACCACCATAGGCGCCGGCATGCTGGCCCTGCCGCTGGCCTCTTCCTCCCTCGGCGGCCCCGCCACCCTGCTCTTGATGATCGGGCTCTGGGCGCTGATGGCCTTCACCGCCATGTTGCAGGTGGAGGCCAGCCTCAACACCGGCAAGTGGTACCTGCACCAGCTGGCGGATCACCTGCTCGGCCCCTGGGGCAAGCGCATCGCCTCCTTCTGCATCCTGATGCTGTTCTACTCGCTCGCCTCCGCCTACATCAGCGGCGGCAGCAGCCTGCTGGCGCAGGCGCTGGCCGATGCCGGCACCACCGTCAGCCAGGAGCAGGCGGCCTGGGCCTTCACCCTGCTGTTTGGCGGCATGGTGTGCGTGGGCACCAAGCAGGTGGATTACCTCAACCGGCTGATGTTCACCGTGAAATTGGTGATCATGGTAGGGGTGCTGGCGCTGCTGCTGCCCCGCGCCGAGGGCCAGCACCTGCTCTCCATGCCGCTCGGCCAGGGGCTGCTGCTGGCGGGCCTGCCAGTCATCTTCACCTCGTTCGGCTTCCACGGCTCCATTCCGAGCGTGATGCTCTACCTCGGCGATTGCCCCAAGCAGCTGCGCCGGGTGTTCGTGTGGGGCTCCGCCCTGCCGCTCATCCTCTACGTGCTGTGGCAGGTCGCCATCCTGGGGCTGCTCGGTCAACAGACCCTGATCCAGACCGGCGGGGCCCTCGACAGCCTGCTGGCCAGCGTCGGCAACCTGGTCAGCTGGCCGGCGTTCAATCAGGCGATGCACCTGTTCGCAGACCTGGCGCTGGCCACCTCCTTCCTCGGGGTGACCCTGGGGCTGTTCGACTTCATGGCCAAGGTGACCCGCCGCAAGGACAATGCCGGCGGCCGTATCCAGACCGGCATGATCACCTTCGTGCCGCCGCTGCTGTTCGCGCTCTACTTCCCGCAGGGCTTCATCATGGCGCTGGGCTATGCCGCCATCGCCCTGGCGGTGCTGGCGGTGCTGCTGCCGGTGACCCTGGTGTGGCAGAGCCGCAAGCGGGCCGAGGCGCACCACTACCGCGCCCCGGGTGGCGTGCTGGCCCTGGGGCTGGCCGGTGCCATGGGGGTGCTGATCGTCGGCGTCCAGGTGAGCGTCAGCCTGGGGCTGCTGCCGGCGCTCTGATCCTCATCTTTTGATGGAAAAAGAGAAGCCCCGCCAACCTGGCGGGGCTTTTTTGTGCCTGCTGACCCCTCGCACAAGGCCGATGCTGGCGCTGGTAGGGTCTGCCCCATAGCTGTGACCAACGCATCAGGCAGTCTGCCGCTGAAATACTCTTTAGCCCCACTTCATATTCACTTCACTCTGCCATGACAGGCTGGGACCTCTTCCAAGACCACGAGATAATATGATGATGAAATTGGCGGCGCTGTTCACGGCGCTCGGGGTGATCTCCCTCATCAGCTTCCAGCTGATCGGCTCATACGTGAATAGCCAGGGTTATCTGCACGAGCCGTTCGGCCTGTTGCCCATCGGCTTCCTGTTCATCTTCATGGGGATACTGCTCGCCCTCTTCGGCGCGCTCAGGGTGTTTTGCCGACAACAGCGCGCGAAGGCGGATAAGCAAGCCCGCTGAGGCGGCTGTCTGACACGCCGGACTCCCGGCGAACGCCACACACAGAAAAGCCCTGCCAATCTGGCAGGGCTTTTTCATTGGGCTGCATCATGGACAGCCCAGAGCCACGGGCCCGGGCCCGGGACTGCTCTGCGACGGTGACTTAACGAGCCGAGACGGTGATGCTGGCCAGATCGATCAGGTTGACCGATCCGCCCTGCCCGCCGGCATCGTTGTAGGTAGCGTTCGCCTTCAGATAGCTCATGTTATAGAAGTCACTCACCAGGATGTCGTACTGTCCCGCCGGCACCTCGGCGATGACGGGGGTAGAGTCACGCAGCGGCTTGAGGTCGCCATCCTGCATCACGTGGGGCATCTGCACCACGCCGCTCGCGACCACCTTGCCATTGCTGAGCACGGATACCCGCTTCACCCCGTTGGTCACCCCCAGGTTGATGGCGTGCTGGGCATTGCTGTATTGCAGGCGAATGGCACGCTTGCCATCCAGTGTGATGCCCCGCACCAGCAGGGTATCTTCCGGGCGACCCCAGTCCTTCAGATAGGGCACGGGAATGGCCGCATCGGCCGCCGTGAGGGTGCCGCTATGGGAGACCGCGTCGGCATCGACAGCGATGCGCTGGCGCTCGGGTTGGTAGCACACCGGCTTGGCATGATGAGAGCGGTTACCGGACTCGGGGTAGATGGCCTCCGCGCTGTAGCAGTAGGCCATGCCCGGTTGCGGCGCCAGCTCGTCGACCCAGTCCCTCGCCGTATCCAGCCCGGCGGCCACCAGCTTGCCATCCCGATAGATGTTGTAGCTGAGCGCACCCTGGTTGACGCTGTCTTGCAAGGCGACGACCAGCTTGCCCCCTTGCTCGGTGACCCCCAGCAGGGTGGGCTCGGTCGGGGCGAACACCTTGCGGTTCTCCACATCCAGCGGCGCCACGTCCTCGATCAGACGGATCCCCTGCTCATCGGCCACCCCGGCTCCCAGCTGGATCTCGATCAGGTTGCTGGCAGCCAGCATCTCCTCGGTGATCAGCTCAGCCACGGGGGCGCCATTGAGCAGGATGCCCCGCACCGGATAGTAGCTGCCCTCCTCCCCGGCCTCGGGAAGCAACAGCTTGATCTCGATCTGCTTGCCGCGGTAGTTCAGCCCCTTGAGCGCCGCCTCCGGCTTGGCCCCCATCAGCTTGTGCAGGTGGGCGGTGACGAAGGGCGAGACTCGGATCCCCTGCTCTTCCAGGTTGTAACCAAACAGGGTGCTGGTCACCATGCCGAGATAGCCGCCGACGGACCAGAGCTGGCGCTGAGAGTTGATAACCGGCCCCGTCAGATCGGGATGGGTCAGATCCATCAGCGAGGGCTGACCGGAGAGCCACTCCAGGTTCTCCATGTTGGAGAGGTTGAGCGCGGCCCCGCGCATCAGGGAGTCGACATGGCGATCGGCCACGGCCACGTTCTGCACCCTGGCGGCGGCTTTCAGCCCATAGGCGGAGACGAAGGGCCAGATGGCACGGTTATGGTAGACCGGCATATCCGGCTGCTGCGGGAAGTAGACCGGGGCGCCATAAGGCCCCATGGGATAACGGCTGACGATCTCTCTGGCCTGGCCCTCATCGGCAATGCCCGCCAGTATGGCAAGGGATTCCCCGAGCAGGTCGAACTTGTAGGCCGGGCTCGGATCCGTGCTGGTGTTGATCAGGCTGGCATACATCTTCTCATCCGCCAGCCAGAAGCCATGATTGATGGCCTGCTTGAGCTCGGCTGCCCACTGGCTGTAGCGGGTCGCCAGCTCATCCTGGCCCAGCTTGGTGGCCAGACGCGCCGCCAGCCCTAACCCCTGATAATGGAGCACGTTGGTGGAGAGAGACTTGCTCATGCCTATGTGGGCGATGTCGGCCGTGATCCACTTGGCATAGGTCTGATCACGCCAGTCGAGGAAGGATTGCTCCCCGACATAGAGACCATCACCCTCATCGAAGGCCGCCAGTCGATCACTCTCTATGGTATTGCGCAACCCCTCGAACGCCTCAGGCAGGAAGGCACTGCGCTCCCCGGCAGGCAGCGCCGCCAGCACCTGCTCGGCCGCCAGCGCCCAGCCCATGCGGTCGGTGCTGATGGGCCAGCTGCCCCCTGTCCCCGTATCCTGGATGATCTGGCGCCCCTGCGGGATCAGGCCGTCGAGGCCCTGCTTCAGCTCGGCCCTGAAGTCGGAGAGCTTGAACTGCAGGGAGTTCCGCGCCCGTTGCGGATCCAGAACCCCCAGCCCCAGATCGGTGGCGTAGGAGAGATCCCGCGTCCAGACATAATGCCACTTGGCCCCCGTTTCGAAGCAGTCGCAGGGGATCGCCTGACCGCCGCCGTAACTGCCATCCTTGACCTGGGCCACGCTGTTTTGCCGCATCTCGTGCGTCGCCAGCGCAAACAGGGCATCAAACACCATGTCGCCCGAGCGCAACCGGGGCAGATCCGCCTGCTCCTGATACGTGGTGAAGCTATCCCCCGGATCCCGCAGCTCCTGCGTCGTCGACTGGGCATAGCCGCGATAGTCGGCCCCGGCCTGCTTGACCGAGAAGGTGGCCACCTCCTTGACCCCGGCTTTGTGGGTCTGGTACTCCAGCTTCTCGATAAGCTCGTGCCCTTCATGGGGATTGATCATGCCAAGATCCTCGTCCGTCGCCGCACTGACCCGCAGCCAGGGTGCCTGCTCATCCTGACTCGCATCGAGGACAAACTTGTAATAGCCCGCCTGTGACACCGACAGGGACGCCAGCTGGCAGTTGCTGTCACAGCGCTGCATTCTGACGCTCTCATTCAATGAGATGGCGCCGCTGGGGCCAAAACCTATCCCATCCTGGGCGGAAGCCATCTTTATCTTGTGCTCGCCGGGGGCCAGCTTGGCGACCACCACATAGCGCTTGTCGCCCTGGTAGACCATCTGCAAGACGGGCTCGAGGTTGCCATCTATGCCCTTCAGATAGAGGCTTTCGCCGTAGTTGGGCTCATCGCGCACCATGGAAAATTCGATGACGGGCGCCGCCAGATCGGCATTGGTCACCTTGACCTGAATATCCAGCAACCCTTTTTCGGTCACGACCAGGCGGTTGTTCTGGCCGTTATTCTGGTAATACATGGGATAGCGCTGATCGGGGAAAATACTGGTCTCTTTGCGGCTGTCGGCAGAAAAATCAGGATATTTGGTCCACTCCGGGCCACCAACCTTGAAGGGCGACATGCCTGAATTCATCTTCAGGTTATCCAAGCGGTAGACCCCGTCCTTGAAGAGCAGCTTGAATTTGTCTGTGCGGTCCCAGCCGCTGAATTCCCCGACCAGGTAGAGATCGAAATCCCAGGGAGCCTTCACCTCGGGTTTGACGTTATTATCATTACTGGCGGAGGAGCTGTTATCGTTGCAACCGGACAAGACGACGCCGCCGCATAATAATGCCACGGATAAAGCCAATGGATGGATTCTCATATTTTCCCTTCGTTACTTTATTATTTGTTTTGTTATTTGAGTGACACAATAAAATTGCTCTCGCAGCTTACACCGGCATGCCTGAAAGCAAACATAGATGACCCGACTGGCAAGATAGATACACTCTATAACGACATGAGATTGCGTGATCGCCCGCACTAAAATGGCGCCAATGCCGGTTAAAGCGAATAGAAAACAACGTGAAGAGCCACACATAAAAACCGTTTCGGGCGACAGCCTGGCGATTGACAGCCTGGCATGCTTGCTCTAGCGTTGCGCTCCGCCTGACCCTGAACGGACGCCATTCTCCGTGGACAAACATCTAAGACAATTCATCGAAGTCGCGACCCACCAGAGCCTGAGTCTGGCAGCCCGGCATATGGGGTTGAGCCAACCGACGCTGACCCACAACATGAAGAAACTCGAAGAGAGCCTGGGCACGACCCTGCTGATCAGGCACGCCAGCGGTGTGGCGCTGACCGCGGCCGGGGAGCTGCTGCTGACACAGGCCCGCGTGATGCAGCGGATCTACGACGAGACGCTCAGACGGCTCGCGCTGCTTCGCGAGCGGGCGGCGCTGCCACTGAGAGTGGGCACCGGCCATGCCTGGTGGCAACGGGTGCTGCACCCTGTCACCCTGCGCTATCGAGAGGCCAATCCATCCTGTGCCATCAATATCGAGGTGGGCAATCATCTGCGGCTACTGGATCTGCTCCTGGGCAATCATATCGACCTGTTTCTGGGGCATGAGATCCATGGTCTGGATAAACATTACAGTCTGATCTTCATCCCGTTATTCACGTCCAGCGATGCCGTCTTTGTCAGGGCCGGGCATCCCCTCTCGGGGAAAATATGCGGCAAGCAGGATCTGGTGAATTACCCCAGCCTGTTGATCACCACGGATGAGCAACAATATCTGCATCTGGTCGAGGATCTGGCAAGAAAGCAGCAAGATCAGGCCGACATGCAGCTCAATGACAAGATCATTTATACCTGCAACTCGCTGGTCGCCGGCATCGACATGGCAAATACCAGCAATGCCGTCATGCCTTATCCGGGCAGCATGGCGGGTTATTTCGCCCGATTCGGCATAGTCCCGCTCGACATGGACGAGGAATATAACAAGGGGGTGATCGGTATCTATATTTCTCGCGAGAAAATGGATGAGTCGCATATTCAGACCCTGTGCCAGCAGATCCAGACCCAGGTCAGCAAGCATGACGGCTTGATGGCCACCTGCTGACGCCGCGCAGAGGCTTTCCCTCCCCGTCTTCGGCCGCCACCCCAGGCGCCCAGGATGGCGGCAAGAGACGGACACAAAAAAGCCCTGCCAATCTGGCAGGGCTTTTTCTATCAACCGGTGGGAGGATGAGGGCGAACCCTCAACCGCTTACTGGTTGTGGCTGGCGCGACGTGGACGACGGGCCTGGGCCGGCTTGGCGGCACCCTCGGCCGGACGCTGTCCACCTTGCGGCTTGGGCTTGCCCGCATTGCCGCCGGTGCGCGCACCGCCAGCATTGCCGGAACGACCGGCACCCTGACGCTGACCCTGCGGACGCGGCGCACGGCGCTCTTCGCTCGGATCACGCGGCTCTTTGCGCAGCGGCGCACCTATGCCACGGGCGATGTTGTCGAGGGTCTCGCGGGAGGCTTCAAAGCCAGCCACCTGCTCGCACTTGATGTTCTGCTTGGTCAGACGCTCGATGGCCTTGATCAGCTTGCCTTCATCGGCGGCCACCAGGGAGATGGCATGACCGGCGGCGCCGGCACGGCCGGTACGGCCGATACGGTGCACATAGTCTTCCGCCACGTTGGGCAGCTCGAAGTTGACCACTTGCGGCAACTTGTCGATGTCCAGACCGCGGGCGGCGATATCGGTCGCGACCAGCACCTTGACGTTACCATCTTTGAAACCGGCAAGGGCACGGGTACGGGCACCCTGGCTCTTGTTGCCGTGGATGGCGGCGGCGCTGACGCCGTTCTTGTCGAGGGTCTCGGCGACACGGTTGGCCATGTGCTTGGTACGGGTGAACACCAGTACCTGCTGCCAATCGTTGCTGGTGACCAGATGGCTCAGCAGGCCGATCTTGTTGGCCTTGTCGCAGGGGTGCACCAGCTGCTCGATACGCTCGGCGGTGCTGTTGCGCGGGGCCACTTCGATCACCGCCGGGTTGTTGAGCAGGCCGGTGGCCAGCTCGCGGATCTCTTCGGCGAAGGTCGCGGAGAACAGCAGGTTCTGACGCTGCTTCGGCATCAGGGCCAGGATCTTGCGGATGTCGCGGATGAAGCCCATGTCGAGCATGCGGTCCGCTTCGTCCAGCACCAGGATTTCCACCTCGTCAAAGCGCACGGCGCCTTGGTTGTAGAGATCCATCAGGCGACCCGGACAGGCCACCAGCACATCCAGACCACGGCGGGTAGCCATCATCTGCGGGTTGATGCTGACGCCACCGAAGACCACGTGGCTGCGCATCGGCAGATGTTTGCCGTAGTTGCGCACGCTCTCGCCCACCTGGGCGGCCAGCTCACGGGTCGGGGTCAGTACCAGGGCACGGATCCGGTTGGGAGAAACCTTACGCTTGCTCTCCATCAGACGCTGCAGCATCGGCAGGGTAAAGCCTGCGGTCTTGCCGGTCCCGGTTTGGGCCGCCGCCATCAGGTCGCGGCCAGCCAGAACGGCGGGGATCGCTTGCAGCTGAATGGGAGACGGGGTGTCGTAGCCTTGCTCGGCAACGGCACGCAACAAGGGTTCGGCCAGACCGAGGGAAGAAAAACTCATAATTACCTGCTAGGGATAGGGGCGCCGGGGATTTGTGGTGGGGCTCCTCTGCTGAGCCGATGCCATCTCACAAGATCTGGGCCTATTGAGAAAACAACGATTTCCCCGGGGAGCAGAGCAAAGGGGAAAGAATAGAGGTGCAGTCTATCGGAGTTGGCCCTGTTACACGAGAAAAATGTGACGTCCCTCCCAGCATGGATGGAAAACTGTGCCTCTGCTGGGTGGAACGACGATGATAACACCCGCTCGCGCCAGCCTCTGCCAGACGACCATGCCTGGCCGCCGTTGGCGCTTGCCTCGAAGGTCTGACAAGGAGGTTTTGCTTGATGAGGATATGCGCCCCCGGCGCGCTCTGGCGCGCGATGGGAGTGGGTCTGTTGCTCGCCCTGAGCCTGCCGCTGGCGGCCAAGGAGACGCTGTCGGTGGCCTGGAGTCCCTGGCCGCCCTTCAGCCAGATCGATGAGCGGGGCAAGCTGACCGGGCAGGATGTGGCGCTGACGCGCCAGATCCTGCACAAGGCGGGTCTGACCCCCCAGTTTCACAACTTGCCCTGGGCCCGGGCCCTGCACCTGGTCGAGCAACAGCGGCTGGATCTGGCCATGGGGGCACTCGAGACCCCGCAGCGGCGCCAGTTTGCCCGCTTCTCGGCTCCCTATAGACGCGCCAGCTTCGTGCTGCTGAGCAACGCCCCCATCCCGAGCCACGTGGATCGCTGGCAAGGGATCCAGCGCCTCACCGACCTGTGCGGGCAGACGCAACTGCGCCTTGGCAAGCTGCGCGGCACCCGCCCTGCCCCGTTGACGGCGGCCTGCCCGGCCCTCAGATTCGCCACCGAATACAACTCGGACGAGCGGCTGATCGAGCTGCTGCTGGCCCGGCGCCTGGACGGCGTCATCATGGAGTGGCAGTACGCCAACTATCGGCTGACACAGCTGGGGGCCAATCGGTACATCCGCTGCCAGTTGCTGCTCCATCGGCAACCGGTCAGCCTGATGTTTGCAAGGGATGCGGTGAGCGAGCCCGAGCTCGCCCGCATCGACGCCGCCATCGCCACCCTGCCCCCGCCAAGCCAGGCCTTTGCCCCGCCCCGCTGCCGCTTCGACGGCAGCCAGACACCGGATGATGACACCTTGGGCCAGCCCGCGTTCTGATGACAATACGCGACAATACACAATGAGAAAGGCGACCCTGGGGTCGCCTTTTTTTGTCGTGCAGCATGATCGGCCGAGAGCCCGGCACCGAGATCAGCGCAACTGGGGTGTCTGGGTCAGCACGCCCTGATTCTGGGCACGGTGGCGCAGCAGGTGATCCATCAACACCAGCGCCAGCATGGCCTCGGCGATGGGCACGGCACGGATGCCGACGCAGGGATCGTGACGACCCTTGGTGATCATCTCGGTGGCCTCACCGCTGGTGTTGATGGTCTTGCCCGGCACAGTGATGCTGGAGGTGGGCTTGAGCGCCATGCTCACCACTATCTCCTGACCGGACGAAATCCCGCCCAGGATGCCGCCGGCATGGTTGCTGGCAAAGCCTGCCGGCGTCATCTCGTCGCGATGCTCGGAGCCTTTTTGCTCCACCACCGCGAAACCGTCGCCGATCTCGACCCCTTTCACCGCGTTGATGCCCATCATGGCGTGGGCGATGTCGGCGTCGAGCCGGTCGAACACCGGCTCACCCAGGCCCACCGGCACGTTGCGGGCGATGACCTGCACCTTGGCACCTATGCTGTTGCCCTCCTTCTTCAGATCGCGCATGTACTGATCGAGCGCCTCCAGCTTGCCCGCGTCGGGGAAGAAGAAGGGGTTCTGCTCGATCTGCCCTGCGTCGAACGCCTCGGCCTTGATGGGGCCGAGCTGGGAGAGGAAGCCGATGATCTCGATGCCGTGCATCTGCTTGAGGTATTTCTTGGCGATGGCCCCCGCCGCGACCCGCATGGCGGTCTCCCGCGCCGAGGAGCGGCCGCCGCCCCGGTAGTCACGCTGACCATACTTCTGGTGGTAGGTGTAATCGGCGTGGCCCGGGCGGAACAGGTCCTTGATGTCGGAGTAATCCTTGGAGCGCTGATCCTGGTTCTCGATCAGCAGGCCGATGGAGGTGCCGGTGGTCCGGCCCTCGAACACCCCGGCCAGGATCTTCACCTCGTCCGCCTCGCGGCGCTGGGTGGTGTAGCGGGAGGTGCCGGGCTTGCGCCTGTCCAGATCCACTTGCAGATCCGCCTCGCTTATCTCCAGCCCCGGCGGGCAGCCGTCGACCACGGCGCCCAGCGCCAGGCCGTGGCTCTCGCCGAAGGTGGTGACCCGAAAGAGTTGGCCAAAACTGTTCCCTGCCATAGGTGCTCCTTGCTGCTTAGCTCTTGTAAATCGCGAAATGGTCCCGGTACTGCTCCAGCTCGGCCTTGGTCATCACGAACACGCCGTGGCCGCCGTTCTCGAACTCGACCCAGGTGAAGGGCACCTCGGGGAACTGGGACTCCAGGTGGATCATGCTGTTGCCCACCTCGACCACCAGCACGCCGTCATCCTTGAGGAAATCGGCGGCATTGGCCAGCAGGCGCTTGGTGAGCTTGAGGCCGTCGGAGCCGGAGGCGAGCGCCAGCTCGGGCTCGTGCCGGAACTCCTCAGGCAAGTCCGACATGTCTTCGGAGTCCACGTAGGGCGGGTTGGAGACGATGAGATCGTACTTGTCACCGACCGGCAGATCCCGCATCAGATCGGAGCGGATCGGAATGACCTGCTGCTCCAGACCGTGATCGGTGATGTTGCGCTCGGCCACGTTCAGCGCATCGACGCTGATGTCGATGGCGTCCACTTCCGCGTGGGGGAATTCGTGGGCCATGATGATGGCGATGCAACCGGAGCCGGTGCAGAGATCCATGATCCTGGTCGGTTCATGTTTGAGGAAGGGGGCGAAGCGGTTGGCCACCATCTCGGCGATGGGGGAGCGCGGGATCAGCACCCGCTCGTCCACGTAAAACTCCCAACCGGCATACCAGGCCTTGTTGGTCAGGTAGGCGGCAGGCACCCGCTCCTGCACCCGGCGGATGATCAGCTCGGCGATGCGGTGACGCTCACTGGTGGTCAGCCGGGAGTGGCGCATGCCGGGATCCACGTCTGGCGGCAGATGTAACGCGGGCAGTACCAGCTGCACGGCCTCATCCCAGGCGTTGTCGCTGCCATGCCCGTAGAAGATCCCGGCGTCGTTGAAGCGACTCATGGCCCAGCGCAACATGTCCTGGATGGTGTGCATCTCGGCAACCACCTCATCGATAAATATCTTGTCCAAATCCACCTCCAAGTCGAGTAATATCCGGCCCGAGAAACCTATATAGCGAGCAAGACGAGTACCTGATGAAAAAAACGCCCTCACCCACAGACGAGGAAAACCTGCTGTTTCGTGATGCTGTCAAAGGTACCCGGAAAATTAAGCAAGATACCATAAGGGCCGACCTGCGCCCGGTCAAGCAGAAACGCGAACTGCGTGAAAGCCGCGAAAAGCTTGGGGTTGGCCACTTTTTCAGCGACGAGTACCAGCCCCATCTGGACGAGGATGGCCCGACCCGTTATGTGCGTGAAGACGTCTCGAAATTCGAGCTGAAGAAGCTCAAGCGCGGCAGCTACCCGCCGGAGATCTATCTGGACCTGCATGGCATGAATCAGAACCAGGCGAAACTGGAGCTGGCCGCCCTGCTGACCCTATGCCAGAAAGAGAACATCCACGTCGCCTCGGTGATGCATGGCATCGGCAAACACATCCTCAAGCAGCGGATCCCGAGCTGGCTGGCCCAGCACCCCAATGTGCGCGCCTTCCATCAGGCGCCGCGCGAATGGGGCGGCGACAGCGCCATCCTGGTGTTGCTGGATATCGAAGAGTAAGCCGACGGCAGAATGCATAGCCTCAGATCAAAAAAGCGCGCCCTTGGGCGCGCTTTTTCTATATCCCCTTGGACCTTGCCGAGGTGGAGCTACCTAGCCCTGTTGCCAAGTGATCCGGCAAGAAGATCCGTACCAGCTCGGCAATCACGGCATATTGCGCCTTTATGGGACTCCTTCTCGGGCGTCGATGTGTTAGTCAAACAGGGCTAATCCTGCCCATCAGGGCGACTGAATCGTATCGGCGACGGAACAGAAACAAGATTGACCACCAGCCTGCCGCCGTTATGCAGTTGCCACTCGAAAAAGTCGGTGAACCCTGCGCCGGTGAGGGCCCGGATCACCTTGGCCACCACCCCGTGCGCCACCAGCAATACCCGTTCCCCCTCATGCTCATACACCAAGTCCGTCAATCCCCGGGATACCCTGGCTACCACAGCGTCCAGGGATTCCCCACCGGGGGGCGCCTCGGCCCAGCGCCGGGTGATGTTGCGTGCCCATAGCTCGGGGTAGCGCTCCCGTGCCTCCCCCTGTGTCAGTCCCTCAAACAGCCCCACGTGCCGCTCACGAAAGGCCGGGATAAGCTGAACAGGCAGCGCCAAGGTGCGGGAAATTTGCTCGGCACTATGCCTCGCCCGCAACAAGGGAGAGGACAGCAGCCGCGTAAACGGCGCCTCCCTCGCGAGCCCCTGCGCCAACTCAGATACCTGCTCCCATCCCTTGTCGTTAAGGCCAATGTCCAGCGCGCCGAGATAGCGGTTCTCGGCATTGGCCTGGGTCTGCCCATGGCGGATCACCACCAGTTCCATCCGTTCTCCTCGTTTATCGACGGTGCAGACCGCGCTAACCCTGCGCCAAGAAGTGGGCCACCAGGGCATTGGCATGACCGTGCCCCATGCCGTGCTCGCTCTTGAGCCAGGCCACCAGCGCCATGTGCTTGCGCTCCTCCTGGCCCGCCAGCAGGGCCAGCCAATGGGCGATGGGCTGACCATATTTCTGCTCGATGGCCGGGAAATAGGAGGCGGGCCCCCTCAGCTTCTCTTGTTCATCCATCTTATCCTCCTCGAGTCATGGCGCCGCGCAACCGCCGCAGCTCATCTATATAAGCGGCTCTCTGCCTCAGTCCTTGGGGGCGAACTGTTCGAACACCTGCTGACCCGTCAGGGTCGGGGTGTCGTTTTTCAGCTCGTAGAAGTCCGGCTTCTCGTCGATGAAGATCTGGCTGGCCAGCTCGAACGACTGATCCTGGAACAGGCCGGCAGGCAGTATGTATTCATCCGTCGGCAGCAGATGGTAGAAGAGATGGGTACCACAGGTCGGACAGAAGCCGCGCTCCGCCCACTCGGACGAGCGGTAGGCCACCGGGGTGAGCCCCTTGAAGCGGACATCCTTGCCGCCATGCACCGCAAACATGGGCCCCCCGGACCAGCGCCGACACATGGCGCAGTGACACAGGCTGACCTCCCGGTGTTCACCGCTCGAGACGACAATGCCGCCGCACAGACAGGTTCCTTGCATATCAAGCTCCTAAATCCATGGCCCGGGTCGGCGGAATGCCGGCCATATTCAGCATCAGATGAGTAGCATGCAGCCCAGGATCCCGCAACTGACCATGTTGGGTATCGGCGCACTCATCCCCCCTCACAGCCCCGGTGGGCCTACCTCCGGGGTGTCTTCAGGTACTCAGGGCATGCACCTTGCTCAGCTCTATCTCCTGCAGGGCGATGCGGTTGCCTTCGGGATCCTTGAACTCGGCCACCCTGATGCTATCGCTCACCCGGGTGATGGGATAGAGGCTCTCCCCTCCCCGCTGCAACACCCTGGTCAAGGCCAGCTCGATATCGGGTACGGTCAGGTAGATGCGGCTGCCATCTAGGCTGGGCACATAGCTATCCCCCTTTGCCAGGGCGCCGGAGCAGCCCGCCATCCCCTCAAACAGCGGGAACAGCGCCATCTCGTTGCCATCGATCTGCACCCGCTCGAGCGTTATCTCGAAGACACCCTCATAGAAGCGGATGGCCCGCGCCAGATCCCGCACCGGAATTTCAAAATGGATAGCGATATTCATGACTGATCCCTATCTGATGAAGCCAGATTGGCGAGAAAATAGGCCCTTGATGGGAACTTGCGCCACAAAATAAACGGCCACCATCAATAAGCTGAAAGAGCGCAAACAGCAATGGCTGCTTATTGTGCCCATCGCCGGGATAAATGGAGGGAGGCACCTCGCCTCCCTTGTGTTATTCAGGCCAACCACTTTAGCCAAAATTCATGTCGGATCGATATGCCCTAGCGCAGAGCTACCATCTCGTCATTAAATGACCTGAGCCCAGGGGCCGCCCTTGGCAGGATCATCTCCCTGGGTCCACCATTTCGCCTGATAAATAATGCCCTTGTGGCTGACCTTATTACCGGCGATATAGACCTTGCTGACGGACCAGACGGGGACATCACCCACGGGGGGATTGGGATCGACCGGCGTGGGATCCAGCTTTTCCACCACCCGCACCTTGGGCCAATTGGCGTGAGAGCCATAAAAGTTGGTCACACATTTCTCATAATCCCCTGGCACCAGCGCCGAATAGGCGGTCTGGAACCCGACCAGCTCACATTCAAAGGAATAACCACCGGGCCTGTCGGCATAATATTTCCAGTTACCGTCCCAGTTGGTATAAAGCACATCGGTGGCACCGTTCAGATTCAGGCTGCCATAGGGGGTCTGCTGCCAGCAGGTATTTTTCTCGTCGGCCTCGATGGGGATCTGGTAATGGGCCGCCAGCCCTTCCCAATACCGGATACGGTTGACCGGCTGGCCCTTGTCCTTATTCTGCTCACCACATTCGATGCCACCGTTGATGACGTTGATGGTGGTGCCAAAGCCATAGCCTATCCCCGCCGCAGTCTCGCGCTGGGAGGGCACCCAGGTGCGATCGATCACGTGCAGCATGGCGGGCTTGGGGGCCTGCGGCGTCAGGAAGAACCAGATGGCCGAGGCCAGGTTCAGCCAGGAGTCGGCGACCCGGCCGGGATCGTTGAGCAACACGTTGGCGTCGCCCGCGAACATGGCATCGGAGAAGGCGCCGTAATTGAAGTGGTAGGAGAGTTGTTTCGCCCCGCGGCCAAAATATCCCTGACCGGTGGAGCAGGGCCATTTCTTGTTTTGCCAATCATTCTGACCACAGCCCGTGGTATAGCCGGTCTGGCCCTCTGACCAGCCCATTTCGCGCACGTGCACCAGCGCCTGCTGCCACTCCTCCAGCGCCAGCGGATTATCGGAGCTGTTATTTTTGCCTATATGACCGCCGGTCTCCTGGGCGAAATGGGCAAAGGCGGTCACTATGGATTTCTTGCAGATGGCATCCGCATTGCGGCCATCGCTATATTCCCCACAGAAGGCCGGGAATTTACCGACCGCCCGCAAGAAGCGCACATAGGTATATTCAGGTGCCGCCATCTGGGTCAGAAAGTCCCAATCCGATTCGGAAAATACCCGCTCGACCCGTTTGACGTTATCCGGATTGCTGGCCTGCCTCGGCTCTATGGCATCCACTATGGTGTTGGGGCGCGTGGCCAATGCCTTGGACCAGATGCCATACATGGGATTGGCGGTCTTGGCTTTTTCCACCGCCAGCAGATCCGGCGCGGCAATCACATATCCCCCGCTATTTTGCGGATCGGGCTGGATATTCATGGCCCCCTGGCTTGGCAAGGCGCAGGCAAGGGTGATCAGCCAGGCGCTGTGCTTGAGTTTGAACATAGATAACAATCCTTGTCTCAACGTGAAGTTCAGGCCGAGCATAGGCGTTGTAATAACTAAATTCACTTCGAGAATTAAGAAAATGGCGAATATGTGAGCCATTTCACTCTGCGGGTATTTCTGCCTGATGGGGATAAAGGCGCCTATTTCCGAGTACCACCGAAAACAACCTGGATATAGTCCAGGTGGGCAAGAAGCCATAACAACCGGGATAATACTCCCGGCGAGCCAACGCCCGCGTCATCAAGGCGCGGGCGTTGGCTCGCCGGTTGCTATGGGGTGACGACGCCTCCAGGGCGGCAACGCCCTCAGCTCATCTGCTGGCGCACCGCGCGGATCAGGATGTTGCGGGGGGTCATAGGCTTGTCGCAAAACTCCCCCACCTCGACCCTGTACCCCTGCTCCTGCAAGAAGAGCGCGCGATCCAGCGCCAGCCAGATCTCGAGCGGACGGCGGAACAGGTGGCGCACCAGCTCCATGCGGGCGACATCGCCGTAGCGCGCCTCCCCCATGGCCAGAAACGCGGCCAGATCGAGCCCAGCCGGCAGGATGAGCCCCTTGCGCTGCGCTGCCCAGGCGCAAAACGCCTCGAAGCTGCCGGTGAGCAGGCTCTTTTGCATGTTGGGCACTGGCAGGTACTCATCCACCCCGCGCAGATGGCGCTGCAGGCAGTCGAACGCGAGGCGCCACACCACCTCCAGCTCGCGCAAACGGGAGATGCGGGCGCCGGCGGTCACCGTCTCCTGCAACGGCAGGCGCAAGTCGGCCTTGGTCAATTGCAGATCGCTGGCCTGGGCGGCCGTGGACAGGGGGCGATAGTGGCTGCCGCGGATCAGGTGATAACAGCAGGGAGAGACGGTGACCCCGCGGGCACCGCGTTCGACCACCCGCTCCAGCAGATGGGTGTGCAGCTCGCCGCAGGCGTGCAGCGCCATGGCGTGATGCTGCTCGGCGATAAGCGCCCCCGACTCGGCGGCGAAGGCATCGGCCTCAATAAACTGCATGCGGGCGCCATCCCGGGACGCCAGCCGGCGCCCCTCCTCGCAGAGCTGACCTTGCAGCTCCAGGCTCAGGATCTCGGCGCCCCTATGCAGGGAGACCAGCCGCCCCAGATGGCCCTTGCCCGCACACCACTCCAGATAGGGTCCCTGATGGGGGGGCAGGTTGCCGCAAAATGCCTCTATCTGCGCCTGCTTGCGCCCCGGCATGTGCATCGCCATCTCCCTGGCACACTGGATGGGCTCGGGGAGGAAGCGCTCAAGCTCGCTCAAGCCGTGCAGCGCCGCCCCCGCAGGGATCCAGGGGGCGAGCAGCGCGCACAGCGCCGCCATGTCGCCATCGAGCTCATTGAGCTGCGCGAGGGACATGGCGTTGAGCCGCGCGGCCAGTGCCGGCGCCTCGTCGGCGAAGGCGAGCGTCAGATGGTGATAGGGCTGATATTGCCACCAGCGCCGGGTCTCGGTCAGCAAGCGATCCAGTTGTTGAAAACGTTGAGCCAGCACGGCGATGGTTGTCCTGCAATTCAAAAAAGAGGCTCATTCTAGCGATCCTCCGCCAAAAAGCACTCCTCAGTGCAGGCTGGTGGTCGCGGGCCAGGGGTCAGGCTGCCTCCCCATGAATACCGGCGCTCCCCTGACCCGCCGCCATGAAGACGTTGTATTGGCCTGAGCAGCAACCCTAAGCGCTGGCGTTAGCCTGACAAAGAGCGGGGTTTTGTGCTATATTCCGCCCCCTCATTAGCGCGACTCGCCCCGGCGGGTCGCTTTACCCATATGAACGGAACCAAAACATGACCATCAATGCCATCCTGCAAGCGCGTGCGGACGCCAAGTGTGAGCTGTGTGGAGCAGAACATGCGCTGACCGCCTTCCCGGTGCCACACTCCCCCGCCAGTGACGATGATCACAGCCTGGCCCTGTGCGATACCTGTCGTGGTCAGCTGGAGCAACCGGACACCCTGGAGGTCAACCACTGGCGCTGCCTGGGTGACAGCATGTGGAGCCAGGTGCCGGCGGTGCAAGTGATGGCATGGCGCCAGTTGAAGGCGCTGTCCGCCCGGGGTGAACTCTGGGCCCAGGACATGCTGGACATGATGTACATGGAAGAAGAGACCAAGGCCTGGGCCGAGGCGGGCGTCGTGAGCGAGGATGACGACAGCGTGCCGACCGTCGACTCCAACGGCGCCGTGCTGCAGGAGGGGGACGCCGTCACCCTGATCAAGGATCTGGACGTCAAGGGCGGCGGCTTCACCGCCAAGCGCGGCACCCTGGTCAAGGGCATCCGCCTGACCAACAACCCGCTGCATATCGAAGGCAAGGTCAACGGCGTGCAGATCGTGCTGGTCGCGGCCTACCTGAAGAAGGCCTGATCCCCATCGGCTGGTTTGTCGGATGATGCAAGAGGCGCCCCCAGGGGTGCCTTTTTTGTATCCGGCCGCCGGCCAGATGGTGTCGCGGTGAGGGTGGCGCGAGCCGGAAACTGGGCTATCCTGCAAACCAGCCCCGCTGAGTGTGCAACGACATCCGCTGGGGTGTGTCGCCCCGCCAGGGGATAATGCCGACACCCGGTGTCACTGAGCACTAGCTCATATGGAAACCTTGTGGCACTCTGGGTCGTCCATGGACAGATCCAAGACATCATGACCTCATGATGTCCCTCTCGTAACAAGGAGCACTACCGATGGCCAAAGCCAGCAAGAAAGACGTCAAGAAGAAAATCGCCGCCCGCCAGGAGAAGATTGCCAAGCACGAAGGCAAGATCAAGAAGCTGAAGAAGTCCCTGAAATAAGGGTCGGCACCATGAAAAAACCGCCATCAGGCGGTTTTTTTATGCTTTGGATAACCGGATGCCTCACCTATCCCTTCCTCCTGGTGTTCGGCGCCGTTCCAACAGGCGGCGAGCACTCCAAGTCGCCACAGGGCCGCGATAGAAGCCGCTGGACGGTACCCCCGGCACACGGCATCATGGCTTTTTCACAAGGGAAATATCATGAATCTGGATACATGGATGTTGTTTCTGCTGGCCTATCTGCTGGCGACCCTGACCCCGGGCCCCAATGTGCTGCTGGTGATCAAGAACGGTCTGCAACTCGGCTGGCGCTCGGCCCTGCTCTCCATCAGCGCAAACCTGTTCTGTCAGGCCATCCTCATCTTCCTGGTCGCCATGGGCGTGGGCGCCCTGCTGCAGACGCTGCCGCCCCTGTTTATCGCCCTCAAGCTGGCGGGTGGTGGTTATCTCATCTACCTCGGCTACAAGGCGCTGCGAAGCGCCAAGGCGGGGAACCAGGAGGTTGCTCTGCCTGGCCGGACCATGAGCACAAGGAGTGACGCCTCCCTGCTGCGCGAGGCGTTTCTGGTCTCGGCCAGCAACCCCAAGACCATCATCTTCCTCTGCGCTCTGCTGCCCCAGTTTCTCGATCACCAGAGCCCGCTGCCGATCCAGTTCCTGACCATGTACCTGACCATCTGCGTCATCGTCAGCCTGGTGCACCTCTGCTACGTGGCCCTTGCCAGACGCGCCGGCAGCTACTTCAAGCCGGGGCGCAGCCAGCGTCTGTTTAGCCGTATCACGGGGGGGATCTTCATCTCTCTGGGCGGCGCTATCCTGTTGAGCGGTCGGCCCTGAGCGCATCCCGTCAGCCCCTGCTCAGGGGCTGATCTCTTCCCCCTGTGGCTTTATCTCCCCCTTCCATCCTCTGCCGATACAGCAGACCAGCGCCATAGGCCCGCCCAGTCATCACATCCACCGCGCCCGGCCGGACACCCTGATCGCACTGCCGGCTTCGGCCGGGATCTCGGCGTGCAGCCGCGACGGCATGCCCATGTCTTCCCCCTGTTCGATGTCGATGGCGCCGCCATGGGGCCAGTGCAGATCCCGCAGATATCCCGCGAACGCCGCCGTCGCCGCACCGGTGGCGGGATCTTCATAGACACCCCCATAGGCGAAGGGGTTGCGAGTGTGGAACAGCCGATCTTCCGCTGCGTAGCTAAGCAATATGGTCACCAACCCCTCACGACGCATCAGGATGCGCCCCTGAGCCAGCTCATAGTGCATGGCACTGAGCGCGGTGCGGCTATTTAAGGCCAGCAGCAGGTGGTCGGCACCGCCATGGATCAAGGCAGGCGGAATGCGGGGATCCAGATCCGCCGCGCCATAGCCAAACAGCGCCAAGGCCTCACGCACCAGATCGGCGGATGCCGGTTGACTGCGGGTCGGCGGTGACTGCAGCGCCGCCTGCCATTGTCCGGCCTCATCCTGCCAGCCAGAGACCCGAATATCGCTCTGACTGAGGTTCAGCGCATAGTCCCCTGCCCCGAAACGGTGCGCCAGCGCCACCCCGAGGGCGATGGTGGCATGACCGCAGAAGGGCACCTCGGCCTCGGGCGAAAAGTAACGCACCCGCCAGCGGGTCAACTCACCGGGTTGCAGCGGGGCGGCGAAGGCCGTCTCCGAGAAGCCCACCTCGGCGGCGATGCGTTGCATCTCCTCTGCCCCGGGCAGGCTGGCACCCGTCCAGACCCCGGCGGGATTGCCCCCTTGTGGACCATCGGAAAACGCGGCGATCCGCACCAACTCAGTTACCAGATCCATCATGATCACTCCCTGTTCTTATGTCGAAAGAATACCGGGCTCCCCTCGCGCTGTCGCCACGCTGGCCCCGTATGTGGCCACTGGCCTGGTGCGCGAAGAAAGCTATGTGTGGCACCAGCAAAACAGGCCCAGCTTAGCCGTTAAATTAACTGCCGCACAGGTGCCGCTTGGGCGCCGCGGATCCTGGCACAGGCGGCTAGAGTGTGATCACAGTGTCTGTATATGAGCCGATCTGGAGTGCCATATGTATTCTTACACCCTCAGCTTCAAGGAGGAGGTCGACAAACTGACGGCCGCCGAACACGAGATCATCCTGCAAAGCCCCGCCCAGGCCGGCGACTTCGTCATCCTCTCCGACGGCAGCCGCCACCAGGTGATGTTTGTCAGCCACCGTGCCCACTACAGCAGCCTCTATCTCGATAAGGGCGTAAGGGTTCCCCAGAGCTGAGCCCGCTGATTAATGGGCACCAGATGGATTGCACCTGTTTGCCGGTCCCCTGTGCGAGCCCTATTCCAGGTGCTAACGTGAAACAGGCCTGCTATCTCGCCCCCAGGATATTGCCGCGAACACAGGCTGTTTCTCATGGCAGTCAAGGCTGCGATGAACCGGAAAGACTCACACTTTGAGGGATTCACTATGTCCAGGAATGCTGCTCTGATCGTAACCCTGACCCTGACCCTGCTTGGCATGGCCCCGGCTCATGCCATCAACGCAAAATACGCTCAGCAGCTGGAGCACTCCGGCTGTACACAGGTCACCGAAGCCCAGGGCTGCGACATCAACAAGACCAAGGCCGAGAATGCCGCCGCCGGGTTTGGTGATGCCCCCGCGGCCGCCACCAGTGGCAGCCCCTACACCGGCAACTGGGTCGCCACCTTCCCCGAAACGGGCGCCACAGTGGCCATTATCCGCATCGATGACAAGGATCAGGTCTGGGTCAACGACAAGAAGGTCAGTGCCAAGAAATCCGATGGGGCCCTGGTGTTCAAGGACGGCATGATCATCTACACCATCCAGGGGGATCGTCGCATCAAGGGCGAGGATGGCTGGGTCGATAACGATGCAGGCACCAAGGGGCCAATCGCAGCCAAATAAGCGACATAACCGGACGTGAAGGGGAGCCTGGGTTCCCCTTCTTGTTTTATCTCTTGCCATTCCTTGCCCCCTGTCGCCACTGTGAGTGGCAGCCCTCCTCTTCCCCTACCCCTGTTTCGGATAGTCGAGCACGGCCGTCACCGGCTTTTGCGACGGGACGACCGACCAGGATGGCGCGTCAAAGGTGAAGCGGGCGACGGAGCAGGTCGGCATCCGGGTGATCTTGCCGGAGAAGCGATGGGCAAGGTCGGTGAACTCGGGGTTGTGGCCAAACAGCATCACGCACCTCAGGGGATCGCCAAGCTCCCCTATCACCGCCAGCAGGGTCTCGATGTCGCTGGCATAGAGCCGCTCATCGACGAGGATGCTCTTGGCCCGGAGATCGAGCGCCTCGGCGATGATGTTCGCCGTCGACAGCGCCCGGCAGGCGGGGCTCGACAGTATGGCGTCGGGCTTGACCCCGGCCTTTGCCAGCCGCTTGCCCATCAGGGGGGCGTCACGCTGACCGCGCTTAGCCAGCGGCCTCGCCCTGTCAGACAAGGCAACCTCCTCCCAGCTCGACTTGGCATGGCGCACCAGCAACAGCGTTCTCTCCATTGTCCCTCCCCGATGGCTTTCGTATCGCCATCCTCTGTTGAGGGCAAGCATGGCTCAGTCCGTCACTCAGTGACACCCGCTGATGGCGAAGCGCCGCGAGAGCTCTGGACGAATGCCGCCTGGGATGGCGAATGCAGGGTCTCACTCAGCCAGGGGGGCGGGTTATGGGCTCACCTCTTCCATCAAGATCAGCCGCAGAGGCTCCGCCAGCAACTCCTCGGCCTGGCCGGCAAAGGCCTGAAAATAGTCGGTCGCGCAATGATCATCCAGGGCGCCCTGATTGACGAAGGCCTCGCGCATATAGAAGGTCCCCGGCTCCTCCTGCAACTCGAACAGCACATAATCCAGGTTGCCCGGCTCCAGGCGCGTGGGCTCGATAAGCTTGAGCAGCTCGCGCCGCAGGCGCTCCCTCATCCCGGCCCTGGCTTTGAGCACTGCAATCGACACTATCTTGTCCGATCTCATCTTCATCATCACACTCCGTTATCAAGAAATTCATTGGCAAAGGATGCCCATCACAGCGGCTTGTCAGCGAGCCAAGGGCGCATCCTTCGACATGAGACGCAGTGTAAGAGCAGGCTATTGATGCGTATAGACAGACAATATGGACAGACTGTTCGCTCTATTTAACAAATCTGAGAGCAACACGGAAGGCAGGTCCCGGGACTGGTGAGTGCACCCAAGCCTCCTGAAGGGAAGCCTGCGACCGAGCCATCGAGGCTTTCGCACCAGAGCCAGCCGCTGATCACACGTGCGCCGCGCCGCTGATCACCGACTCGCGCATTCAACTCCTTGGCCTGCAGTCTTCACAGGCACGAGCGGCGCCGTTGCCCATCGGTTCGGTAATCTGGGCCCACACCCAGCCTCCTGGCTCTCTATGCCGCCCTCAGTAAGGCGTGCCGTCTTTATGCAGGGCAGACCAGGCGCCATCGGCGCCTTGTACCAGGGCCAGATCGTCATCAGGGTATTCGACCGTATCGGCAGGCAGTCTGTCGCCGACTTCAAGGTAGGTTACGTCTGCGGAGGATCTGTTCAACAGCTGGTGAGCCAGGCCACTGCTGGCCTTGAAACCGATGCAATCCCCCGGCGACATCGGGAACTCCTCATCACCATGGACTAGCGTGGGGGTCCCCGAGAGGATGTAGATGAACTCATCCTGTCTGGAGTGATGATGCTTGAGCGCCGAGATGGCCCCCGGCGCCAGGGTCGTGAAGTTGACGCCAAAGTTGGTGAGACCGAAGTGATCCCCCAATCTGCGCCTGGTGCGGTGCCTGACCAGGGAGGCGAAGGGTTCTGGATAGAGGGACTTGGCCCCCTGTACCGGGATCTGGGTTAGGTGAACGGGCCTGTGGTCAGCCATCTCGATTCCTCCGTCTCTGTGCGCTGGCAAGGGTTACCGACAAGCCGAGTCACAGACTCGTCCATCGCTCACCCCACAGTTAGAGTCCGGCTTTAGTTTCTGTCAATGCGAAGCGTCGTGACATGAGGCCTAACCGGCGTTTCTGCCAGCGCTGCAATGGGCAGCGCTGATTGACCCTGCAGCCCCTACATGACTTCGAGCTTGACCTTGATAAGGCCGGATCTGAGGTTGCCTATGCTGCTGAACGCCGCCTTGGAGAGATCGATGACCCGCCCCCTCGGGAAGTTGCCCCTGTCATTGACCCGCACCACCACGCTCTTGCCGTTGGCGACGTTGGTCACCCTCACCATGGAGCCGAAGGGTAGCGTCATATGGGCCGCCGTGTTCGCGTTCTTCTTGTAGGGCTCGCCGCTGGCCGTCCTCTTGTTGTGGTAACGGTCGGCATAGTAGGACGCCAGCCCGGTCTGGCTATAGCCGCGCCAGTT
Organism: Aeromonas encheleia; assembly: GCF_900637545.1. Taxonomy (NCBI): domain Bacteria; kingdom Pseudomonadati; phylum Pseudomonadota; class Gammaproteobacteria; order Aeromonadales; family Aeromonadaceae; genus Aeromonas; species Aeromonas encheleia. Next base: position 2,390,384 of record NZ_LR134376.1, read on the forward strand.
GCCGCCCTTGCCGGCTTCCGGCTGGCTGCTACAGGCTGCCAGCAGCAGGCTGAATGCCAACAGCAGGACGCTTCGCACGCTCCTCTTCATTCCGTATTTCCTCGACTGTGTATGGGGCCTCATGCCTGGCCTGCTCGCCAATGCTTCATCGCCGCTCCAGGCGCCCACTCTCGCATATTTCCCATATAAAACGGGAGGCCCAGCCTCCCGTTTTGCGTATTGCTCCGTCAGCCTCTGTCAGGCGATCAGCTTGTCATCGGCGAAACCGAAGCCGCGCAGGCCCACCACGTGCACATGCTCGTGCTTGCCCTGCACCTTGCGGATGAGCTTGTAGGTGGTGCCCTTCTCGGGGCTGATGTTTTCCGGGGCGGCGATCAGCAGCTGCATGTCCTGCCGCTCGCACAGCTCGAACAGGGTGGCGATGGACTTGCCATCCAGGCGCGCCGCCTCGTCCAGGAACAGCAGACGGCAGGGGGCTATGTCCTTGCCGCGCAGGCGGCGGGACTCCTCCTCCCAGCTGATCAGCACCATCAGCAGGATGGCCTGGCCGGTACCGATCGCCTCGCCGGTGGAGAGCGCACCGCTCTCCGCCCGCAGCCAGCCGTCGGCGCCACGCTGCACCTCGATCTCCAGCTCCAGGTAGTTGCGATAGTCGAGCAACACGTCGCCCATCACCTGGTAGCTGCGCTCCCCCTGCTCGATCTGCGGGTTCAGGCGCTGGAACAGCTTGGCCATGGCCTCGGAGAAGCTGAGCTCCTTGTCGGCGAACAGATCGTTGTGCATGGCGCTCTGATCCGCCAGCGCGGTCAAGAGCCGAGTGTGAGCCTCGCGGATATTGACGTTGAGGCGCACCCCGCGCACCAGCCCGAAGGCGATGTTCTGCAGCCCCTGGTTCAGCACCCGGATGCGGTTCTGCTCGCGGCGGATGATGTTGGTGATCTTGGCCGCCACCTCGTGGGAGGAGAGCGACAGATGGGTTTCCCGCTGCTTGAGCTCGTCGGCGAGACGGGCCAGCTCGATCTCCATCTCCTCGATGGCCTCCACCGGATCGTCCGAGCGGATGATGTCGTTGCGGATCCGATCCTTGAGGTAACGGTAGACCTGCACGTAGAAGGCGACCTTCTGCTCGGTGCTGCGGTTGCCCTCTGAGAGGCGCAGCGCATCGCGCAGCGCTTCGTCGTGGGCCACCGCCACCCGCAGGGCGCCGAGCGCCTTGTCGGACATGGAGCGCAGCTCGTCGCTGTCGAGATAGGCCAGCTCGCGCTTGTTGAGGCGCTTCTCGACGTCGGTCTCCCGCGCCAGCCGTACCACCCGCGACCAGCTCGCCTTGTGGCCCACCAGGGATTTGCGGGCACCGAAGTAGTCCTTGCCCTCCAGCTTGAGGCGACCCCCCAGGGATTCAATCTCGCGCTTGCATACCTGCAGCTGGGCCTCGGCGCTGGTGCGACGGGAGCGGGTGCGGATGAGCAGCTCTTCGATCTCTTTCTTGTGGGCGCGGGACTTCTCCTCCATGTCGGCGGACATCTTTTCACCAACAGGGGTCAACCCCATGGCGGCCAGCTCCTGCTCGAACTCGTTCAGGGTCTGGCGCTTGGCCGAGGCGCTGGAATCCAGCGCGGTGCGCAGCTGCAGCGCCTCGGTGTGGCGCAAGGCGATCTGCTTGTGCTGCTCGCCGGCGGTGCGGGCGGCCAGCTCGGCGGCCTTGAGCTTCTCTTTCAAGCGCTCGCTCATCTCGGAGGCCTTGCCGAGCAGGTCCTGGGCGTCCTGATAGGCGAAGTGCGGCAGACGGGCCACCAGCTGATCCAGCGCATAGGCGCGGCGCTTCTGCTCGGCGAGCTGCTCGTTCACCTCGTCGAACGCGGCCTGCAGGGCGGCGAGATCCTGGGGATCCTGGCGCAGCACCTGCACCAGTGTCTCGAGCCTCTCGAGCGCCTTGCCGTGCTGGCCGATAAAGGCTTCGGCCTGTTTCAGGCTCGCCACATCGGCGTGGGCGGCCTCGAGCCGCGCAGCCAGATCCCCTTCGGCAAACAGGTGGGCGAAGGGCAGCATGGCCTGCACCAGCTGGATATAGCGGGTCAGCTGGGCGCCCGCCGCCTTGGCCTCGCCAAGCTGCTTGTCGCACTCGGCTATGGTTCCCTGCAGCTTGCGCTGTTCGTTCTGCTTCGCCTGCACCTCGGCCTCCGGATCCGGGCGGAAGGCGATATCCAGATGCTGGCCGATAAAATCGCGGAAGTGGCCGTAGAGACGGTGATACTTCTGCTGCTCGAAGGCAGCCTTGGCGTAACCCTCGATCAGATTCTCGCGTTCCAGATCGAGCTGCTCGATGCGTTTCTCACGGGCGGCGCGGCCGAACAGCGGCAATTCCGGGTAGCGGGAGAAGCGCACCTGACGCTTGCTGCTGCGCACCAGCACGGCGTCGCCGAGCTCGTCCGCCTCCACCAGATCCTCGTCGAAGGAGTCGGGGTTGCCCTGGATGAGGTAGATATCCTCGGGGCAATCTTCCAGCTTCTTCAGCCGCTCGATGGCCCCTTCCAGATCCAGTACCACCAGGGCACTGCGGGCCGGGCCGTAGAGGGCGGAGTAGTAAGGCGCATCGTCGATGGAGATGTCGTCATAGACGTCGGAGAGCAGCACACCCCCCACCTGCTCGGCGATGCGGGCGAGGCGCGGATCCGCCTCCCCTGCCCCCAGCTGCAGGTTGCGGATCTGCAGCTCCAGCGCCTGTTTCCGGGCCTGGATGCGGTTGCTCTCCTGCTCGAACTCGCGCTCCTTGTCGAGCACGGTCTGCATGCCGGCGGAAAGCGCCTCGGCGCTGGCGAGCGGCAGCCCGCTCTGCTCGCGCAACTGCTCGAGCTTCTCGAAGGATTTCAGCCAGCGCGGGGCCAGCTTGGTGAGATCGCCGATGTCGCGGCCCAGCTGAACGCCCTGATGTTCGAGGCTGGCGCGACGCTGGCTCAGATCGCTCTGCTGATCGGCCAGCTCCTCCTGACGGGTGCGCTGGGCCTCGAGGAACAGCTCCAGCTCGTCGCCGCTGGCGATCTGCTGGCCAGAGGCCTGGGCCAGCTCATCGCGCAGCTTGAACAGGGCCTTCTGGCTCTCGCTCTCCTTCTCCAGGCGGGCCAGGGCGGCGCGCAGCCCCTGCCCCTGTGCGATGCGGGCCTTGTCTTCGATATGGCGCTTGAGCAGCGCCTGGGCGGTGGGCCAGGCGGCCTCGCGGGCGGTCTCGGGGGCAATGCTGAGCAGCAGCGTCAGCGCTGCCTGGTGCTCGGCCACCGCGGCCTTGGCCAGGGCCAGCTGCTGCTCGGCCCCCAGTACTCGACTGGTGAGGCTCTGCTCGACGGCGCGGAACTGATGCAGGGTCTCGCTCGCCTGCTCGGCGCTCAGCCCCGGCAACTCGCACTGCTCGCGGGCACTGTCCAGCGCCTGCACCGCCTGACGGTACTGGATGGCACGGGTCTGCTGGATGTCCAGCGCCTGCTGATAGTCGGCGAGCTGGGTCTTGAGGCTGTCCACCTCGGCTTGGGCCAGCTCCTTGCGCTCCTCCACCTCCAGCAGCTGGCTGTGGATCTCCTCCACCACCGCCTGCTGCTGCTCGAGCTTGTCGTTGAGATCCGCCAGATCGGCGCGATACAACTCGATCTTCTTCTGCAGGCTGACGGCGGCCATCACCTTGGCCAGGTGCTCGGCGGCGGATTCCAGCTCGTCGGTCAAGAGCTTCTCGCGGTTGGTGAGCTGATCCGCCTCGTCCGCCAGATAGATGGCGCGCTGCTTCTCCTCGGCCAGCAGCCGGCGCTTGCCGGCCAGCTCAGCCCGGGCCTTGAGGGCCAGCTCGGAGAGGCGATTCTTCTCGGCGGCGTTGCGCACATAGTCCGCCGCCACGTAGTGAGTGGTCTCGGTGATCAGGTTCTTGAACAGATCCCGCTGACCCTGCGTCTCCTTGATAGCTTCCAGGGTGCGGCGGTTCTCGTAGATGGCCGCCTCCATGTCCTGGAACGCCTTGCGCACGCCTGAGTTCTCCGGCAGCAGGTATTCCCGCAGGGAGCGGCTGATGGACGAGGAGATGCCGCCGTAGAGGGAGGCCTCGATCAGCCGATAGAACTTGCCGCGATCCTTCTGGTCGCGCAGCTTCTTCGGGGTGATGCCGAACTCGAACATGAAGTTGTGATAGTCGGTCACCGTATTGAACTTGGCGACCTTCATGGCACCAAGATCGGCGGCGGCCCCCTTCAGATCGGCGAAGGCGCGCACCCGCCCCTTGCCGTCCTGGAGTTTTTCCAGCAGCAGATCGGTGGGCGCCAGCCCCTCGGGCACGTCTACCAGGGCGAAGGGGGTGATGTTGACCTTGTTGTCGCGGTTGGCGACCTGCTCCAGGTGCACGCCGACCCAGATCCGCTGCTCACGGCTGTTCATCACCTCGAGTACCGAGTAGCAGTGGCCCCGCTGCAGCTTGCCGTAGAGCCCCTTGTCGCGGGAGGCACTGCTCGATCCCGCCTCTGTGGTGTTGCGGAAGTGGAGCAGAGACTGATCCGGGATCAGGGCCGCGATAAAGGCCGCCATGGTGGTGGACTTGCCGGCACCGTTACCGCCGGAGAGGGTGGTCACCAGCTGGTCGAGATCGAAGGTGCGGGCAAAGAAGCCATTCCAGTTGACCATGGTCAGGGATTTAAATTTGCCTCTCACGACTTTGCCTCCATCTGGGCCTTGGATTTAACGCTGCAGGTCATCTTCAACCTCCAGCTCGAGCTGTTCTTCATCGAGATCCGCTTCGATGTCTTCAAACAGCGAGTCGCTGCTCGGCATCTCGTCGTCGTGGAAGATGGCCTCCCCCTCCTGGATCATGCGCAGCTGCACGGCGCGGGGATCCTCGTCGGAGCGCACATCGGCGGCGAAGCGGAACACCGACTCGTTGACCCTGAACTTGTCGCCGTTGCCGAGCGCCGTGATCATGCCAAGGCGGCGCAACCGGCGCATGGAGGTGCGGATCTTCTCCAGCAGCTTCTTCTTGTCCAGATCGGTGCCGCCGGAGCGGCTGTTGACCATGCGCAGCAGCTGCTTCTCGTCCGCCAGGCTCAGCACCTCCTCTTGCAGCTCGCCCATGGCGAACACCCCTTCAGAGGCGAGCCGGTCCGGGCTCAGGAACAGGTAGCAGAGCACCTTGCCCACCAGCATGTCGAGCTCGGACAGGACAGTGGTACCGATGTCGGCGCTGGGGCGCGGGCGCAGATAGAAGAAGCCCTCCGGCGCCTTGATGAGCTCAACCTGATAGCGGCCGTAGAAGATCTCCAGCTCGCCGTGATACTCCACCAACATGGAGTGCTGTTCGAAATCGTCGGCACTGAGGTGGCGGCCCGAGCGCAAGGCGGTGTCGATGCGCGGAAACAAGGGGTTGGCGATGGCCTCTGCGAGCCGCAGCGGCAAGGGAAAATCAGTATTGATCAATGACATAGGCCTGAACCTTGGATCCAGCTTGGTTAATGGGTTTCCATGCGGGTTGCTGGTGAAGCTCGCGCTCACCGCTGGCATGGCCGAGGCGCACGGCCTGGTCTATCAAGAGGCGGGCCACGTCGAAATGGGCATGGGCCGGGTAATCCAACAGGTACTCCCGCAGCACGTCGGCCAAGTCCAGTCGCGAACTCTGCTCGGGGTAGCGGGCGAGGTAGCGATCGATGCGCTCCGCCAGCTCCTGGTTGATGTCCACCATCTCCAGGTATTCCATCTCGAGCGGCACCTCGCCGGTGACCTCCTCGTCGTGGATGGCGATGGTCTCGTCGCGCAGCTCCAGCAGGCGGGGCTCCTCGGCAATGCGCAGCAGCCAGCTGTGCTGCTCGAAGTTGCGGATGGAGTCGCGCAGCCGCTGGCTGAAGGCGCGGTTCTTGTCCATGTCGATGGCGTTGCGGATGAATTTGTGGACGTGTCTGTCGTAGCGGGCCCACAGCTCGATGCACTGCTGGCCCCAAGAGGTGATAACGTCCAGACGCCCCTGCAGGGCATGGGTCAGCTCCTCGACGTGGAACAGATCCTCACGCCCCTGGGCCGCCTCCTGAATGTTGAGCAGCCCCTCCTGCAGCCGGTGACCGGCGGCGTCCAGAGTATCCTGCAGCTCGCGCAGGGTCTGGCCTGTCTCGTGCAGTAGCTTCTCGCAGCTGTGGATGGCGTCGACCCAGTTCTGGGTCAGCAGGGCCGCTATCTCGCTCTTGACCTGATTCTGCTGCTCGTCCATGGCGCGCTGGGTGAGATCGATACGCCCCAGGGTCTCCTCGAGGGAGAAGCTGAGCCTGGGCAGCACCTCGGCGTCCCACTGTTCGCGGGTATTGGTCTCGAGCGCCGCCTCGCGGGCGGTGTCGAGTTCGGCCGCCAGGTGTTCGAGCAGGATGGAGAGCTTGATGGAGTCAACCTGGCGCTGATCCATGAAGAAGTCGACGATGCTCACCCCCAGGCGCGACAGGCGGTAGAGGCTCTCCCCCGCCACCATGTCGGTGTTGAAGCGCGACAGCAGTTGCTGGCGAATGAGATCGTTGATGGCGTTGTTGGCGCGACCGCTCTGGGTCTCGTCCATCTGGCCGAAGGCGCTGCTCACGTAACCGAAGGCATCGTGCAGCGCGGCCTCCGAGAGATCAGACTCGTCCTCGGACAGGGTCTTGATCGCGATCAGAAAGGCCAGCCGGTCGGTGGGCAGGCTCAAGGCCAGACCTTCCTGTCTGACCCATCCCACCGTCTCGGGCAGGGTACGGGATGTACTCATCATGACGTTATCATCTCGTTGTTATCGGCGAGGGACTGGCACGGGGCGCCGTTTCCGCTCGCGCTGGTATGGGCCAGGGGTGCGCGGGCGACCCCTGGCGGCTAGATCCCGCTAGCATAAAAACCGGGCATGGCTGCTTGGCTCGTGCATCGTCAACATGGGGTCTTGAGCGAGACGACCGCAGGCCCTCGACGGTGCCTGCGAGCGTCCCTTGCCCTCGTTCCCTCATCGAGGTGTCAGCCGGCTGGCTTCTGCGCCATCACATGAATGTAACGGCCGAGCGACACGAAGGGCTCCTGGCGGCAGTACTGCAGCTCCATGGCCAGCAGATCATCGAACTTCTCGACCTGATCCTGCTTGTGGCGCATGTAGTCGTGGATGACCCGCACCCCCGTCTTGCCGATGATCTTGAGCCCCCCTCGCCCTATCCAGTCGTATACCTGTTCCGGCAACTGCGGATTGGTGGGGGTCAATGCGGTCTGACGCTTCTTGCGAAGGCCGAGCCGCACATAGTCGAAATTGCCCACCACCAGGCTCTGGAACAGCAAGCCATGACGGTTGTAAAAAAGCAGCGACAGTATGCCCCCTGCATTGACGAAAGGGAACAGACCGAGCAGGGTCTGGCGCGGCTCGGCGAGCCACTCCAGCACAGCATGACAGAGCACCAGATCAAAGGTTCCGCTCACGTGCTGTTTCAGATCCTGGATGGGGCACTGGATGAGACGAATTCTGTCTTCAAGCCCCTTCTCGGCGATCTGGACCCGGGCCAGCTCCAGCATCTCCGCCGACAGATCGCACAGCTCCACCTGGTGACCCATGGTCGCCAGTTTCTGGGCGAAGTAGCCAAAGCCGCCCCCCGCATCCAGGATCCGCAGCGGCCGGTTGCCAAGGCGCGCCAGGCAGGCTTCGATGTCGCTCCACACCACAGTGGTGCGAATGCGCCCCTTGGTGGAGTCGTAAATGTTGCGGGCGAACTTGTCGGCGCGTCCGTCAAAACTCTGATCTTGCTTCAAGGCAGACTCATCTTCGGCCGCACCTGTCCGTCGGCTCACGGGATGGGAGCACAGAGGGTTGGGCCACAGGAAAAAAGAGGGGTATTCTGTCACATCCCGGATCCGCTGAAAACTCAAGGACGACACCACAGTGTTTGAGCTAAAAAAATGGCTGGGTCAGCTGCTGATGCCGCTGCCCTTCTCCCTCACCTTATTGCTGCTGGCGCTGCTGCTGCTCTGGTTCACCCGCTTTCAGAAGACCGGCAAGCTGCTGGCCACGTGCGCGCTGCTGCTGATCACCCTGATGGGGATGCGACCGGTAAGCTACGAGCTGGCCCGCCCGCTGGAACAGACCTTCCCGCCGTTTGAGACAAGCCTGCACCCGGAGATCGACGCCATCGTCGTGCTCGGCAACGGCCACGTGAGCGATCCCGCCGTGCCCATGCGCAGCTGGCAGAACAACATCGCCCAGGCACGAACCCTGGAGGGGGTGCGGCTGGCCCTGGCTTATCCCCAGGCGCAGCTCATCTTCTCCGGTTATGTGGCGGGGGATCCCTTGTCCAACGCCGAGGTCAACGCCCTCATGGCGCAGAGCTTAGGGGTAGACAGATCCCGAATGACGTTGTTTGAAAACAACAAAGACACCCATGACGAGGCGGTCAGCATCAGTCGTTATCTCAAGGGCAAGCGGGTGGCGCTGGTGAGTTCGGCCACCCATCTGCCGCGGGCCATGGCGCTCTACCGCGGCCAGGGACTCGATGCGGTGCCGGCCCCCACCGACTATACCGCCAAGCAAAGCCAGCAGCCGCAACCCCTCTACAGTTACCTGCCCAAGGGGCGTTATCTGATGTATTCCGAGGCTGCCATTCACGAGTGGATTGGGGTATGGTGGGCCCGTTTGCGGGGGCAGGTTAACGAATGAGCGATCGGCTCTTGCATTCCTGATTTGGATCAGGAAAGCGAAAAAAAATTACGTCATTTGCCGCCGGGTCAGCTATCTTGGGCTCGGTTCAATTCATATAATGTCGCGCAATCAAATGCCTAGGAGATATACAAGATGAGACAGCACCTGGTAATGGGTAACTGGAAACTGAACGGCACCAAGGCTTCTGTAGAAGCTCTGATCAAGGGACTGACCCCGGCTGCTGCCGCTCATCCTTCTGTGCAAGTCGCCGTCTGCCCGCCGGTTATCTTTTTGGGCCTGGTTGAGCAACTGACCGCCGGCAGCAAGATCGCCTACGGTGCCCAGAATGCCGACCTTCACGAGTCTGGTGCCTTCACCGGCGAGAACGCCCCCTCCATGCTGAAAGCCTTCGGTTGCACCTACTCCCTGGTCGGCCACAGCGAGCGCCGCACCCTGCACGCAGAAACCGACGACGTGGTGGCTGCCAAGTACGAAGTCATCCAGAAAGCCGACCTGATCCCCGTGCTCTGCATCGGTGAGACTCTGGCTCAGTTCGAAGCCGGCGTTACCAAGAACGTGGTCGAAACCCAGCTCAAAGCCGTGATCGATCGCTGTGGCATCGCCTCCTTCAGCAAGGCCGTGGTGGCTTACGAGCCGGTATGGGCCATCGGCACCGGCAAGACTGCCACCCCGGAGATCGCCCAGTCCGTCCACGCTCACATCCGTCAGTACCTGGCTGGCTTTGACGCGGCCGTGGCTGCCAAGGTCCAGATCCTGTACGGCGGTTCCGTCACCGGTGCCACCGCTGCCGATCTGTTCGGTCAGCCGGACATCGACGGTGGCCTGGTGGGTGGTGCGTCCCTGAAAGTGGACGACTTCTCCCAGATCATCGCTGGCGCTGCCCAGTAAATGATGCACAGAGAGGGGCCTGGCCCCTCTCTGGTATATCGCTTTCCTATGGTGTCCGCATTCCATAGGAAAGCCGATATAGTAAACATGGCTGACCCCATTTTCAGATACAGATTTTTGACAACTCAGATCCAGAGGCACTCATGACCAAGCAAATCAAACGTATTGGTGTTTTGACCAGTGGTGGTGACGCACCGGGTATGAACGCAGCCATCCGCGCCGTGGTGCGCGCCGGTCTGCATCATGGCCTGGAAGTCTACGGCATCTATGATGGCTACCTCGGTCTGCATCAGGACAGGATCGTCAAGCTGGAGCGCCACAGCGTCTCCGACGTGGTTAACCGCGGTGGTACCTTCCTCGGCTCTGCCCGTTTCCCCGCCTTCAAAGATCCGAAAGTCCGGGCCGAGGCGATCGAGAACCTGAAAAAACACGGCATCGACGCCTTGGTGGTGATCGGCGGTGACGGCTCCTACATGGGTGCCAAGAAGCTGACCGAAGAGGGCTTCCCCTGCATCGGCCTGCCGGGCACCATCGACAACGACATCGCCGGTACCGACTTCACCATCGGCTTCGATACCGCACTGAACGTGGTCGTGGACGCCATCGACCGTCTGCGCGACACCTGCAGCTCCCACCACCGCATCTCTGTGGTCGAGATCATGGGCCGCCACTGTGGCGATCTGGCCATGTCTGCCGCCGTGGCCGGCGGTGCCGAGTATGTGATAGTGCCGGAAGTGACCTTCGACAAGGACAAGCTGCTGCAACAGATCAAGGAAGGCGAAGCCAAAGGCAAGAAGCACGCCATCATCACCATCTGTGAGCACGTCACCGACGTGAACGCCCTGGCCAAGGACATCGAGGCCATGACCGGTCGCGAGACCCGCGCCACCATTCTGGGCCACATCCAGCGCGGCGGCTCGCCGACCGCCCGCGATCGCATCATGTCCAGCCGCATGGGCGCCTTCGCCGTCGAACAACTGCTGGCCGGCCAGGGTGGTCGCTGCGTCGGGATCCAGGGCAACGAGATGGTGCACCACGACATCATCGACTGCATCGAGAACCTCAAGCGCCCGTTCGATCAGGAGCTGTACGATCTCTCCACCACCCTGTTCTAAGCCAGATAGCGCTGATACAGGTTGCTGTGACAAAAACCCTCCGCCGGAGGGTTTTTTTATATGTCCGTGGCGGCTGGCCGTCGGCCCCTTCGGTGCCACACCTCAGCGCCCAGCGCTCCCGAAGACATGGAGGCACGGGACCTGACCCCCAGCAAGGGTCACTCAGCGCCCATGACGCGTTTTACTCTGCTCTGACTGTCTCACTGAGGTCGATCGCCGTGGCCAGCCACGCCCCTAATACTGTGAGCGCCTCTGCCCGTCATCCGGCTCGCTGGCCCCGGATCCCCGTCCCTAGCTTCCCGGCGCCATCCCTCCCCCGGCAAGGCGCCGCCAGCAGCCTCCATTACAGCCAGATAGGGGGGTAACAAGCACCCACCGCTACCAGATTTTCTCTCGGCCAAGGCGATATTCCCCCTGTTTTTAACCATGAATTGTGAAAACGCTGCCAGGAAGTGACGTTAAGGTACTGCCATGACTGGGGTTAGGGGTATAAGATCGAGGAAAAGTGGCTGGATAAGTCATATAGTGCATCCAGGCAAGCCAACGCCTCCATGGCGACATCTCCAGACGCAGTAACGGAGGGTTTTAGGCGAGAAAACTTATGAAACCCAATAAAAGCCCCATATAAAACCCATAAAAAAATCACCACACAAAAACGTAACACCATGTATTTATTACAAATAATGCCATGCAGATGACATGCGCATCCCCCACCTTATCACCATGGTGATAAAGTGACCTCAAAATTGTAAAAAAGACGCCTTATTCTTATCTTGCAATAAAACTGCCACATAAATACATTTATCATTGTTTTACCAGGCCGTTATGGTATCTTGATCCCATCATTAGTCAGTGAAGGGAGACAAAATAATGAAAGAGTTCGTTGTTACCGCCGTATTTACCGTGTTTTTCACTCTGGTTGCCGTCTCTCTGCCGTCACTGGCACAGCTTTGAGTCGGTTGATTGCCCAGAGAATGACATGGTCTGAACGCCATCAAGGCCTGGATGCTGGCTAATCACTCACAGAATATGTTTTTGGTGCCACTGATCTGAATATGCAGACGAATCGGCCTTTATAGCCAATCTGCGCATGTTTTACGATCAAGCCATCGCCAACAAGGGGAGCCTCATGCTCCCCTTGTTGCATTTCTGCCGACGGGATTTACTCTTGCTCCCCTGCCCGTCACAATATCTGCTGGACTAGCCATGCAGGAATTACCATGACCCAAGATGCTCTGCGCCATTGGCGCCGTGATCTTCATCGTCTGCCCGAAGCGGCCTGGTGTGAATTTAGAACCAGCTCCCTCATCGCTCATCACCTCTCTGAACTCGGTTTCTCCGTCATGCTGGGTGACCAGCTGCTGGCCAGCAACCTCATCATGGGGCGAGAGATCGACGTCGCGGCCCAGAAGGAGCGCGCCCTGCGCCAGGGTGCACACCCCGACTGGCTGGCCCGTATCGAAGAGATAACGGGCGTGATGGGACTCTGGGAGAGCGGCCGACCGGGCCCTACCCTGGCGTTTCGCTTCGACATAGACGCGGTAGAAGTGGATGAGGGCCAGGGAGAGCTGCATCCCCCCAGCCAGGAGGGGTGGCAGTCCCACAACCCGGGCTGGATGCACGCCTGTGCCCACGATGGCCACACCGCCATCGGTCTGGTGCTGGCCGAGCGCATAGCTGCCCTGGCCGAGCGGCTCAACGGGCGCATCAAGCTGTTCTTCCAGCCTGCCGAGGAGGGTTGCCGCGGTGGCAAGGCACTGGCGGCGGGCGGTCAGCTCGACGACGTGGATGCCCTGCTGGCGCTGCATATTGGCATTCATGCCAAGAGTGGCGAACTGGTGGTCAACCCGACCGAGTTCCTCTGCTCCACCAAGTTCGATGTGGAGTTTATGGGCCGTGCCGCCCACGCGGGGCTCGAGCCCAACGCGGGCAGCAATGCGCTGGCGGCGGCCTGCATGGCCACCACCGCCATGCTCGGCATTCCCCGCCATCGGGATGGCATGACCCGCATCAACATAGGTCAGCTCAGCGGCGGCAGCGGCCGCAACGTGATCCCGGGCCACGCCCGCCTGCAGGGTGAAACCCGCGGCGCCACCCCTGAGCTCAACAACTACATGTTTGGCCAGGTGCAGCAGATAGTGGAAGGGGCCGCCCTGATGCAGGGCACGACCTACCTCATCCGCAAGCAGGGGGAAGCCATCGGCATCGAGAACAGCCCGGCCCTGCTCGAGGAGATAGTGCCGCTGGCGCAGGCCCTCCAACTCGAGACCATCCACAGCCGCCGCTTCGGCGCCAGCGAGGATGCCGGCTTCCTCATCGAGCGGGTGCAGCGCAGCGGCGGCGAGGCCGCCTATCTGATCCTGGGGGCCGATCTGGCGGCGCCCCACCACCATCCGGAGTTCGACTTCGATGAAACCGTGCTGAGCCACGGGGTCGCCCTGCTCGAAGCCTGGTTGCTCAGCCGCCTCGGCACCTGAGAAATGCGAAGATGAAAAAAGGCAGCCCAAGGGCTGCCTTTTTTGTGGCTGGCGAGGAGCCGGTGCCTCATTGCCCCAGCACTATGGCGGAGAGGTGGGCGAAGTGATGGATCTCGTGGGTCGCCTCGCACGCCACCTGCTGGCGCGCCGGGTTGTACCAGCAGGTGGCCAGCCCCTGCGCCGCGGCGCCGGCGATGTCGGTCTTGGGATTGTCCCCCACCATCAGCACCCGCGCCGGGCTCGGTTGCCCCATCAGCTCGAGCGCATGCTGGAAGATGGCGGCGGCCGGCTTGGTCACATTCACCTCGTCGGAGATGATCAGCGGCTCGAACCAGTCGTCCCAGCCCAGCTTGCTGAGGCGACCACGCTGGGGCAGGCTGAAGCCATTGGTGATGATCCCCATCCTCACTTGGCCCTGCAGGAGCGCCTGCAGGGTCTCGACCACCCCCTCCAGCGGCATGCTCAGGGCGATGATCTGCTGCAGGAAGGTGTCGTTCATCGCCATGGGCGCCACATCCACCTGCTCGGCAAACAGCGAGAAGCGAGTCTGCTGCAGATGGGTGGCGTCTATCTCGCCGGAGTTGTACTGCTGCCACAGTCGGTGGTTCAGCTCGTGATATTGCGCCATCTTGGGCGCGCAGGGTGTCACCCCGTAGATCTGCAGGGTCTGCTCCAGGGCCTGGGCGACCGGGAAATCGAGCAGGGTTTCGTCCAGATCGAACAGCACCCAGTCGTAACTTGGTTGTTTCACGCTTGTCCTCATTCGTTGTCTTGCTTAGGTTGCTTGCTCATGCATCTCGATCATCGAGGCGCCGCCCCAGCGGGCCGTCGAGCAGATCCAGCGTCAATCTGACCCCGAATCCGGTCACCTCGCTGCTGACCACACCGTTGCCCCCCTTGTTGCGAAAACCGCTCAGGTCGAGGTGCAACCAGGGGGTCTGCTCGGGCACGAAACGGCTGAGGAAGCGGGCGGCATCGATGTGATCCGGTGACGCACCCGGCGCACACTGTAGCAGATCGGCCCATTCGCTATCGAGGTTGTCATCGTAATCCTCGTCCAGCGGGAAGGGCCAGACACGCTCACCGCTGCACTGGCCCAGGCTTATCAGCTCGCCGAGCCACTGGGGTCTGTTGGTAAAGGCGCCGCTGTAACGGCTGCCGAGCGCCCGCTTGCAGGCACCGGTGAGAGTCGCGTAGTCGATCAGCAGGTCCGGCTCGTCCTGCACCGCCAGGGCCAGGGTATCCGCCAGCACCATGCGCCCCTCGGCATCGGTGTCGACCACCTCGATGGTGGTGCCGTTGATGGCGGTCACCACCTCCCCGGGTTTGTAGGCCAGCGGGCCTATGTGGTTCTCGGCGATGGCGAGCCAGCAGTGCACCTCGTAGGGCAGTTTGGCCCGGCTGATTGCATAGAGGGTGCCCAGCGCCACGGCGCTGCCCCCCATGTCCAGGTGCATACCATACATGCTGCCGCCGACCTTGAGGTTGTAGCCCCCTGAGTCGTGGCAGATCCCCTTGCCCACCAGCGCCAGCCTGCGCTCCACCTTGGCCGGGTAATAGCTGAGCTTGACGATGGCGGCCTGGTTGTCTGCCGATCCCCTGGCCACCGCCAGGAAGGCGCCGGCGCCGAGTCTGGCGAGCTCGGCCTCATCGTATTCCTGCCACTGCCAGCCCTCCTGCTGTGCCAGCTGCTGTGCCCAAGCCCGGTAGCTGCGGGGGGTCAGATCGGAGGCCGGCAGCACGGCGAGATGACGGGCCAGGCCATTGCCTTGCGCCTCGGCATGGATCCGGACCAGATCGAGCTCGCACGCGGGTGACACCATCAGGTACCGGTAGCTCGGGGGCTCCTCGCTGCGCTGCTTGTGGGTTGGCAGCGGCACATTGGCCGCGAGCAGCGCCGAGAGCACCAGCTCGGCCAGCAGGGCCCGGCTGGCGTCGTCGAATCCCTCAAGATGCAGCGCCAACTGCTCCACCTTGAGGCCGGCCAGGGGTGCGACCCAGGAGCGGGCCAGCTTGTAGAGCCGATGATCCAGGGTTGGCTTGGGATCCACGAAGATCACCAGCTGCAGGCCCTGGCCGTCGGCCAGCCGATAGGGGGCCTTCTGGCCAAGGGCGAGCTGGGCCGCGACCCCGGCGAAGGCGGGTTGCGCCAGCAGGGTGCTGCGCTCGGTGTCGGCGACCAGCAGCAGCTTGATCTGCGCCTGGCTTGCCATCACCTCGTCAAGGCTAGTGGTCTGGATGTCAATCTTGGGAGGGAGATAACTGAAGGGTTGCAGCATAGGAAGCGGCCTCATCCATGAACAGAGGTCACGATGATACCGAACAAGGGCTGGCGACGACCAGTAGCTTGAAAATTAATGTTCAAGATCAGAATGATAGAATTGGAGATCAGAGAGGGAAAACAGGGGGGATAACATGAAAAGTTGGTTGCGGGGGCCAGATTTGAACTGACGACCTTCGGGTTATGAGCCCGACGAGCTACCGAGCTGCTCCACCCCGCGTCCGAATTGTTTGTCCGTTACCGGACCTATCCCACAGGGTACCGAGCAATAGTACCTTGCGTCTTCGTCTCACCGCAGCGACCTGAGCCGTGCCATGAGGACAAATAGTTGGTTGCGGGGGCCAGATTTGAACTGACGACCTTCGGGTTATGAGCCCGACGAGCTACCGAGCTGCTCCACCCCGCGTCCGAATTGTTTGTCTGTTGCCAGACCTATCCCACAGAGTACCGAGCAGAGGTACCTTGCGTCTTCGTCTCACCGCAGCGACCGAAGCCGTGCCATGAATACAAATAGTTGGTTGCGGGGGCCAGATTTGAACTGACGACCTTCGGGTTATGAGCCCGACGAGCTACCGAGCTGCTCCACCCCGCGTCCGAATTGTTTGTCCGTTACCGGACCTATCCCGCAGAGTACCGAGCAGAGGTACCTTGCGTCTTCGTCTCACCGCAGCGATCTGAGCCGTGCCATGAGGACCAATAGTTGGTTGCGGGGGCCAGATTTGAACTGACGACCTTCGGGTTATGAGCCCGACGAGCTACCGAGCTGCTCCACCCCGCGTCCGAATTGTTTGTCTGTTGCCAGACCTATCCCACAGGGTACCGAGCAGGGGTACCTTGCGTCTTCGTCTCACCGCAGCGGCATGCGCCTTGCCATGAATACAAATAGTTGGTTGCGGGGGCCAGATTTGAACTGACGACCTTCGGGTTATGAGCCCGACGAGCTACCGAGCTGCTCCACCCCGCGTCCGAATTGTTTGTCCGTTACCGGACCTATCCCACAGGGTACCGAGCAGGGGTACCTTGCGTCTTCGTCTCACCGCAGCGGCATGCGCCTTGCCATGAATACAAATAGTTGGTTGCGGGGGCCAGATTTGAACTGACGACCTTCGGGTTATGAGCCCGACGAGCTACCGAGCTGCTCCACCCCGCGTCCGAATTGTTTGTCCGTTACCGGACCTATCCCGCAGGGTACAGAGCAGGTGTACCTTGCGTCTTCGTCTCACCGCAGCGACCGAAGCCTTGCCATGAGGACAAATAGTTGGTTGCGGGGGCCAGATTTGAACTGACGACCTTCGGGTTATGAGCCCGACGAGCTACCGAGCTGCTCCACCCCGCGTCCGAATTGTTTGTCCGTTACCGGACCTATCCCGCAGGGTACTGAGCAGAGGTACCTTGCGTCTTCGTCTCACCGCAGCGACCTGAGCCGTGCCATGAATACAAATAGTTGGTTGCGGGGGCCAGATTTGAACTGACGACCTTCGGGTTATGAGCCCGACGAGCTACCGAGCTGCTCCACCCCGCGTCCGTATTTCTTCAAACTGGCCGAGCAGTAGCCAATTTGCTTTCTTCAGTAAAACGCCTTCATCTACAACCACTTAACTCGTGCTTTCGATGTCGACTCTCAGATGGTTGCGGGGGCCAGATTTGAACTGACGACCTTCGGGTTATGAGCCCGACGAGCTACCGAGCTGCTCCACCCCGCGTCTGAGGTCGCCAATAATAGGCGCCAGCGCTGAGATTGCAAGTAATTATCCTAAAAAAAGTGCATTAGGGGATGAAACCGCCATATGTTGTGTTCTTTTGCAACAAACCGTAGTTTTTTCAGTCAGCTAGCTGATGCCCTGCCCCGCAGGAAGCTTCTGACCCCTCTCTATATCTGACAGCCGATCCACGCCGGCGGTGCACCTTTCCCACGAAAAAGCCCGCGCCTATGGGACGGCGCGGGCTTCTCTGTTCTTCATGACGCGTTGCGGCGGGCTCAGACCAGCTGATGCAACACGCTGGTCGCCGCCAGCTGGGCGATGATCAGGCCACAGAGAGTGGTCGAGACCACCACAGGCGCCGTCTCCTGCTGTCGATAGAGCGGGCTGAACCAGAGCAGCAGGGCGGCGATCAGCAGCCCGGCCTGGGTCAGCACCCCGGGGATCAGGGCATCGAGGCTAGCGCCATGACCCTGCCACCCCACCAGCACCGCCAGCCAGATCAGGCTCAGGATGGCGGCGACAAGCCCCGCCATGGGCAGCAGGGTATTGAACGCCTGCAGCCTGTGACGGGCACGCAGCAGCATCAGGTGGGCAAAGGCCGATCCCAGCAGCACCATCTGCAACGCCCCGCTCAGCCAGCCCTGGATCTGCAGCAGGCCCAGCCCGTACAGGGCGAGCGGCATGGCCGGCAGCCACAGCAGACTGGACGGGATGGCGCGCTTGCCCTCCAGGCGGGACTGGGCCAGGGAGAGGACTATCCCCAGGATCATGGCGGCGCCCCCGCACCAGATCAGCCAGCCTTTCATCCCGGCCTCCATCGCCAGCATCAGGGAGAGCCCGGTGATCACCCAGATGGAGAAGAGCTGCGTCGTGATCCGCGAGCGCTGGCCCGGGCAGAGATCGCCGCGCCACAGCACCAGCCCGAGTGCGATCAGGGCACCCAGCGCCATCAGGCCGGTCAGGGGAAAGAGCCAAAAAGGAAGTTGGACGAACATAGGGTCTCCGGCAGCAAACGGATGACGGGGCCAAAGGGGCGCCCGGCAGTAAAAAAGAGAGGGGCGAGTATACCCAAACCCGCCCCCATCCCCAACGGCGATATCCGGATCTAGCCCTGGCCGCGCGCCAGGGCCACCACCCTGGCGAACATCTGCCGGATCATCGGCGGGATGCGCTCGCCGCCGAGCCGCTCCGCCTCCTCCACCACCGCCAGCGCCAGGCCGGGCTTGCTGCGATGATGGATAGCCTTGGCGATGATGCGCCCGGGGTTGAGGGTCGAGCGACCGCCGACGCCGGCCTCGCGCCGAAACACCCCCTCGAACCCGTTCTGATAGAGATAGTGCTCGATGTCGGCCGCCGGCAGCTGGGTCAGTCGATCCCGCTCCCGCTCACCCTTGAGCAAGGAGCGGGCCGAGCTGGCGTACTTGATCCCGGCCTCGTCGCCGTCGGTAAGCAGGTGCCACTCGATGCCAAAGTCCCGCGCCACCTTGATGAGCGGCGCCTGGCCGCACTGGGCGAATTCGATGATGCGCACCCCTTCCGCCCGCAGACTGTAACCGCAGATCTGGGCCAGCTCGGAGAGCAGCCAGATCTCGGTCTCCCCTTCCACCAGCAGCCAGCAGCGGGCGAACATCGACATGGGTCTGTTGATCCGCACATGGAAGGCGATTTTGCGCAGATCGTCGCTGCTGTAGCGCTCGCCCCCCAGCTGATGGCAGACGATGTCCTGCTGACGGCGCACCAGCCGGCGCACCTGATTGAGCGGCAGGGAGGAGAGCAGATCCCCCGAGTTGGTGGTGAGCAGCTTCTGGCCGGGCAGCTGCTCGAGCAGGCCCCAGGCCAGCGCCAGCATGGTGGGGTGCAGGCGGCTCTCCGGGTCTTCCAGGATCATGATGGGCCTGGCCCCCTCCTCCAGCTCGCGGTTGCCGCGGGCGTTGAGCAGCATGGCCGCCATGCCCGCCATCGCCAGCTGCAGGGCCCGGTTGTCGGCGTTGCGCAGCAGCATCTGCAGGTTGCCGGGGTTGCGCAACGTCATGGGGCGATTGACGATCTCCCGCTGGCTGCGCGGCTTGTGCTTGATGGGGGCCAGGGCGCTGAAGTAGTGCTCCATCAACTGGCGCACCGCCAGCAACGCCTCCTTCAGTTCGGGCTCGCCGATGCGCTGGGGCTCATCCGTCAGCTTGCCGGACAGCTCGCCGAGGCGCTGCTCGGACAGATCCCCCCAGGGCAGCGCCTCGACCCCATCGCGGATCGTGCGCGCATCGCGCAGGCGGAACACCGGGTTCATGGTGATGAGCAGCTGCACCAGCTCATCGTTGTCGTCGATGGCCAGGGTCTTGCCGATACCGTCGAGAAAGTCATGGGTGGTCAGCACGCTGCCGTCATCCTGCAGCTCGGCGCTGGCGCGATAGTGGACGCGGTGAAACTTGTCCCGGTGCGGGATCCAGGCCTCGCCGAGGCGCGCGAGGCGGCGTGAGTGCTGGCACATCTGGGGCCGGTACTCGCTGAAGGTGAGCACCAGTTGCAGGTTGCGCGACGACGCCAGCTCCGGATCTTCCGGTTGGTGGAAATCATCGCGGGTGAACTGATAGGGGCCGGCATCCCCCAGCAGGCACCAGAGGGCACGCAGCAGGCTGGACTTGCCCCAGGCGTTTTCACCGATGAGCACCGTGGTGTGATCCAGCCCGAGCGAGAGTCGATTTATCCCGCGAAAACCTTTGACTTCAATACGTTCCAGAAACATGAGGCCATACCCAAGTCCATGCTGATGGCGTCATAGTGGCAAAGTTGCCAGGAAAATCCTATCGGGTCGTGGCGACTTTCAGCGGGAACTGTGAGGAATGAGAGGTTCGGGGGCAGGAGGGACACAGAGCCGGATCTTGGGGCCATTCCAATGGCTGAACCAGAGATGGCGGGTACGGATCTGACGCTTGCGATGCTTCAATGGACACTCCTTGGGGATAGAGGGCAGCCAGGCTGCCGTTACCCAACGAGTCTGCCGCCTATCCGTGACAATGGGATGACAACTGGCTGCGCCACTGCCCGGGACTGAGGCCGAAGGCCTCCCGGAAGCGGTTGCCGAGATGGGCCTGGGAGGAGAAGCCGCACTGGGCGGCGATGCTGGCCAGGGGATCGGGTCCTGCCAGCAGTTGCTTGGCCCGCTTCAGCCGCAATTCCTGCAGGTAGCGATGGGGCGGGCAACCCAGGCTCTGGCCGAACATGCGGGCGAAGTGATATTCGCTGAGGCCCGCCTCCAGGGCCAGCTCGCTCAGGGTGACGGGCTCGGCCAGGTGCGCCAGCAGATACTCCTGCACCCGCCGGATCACCACGGGGGCCAGGCCGCCGCGCACCTCGGGCAGGTTGGGCGCCTCCCGGGTGTGGTGGCGATAGGCGTGCAACATCAGCATCCAGGCACCGTGGGAGAGCGCCATGCGATCGACCCCGTGCTGCCAGTCCAGCTTCATCAGCTGGGCCTGCACCAGCGCCGCGGCCTGGGGATCATCGATGAAGGTCTTGTCTTCCAGCACCAGATGACGGCCCTCCTTGTCACAGGCCTGCTCGGCGATGCGAGCGAGGTGATCGGGGCTGAAATAGAGGTGGAAGAAGCGAAACTCCTCGCGCACCAGCCATTCGGATCTGTGGTGATCCGGCATGATGCACACCTTGCCGGTGCCACCGTGGCCGCCGGGCCCGTCCAGCCGCTCGGTCTGCTCGCCCCCCTGCAGGTAGACGCTGACCGTATGATGGCCAGGTTTGTGGTAGCGGGTCTGATCGTAACAGTTGCGCCAGCTGGCGACCCCGAGCCCGGGCTCCAGCCAGCAGGAATCCTCCAGCCTTGCCCCCGTGCTGACCAGTGCATCGAATACTCCCGCCTGTCTCATCTGCTGCAACCTGCCTGTGCCTTGCGCCTCATCCTGCCCCATCTTACCCCTCCCCCTTGCCGCGCACAGCGGTCACGCCAAAAAAACCGCAAGATGCTGTAAGCCAGCGCACGCCGTCCGGCCCATGCTGATCCCCATGTCGTTTCCCTTTTCTGACCGGATCCCTTATGAACCTACTGCTGTATATTTCCACCGTCCTCATCTGGGGCAGCACCTGGATCGCCATCGCCTGGCAGTTGGGGCCCATCCCCATCGAGGTCTCGGTGCTCTATCGCTTCGCGCTGGCGGCCCTGGCGCTGTTTGCCCTGCTCACCCTCAGTGGCAAGTTCCCGCGCCTGCCCTGGCAGGGCCAGCGTTACGCCGCCCTGCTCGGCGCCCTGCTGTTCTCCACCAATTTCCTCTGCTTCTACCATGCCACCCTCTACATTCCGAGCGGCCTGTCGGCGGTGATCTTCGCCAGCGCCAGCATCTTCAACGGCCTCAACCTCTGGCTGTTCGAGGGTAAAAAGCCGAGTCTGCGCTGGCTGCAGGGCTCCCTGCTGGGGCTGCTCGGCACCCTGTTGCTGTTCTGGCCGGTGCTGGCGGATGCGCAACTGGGTGCAAACGGCTGGAAGGGACTGCTGTTCGCCTCTGCGGGGACGCTCTGCTTCTCCCTGGGCAATCTGGTGTCGGCCCGCGGCCAGCGCCAGGGCTACCAGGTGCTGCAGATGGTGCCCTGGGGCATGGTGTACGGGGTGGCACTGCTGCTGGGTTGGGTCACTGTGCTCGGCCAATCCCTGGTCCTGCCGACCGAGCCCCGCTACCTCGCGGCCATGGTCTATCTGGCCATCTTCGGCTCCGTCATCGCCTTCACCGCCTACCTCACCCTGGTGGGCCGCATCGGCGCCAGCAAGGCCGCCTACGCCACCGTGCTGTTCCCCCTGGTGGCGCTCAGCCTCTCCACCCTGTATGAGGGCTTCGTCTGGCAGACGGTGTCCGTGGTGGGGGTGCTGATCAGCCTGCTCGGCAACCTGGTGATCTTCGCCCCGCCCCTGAAGTCCTGGCGCTGGCCGCATCCCAAGGCGGCAGACGGCACTTGCCCCTGAGTCCACCAGCCCCTAAGGTAACCCCTTCCAACAGGTAGGATGGGAGGGGATATGTTACTGGAAGGGCTGGAGACACTCAGCTTGCTGGCGAGCGAGGGCACCATGGCCAAGGTGGCCAGCCGCCTCTACATCAGCCAGTCGGCGGTGAGCAAGCGCATCAATCAGCTGGAGTCGCGCCTCGGCAAGAAGCTGATCGAGCCGGATGGCCGCCAGATCCGGCTCACCCCCCAGGCCCTGGAGCTGCTCGCCCGGCTGGCTCCCAGCCTGGCGGAGATGAAGGGGGTGCTGGCAGACAGCCAGACCCTCACCGACAGTACTCCCCTGCCCGTCGCCTGCTCCGAGACCCTGCTGGCGGGCTACCTCGCCCGCTTCATGCACGACTACCTCAGCCAGGATCCCTGTCTCGCCCTCTCCACCCACCACACCCCGGTCATACTGGCGCGGGTGCGCGGGGGCGATGCCCTGCTCGGCATCTGTGCCGGTCGGCTGCCCCCCGGTCACGGCCTGTGTGCCGAGTTGCTGCTGGAGGAGCCCTTCTATCTGGTGGGGGACGCGGATCAAGGGGCGCGGCTATCTCATGATCAGGGGCAACCCATACTGACCATGGATCTGGATAATCCCTCCAACCGCTACCTGCGCGAGCCGCTGGCCGCACTCGGGCTGGTGCCCAGCATGGAGCTGGACTCCTATCTGGCGCTGATCGAGCTGGCCAAGGTGGGCATAGGCCCGGTGCTGCTGCCGGCAGGGCTGCTGGCCCTGGTGGGCGAGCAGGGGGAGCGGGCGCGTCCCCTGCCGGGGCTGGGGCGGCCGTTGCACCTGGTCTATCGTCAGAGCAGCCTGAAGCGGGCCCGCATAGGCCGGCTGGTCGAGGGGATAAGAGCCCACTTCGCCCGGCCGGCTTGAGCCCGAGGGTAACTGAAATAACAAGGCCGCGATCACGCGGCCTTGTTATCTGCAACGAAAGAGGTCTTTTAGCTGATCCAGCTAAACAGCTCGGGGTACTGGCTCCACACCAGCTTGGCCGACATCAGCAGGGAGACGGTGACCAGCAGCGGCTTGATGAGCTTCACCCCCTTCTTCAATACCAGCTTGGAACCGAAGCGGGCGCCGATGAACTGGCCGAGGGCCATGCAGAAACCGACGCTCCACACCACCTTGCCGCCGAGGGCGAAGAACAGCAGGGAGGCGATGTTGGAGGTGAAGTTGAGCAGCTTGGTGTGGGCCGTGGCCCGCGCCATGCCAAAGCCCGCCAGCGCCACGAAGCCGATGGCGAAGAAGGACCCGGTGCCCGGCCCGAAGAAGCCGTCATAGAAGCCGACCCCGCCGCCCACCAGCAGGGCGAACAGCATGGGGGTGAGGCGGCGAGCGCTCTCGGCATCGCTCACTCTGGGGGAGAAGAAGAAGTAGCAGGCAAAGGCCATCAGCAGGAAGGGCAGCAGCCGCTCCAGGATGGCGGCGTCTATGGTCTGCACCGCCAGGGTGCCGATGGCCGCGCCGATGAAGGTGCAGATCACCGCGGGCCAGATCATGGCCCACTCCAGCAGCCCCTTGCGGGCATAGAACCAGGTGGCGGAGAAGGAGCCGAAGCTGCTCTGCAGCTTGTTGGTGCCGAGCACCAGCGCCGGCGGCATGCCGGTCGCCAGCAGGGCTGGCACCGTCAACAGGCCGCCGCCCCCGGCGATGGCGTCGATAAAGCCGGCGATAAGGGCGACCCCGAACAGGGCGACCAGGGTGAGCAGTTCCAATTCCATCCATAGACCTCGTGTGATTGTGGTGCCCCGCGGCGACGCCAGGCGGGCACAGATGAGTAACGCTGGTCGCTATCCTAGCGGGCGCAGGCTCATGAGGCTAACGAAACAATGGCAGTCAATTGATTCCTGGTTTTCATCAATAGACGACCCCAGGCACAGACTCGTACAGCGAGCGAAACAGGGCGGACGGTGGATCCGATATATCATGCTCGTTGATCACCGGCGCAGCGATTCAGGCGATCAGTCTGGCCGGCGCTGTCTGCCCCCTGCCCTTTATCGCGGGCCATTCTTGCCCCGAAGACTTCATCTTCGCCATGCAACAGCTGAGCTGACGATTACACCAGAGTGGCAACGCTTGTCTCGCCCGTCTCCACGGCAGGCTCGGCGACGCCGCTGTTGATCTCGTCAAGGGCCTGCAACAGCGGCGTCTCGTCCTCGCCGGGGGCCCGGCTCACTCTGCCAGCCATATAGCGGCTGCTGAACAGATTGAACCAGAGCTGCAATGCCTGACCCGCCGCCAGCTCGCCGGCCACCTCCAGCACACAGGCCGCCACCTCGGCGGTGCAGAGGTGCTCGTCACAATTGGCCACCCGCATGCCATAGGTGGAGAGCGCATCCGGCCGCACCGACAGCACGGGGAAACCATCGAGATAGGGGCTCATGTTGAACATCTTGCGCGCCTCGGGCCAGGTGCCATCCAGCAGGATGAAGAGCGGCTTCTTGCCAGGGGCCAGGGCCACCCGCTCGGTCACCCGCGCCGGGTTCTTCTCGCAGGCGGGGAACACCACATAGGGCTGCCAGGCGGGATCCGCCAGCAGGGCCAGCAAGTCGGGGTGGGGCTCGGTGCGCTTCCAGAGGAAGGCCCAGGTCGTGTCAGGCAAGACGTCCGCGATGAGGCGGCCGGTGTTGGAGGGCTTCATCGGCTCGCTGTCGTACATCAGCAGGCAGAAGCCGGCCTCGGCCTTGAGCTCGGGCCGCCATTCGCAGGCACACCAGGCATGGCGCAGCTGGCAGGCTTCACAGCGGGGCACGCTGCCACCGCGGGCGAGAAAGGGGCGGGTCGAGATGCTCTTGCGCCAGATGCGCAGGCGATTGACGGCGTGATCGGGGATTGGCTTCATGGCGGGCTCGGCGGCACAGTCTGGGGTGCGGTTTGCAGTACAAAAGGGGGGCGATTGTAGCGAGCGGGTCTGCGGGCCGCAAGCTGCGCGGCCCTCCCCGGTCAGACTCGCGAGCCCAATGAGTCGCTCTATACTTGGTCGTCACCCCATCATCCCACACCCGGGAAGGTCGATGGGACACAGGAGGAGAAGATGGCAGAACAAGACATGGCCAGGGAGCACGCCCTGGCCGAAGGCAAGACCTTCACCTGGCACGAGCTCTATGTGCCAGATGGTGAGGCCGGGGTCCGCTTCTACACCGAGGTGCTCGGCTGGCAGACTGAGCTCATGGAGATGGAGGGCGGCAACTACCCCATGCTGGTCGCCAATGGCCGACCGGTGGCCGGGGTGCAGGCCACCCGCGACAATCCGCAGATGGCCGGCGTGCCGCCCCACTGGGCGACCTACATAGCGGTGGAAGACGTCGATGCCAGGCTGGCCAAGGTGACGGCCCATGGCGGCAGCGTGGTGGTGCCCGCCATGGACATCCCCACCGTCGGGCGCATGGCCCTGATCGCCGATCCCCAGGGCGCCCACATCTGGCTGTTCACCTCGGCACCTATGTGAGTTGTCGCGCCGGATATGACAGAGGGGCCGACAGGCCCCTCTTCATTTCACCACTGACGCCCCTCAGGCGGGCTTGCGCAGGATCTGCTCGAGGAAGCGGGCGAAGCTGTGACCGTGATGCTCCAGCAGTTTCGGGAACATGGAGATGGAGGTCATGCCAGGGAAGGTGTTGATCTCGTTGAGCAGTATCTCCCCCTCCTCGGTCAGGAAGAAGTCGATGCGCGACAGATGGGTCAACTTCAGCTGACGGAATGCCTTGAGGGCATAGGCCTGGATGGCATCAGACTGAGCCTGGGTCAGGCCTTCCGCATGCAGGGCGGTCTCGGTGTGGCTGGCGCTGCTGTACTTCTCTTCGTAGGTGTAGAACTTGTCGGTCGGCACGCAGATCTCGCCCGGATAGGTCGCCACCAGCTCGTCACCGTACTGATAGACAGCCACTTCCAGCTCGCGCGGCTTGACTGCCTTCTCGATCAGCACCTGCTCGGAGTAACCGAAGGCGTCCTTGATGCCCTGCACCAGCTCGGCTTCGTTGCTGGCGGAGTAGCAGCCAACGGAGGAGCCCTGAGAGGCGGCCTTGATGAACACCTTGCCCCACTTGGCGAGGGCGGCTTTCGCCTCGGCGATCCCCGCCTCATCCTGCTCGGTCAGGAACAGATAGGGGGTGTTGGGGATACCGAGGGCGGAGAACCACAGCTTGGTGCTGATCTTGTTGAAGCAGATCTTGCTCGCCTCGGCGTCGCAACCCAGATAAGGCAGGCCCGCCAGCTCGAGGAAGGATTGCAGATCGCCGGTCTCGCCAGGGTAGCCGTGGATGCAGGGCACCACGTAATCCACCGGGCGGGCCACGCTGTCGAAGGAGAGCAGCTTGTCCAGCCCCAGCTTGCACTCGCGGCCGTCGGCACTGAGCCAGCGATCGGCAAACATCTCGACCCGGGTCACTTCGACATTGGGCAGGAGGGCGAGTTGTTGCTCGAGGAAAGTGGCACTACGCAGAGAGACTTCGTGTTCGGCGCCACCGCCGCCGCACAGCAGCAAAACATGCATGTTCTTCATTAGATATGATCCCTTGGGAGAAGCGGCTTCGTCATGATCCGTGATGAACCACCGCACGAAAAAAAACCGGACGAAGCCAGATACGAACATTGAGTGCGGCCAGTGTAGCAAGGGAGGCAAAGCCTTGTCAGCCGATGGAAGCCCTCTTCCCCCGCTTGGGGCCACAAAGGCCTCGATTGTGGCAACCCCTGTGTCAGAAAAGGTCTCGCCGCTTCAATCAGCGAGGCGGATCGACCCGCCCGACGCCGTTGCCGTTGACCCTGAACCAGCCGGCGATGCTGTAACGCTCCTGGCTCGCGGGCAACACCTCGTGGGGAAACTCTTCAGAGAGGAACAGCACCAGTCTCCCCCCCTTGGGCGAGACGTCCATCAGAAACTGCTCGTCGTTGTCGTAGACGCGCAGCACCCCGCCCGCCTCCGGTTGCCAGCCGTTGTTGAGGTAGAACACCGAGGTGAGGCGGCGATTGGAGCGACCGGCGAAGGCGTCGCGATGGGTCGCGTAGAAGTCACCGCTGCGATAACGGGCGAAGTGTGCCTCGTAGTCGAACAGCCCCAGCATCAGGCTGCGATTGGCGGCGAGGCGCAGGGACTCCATGCGCGCAAGGTAATCCACCACGGGCGCACCGAGATCAGACTCTAGCCAGTGGATCTGATCACGGCGGATATCGGGGTTGCCCTGATGCAGCGCTTCCCGCCCGATCCCTGCCGGTTGCCAGTCCCCCGGCAGGCAGGCACGCAGCGCCTCCACCTCGGCGGCGGTTAAAAAATCATCCACTATCACCCATCCTCGGGTGTAAATGGCATCCATGACGGCTTGATAGTCCAAGATGGGCTCGCAACGAGTGGAGAGAGTGCGCTTTGTAGCGACTTAGTCCCCCTGGCACAAACCGGATTGCTTCTCCTGAGAAGTCCCACCGTCAATACGCGCAATGGCGCAGGCGCCCGCCCCCGATTTCCCCTTGCCCCACCGCGCCGGGCCAGCTAACGTGCCCATAGCGCCCGATAGTGGCCTCAACCTTTGACCCTGTTCACCCCTTCAGGAGCTCGCCATGTCCCTTCCCTCCCTCACTCTGCAACGGCTCGATGGCAGCGACTTTCCCCTGGACGCCCTGCAGGGCCAGGTCATTCTGGTGGTCAACGTGGCCAGTCGCTGCGGTTTCACCCCCCAATACCAGGGGCTGGAGGCGCTCCATCGCCAAT
The DNA here is from genome assembly GCF_900637545.1 of Aeromonas encheleia. NCBI lineage: Bacteria > Pseudomonadati > Pseudomonadota > Gammaproteobacteria > Aeromonadales > Aeromonadaceae > Aeromonas > Aeromonas encheleia. Next base: position 2,418,201 of record NZ_LR134376.1, read on the forward strand.
TTGGCCCGACCGGGCTGGTGATCCTGGGCTTCCCCTGCGATCAGTTCGGCCATCAGGAGCCCGGCGATGCCGAGGAGATAGCCCGCTTCTGCTCGGTGGATTACCAGGTCAGCTTCCCGCTCATGGCCAAGTGCGAGGTCAACGGCGAGCAGGCCCACCCCTTCTACCGCTGGCTCAAGCAGCAGAAACCGGGTCTGCTCGGGAGCGAGGCCATCAAGTGGAACTTCACCAAGTTCCTGATCGACCGCGAGGGCCGGGTGGTGGACAGAGCCGCTCCCCAGACCAAGCCCGAGGAGCTGACCGACAAGATCCGGGCGCTGCTGCCAGCCTGAAGAGGCTGCGCCGCAGCCTTTCACAGGCCGGGATCCCCTCTCCCCTTGGCGAGCGCAGCAGGATGAGGGGCTTGCGGCGCGAGGGCCGGCCCCGTAAAGCACTCGTTACCCACAGGATTACTGCGTGCTCGCCGCAGTTCTGCTATATTACGCGCCCATAATCTTTTCCATGTCGTGACGGGCCCTCTGGCTGCCGTCACCCGTTGAGCCCAAGGCTCGGAGTTTCTCTCGAACATGTCATTCAATGAACTGGGTCTGTCACCGCACATACTGCGGGCCGTCAAGGAGTTGGGTTACGAACAGCCAACCCCCATCCAGCAGCAAGCCATCCCGGCCATTCTGGCAGGACAGGACGTGCTGGGCGGCGCCCAGACAGGCACAGGCAAGACGGCCGGTTTCACCCTGCCCATGTTGCATCGTCTGATGGCCAACCACGGCCGCGGCGGCCGTCGCCAGGTCCGCGCCCTGGTGCTGACCCCGACTCGCGAGCTGGCCGCCCAGGTGGGTGAAAGCATCATCAAGTACGCCCACCACCTGCCGTTCCGCACCCTGATCGCCTACGGCGGCGTCAGCATCAAGCCGAACCTGGACGCCATCAAACTCGGGGTCGACATCCTGGTCGCCACCCCGGGCCGCCTGCTGGATCTGCTGACCCAGCGCGCCCTCACCCTGACCGAGCTGGAAGTGCTGGTGCTGGATGAAGCGGATCGCATGCTCGACATGGGCTTCATCACCGACATTCGCCGCATCATGAAGGCGCTGCCGGAAGAGCGGCAGACCCTGCTGTTCTCCGCCACCTTCTCGGACGAGATCAAGGCACTGGCCGACGATCTGTTGAAAAATCCGGCCCTCATCGAGGTCAGCCCGAGCAACAGCACCGCCGAGCAGGTCAACCAGCGCATCATCAAGGTCGATCGCGAGCGCAAGCGCGAGCTGCTCTCCCACATGATCGGCCGCCATAACTGGCAGCGGGTGCTGGTGTTCGTGCGCACCAAGCAGATCGCCGACCGCCTCGCTCACCAGATGGTGAAAGATGGCCTGGATACCGTCGCCATTCACGGCGACAAGACTCAGGGGGCCCGCAACCGGGCGCTGGCCGACTTCCGGGAAGGCAAGGTCCGGGTGCTGGTCGCCACCGACATCGCCGCCCGTGGTCTGGACATCGATCATCTGCCCCACGTGATCAACTTCGAGCTGCCCCAGGTGGCCGAGGATTATATCCACCGTATCGGCCGTACCGGCCGGGCCGGCCGTGGCGGTGAGGCCATCTCCCTGGTCAGCCTGGATGAACAGGATCAGCTCAAGGCCATCGAAGCGCTGATCGGTCTGAGCATTCCGAGCGAGATCATGGAAGGCTACGAGCCGAGCGGCAAGCCGACCCGTCAGACCCTGCCGGGCAGCAAGCCGGTGCAGAACCCGCCGCGCGACCGTGGTCACGCCAACGCCAAGCACAATGCCAAGTCCGCCAGCGACAAGTCCGGCGCCAAGGGCAAAGGCAAACCAGCGGCCAGGGGCGATGCCGCCAGGAAGCCGGCCCCGGCGCGCAAGCGCGAGGTCGTGGGTGAAGACATCGGCTTCACCCCCATGCGCCGTCTGCCCAAGACCCAGCGTGACAGCTATCAGGACGACTCCGCCGAGGAGTAAGACGCCGGTGCCTGAAGCCAGGTGCCCGCAATGAAAAAACCGCCCTCGGGCGGTTTTTTGTTTTTCGACGGCCTCAACCGGCGGCGAGCACCATGTGCAGCAACGGATAGGGCTTGCCCTGGCCATCCAGCGGCGAGCGCCCCGTCACTACAAAGCCCATGCGCCGATAGAAGCCGAGCGCCTGCTCGTTCTGCTCGTTGACGTCCACCCGGGTCGCACCCTGCCGGCTGATGGCATCGGCCACCAGCAGGCTGCCGACCCCGCGCCCTCGCGCCCTGGGGTCGACGAACAGCATCTCGATGTTGCCATCATGCACCCCGCAAAAGCCGGCGATCCCCTGCGCGTCCCGGGCATGGGTCAGCGTCACGGCGGCAAAGTAGTGCTCCAGAATGAGCGGCCTGAGGGCAACAATCTCTTCCTCCGGCAAGAAGTGATGAGTGGCGCGCACCGACGCCTCCCAGATGGCGATCAGGGTCTGATAATCCCCGGGTTGCGCTTGTTCAATTTTCATTCTTTGTTGACTCCGTCTATTGGTTGGCGGGCTTAATGCCCTGCACGATCGGCCTGCCAGCACCTCGGCATCGACTTGCATGATGACAACCCAAGCCGATGCCCGACCATCCGTACAATCGGCGGGTGGCCTTGTGCCCTCCCCGGTGTCTGGCCCTAGGCCTGACGGGGCGCAAACATGATGATGGCCATGCCAAGCAGGGCTACCCCGGCACCGACCAGATCCCAGAGCGTGGGCCTGATGCCATCCACGGCCCAGAGCCAGAGAATGGCCACGAAGATATAGACGCCGCCATAGGCGGCATAGACCCGGCCGGCCGCGGTGGGATGCAGCGACAACAGCCAGGCAAACAGCATGAGGCTTAAGGCCGCGGGCAGCAGCAACCAGGCGCTCTTGCCCTGGGTCAGCCACAGATAGGGCAGATAGCAGCCCAGGATCTCGGCGACCGCCGTCACCAGAAACAGGGCCATGGTTTTGAGTTCAATCATGTGAGGTGCAGTGATCCTTGCCGATGAGGGCGCTTCTTTTGGCAAATCATACTGTTATATCGGCGCGCTTCAATCCGCTTCTCATGCCGTTCATGGGAAGGTGGCAGGATCGCGGCAGCCCTTGAGGAGGCGCAAGCAATGCGGGGATGGCTACGAGGCACAAATAACAGGCCCTCCCCCAGGAATGGGGAGGGCCGAGGGGATCAGCGGGTCTTGACCGCCTGCAGCAGGGCCGAGACGTCCGGGCCGAAGGTGCGACGACGAATGGCGTCCTGGATGTCGAGCTCGCCGTAGCGGCTGGCCGGGTAGACCACCACGCAGGAGGTGTCGCCGGGCCTGAGGAAGTGAGTCTCGCCGAAGGGGGTGTAGCGGGTGGCGCCTATGCTGATCAGCGCATGGGCCGGGCGGCCCGCCTGGGACAGCAGCCCCTGGATATGCTCGGCCGGGCCCTCGTCCTGCTGATGGTTGAACTTGTCGATGGCCCAGGCCAGCAGCTGCTGATGGAAATAGCTGTAATCCACCGCCGCGCTGTCGACCCCGTAGCCATGCAGCTCACCATCGCGCTCCAGATAGCAGGCGATGCGATAGTCATCGAGCTCGCAACCGGCGGCAAACGCACTGAGTGGCAACAGGTTCTCGGCCAAGCCCTTGCTCTCGGGGCCCCAGTTCTTCTTCTCGCTGATCTTCCTGGCGTTGGGGCGACGGATGGAGCAGTCGTTGTAGGCGCCGAAGGCGCGGGGATGGATGGCCACCACCTGCTCCCCCGCGTACTCAAGCTCGCACCAGAGCGCCACCTCAGGCTCGATCTGCACCTTCTCATCGCCGCTCACCGCCGCCTCGGGCAGGAAGATGGCATCACCGCTGAGCGGGAAGACACCGAGCTGGCCCGGATGGGACGGCACATAGAAGGGGAACAGCGCCTTGGGGGCGACCTTGTCCGTGACCTTGACGGCGACAAAATCGGCCGCCTCACCCGCCTGCTCCAGGTGGCCCGCGAAGTTGCCCGCCACCCCCAATCCGATAAAGTTGCTCAATTGCGTGATCTGCATCAATGGCTCCACTCGCGTCGGCCCATTCACCGCCGCTGTCGTTGTTCATGGGCGGCACCCTACCGCCAAAGAGGGAGCTTATTAGAGCACAGCCCCGCCACGGCGCCCAGTCACCCTGCCACGGGCTGTGCGCCAGCCCGACTTTTCAGGTGCTGACTGCACACAAAGACGGCGATCGCTCCCAAGCTGCGATCCAGGCGCTTGGGCAAGCCCCGCACTTTTGTTAGTCTGCACTATTAATTTGCCGTTTGAGCGCCAAGTGCACCTCATGAGTACACATTTTCAGGGTCGTTTCGAGGTGGAGTTCAAATACCGCCTGACGGATCGCGCCGCCTTCCTCACCGCCCTCAAAGCCCTCAATCCCGAGGTGATGGTGGAGGATAATCATGAGCGGGACTGCTACTTCGACACGCCGCACCGGCTCCTGGCCGAGCAGGGCAAGAGCCTGGTGATCCGCACCATGCAGCCCTCCGGCATCAGGCTCTGGATCGTCAAGGGACCGGGAGCCGATCGCTGCGAGGCCGTCAACATCACCGATGCCGACAAGGCCATCAGCATGCTGCACAACCTGGGTTATCAGCAGGTGCTGACCCTCACCAAGCGGCGCAGCATCTATTTCGTCGGCCCCTTTCACCTGACCCTGGATCATCTGGACGGGCTCGGCGACTTTGCCGAGCTGGCCATCATGACCGACGAGGAGGCCAAACTGCCTAGCTATCGCCAGCAGTTGCAGGGGCTGGCGGCGCAACTCGCGCTCTCGGCCGACCAGCTGGAGACCCGCTCCTATCGCACCCTGTGCGAGCAGCAGAGCGCATTTTGACAAGAGGAACTTGCCCCATGATCGATAAACTCGCCTGGCTGAGCTTCAAGGATGGGCAGCTGCTGTGCGCCCGCTCCCACGGCAAGGCCATCTACTACATTCCCGGCGGCAAGCGCGAGCCGGGTGAGAGCGACGAGGCCGCGCTGCGGCGGGAGATTGAGGAGGAGCTGGCCATCGCCCTGCAGCCTGAGACGCTGCGCTTTGCCTGCGAATTCAGCGCCCAGGCCGATAGCAAGCCAGAAGGGGTACTGGTCAACTTGCGCTGCTACACCGGCGAGGCCAGCGGCACCCCCGTGGCCTCGGCGGAGATCGCCGAGCTGCGCTGGCTGGACAGCCGCCATCTGGACCAGGTGTCCCCGGTCTCCCGCCTGCTGTTTCACTGGTTGGCCGAGCAAGAGCTGATCCGTTAATACCCGATGGAGTAGCAAGAGAGATGAGGAGTTTCAATGGAGATCATTGAGGTCGATAGCACCAGAGGCATCAAACCGGCGCTGATCACCCTGTTGCAGGACTGCGTGGCCAGTGGCGCATCTGTGGGCTTCCTGCCACCACTGCCAGAAGAGCTGGGGCTGGAATATTGGCAGGGTATCGAAGCGGATCTGGCCGACGGGGTATGCAGGCTCTGGGTGGCCTTCGATCAGCACCACCTGGTCGGGGCGCTGCAACTGGCGCTCTGCACCAAGGCGAACGGCGGTCATAGAGCCGAGGTGGAGAAGCTGATGGTACACAGCGAGGCCCGCGGCAAGGGGGTCGGCCGCGCCCTGATGAACGCCATGGAGCAAGGCGCCCGCGACGCCAAGCGCACCCTGCTGGTGCTGGACTCCCGGGTCGGCGACGTGGCCTCCACCCTCTATCGCCAGCTGGGTTATCAGGAGGCGGGCCAGATCCCGGACTTCGCTCGCAATGGCGACGGCTCCCTGGCGGCGACCCAGTTCTTCTACAAGCAGCTCTAAGCAGCTCTGAATCAGAGGTGGCGTGCGGCCAGGCGCCTGACGCTTGCAACGACAAGGCCAGCCTCGCGGCTGGCCTTGTTTATTGGCTCATTCATTGCTGAAATGGCCCCTCCATGGAGACAGGCAAGGAGCCATCATGATATTGGAAGTCGCCCCACTGCAGATCATCCCGGGTCAGAGCGCCGCCTTCGAGCTGGCCTTCGCCCAGGCCCAGCACATCATCGGCGCCATGCCCGGCTATGGCGGCCACCAGCTGCAGCGTTCATTGACCGATCCCCATCGCTACCTGTTGCTGGTCAACTGGCGGCGGCTCGAGGATCACACCCGGGGTTTTCGGGGCTCTCCCCAGTACCAGCAGTGGAAGGCGCTGCTGCATCACTTCTACGACCCCTTCCCCACCGTCGAGCATTTTCAGGCCGTCACCGCGGGCGGATCGGCGGTTACCTGATCAACCGTCGACAAGGCCCGCTGATCACTCCATCCCTCAGGCCAGCCGCTCTGCGCGATGTTCAACCTTAGGCTCGGCGAAGGCGGCCTGCGCCGCGATCAGCTGCAACTCGTAGGCATCCGCCTGCCAGGTGCGTAGCAGCACCGCATCCACCGCCGCATTGGTGCGCTCGAAGGCCGCCACGGCATCAAAGCCGGCCTGCAGGTTCGCCAGCATCAGGGCGCTGATGAGATCCCCCACCCCGACCGGTTGGCGGGCAAATTCGTAGAGCGGCCGGGCGATCAGATAATCCCCCTCGGCCGTGGCCAGCAGCATCTCGAAACGGCCAGGCTGGCTGGCGGCGCGGCCCAGGTGCTTGACCAGCACCATCTTGACGCCCCTGGCCAGCAGCCGATGAGCGGCGGCGCGGGTCTGGCTCAAGTCGGCCAGGTGAGTGTCGCACAGGGTCTCCAGCTCCAGCAGGTTAGGCGCCATGATGTCGGCCACCGGCAGCGCCTGTTCGGTCAGGAAGCGGGTCACGCCGGGGGCGACGATGCAGCCCTTCTCCGGGTGACCCATCACAGGATCGCAGAAATAGATGGCCTCGGGGTTGGCCGCCTTGACGGCCGCGACCACCGCCAGGATCTCGTCCCCCTGCTCGGCCGAGCCCAGATAGCCGCTCAGCACCGCATCGCACTGCCCCAGCACCTCGATCTCCATCAGCCCCTTGCAGAGGGCGCCGATGTGACCGACCGGCATCGCCATCCCCTGCCATCCCGCCTCGTACTGGGTATGGTTGGAGAACTGCACAGTGTTGATGGGCCACACCTCCATGCCGAGACGGCGCATGGGGAACACGGCGGCGCTGTTACCGGCACAACCAAAAACCACGTGGGACTGGATAGAGAGAATGCGTTTCATGGAAACCACCACAGAAGAAGCATGAGGAAAGCAGGCAATATATCGGATGAAGAGCGGGCTCTTCCAGCGATTCGCGGCACTTGTCGCCATTTGAGCCGAAAAACTGCGGCCCCATGTTGGATTTTCCACCCTGCTTCCCGCGCAGCTGACCCCTCTGCCTTGCCGCTTGGCCGGCTGGCACCTCGTCTGCCGGGTGTCTTATGGTGTCTCAATCCTCTTGTTTGATGGCATATGAGAACGATATTTCAACACCCAGGCCGGATTGGGCATTGAGGCATTGAGGCAAGGAGGAACAGACGAGGAGAAAAGACAGGGGCTGCCCGCGAGGGAATGCGGCAGCCCGTGTTGAAGGCTTTGTTGGAGGCTCAGTCCCGGACGAAGTGATAGACCCAGCCTTCGTCCAGCGGGAAATCGGCGGGAGCCGAGACCAGCGGCGGCAGAGCCGAGACGCCTCCCCTGGCGGCATACTGCAGCACCATCAGGGCGCAGAGGGCGGCATCATAGCGATCCGTCCCCGCCAAGACATCCGCCGGCAAACTGGCCGCTATCTCGTCTCTGGCCAGGGAGGCTCTGCCACCGATCTTGGCCAGCGCCGGATAGACCTCCAGCACGGCGCGATCGGCCAGTGGCACCTGCCTTGGCACCAGTTGCAAGTCCGCTAGCCGCGGCAGCATGGCGATCGCCAGGGTGGCGTTGTTGCCCAACCTGTCGAAGGTGGCCGAGAGCGGCTTCTTGCCATATTGCCGGTGTAGCCAGCGCTCGCAGTCGCGGTAGGCGTAAGGGTTGTCTATCTCCCGCTGCGGCACGGCGCACTCGCCTCCCCTGCCCGCCAGCAGATCGGCGAACGCCCGTGGGAAGGCGAGCGGCGCATCTATCCCCAGGGCCAGCTGCGGACAGGCCAGCACCTGCATCAGGCTCATCTCGTCTTGCAACGCCGGGCGCAGCAATGCGTCAAGATCCGGGGCAACCCGGGAGCTCAGTCGAAACAGGGGGGAAACGCCAAACCAGTGCAGCCGCTGTTCGCGGGCCTGCCAGCCCACCACGGCCACCGCCTGGGCGTTGCCCTGCCAGCCTCTCACATCCCAGCCGATGCCGATGGCATCCATATGCTCAGTTGTCATCTCAAGATCACTTCTCTGCACGGTCGATGCTGCACAGGGTAATGGTTGCCTTCGCTAATGCAAGGCTGGGCCGCGCCTTAGAAGGATTTCTTGAAGTTGATGAGTGGCAAGATGGGGAAGATGCCGTTCTCGGCGTAGTTCGCCAGACCGATCTGCAAGCCATCGAGATGCCTGGTGGCGTTGACGAAGCCAATCTGGAAAGTGGTGCGTTCGGCATAGTTGACGAAGCCGACGTTGGCCAGGGCGTTGCCCTGGGCGATGTTGACCGCGCCCCAGTTCAGCCCCCGCACGTTGTTGGTCAGGTTGACGAAGCCCAGGTTGAGCCCGGTGTCCTGCCCGCCATGCCAGTTGACGGCGTTGATGGCGACCCCGCCAAACTGGTGACGCACCCGAGCCGCACCGAAGAAGATGCCGAGCTGCAAGCCGGTGAACTGATCCACGTCGGAGAGGGCGAAGACGGGCAAGTCGATTCCCTTCACCTGCCCGGTCCGACCGTACAGGAAGGAGGCGCGCGCCCCCTCGACCTGATGGGACGCCGGCAGGTTGATACCGGGCAGCGAGATCTGGACCGGAGTACTGGCCTGGGCGGCGCCGCAGAGGGCCAGCGTGCCGCTGCCAAGCAGCAGGGTGAGCGATTTCATCGGGGATTCCTTGAGGATCTGAGCATCGGGGCAGCCTACCAGTGCCCGGCCCAGGGTTCGAGGCCGCACCGGCGGCGCTGCGTCACAGCTCGTCTGAATCCACTCTCACCAAAGACAGCCGATAAATACAGATGAAATTAAAATTCAAACTGAAATTAACATTTCTGTTATTTACATCAAACCACATCTTGTAACAATATAGTTAAACGTGTGTTTGAACAGAGCAAGCAACACGTGACCATGGATGACACGTTGTACCCACTCAGGGCCAGTTGGCTCATAACAATACAGTTCTGCCGAAATGGAGACGCATGATGAATATGGACATACTCAAGAGCTTTACCGAGCAGATGCAAGGCTTTGCCTCCCCCCTCACCCGCTACAACCAGTTGCTGGCCAGCAATATTGAACAGCTGACCCGTCTGCAACTGGCCTCCGCCAACGCCTATGCCGAGCTGGGCCTGAACCAGTTGCAGGCGGCGGGCAAGGTGCAGGATGCCCAGAGCCTGGCCGCCCTCGGCACTGTGCAGTTGGAAACCGCCAGCCAACTCTCCCGCCAGATGCTGGATGACATCCAGAAGCTCAACGCGCTCGGTCAGCAGTTCAAGGAAGAACTGGACGTGCTGACCGCTGATGGCATCAAGAAGACCACGGGCAAGGCCTGATAACCCTGGCTGCCCGCTCGGGCAGCCACATCTCCCCATGACTCGATATGACGGGATAGTCCCGCCACGGGCGTGGGTGAAGGAGAGAACATGAGCCAATCATCGTACGGCCCGCTGTTCGAGGCCCTGTCCCACTATAACGACAAGCTGCTGACCATGGCCAAGGCCCAGACCGAGCGCACGGCCCAGGCCCTGCTGCAGACCAATCTGGACGATCTGGGCAAGGTACTTGAGCAGACCAGCCAGCAGCCCGGGCAGCTGATCCATGCCCAGATGAACTGGTGGCAGGATCAGCTCAAACTGGTGCAGCACACCCTGCTCAAGAGCGCGGGTCAGGAGAGCGACCCGGTGATCCAGCCGGAGCAAGGGGATCGCCGCTTCAAGGCCGAGGCCTGGAGCGAGCAGCCCATCTACGACTATCTCAAACAATCCTATCTGCTGACGGCCAAGCACCTGCTGGCGTCGGTCGACGCGCTGGAAGGCGTGCCCCAGAAGAGCCGGGAGCGGCTGCGTTTCTTCACCCGCCAATACCTCAATGCCATGGCCCCCAGCAACTTCCTGGCGACCAACCCTGAGCTGCTCAAGCTGACCCTGGAGTCCGACGGCCAGAACCTGGTACGCGGGCTGGCGCTCTTGGCCGAGGATCTGGAGCGCAGCGCCGATCAGCTCAACATCCGGCTGACCGACGAGGCGGCCTTCGAGCTGGGGCGGGATCTGGCCCTGACGCCGGGTCGGGTGGTGCAGCGCACCGAGCTCTACGAGCTGATCCAGTACAGCCCGAGCACAGAGACCGTGGCCAAGACCCCGGTGCTGATCGTGCCCCCCTTCATCAACAAGTACTACATCATGGACATGCGTCCCCAGAACTCGCTGGTCGCCTGGCTGGTCGCCCAGGGGCAGACGGTGTTCATGATCTCCTGGCGCAACCCGGGGCCGGCCCAGGCCAACATCGATCTCGACGACTATGTGGTCGACGGTGTGCTGGCCGCCCTGGATGGCATAGAGGCGGCGACCGGTGAGCGGGAGGTGCACGGCATCGGCTACTGCATCGGTGGCACCGCCCTGTCGCTGGCCATGGGCTGGCTGGCGGCGCGCCGTCAGAAGCAACGGGTGCGCACCGCCACCCTGTTCACCACCCTGCTGGACTTCTCCCAGCCGGGCGAGCTCGGCATCTTCATCCACGAGCCCATCATAGCGGCGCTGGAGGCCCAAAATGAGGCCAAGGGCATCATGGATGGGCGGCAACTGGCGGTCTCGTTCAGCCTGCTGCGCGAGAACAACCTCTACTGGAACTACTACATCGACAGCTACCTCAAGGGCAAGAGTCCGGTGGCCTTCGATCTGCTGCACTGGAACGGCGACAGCACCAACGTGGCGGGCAAGACCCACAACAGCCTGCTGCGCCGTCTCTACCTCGAGAACCAGCTGGTGAAGGGGGAACTCAAGATCCGCCAGACCCGGATAGATCTCTCCAAGGTGAAGACGCCGGTGCTGCTGGTGTCGGCCATCGACGACCACATCGCGCTCTGGCAAGGCACCTGGCAGGGCATGAAGCTGTTCGGTGGCGAGCAGCGCTTCATCCTGGCCGAGTCGGGCCACATCGCCGGCATCATCAACCCACCGGCCGCCAACAAGTACGGCTTCTGGCAAAACGATGCCCCCTGCGAGAGCCCGGAGGCCTGGCACGCAGGTGCGACCCATCAGGGTGGCTCCTGGTGGCCCGAGATGACCGCCTTCATCAAGGCACGGGACGAGGCGTCGGAGCCCATCCCGGCACGCGAGCCCGGCGAAGGCCTGGCGGCGGCCCCCGGCAGCTACGTCAAGGAGCGCCTCAACCCCATCTTTACCAAGGCAGCAGAAGAGGTAACAACATGAGTGCAGCAACAACCCCCCTGTTCGTCGGCCAGAAGGCCAGCCTGAGCAAGCGGTTCGGGCCGGCAGAGGTCGGTGCCTTCGCCGGCTTGTCGGAGGATTTCAATCCGCTGCACCTGGACCCGGTGTTTGCCGCCAGCACCCCGTTCGAGCGCCCCATAGTCCACGGCATGTTGCTGGCCAGCCTGTTCTCCGGGCTGTTGGGCCAGCAGTTGCCGGGAAAAGGGAGCGTCTACCTGGGGCAGACCCTCTCCTTCAAGCAGCCGGTATTTGTCGGGGAGGAGGTGCTGGCGGAGGTCGAAGTGATCGCCATTCGCGATGACAAACCCATAGTCACCCTGGCCACCCGCATCTTCACCCAGAGCGGCGCCCTCGCCGTGACGGGAGAAGCCGTGGTGAAGTTCGGCTGAGATAGGCGCGACATCGCGTAATAATTCAGCCCGGCCCTCGCCAGGCTGAATTTTTTGCCTTGCGCCGAATGTTCCCTTTTTCTGCCCAATCCGGACCTAACCCTTTCCCTGCCGGCCCTAACTGCCTAAAATGGCCGCCCTGCCACGTCAGGCATTCATTTAAGCAAGAGGATTTTCCATGGAGACGTTTCTGCTCGAAGGCCACCCCTTCGTTGCCTTGTGTGACCTGATCAAGCATCAGGGTTGGGCCGATTGCGGCGGCGCGGCCAAGGCACTGGTCGCCGAGGGACTGGTGGAAGTGGATGGTCAGATCGAGACCCGCAAGCGCTGCAAAATAGTCGCCGAGCAGGTGGTCAACTTCAACGGCATGAAGGTCGTGGTGAAGGAAGGGGTGAGCCCGGAGATCCTCTGAGCCCGGCTTGAATAAGGGCGCCGACGCGCCCGTTAGCATTCAGCTGGCCTTGATCGACAGGGTCAGCACGAAGCGCGCCATCGCCTCATCCCCGTTGAGCGACGGACAGGTGGCCACCACCTGGATGGGGCGGTTGATGCGCTGCCCCGTCGCCAGCGATTCGTCGATCATGGCATCGATCGCCTCCCCCGCGGCGCAGTCAAACTGCACATCCGCCTCGGGTCGCTTCAGAAACTCCCCCTGTACATCCTTGAAGGCGAAGTGCACCTTCTTGCGCCTCGTCCGTCCCTTCTCCATCACCAGCAGGCCCCCCACCAGATCGGCGCCGGTCGCCAGCGCGCCGAAATACATGCTGCCGAGGTGGTTGCGGGTGCGCCAGCCGAGCGGGATGCGAATGCGCAGCGCCTTGGCATCCATGCTCTCGATGACGGGGGAACAGAATCCGATGACGGGAATATAGCGCCAGGCAAACAGGCGCAGCGCCAAGTTGGCTTTGAAGCGTTGCAAGTCCATATGCAAACTGATCCGATGAGTTGATGTAAAGGACATGTTGCCAGCATGAATGGCTTTCGACAAGGCTGGCGATCACGCTTTGCGCGCCAGGGGCTAGAAATAAGCGGATCGACTTGAAAAGAGAAGGCATTGCCCTAATGCCAGTCAGCTAGGCATTATTTTGACTTGATATGCATTAATTTGAATATTTTGGAATGTTCAAAGGTTATAGGGTCAATTTGACTGAAACCCTTGCCCTGACTGGCATTCAATAGAAAGAGGGAGGCATCATGCCTCCCTCGTTTTTTAGCCCTTATACCACGCGGGATGGGACTCAAATTCTCTTAACTGACTTGCATTAGGGGCATTGCCCCCTCTTTTATTTCCCGTCCCTCGATCAGGCCCGCTTCTCCTCCAGCCAGGCACCCTGGCTCTGCATCTCGAACAGCTGGGCGTAGTGGCCCCCCAGCGTCATCAGCTCGGCGTGGGTGCCGCGCTCGTTCACCTGACCGCGGGAAAGCAGCAGGATCTCGTCGGCATCGACTATGGTCGAGAGCCGGTGGGCGATGGCGATGGTGGTGCGGCCACGGCGGGCCGCCGAGAGCGCCTGGGAGAGCGCGAACTCGGTCTGGGAGTCCACGCTGGCGGTCGCCTCATCCAGGATGAGGATGCGCGGATCCCCGACCAGCGCCCGGGCAAACGAGAGCAGCTGGCGCTGGCCGGCGGAGAGGTTCTTGCCCCCCTCCTCCATCAGGGTGTCCAGCCCGTCCGCCAGGCTCTGCACGAACTCGGCCAGCTGCACCTCGGTCAGTGCCTGCCACAGCTGCGCCTCGTCGATGCCAGCGCGGCCTAGGCGCAAGTTCTCGGCCAGGGTGCCGACGAAGATGAAGGGATCCTGCTGCACCAGGCCGATGCTGCGCCGCACCGCCGCCAGGGAGAGTTCCCCCAGTGGGTGATCGTCGAAGCGGATCTGCCCGCTCGCCAGCGGATAGAAGCCCATCAGCAGGCTGATGATGGTGGACTTGCCGCTGCCGGTGTGGCCCACCAGCGCCAGCATCTGGCCGGGACGGGCGTTGAAGCTCACCTCCCGCAGCACGGGTTGCTGACCATCGTAGGAGAAGCTCACCCGATCGAAGCTGACCCGCCCCTGCAATGCGGGGCTCACTCCCCCGGTGCTCTCGCGGGTCTCGTCGAGCAGGGCAAACACCCGCTCCCCCGCCACCATGGCCTGTTGCAGCTGGTTGAGCTGGTTGGTCATCTCGATGAGCGGCTCTATCATCCGTCCCAGATAGCTGATGAAGGCGTAGAGCACCCCCACCTGGATGGCGCCATTGGCGCTCAGCCCTTCCTGGGCAAACAGTGCCAAGAGGCCGATGAGCACCATCATGTAGAACAGATCGATGAGCGGACGCAGCAGTATGCCATTGATCTTGAGGCTCTTGAGCCGCGCCGACCAGTGCTGCTGGTTGATGTCGGCGAAGGCGTTGGCGAAATGGCGCTCCTGCACCATGGCCTGGATCACCGGCATGCCCTGCAGTGACTCGTTGAGCCGGCTGTTGATATCGGACAGCAGGCTGCGCGTCGCCCGCACCACAGGCACGCTCAGGCGCTGGTAGAGCCACATCACGGCGCCCACCGTCGGCAACAGGGTCGCGCACACCAACATCAGCCGCAGATCCAGCAGCGCCATGGAGATGAGGATGCCGCACAAGAGCACCACCTTCTGCACCAAGAGCCCTATCACCTGCACATAGAGGTTCATGATCGCCTCGGTGTCGTTGGTGATGCGGGAGATGAGGGATCCCGAGCGATGCTTGTCGAAATAGCGGGCCGGCAGCCGGATGGCGGTGGCGAATACCTGCTCGCGCAGGGTCTGCACCACCGCCTGGGCGATACGGTTGAAACGCAGGGACTGCAGGTAGAAACCGGCGGCCGACAGCAGTTGCAGGCCGAGATAACCCGCCCCGAGCGCCGCGATGGCCGGCCACACCAGCTGGCGCGGTGCCAGGTAGTCATCGATGAACAGCTTGATCAGCAGCGGTCCCGCCACCTCGGCGCCGGTGGCCAGCAGCAGACAGATGCCCGCCTGGATCAGCCAGCGGGGGTAGCGAGCGCAATAGGCCAGCAGGCGTTTAATGGTTGGATTCACAGACTTGCCTCCAGCGCAGCGTTCCCAAGGAATTGACACTCTTTGCTCCCTTCTCCCCTCGTGGGAGAAGGGTTGGGGATGAGGGGAACCACTCGTCTCATCATCACGCTCACAGGCTCTCCTCCACATCTTGCTCCAGCCGTTGGTAACGCACCATGTCGGCGTACCAGCCGTTGTGGGCCATCAGGGCGCCGTGGCGACCCCGCTCACTGACGCGGCCCTGCTCCAGCACCAGGATCTCGTCCGCCTGCTCCACCGCCGTCATGCGGTGGCTGATCAGGATCAGGGTGCGTCTATGGGCCTTGAGCGCCTGCAGGATCTGCTGCTCGGTATGGGCATCCACCGCCGACAGGGCATCGTCCAGCACCAGGATAGGGGCTGGCAGCAGCAGGGCCCGGGCGATGGCGAGGCGCTGTTTCTGGCCGCCGGAGAGAGTCACCCCCTTCTCGCCCACCTCGGTGGCATAGCCCATGGGGAAGCGGCTGATGTCATCGTGCACGCAGGCGATGCGGGCCACTCGCTCGATCTCCTCCTGGCTGGCCTCGGGCCGGCCGAGGGCGATGTTGGCGGCTATGGTGGTGGAGAACAGGAAGGGCTCCTGGGGCACATAGGCAAACTGGCTGCGCAGATCGGCCAGCGCCAGCTGCTGGATGGGCACGCCGCCCATGGTGATCTGGCCGGCGTTGGGGTTGGCCAGCCGCATCAGCAGCTTGAGCAGCGAGCTCTTGCCCGCCCCCGTGCGCCCCACCACCCCGAGCATGCCGCCTTGCTGCAGGCTGAAATCTATCCCCTGCAGCAGGCTGCGTTGCTCCAACCGGTAATCCACCCCCTTCATGCAGAGGGGGAAGCTGGCCGTGAGGGGCTGCGGCGCCGCGGGATCCTGAATGTCGCTGCGCTCGGCCAGCAGGCTCTCGATGCGGGAATAGGCGGCGCTGCCGCGCTCTATGATGTTGAACAGCCAGGCGATGGCGAACATGGGCCAGATGAGCTGCCCCAGGTACATGGTGAAGCTGGTGAGCTCCCCCAGGGTCAGCTTGTCTTGCAGCACCAAGGCGCTGCCGCCCGCCACCGCCAGGAAATAGGAGCAACCTATGCAGAGGTAGATCACGGGATCGAACTTGGCATCGATGCGGGCCACCGCCATGTTGCACTCCCCCGCTTGCCGTGTCAGTTCGGCAAAGCCCTGATCCTCGAGGGATTCGACCGCATAGGACTTGAGCACCCGCACCCCGGAGAGGGCCTCCTGGGTCTTGTTGTTGAGCCTGGAGAAGGCTCCCTGCGCCGCCTTGAACTCCTTGTAGATCTGGGTCCCGAAGCGGTTCATGAAGAACGCCATCACCGGCAACGGCAGCAGAGAGAGCAGGGTCAGCTGCCAGGAGTACTGGCTGCACATGATGGAGAGCACCAGGATCCCGACGATGAAGGAGTCCACCAGGGTCAACACCCCCTCGCCGGCCGTCATCTCCACCGCCTGGATGTCGTTGGTGGCGTGGGCCATCAGATCGCCGGTACGGTGACGCTGGTAAAAGTCGGGGCTCATGCGGGTGAAGTGGTGGAACAGCCGGTTGCGCAACACATAGGCGAGCCGATAGGAGGCGCCAAACAGCATGACCCGCCACACATAGCGCAGCAGGTAGATGAGCAGGCCAAGGCCAAACAGCCCCGCCAGATAGCCCATCAGGGTGCCATTATCGAGCTCGCCCTTGGCGACCCCGTCCACCACCCAGCCCACCACCTTGGGCGGGATCACGGTCAGCAGCGCCACCATCATCAGCAAGGCGATGGCGGTCAGATAACGCCGCCACTGCTCCTTGAAAAACCAGCCAAGCCGTAGAAATACGCTCACATCAACATCCTTTCTCGCGGCGCCCAGGGGGCCGCCGTTGGTCATAAGAGAAGCTCAATACAATCGCCCCCGAGGCGGGGGCGATGCAAATGGGGCCATCATAGCCTGAAAGCGGCCAGCTTGAGAACGATGGCTATCCGCCCCGCGTCACAGCCGCTCATCCCGCGGCTCGAACAGTATGCCGGCAGACTCCTGCTGCTCGCCGGTCAGCAGGAAATGGGACACCTGCTCCCGGGTCTGATTGAAGACTTGCTGCAACTGGATAAGCTCGCTCTCGCCCAGCTCCTCTTTCAGCCGCAACCGCCATTCCAGCTCACCGGCCAGCAGTTGCAGGCGGGAGGCGGAGATGTTGGCCGACACCCCCTTCAGGGTGTGCAGCAGGCGGCAAGCCACCTCGGGTTGCTGACGGCGCAGGGCGGAGCGGATCTCCCAGAGATCGTCCTTGTGCTCGGACAGGAACAGTTTGAACAGGATCTGCAACGCCTCCCTGTCCTGCTCCAGCCGGCGCAGCGCATCCTCCAGATCCAGCACTCCCATCAGAGCCGGTGGCTTCACCTCGAGCGGTGCCCGTCGCTCGCCGTTGGCGTTCTTCACCCACTGCAGCAGGTTGTTGTAGAGATCCAGCTTGCTGACCGGCTTGGTGACATAGCCGTTCATGCCGACGCCGAGGCAGCGCTCCTTGTCCCCCGGCATGGCGCTGGCGGTCAGCGCTATGATGGGCACATCGTGTTTGTCCACCATCTTGCGGATCTGGCGCGTCGCGTCCAGGCCATCGAGCACCGGCATCTGCAGGTCCATCAAAATAACATCGAAGGGCTGCTCCGCCACCTGCTCCACCGCCTCGCGGCCATTGTCGACCACGGTGACCACCGCCTCCACCCGGCGCAGGTACTCCATGATGAGCTGCTGGTTGACCCTGTTGTCTTCCGCCAGCAGTACCCGGGTGCCGTGCAGCAGATCGCGAAAGTGCTGCTGATCCCCCTGCGCCTCGGCCTGACGCACGTTGCGATCGTGGGAGCTGCCGTTAAGCAACTCATCCACCTTGGCCAGCAGCGCATTCTCGGTCATCGGCTTGGCCAGGAAGTGGGTCAGCCCCATGCTCTCCATGCGTCCGTGCAGGCCCTCCCTGGCCCAGGCGCTGGTCATCAGGACCGGCAACCGCCGCCACTGGCTGTGCTGGTACATCTCGAGGGCGAGATCCAGGCCATCCTCCTGACCCATGCGCCAGTCGAGGATCGCCAGCCGGATATGGTGGCCCTCCTCCCGCAGCACCTGGCGGGCACGGGAGATGCTGTTCACCGTCATCACGGTGGCGCCGGCCCGGCTCAGGATGTCCTTGGCCAGCTCCAGCACCAGCTCGTTATCATCCATCATCAGGATCAGAGGCTGCTGCTCGAAGAAGACCCGCCGCCCGGAGACCCCATAGACGGCCTGGGACAGGGGGATCTCGAACTGGAAGGTCGAGCCCACCCCGGGTTTGCTCTGCACGCCGATCTCGCCCCCCATCAAGCCCACCAGCCGCTGTGAGATGTTGAGGCCGAGGCCGGAGCCGCCGTATTTGCGGGTGTTGCCCGCCTCCAGCTGGGTGAACGGCTGGAACAGCTGCGCCTGCTTCTCTGGCGCTATGCCGATGCCGGTGTCGCGCACGCTGAAGCGCACCCGCATCGGATGTTGGTTGACCAGGGTGATGGCCACCTCCACCTCCCCCCGCTCGGTGAACTTGATGGCGTTGTTGACCAGGTTGACCAGCACCTGGCCGAGCCGGAGAGGATCGCCGCGCAAGAAGTCGGGCACCGCCGGTGACTTGTTGATGCTCACCTCGATCTGCTTGCGCTCGGCCAGATCGGCGAACATGGCCGCCAGCGAGTCGAGCTGCTCGCTCAGGTCGAAGTCGATCTCCTCCAGGGTCAGCTTGCCGGACTCCACCTTGGTCAAGTCCAGGATGTCGTTGATGAGCAGCAGCAGGGTGTCCGACGAGGATTTGATCTTGTTGAGATAGTCCCGCTGCTGCTGACTGAGATCCGTCTGCAGCGCCAGGGCGCTGAAGCCGATGATCGCATTCATGGGGGTGCGGATCTCGTGGCTCATGTTGGCTAGAAAGTCGCTCTTGGCCTGGGCCAGCAGCCCGGTATGACGGGACAGCTCGCTCAGCTTCTGGTTGCGGCGCCACAAGGTGATGGCCACCAGCGAGAAGCTGAGCAGGGCACCGCCCAGCACCATCAGGTAGAACCGGCTCTTGAGGGAGGAGGCCAGATCCAGCTTGCTCTGCTTCCACAGCGGCAGCGAGTTCAACTCTTTCATCTCGATGATCTGGTTGCGCAGGCGGTGATACTCCATCACTTGGCGATTGAGCTCCTGGCTGAGCTGATTGATCGCCATGACCTGAGGCTGCTGCCCATAGCTCTCCTTGATGCGCTGCTGCAGTTGTTGCAGCTGGCGCTGATCACTCATGTCCCAGCTGCGTCTGAGATAGTGGCTGAGCCTGACCAGATCGGTGAGATCGTTGTGCAGCGCCGTCTCCCGCGGCATGGCCGCCGTCAACGACTTGAGCTGACTCTGGAAGCGGGGCTCCAGGTATTCGATGGTCATCTCCATGGTATAGAGCTTGGCCAGATCGAGCAGGTAGCCATCGATATCCCGCTGCAACGCCTGGGACTTGGGATCATCGGCCGAGTCCGGATCCTCGCGCACCCGGCTCACGAAGTTGTCGAGGCTGCTGGACAGCTGGCTGAGCCGCAGCTGCACGCTGCCATCGCTGGCCTTCTCGCGGCCCAGCAGATAGACGGTGTCGGTATTGATGCGGTTCAAGACCAGCTCCGCGGCCACACTCAGCTCGGAGGCGCGTTGTTGCTGGCTGAGCAGTTGCCAGCAATAGGTCGAAAACGCCAGCAGCGATATGATGATAAGGCTCAGGACTACGCGATTGACGCGTGCAACACTCTTCATCCCGTCTCGATTCTCATGTCATGGCCGGCCACCCGGTGACAGATGCCACCGCAGAAAGCCAACTGTGAAAAATAACTGACGGCTATGTTACCGTTAGTCAGTTCTATATATGCAATAAAGATGTTGCCGGGCCTTATGGAGGAATCAATTATGTCACTTATCACCACCTATTGTAGCCACTGCTTTACCCGCAACCGCCTGCCCAGCGATAAATTGGATTCAAATGCTAACTGTGGTCGCTGCCGCGCCGCGCTGTTCGACGTCACCCCCGTGGTGGGGCGCACGGCGCAATTCGACACCCTGATCGGCTCCGACATCCCGGTCGTGGTCGATTTCTGGGCCAGCTGGTGCGGCCCATGCCTACAGTTTTCCCCTGTTTTTCAGCAGGTTGCCAAGGAACTCGAGCCGCGTATCCGCTTCGTGAAGGTCGATACCGAACAGGAGGCGGCCATCGCCAGCCGCTATGCCATTCGCAGCATCCCCACCCTGATGGTCTTCAAGCGAGGCGAGATCCTGGCCCAGCGCAGCGGCTCCCTGCCCCCCAGCCTGTTGCGGGAGTGGCTGCTCTCCCTGACCAATAGGGATGAATGATAAATAATTGTTTAATTTATGTTTACCATTAGATCCATTTTCACTTGACTCTGTGAGTCGCGACATGGTTTGACGACTTCCCCCTGTTTCAAACGGGGGGATAAATGTAACCTCGGCAACACAACAACAACCATAAATTAACCGAGAGAACAACATGCATACCTCTGCAGTCCCTTCCGCCCCCTCACGCTGGCTGGACATCAAGGCCGGGATCGTCATTCTCGACGTCCTGCTGCTCTGTGCCATGCTCGCCTGGCTCCCCTTTGACCCCATGGTCAACAAGGGGCTCGGCATCCTGATCTTCATCGCCATCCTCTGGCTGACCGAGGCGGTGAACATCACCATCACCGCCCTCGCCATCCCGGTACTCGCCACCCTGCTCGGGGTGTTCGACATGAGCAAGTCGCTGACCGACTTCGCCAACCCTGTCCTGTTCCTCTTCTTCGGCGGCTTCGCACTGGCCGCCGCCCTATCCAAGCAGGGGCTCGATACCCAGATCGCCGCCAAGGTGATGCAGCTCGCCAAGGGCCACCTCGGCTGGGGCGCCATCGTGCTCTTCACCATCACGGCCGCGCTCTCCATGTGGATCAGCAACACCGCCACCGCGGCCATGATGATGCCGCTCGCCCTCGGCATGCTCAAGGGTCTCGATATCCACAAGGAGCGCCGCACCCTGGTCTTCGTCCTGTTGGGTGTGGCCTACAGCGCCAGCATCGGCGGGATCGGCACCCTAGTCGGCAGCCCCCCCAATGCCATCGCCGCCGCCCAGATGGGCCTCGGCTTCACCGACTGGCTGAAGTTCGGCATCCCGGTGGTGCTGATCTTCATGCCGGTGGGCATAGGTCTGCTCTATTGGGTGACGCGCCCCAACCTCTCCCATCGCGTCAGCACCGAGCAGGTCACCATCCAGTGGACCGGCCAGCGCAAGGTGACCCTGCTCATCTTCCTGGCAACCGTGCTGCTGTGGATTGGCTCCCAACCCATCGCCGCGGCGCTGGGCGGCATTCCCCAGTTTGATACCCTGATCGCCATGGCCGCCATCCTGGCCATCGCCGTCAGCCGGGTCGCCAACTGGGACGACATCAACCAGAACACCGACTGGGGTGTGCTGCTGCTGTTCGGGGGTGGCCTGACCCTGAGCTCTATCCTCAAGCAGACCGGTGCCAATGCCTTCCTGGCGGAACACCTGTCCAGCGCCCTCTCCACCATGCCGATCTTCATCATCCTGTTGTGCCTCGCCGCCTTCGTGGTGTTCCTGACCGAGCTGGTGTCCAACACCGCCACCGCCGCCCTGCTGGTACCCTTGTTTGCGGGCGTGGCCGAGGCGCTGGGGGTCTCTCCCATAGTGGTGTCGGTGCTGATCGCCGTCGGCGCCTCCTGTGCCTTCATGCTGCCGGTGGCCACGCCGCCGAATGCCATCGTCTTCGCCAGCGGCCACATCCAACAGCGCGAGATGATGCGGGCCGGCCTGGTGCTGAACCTGGTGTTCACCGTCATCCTGACCCTGCTGGCCTATTTCTTCGGCGATATACTGCACTGATCCACTGGCAGGCACATGAGCCTGTCAGTGCTGACAGATCAAGCCCTGACCCGTTGAAACACCAGAGCCCCGCATCGTCGGGGCTCTGCTTTTTCTTTCCCCGAGCATGTCACTCGCTCCTCTTGCCACGGGCCGTCCCCGTCCCGGTAAAGCACCTACCAGCGTCCTTCCTGCCCACACGCCCAGGCCATTAACACGGCCTTAAGAAAGTACCCCCATGATGCGGGCAACGGCGCTCCGGCAACAGGCGCATGGAAAACCGGTATGAGAGGAAAAAAATCATGGAGAAAGCGATGGAAAGCGGCAAGGCCATCAGGGTATGGGATCCCCTGATCAGGGTGTTTCACTGGGCCACAGTCCTGCTGTGTGTGCTCAACTTGTTCATCTTAGAAGAGGGGGAGCGCAATCACCGCTATGTCGGATACGCTTTGACTGGATTATTGGTGCTGCGCATCCTGTGGGGATTTGTCGGCTCCGACTACGCCAGGTTTGCCCAGTGGTTTCCGACCCCGGCCCGTATCACCCGCTACCTGCAAGCCACCTTGCAGGGGAAACATCCCTATTATGCCGGCCACAATCCGCTGGGCGCCTTGATGATACTGCTGCTGTTGACCTGTCTGGTGGGAACAGCCGTCACCGGGATCATGACGGGGTACGCGCAGCTGTTTAATGAGGACCTCATGGAAGAACTCCACGAGCTCTTTGCCAAGGCGCTGCAGATGGCCATCTTCATCCATGTGCTGGCGGTCATCGTCCTCGATCGCCTGACCCGGGGCGACCTGATCAGAGCCATGCTCACGGGCAAGAAACGCGTGCCGGCAGAGACCGAAGTCATCGACAAGCGTTGAGCTCTCCAGGCTGGCTAGATGGCATAAAAAAGGCTCTGTCCCAATTACATGTTGAAAGGCTAACCTTGAAGTAGGTTATCACCCTGAAGGCCACCATCATGGATACCCAAGCCTTTCAACACCTGCTGTCTCTCTTCCCACTGCTCACCTTGCGCCAGCGTCATCTTGCGCAACATGAACTCACTACTCCTCACCCCATCACCTCGCTGGTCACCCAGTTGCCAGCTTGCCGCTGTTGCCCCCACTGTCAGGCCGAGGCCACCCAATTGGCCCCTTGGGGCTGGAGTCGAGGTCTGCGCCGTTATCGCTGCAAGCTGTGCCTGCGCACCAGTTCAGTCCTCACCAAGACGCCCATGGCCAGACTGCGCAAGGCCCAATGCTGGGAGGACTACGCCCAGGCGCTTATCGAAGGGCTCACCGTCCGGCAAGCTGCCCTCCGCTGCGGGGTCTGCAAAAACACCGCCTTCTTGTGGCGTCACCGCTTCCTGAAAGCCATGGCAACCCATCAGGCGACGCGGGAAGAGGGCATTGTCGAAGTGGATGAAACTTTCTTCCTGGAGTCATTTAAAGGACAGTCCGGATTGTCCCGACCGGCCCGTCACCGGGGTGGGAAAGGCCGCACCCGCGGTACAGGGCCGGACTACATCCCGGTGATGGTGGTGCAGGACCCGGCAGGCCACCTGGCAGATTTCCAACTGGAGAGGCAGGATGCTCTGACGGTCAGGGAGGTGCTAAAACCGCTCATCGCCCCCGATGCGGTGCTGTGCAGCGACGGGGCGGCGGTGTATGCCAGTTTCAGCGAACGGCAAGGCATGACACATCAAGTGGTCCATAACCGGGCGGGAGAGCGGGTGGTGGGTGCGTATCACATCCAGCATGTGAACGGGTACCACCGGCGGTTGAAGGAGTGGATGGCGCGGTTCCATGGGGTAGCGACCCACTATCTGAGGAATTATCTGGGTTGGCGACGGATGTTGGAGCGTTATGGGCAGGCAGTGGATATCCCGCGTTGCTTGCATGAGGCGCTGGGGCGCCCCATGCAACACGTAATTGGGACATAGCCATAAAAAAACCCCGCGATGCGGGGTTCTTTCATATCGGGCGTTTATCAGCCCACGTTGCAGCTCTGCAGGCTCCAGATCTTGTCCACGTAATCCTGGATGGAGCGGTCGGAGTTGAACTTGCCCATGGTGGCCGAGTTGATGATCGCCTTCTTGGCCCAGAGCGCCGGATCCCGGTACCAGGTATCGATCAGCTTGTGCGCGTCCGAGTAGGCGGCAAAATCGGCCAGGGTCAGGTAGGGATCGCCCCCTTCCAGCAAGGAGCGCTTGATGGCGGAGAGCTCGCCCGGACGACCCGGCGTGAAGTAATCGGTATCGAACCAGTCCAGCACGGCCTTGAGCTCGGAGTTGGCATAGTAGAAGTCATAGGGGTTGTAGCCGCGCCCCTTCAACGCCTTCACCTCGTCCACGTTCAGACCGAAGATGGCGCAGTTTTCGGCACCCGCCTCCTCCGCGATCTCGATGTTGGCCCCATCCAGCGTGCCTATGGTGATGGCGCCGTTCAGTGCCATCTTCATGTTGCCGGTACCGGATGCTTCGTAACCGGCGGTGGAGATCTGCTCGGAGACATCGGCGGCCGGGATCAGCTTCTCGGCCAGGCTGACGCGGTAGTTCGGCATGAACACCACCTTCAGCTTGCCCTGGATGCGGGCGTCGTTATTGACCCGCTCGGCCAGCTTGTTGATGGCGTAGATGATGTCCTTGGCCAGCTTGTAACCGGGCGCCGCCTTGGAGCCGAAGATGAACACCCGCGGGTGCATGTCATAGTCGGGGTTCGCCAGCAGGCGACGGTAGAGCGCCATGATGTGGATGAGGTTCAGCTGCTGGCGCTTGTACTCGTGCAGGCGCTTGATCTGCACGTCGAAGATCGCCTCCGCGCTGACATCGATGCCGGTCTCGGCCTTGATGACCTTGACCAGCTTCTCCTTGTTGTGGCGCTTGATGCGCATGAACTGCTGCTGGAATGCCTGATCGTCGGCAAACTTGGTGACGGCACGCAGCTTGTCCAGTTGCAACGGCCACTCTTTACCCACCACTTCGTTATAAAGTTCGGCCAACTCGGGGTTGCAGGCCAGCAGCCAGCGCCGGGGGGTCACGCCGTTGGTGACGTTGCACATCTTCTGGGGCCACAGCTCGGCATACTCGGGGAAGAGATCCTCCTTCACCAGCTTGGAGTGGATCTCGGCCACGCCGTTGACCTTGGAGGAGCCGATCACGCACAGGTTGCCCATGCGCACCTTGCGCACGTCCCCTTCCTCGATGATGGAGAGCTTGGCCTTGATGGCATCGTTGCCCGGCCACTTGGGTTCGACCAGCTCTTCCAGGAAGCGGGCGTTGATCTCGTAGATGATCTCGAGATGGCGGGGCAGCACCTTCTCGAACAGGCTGACGCTCCACTTCTCCAGCGCTTCCGGCAGCAGGGTGTGGTTGGTGTAGGAGAAGACCCGGTAGCAGATGGCCCAGGCTGTATCCCAGTTCAGCCCTTCCTCGTCCACCAGCACCCGCATCAGCTCGGGGATCGCCACGGTCGGGTGGGTGTCGTTGAGCTGGATGGCAATTTGGGCGGCAAAGTTGTCGAAGTTGCTGCCATGAGCCCGCTTGTAGCGGCGCATGATGTCCTTGATGGAGCAGGCACAGAAGAAGTACTGCTGGATCAGACGCAGCTCCTTGCCCGCATCTGTCTCGTCATTTGGATAGAGCACCTTGGAGATGGTCTCGGCCTGGGCCTTCTCCGCCTGGGAGTCGATATAGCCGCCGGCGTTGAACACATCCCAATCGAAGAACTCGGAGGCGCGGGACTCCCACAGCCGCAGGATGTTGACGGTGTGGCCGCCAAAACCCACCACCGGGATATCCCAGGGCACCCCTTTGATCTTGCGACCGGCGTGCCACACCTTCTTCAGGCCGCCATTGTCACCAAACACCGTCTCGACGTAACCGTAGAGCGGGATCTCCTGCACGGATTCCGGACGGCAGATCTCCCAGGGGTTGCCATATTCGCGCCAGGAGTCCGGGCGCTCGATCTGGCGGCCATCCTGGATCTCCTGGCGGAACAGGCCGTGTTCGTAATGAATGCCATAGCCCACCGCCGGGTAGTTCAGGGTGGCCAGGGAATCGATGAAGCAGGCGGCCAGGCGACCCAGGCCACCGTTGCCGAGCGCCATGTCGGGCTCTTGTTCACACAGGTCGGTCAGTTCCAGACCGAGTTCGCCAAGGGCCTCTTCGCAGACCTTGTACAGGGAGAGGTTATGCAGGTTGTTGGAGGTCAGGCGCCCCATCAGGAATTCAGCAGAGAGATAGTGAATGGCACGAGTATCTTTCTTGAAGTGAGTCTGCTGAGTACGGGTCAGGCGCTCGTACACCTGTTCGTTGACGGCGGCCGCGGTCGCTTTCCACCACGCTTCTGGCGAGGCTTTCTGTTCGCTTGTCCCCAAGGTAGAACGCAGGTGACGCACGATACTCGCCTTGAGCTGATCTTTATCCAGTTGGAGATCCTGGTCTGTCTTCTTCTTGGTAGCCATAAACCATTTTCCTTCGTTACAAATAAAAAAATGTTATCCCATTCGGGACCGGCGCTGTTGTTATCTCAGAATATGTTCCGGCGTGGGCATACTAGCTAAAGCCGATGGTTCAAACGTTAACATGAGTCACACTTTAACGCATGAAAATGACAGTTCAAGCATGAAAACCCTTTCCTTAAACTTGCCTGAATGAAATAAAAATAACGATAAAAATCATCAGGTTGCTTATTAATGAAAAATATACATCCATGAATAGGTTTTCAATGATTGCCAGTGGCTGAAAATACGTGAAAATAACCGCAAGGACGGCGCTCGTTGAAACCGGTTTCAATAATCGACGGGGCCATGCATCAATTAAGAGAAGGTGCCCCGGTTGGGGCACCCTCCGTGACCGAATTAGCCATGAGCCTTGAACTGATTGCTCATGGGATCATAGTGATAGCCAATCTGCTGCAGGCGCGTGGCCAACTGATCCTCTGTCATGTCGTAGTAGGCCAACAACTCTTCCAGACCATCGCACTCCAGCCGCAGCTTCTCGTTGATGATCCCGAGCAGAATATTGGCGTCCAGCCGTTGCAAGGTGCTGACATCCATCTTGGTCTCTCCTCTTCCCATACATACTGTATAACCATGGGCGCCTGCCCTGGCTTTGTCCATAGCGCAAAAAACACCCAATTCGGTTTGAATGTAAATTTCCTTTTTATTCAATTAACTAGCTTATCGCGTTGTTAATCCGCTCACATTTTTGACCATAAATGACTTGTCACTGGCACGAGTTACAACTACTGTATGCACATACAGCATGGTTATTCATACAGGACAAACATATGAGCCAGCCCCTGAGTCACCGCCCCCTCGCTTCTACCCTCGGCCTGATCACCCCCTGGCCCACTCGCCATCAGGGCAAGGGAGAGCACGATCACCGGCTGGCGACCCATGCTCATGAAACCCAGTTGCTCGACGAACTGGGGCGGCTGAGTCAGGACAAGGGCGGCTGGATCCTGCTCATAGCCCCGCCGGGCTTGCCCGTCGCCGAACAGTTGCAGGCACAGGGGATCGATCCCGCCCGGGTGCTGGTGGTGCACGGCGCCAAGATCAAGAACTGGCAACGCATGCTGGAGCAGAGCCTGGGCAATGGCCACTGCGCCGCCGTGCTGACCTGGTTACCCGAGCAGATCGCCCTGGATCGCGCCAGATTGAACAAGCTGGGGCAACGCTTCGGGGTGCTGACCCGCTTCTTCGAACCCAAGGGTGCCCTGCCCGCCCAGAGCGGCCCCCTCTGCTACGGCGGGCAGGATGTCTACCTCAACCATTGAGAGTCGGCAGGGCGCGATAGGCGTCGCCTCGGAATGGGTTATTCCAACTCCCCTCACATCCTGCGGACACGAAAAAGGCGACCCTGGGGTCGCCTCTTGTCACATCGGTTTTTATCACAGCGGGGCTTGCCACGAGGCGTGCGCCCGCACAGGGTCATCACCGAGCGGACGACCCTCGCCATCCCGGATCAGGAGAGCTTGACATCCAGCTCGGCGATCCTGGCCGACCAGTATGCAGGGCCGGTTTCATGGATGTTGTTGCCCTGGGAGTCGACGGCCACTGTCACCGGCATGTCCTCCACCTCGAACTCGTAGATGGCCTCCATGCCCAGATCGGCGAAGGCCACGACCCGTGCCTTCTTGATGGCTTTCGCCACCAAGTAGGCGGCGCCACCGACGGCCATCAGGTAGACGGCCTGGTGCTCCTTGATGCTCTGCACCGTCTTGGGGCCCCGCTCGGACTTGCCGATCATGCCGATGAGGCCGGTCTCGCCCAGCATCATGTCGGTGAACTTGTCCATCCGGGTCGAGGTGGTGGGGCCTGCCGGGCCGACCACCTCGTCACGCACCGCATCGACCGGGCCCACGTAATAGATGAAGCGGTTGGTGAAGTCGACCCCTTCCGGCAGCCCCTCACCCTTCTTGAGCATGTCGGCGATGCGCTTGTGGGCCGCGTCGCGACCGGTCAGGATCTTGCCGGAGAGCAGCACGGTATCGCCGCTCTTCCAGCTGGCGAGCTCGGCCTTGGTGATGCCATCGACGTTGACCCGGCGCACATTGCCACCCGCTTCGCGGGTGATCTCCGGCCAATCGCTCAGCTTCGGCGGCGTCAGCTCGGCCGGGCCAGAGCCATCCAGCTCGAAGTGGACGTGGCGGGTGGCGGCGCAGTTGGGGATCATCACCACCGGCTTGGAGGCGGCGTGGGTCGGGGCAGACTTGACCTTCACGTCCAGCACAGTGGTGAGGCCACCCAGCCCCTGGGCACCGATCCCCAGCTTGTTGACCTTGTCGTAGAGCTCGACCCGCAGCTTCTCTTCAGTGGTCTCGGGACCACTGGCGATCAGCTCCTGAATGTCGATGTGCTCCATCAGGGCTTCCTTGGCGAGCACAGCGGCCTTCTCGGCGGTGCCGCCGATGCCGATGCCCAGCATGCCGGGCGGGCACCAGCCGGCCCCCATGGTCGGCACCGTCTTCAGCACCCACTCGACCACGTCATCGGAGGGGTTGAGCATCACCATCTTGGATTTGTTCTCGGAGCCGCCGCCCTTGGCCGCGATGCTCACCTCCACCTTGTTGCCTTGGATCATGTCGATGTGCACCACGGCCGGGGCGTTGTCCTTGGTGTTCTTGCGGCTGCCGGCTGGATCGGCCAGCACGCTGGCACGCAGGGGGTTGTCCGGATTGGTGTAGGCGCGGCGCGTCCCCTCATCCACCATCTCCTGCACCGTCATGTCACTGTCCCACTGCACCTGCATGCCGATCTTGACGAAGCAGGTGACGATGCCGGTGTCCTGGCACAGGGGACGGTGCCCCTCGGCTGACATGCGGGAGTTGATCAGGATCTGGGCCAGGGCATCCTTGGCGGCCGGGTTGATCTCGCGGTCATAGGCGGCCTTGGCGGCCTGGACGAAGTCGAGGGGGTGGTAGAAGGAGATGTACTGCAGGGCGTCGGCAATGGAATCGATAAAGTCCTGTTTTCTAATGATGCTCATATCATCCTCACTGGTCCTTGTCTTCGCAAACGCGAGCAAGGGCTTCCATATGAGCCGGGCTCTCGGCCTGCGAAAAACGTCCGCGGGGCCGAGAGACAACGGCGTGTTTTTTCTAAAAATTCCGGCGGCTATGATACGCTTGAGCTCCCGTACCGGCTAGGGAGCTGGGTGCAAACTGTTGCCTGTGTAACAAAAAATGAAACCAAGACTGCATATCCACCATTTCGACCCGCAAAGATCGCTCCACGAGCTGTTTGGCCGGTTGCAACCGCAACCCTGGGCCATCTTGCTGGAGTCAGCCGGTGCCCAGGGCGCCGACAACCGCTTCGACATCCTCAGCGCCGATCCCCTCGCCACCCTGGAAACCCGCGGTGCCAACACCTGCCTGCGCCGTGGCAACACCGTCGAGCATCATGATGGCGATCCCCTCAGCCTGCTCGCCAGCACCCAACGCGCCTTGCTGGGGGAGCTGACGCAGGAGGCCTGTGCACTGCCCTTTATCGGCGGTGCCCTCGGGCTCTTTGGCTATGATCTGGGGCGGCGGTTCGAGCGTCTGCCAACGCAGGCCAGCGCCGACATCCGAGTGCCGGACATGGCGGTGGGGATCTACGACTGGGCACTGCTGCGGGAGGTGGCGACCGGCGCCTGGCAGCTGGTGCATTGGGGGGACGAGGCGGGGCTCGCCAGCCGGCTGCAATGGCTAGAGGCGCAGCTGACGCAAACGGCCCCTTCCTGTACCTCGCAAGAGGCCTTCTCCTTGCAGGGGTCCTGGCAGAGCAACATGAGCCGGGCCGAATACGGTGAGAAATTCGCCCGTATCCAAGCCTACCTGGCGGCGGGGGATTGCTATCAGATCAACCTCACCCAGCGCTTCAGCGCCCCCTATCGGGGGGATGAATGGTCCGCCTATCTCAGCCTCAGCGCCGCCAACAAGGCCCCCTTCTCGGCCTTCATCCGGCTGCCAGAGAGTGCCATCTTGAGCCTGTCGCCGGAGCGCTTCCTGCTGCTCGACGGCCGCCATATCGAGACCAAGCCAATCAAGGGGACCCGCCCACGGCTTGCCGATCCGCAGCAAGATCAGGCCAGTGCCCTCGAACTGGCCAGCGCCGACAAGGACAGATCGGAGAACCTGATGATCGTGGATCTGCTGCGCAACGACATCGGCAGGGTGAGCCGCCCCGGCAGCGTCAGCGTGCCGCACCTGTTTGCGGTGGAGTCCTTCCCCGCCGTGCATCACCTGGTCTCCACCATTCATGGTGAACTGGATGCTCGCTGGCAGGGGGTGGATCTGCTGCGCGCCTGCTTCCCCGGCGGCTCCATCACAGGGGCGCCCAAGATCCGGGCGATGGAGATCATCGAGGAGCTGGAGCCCCAGCGGCGCAATGCCTATTGCGGCAGCATCGGCTACCTGAGCCAGCACGGCCGGATGGACACCAGCATCTGCATCCGCACCCTGATCGCCGAAGCCGGACGGCTCCATTGCTGGGCGGGGGGTGGCATCATCGCCGACTCGGACGCAGACAGCGAGTATCAGGAGACCTACGACAAGGTCGCCCGTATCTTGCCGCTGCTGGATGCCCTGCGCCAGTGACGGCCCCTTGCACCGCCCACAGGGAGGGAAACATCAAGATGGACAGTGCCGAACTGCTGACCCGGTTTCTGCTGCAGCGCCCTGCCCCGGCACATCGGCTGATGCTGGCCGGGCTCAAGCCGGCGGCTGTGCTGCTCCCCCTGGTGGAGCGCCCCACCGGGCTGCAGCTGCTGCTGACCCGTCGCAGCGCGCAGCTGCGCCACCACCCGGGGCAGATCAGCTTCCCCGGTGGGCGCCAGGATCCGGAGGACGAGAGCCTGATCCACACCGCCCTGCGGGAAACCCGGGAGGAGCTGGGGATCCCCTCATCCAAGATCCACGTCATCGGCAGCCTCACCCCGCTCAACACCATCTCCCTCTACGACGTGTTGCCGGTGCTGGCCATGGTCGACGCCGATTACCAGCTCACGCTGAGCCCCGATGAGGTGGAGCAGGCTTTCGAGGTGCCGCTCAACCATGTGCTGGATCTGGCGCACCACATCACCCTGACCATCCCCAGGGCCGGCAAGCACCACACCATCTACTGGATCCCCTGGCAGCAATCTTTCATCTGGGGGGCGACCGCCAGCATGATTCGCCAGCTCTCCGCGCACCTGTCAAAATAACATTCCGACAACCTCGCCGGATGAAAAATTATCCAATTAACACTCAACTAACATTGAATATGATAAAGAGATTTTGATTTTTTATTCTTTTGATCACATTTTTATAAGAAAGTACGGGGTTGCGCCTCATAAAGGTGAATCTGATCAACATTTTTGATTAAAAAAAAAGTATTCTTGCGCCGACTCAATCAAAACTACACATTCGGGGTAAGACACATGTCTAATACTGTCACCGGCGCACAAGACGTCGCGGCCACACAGGAGCAAGGTACCCGCTCCCTGCAATCTCGCAGTTGGAACAAGCAGGACACCACCTGGGTGATCAGCCTGTTCGGTACCGCCGTCGGGGCCGGTATCCTGTTCCTGCCCATCAACGCCGGCATGGGTGGCTTCTGGCCACTGGTGGTGATGGCCCTGCTGGTGGGTCCCATGACCTACCTCGCCCACCGTGGGCTGGCCCGCTTCGTGCTCTCCTCCAAGAACCCCAATGCCGACATCACCCAAGTGGTGGAAGAGCATTTCGGCGTCGGTGCCGGTAAATTAATCACCCTGCTCTACTTCTTCGCCATCTACCCGATCGTGCTGATCTACGGGGTGGGCATCACCAACACGGTGGAAAGCTTCCTGGTCAACCAGCTGCAGATGACGGCGCCTCCGCGCTGGATCCTCTCCATCGTGCTGATCATGGGGATGATGTCGGTCATGCTGGCCGGTGAGAAACTGATGCTGAAGGTCACCGAGATGCTGGTGTACCCGCTCATCGCCATCCTGGCGGGCATCTCCCTCTATCTGATCCCGGACTGGACCGGTGCAGCCCTGGCCCAGGTGCCTTCCACCAAGGACTTCGCGACCACCCTGTGG
Organism: Aeromonas encheleia; assembly: GCF_900637545.1. Classification (NCBI taxonomy): domain Bacteria; kingdom Pseudomonadati; phylum Pseudomonadota; class Gammaproteobacteria; order Aeromonadales; family Aeromonadaceae; genus Aeromonas; species Aeromonas encheleia. The sequence continues at coordinate 2,450,547 of NZ_LR134376.1, forward strand.
CTGACCATCCCGGTGCTGGTGTTCTCCTTCAACCACAGCCCGGCCATCTCCAGCTTCGCCCTGGCCCAGCGCCGCGACTACGGTGACAATGCCGTCGCCAAGTCCGATGCCATCCTCAAGCGTACCGCAGCCATCCTGCTGGGCTTCGTGATGTTCTTCGTCTTCTCCTGCGTGATGAGCCTGACCCCGGCCCAGCTGGCGGAAGCCAAGTCCCAGAACATCGCCGTGCTCTCCTACCTGGCTAACCAGCACTCTAGCCCGATCATCTCCTACTTCGGTCCGCTGGTCGCCTTCGTTGCCATCGTCTCCTCCTTCTTCGGCCACTATCTGGGTGCCCGTGAAGGTCTGCGCGGCATGATCAACCAGCAGATGCGCAGCGCCGGCAAGACGGGTGCAACCTCCAAGAAGGTTGAGCTGTTCATCATCGCCTTCTTCATCCTGACCCTGTGGGGCGTGGCCGTGATCAACCCTTCCATCCTCGGCATGATCGAGTCACTGGGCGGCCCCATCATCGCCACCATCCTGTTCCTCATGCCGATGTACGCCATCAAGCGTGTGCCGGCCATGGCGAAGTATCAGGGTCATATCAGCAACCTGTTCGTCACCATCATGGGGCTGATTGCCATCTCCGCCATCCTGTATCAGCTGTTCGGCTAATCCTCTCGGCCTAGCCAACAAGCAGATGCCCGCCAGTGATGGCGGGCATTTTTTATTGCCTGTATTGGCACCATGGCCTGCGCACTCTGGATTGGTAATCGCCCCCTGATCGCGACACTCCTACGCCCCCCGCTCTGCTATTGGGATCCTGGCAGCCCCTCTTTAAGCGCCAGTCGCCGAACCCTGGCCCCATACCCTAAAGCACCCGACATCCGAGAGGGACAAGGGAAGTCATCGAGGACATGGAAAGGGCGGGGCGCTTGGCACCATAAGTGACAGAAGAGCCATATCCTCTCCCCCACAGCCAGCGCCCCTAAGACCTGTCGTAGCCCATCTCCATGCGCAGTGCTGGTGCGAGTCCCCGGCTCGAAACCCATCGAGCCCCAGTCGAGATGGGATGTCAGCGGGGCACTCGTGCCACTGAGCCGCTTGCGGTTAGCTGCCCCCAAGACTCCAAGTCTGGTGGCATCTAGGCCCACCGAAGTGACGGGTTCAAGGCAAGGCGAACAACGAACAACCACCGGCTAGCCTGCCAGGGCAAATCCCCCATCCCCTCGCCCTCTTTTGCGGCCATAAAAAAACGCCCTCCGGGGAGGGCGTTTCTGGCGGTTTGACGCGCGGTTATCAGGCTTCGCGGCGAGAGAGCGGCGCTGCATCCAGCAGTGTCTCATCCTCGGCCATACAGGCGGCTGCGGTGAACAGCACGTCGGTGGAGCTGTTGAGCGCAGTCTCGGCAGAATCCTGCAGCACCCCGATGATGAAGCCGACGGCCACGACCTGCATGGCGATGTCATTGCTGATGCCAAACAGGCTGCACGCCAGCGGGATCAGCAGCAGGGAGCCACCGGCCACGCCGGAAGCACCGCAGGCACTGATGGTCGCGACCACGGAGAGCAGCACGGCGGTCGCCAGATCCACTTCCATCCCCAGGGTGTGCACCGCCGCCATGGAAAGCACAGTGATGGTGATGGCGGCACCGGCCATGTTGATGGTCGCCCCCAGCGGAATGGAGACCGCATAGGTATCTTCCGGCAGACGCAGTTTTTCACACAGCGCCATGTTGACCGGAATGTTGGCGGCAGAGCTGCGGGTGAAGAAGGCGGTCACACCGCTCTCTTTCAGGCAGGTCAGCACCAGCGGATAGGGGTTGCGCTTGATCTTCCAGAACACGATGAGCGGGTTGACCACCAAGGCGATGAACAGCATGCAGCCAATCAGCACCACCAGCAGCTGGGCATAGCCGAGCAGGGCACCGAAACCGGTCTCGGCCAGGGTGGACGCCACCAGACCCAGGATACCGAGCGGCGCGCAGCGGATCACCGCCCTGACGATGGTGGAGACCCCGTGGGACAGATCGGAGATCAGTGCCTTGGTGCTCTCGTTGGCGTGACGCATGGCGATGCCCAGACCGATGGCCCAGGCCAGGATGCCGATGTAGTTGGCGTCCATCAGCGCCTTCACCGGGTTGGTGACCACGTTGAACAGCAGGGTCTGCAGCACTTCGGTGATGCCACCCGGCGGGGTGATATCGGCGCTGTTGGCGACCAGATGCAGGTTGGAGGGGAACAGGAAGCTGGCCACCACGGCCACCACGGCGGCGGCGAAGGTGCCAAACAGATAGAGGGCGAGCAGCGGGCGAATGCTGGTCTTCTGACCCTGTTTGTGGCCGAGGATCGCCGCCATCACCAGCACGAAGACCAGCAGCGGGGCGACCGCCTTCAGGGCACCGACGAACAGGCTGCCAAGCAGACCCGCCGCCTTGGCCCATTCCGGCATGAACATAGCAAGTAGGATACCGAGTACCAGACCGACCAGGATCTGGCTAACCAGACTGGTGCTGTTGACCAGTCGTATGAGGGGGTGTTGTTGTGTCATCAAATAGTCCCTGTGCACTCAAGGTGCGTGAATCAATAGTCCTGTTGGCAACCTGCCACACGCCGGGATGCCGGCACACTGACGGCGATCCCTCTTGGCAGATCTTCTTCTGGATCCGTCCAAATACGCGCGGGGCTGCGGACAAGGAATATCCCATCTGCCACCGTTTTTTTCCACATAATCACTGAAAAATATCAGGGTCACCTCACAAAAAATCTACAACAAGGTGATAACACAATATCAACCACGGTCAAATAATAGCCATTCCAGTCCGTTCATCGGCCGAGCCGACGCCAACGTGCTATCATGCCGCTCTTTGTGCTGGAGCCCTGCCATGATCCCCACCCTGTTGACCCGACACTTCGGCTTCGATCAACTGCGACCCGGCCAGGAAGCGGTGATCAGCCGCCTGCTGGCCGGCAAGAGTGCGGCGGCCATCTTCCCCACCGGCTCCGGCAAGTCCCTCTGCTATCAGCTGCCGGCACTGGCATTGCCTCATCTGACCCTGGTCATCTCCCCGCTGATCGCACTGATGCATGATCAGCTCGCCTTCTTGCGCGGCAAGGGCATTGCCGCCGCGACCCTGGACTCCAGCCAGACCGTGGAGGAGAGCCGCCGCGTGATGCAGCAGGCCAGTGACGGTCAGCTCAAGATCCTGATGATCTCGGTGGAGCGGCTCAAGAACGAGCGCTTTCGCCGCTTCATCGCCCAGGTGCCACTCTCCTTGCTAGTGGTGGACGAGGCGCACTGTATCTCCGAGTGGGGCCACAATTTTCGCCCCGACTACCTGAAGCTGCCGGATCATCGCCGCGAGCTGAATATTCCTCAGGTGTTGCTGCTCACCGCCACCGCCACCCCGGCGGTCATGGCAGACATGCAGGCCAAGTTCGCCATCGAGGAAGAGGATCTGGTGGTGACAGGTTTCTATCGCGCCAACCTGGATCTCGCCGTCATCCCCCTGGCTGGCCCGGCGCGCGATGGCTGGTTGCGCGACGAACTGCAACGAGACCCCAAGTCCCCCACCATCGTCTACGTCACCCTGCAACACAGCGCGCAGCAGTGTGCAGAGCAGCTGCAGGCCATCGGCATCCGCGCCAGCGCCTATCACGCCGGGCTGGATCCTGCCCTGCGCAGCCAGATCCAGCATGACTTCATGGCGGGTCGACTGGATTGCATCGTCGCCACCATCGCCTTTGGCATGGGCATCGACAAGGCCGATATCCGCCGGGTCATCCACTACGACTTGCCCAAGTCCATCGAGAACTACAGCCAGGAGATCGGCCGTGCCGGACGGGATGGTCACCCCTCCCGCTGCACCGTGCTGGCCAGCCGCGCCCAGTTGCCGGTGCTGGAGAACTTCGTCTACGGGGATACGCCGGACAGGACCGCCATCCTGGCCTTGCTCGAGATCCTGCAACAGAGCGGCAGCGAGTGGGAATTTGGCCTGCTACGCCTCTCCAACGAGACCAATATCCGCCAGTTGCCGCTCAAGACCCTGCTGGTCTACCTGGAGATGGCGGGGATCATTGCCCCGGCCTACAGCTATTTCGCCGAATATCGCTTCAAGTTCGTGCTGGACAAACAAGAGATCCTGGCCCGCTTCAATCCGGATCGGCGCCAGTTCCTGGAGCAGCTGTTTGCCTGCGCCCCCCAGGCGCGCAGCTGGTGCACCATGGATTTCGATGCGCTCTGGCAGGGTTATCAGGGGGAGCGGCAGCGCGGTGCCGCCGCGCTGGATTATTTGCAGCAGCAGGGCTGGATCGAGCTGGAGAGCAAGCAGATGACGGATGTCTATCGGGTATTGCGCCAGGAGCTGGACATAGCGCCGCTGGCCGATCAACTGCATGCCCTGTTCGAGCAAAAGGAGCGAAGTGAACTGGCCCGGCTGCAGGCCCTGCTGGCCTTCTTTACCTCGACCCGTTGCCTGAGCCATGAACTGGCCCACTACTTTGCCGATGAGCAGGCGCCGAGCCACTGCGGCCACTGCTCCGTTTGCCGGGGCGAGATTGCCATCCTGCCCCAGCTGCCGACCCTGGGCTTGCCCAACGAGGCCGGCTTGCGCGCCTGGTGCGATCCCCTGGTGGCCCTGTGCCAAACCCGAAATCCCCGGGTCCTGACCCGCTTCCTGTGCGGCATCGCTACCCCGCTGACCACCAAGGCCAAGGCAAAAAGTCTGGCCGGTTTCGGCCGGTTGACCACGCATCCCTTCGCCGAGGTGCTGACGGCGGTCTCCCGCCTGTACCCCGCCGTGCCTTGATGGCGCAAGTTTACCGGACGCCGAAAAAATAAGACCCTCGCGGATGCGAGGGTCAAGCCAACGGAAACGTGCTTAAACAGAGCTTAGTATCTGCACAGCCACCCACTCTCTTGCTAAAGCGATGACTGCTCGACACAGGGCCAATCTAGTGCAGCCAGAATGTAGCGTCAATGTAAAAATTAGAGCTTAAACACAAAACAACACGCATTACGTTAACGTAAACGAAAATCAAATATCTCTGCTTCCCCCGCCAGCCTTGTCCCGCCTGACATTCCGTAAATCAGAAGTGAACGCCCCGCTTTCCCTGCCTGCCACACAAACATTTATTTTTTATGTCTTTGACATTTACATCACTGTCGTGGCAAAAATAATTTAACAGTCAGTAACATAGGTATGTCATTGACTGCACCTTCCCGCACAAGGATCGGGAAGCCCCGTGCAAACTTAAACCAATGATGGCGATGGATTACTGGGGGCTGTTGACTAGGCTTAAGAGGAAAACAGAACAAAAGTAGTGATCCACTCTTTTTCAGGGTAAGCGACTATAACGAGGGCTAAGTTATGGGCATCTTCGAGCACTATCAACAGCGGTATGAGAAAGCCAGAGAGGAGGAGTACAGCATCCAGGAGTTCCTGGACATGTGCAAACAGGATAAATCCTGCTACGCCTCCGCCGCCGAGCGTCTGCTGGTTGCCATCGGCGAACCGGAAATGGTCGATACCTCGGTCAATCCGCGCCTCAGCCGCCTTTTCTCCAACCGCGTCGTCGCACGCTATCCCGCTTTCAAAGACTTCTATGGCATGGAGGAGGCCATCGAGCAGATCGTCTCCTACCTCAAACACTCCGCCCAGGGGCTGGAAGAGAAGAAACAGATCCTCTACCTGTTGGGGCCCGTCGGTGGCGGCAAGTCGTCGCTGGCCGAAAAACTCAAATCCCTGATGCAGAAGGTGCCTATCTATCGCATCAAGGGGTCGCCGGTCAACGATCACCCCTTCTGCCTGTTCGACATCGAGGAAGATGGCGAGATCCTGGAGAAAGAGTACGGCATCCCGCACCGCTACCTGCGCCCCATCATGTCGCCCTGGGCGGCCAAGCGGCTGCACGAATTTGGCGGTGACATTTCCAAGTTCAAGGTGGAGAAGGTCAACCCCTCCATCCTGGATCAGATCGCCATCGCCAAGACCGAACCCGGCGATGACAACAACCAGGACATCTCCTCCCTGGTTGGCAAGGTCGATATCCGCATGCTGGAGCACTATGCCCAGGATGACGCCGATGCTTACTCCTACTCAGGCGCGCTGTGCAAGGCGAACCAGGGGATGATGGAGTTCGTGGAGATGTTCAAGGCTCCCATCAAGGTGCTGCACCCTTTGCTGACCGCGACTCAGGAGGGGAACTACAACGGCACCGAGGGGCTCTCCGCCCTGCCCTTCGACGGCATCCTGCTGGCTCACTCCAACGAGTCTGAATGGCAGCAGTTCCGCAACAACAAGAACAACGAGGCCTTCCTCGACCGGGTGTACATCGTCAAGGTGCCCTACTGCCTGCGCGTCTCGGAAGAGGTGAAGATCTACGAAAAACTGCTGATCAACAGCGAACTGACCGATGCCAAGTGTGCCCCTGGCACCCTGGAGCTGCTGGGTCAGTTCTCCGTGCTCTCCCGCCTGAAGGAGCCGGAAAACTCCAGCCTCTACTCCAAGATGCGGGTCTATGACGGCGAGAGCCTGAAAGACACGGATCCCAAGGCCAAGAGCTACCAGGAGTATCGCGACTATGCAGGCGTGGACGAGGGCATGAACGGCCTGTCGACCCGCTTCGCGTTCAAGATCCTCTCCCGGGTATTCAACTTCGACCACGCGGAAGTGGCCGCCAACCCGGTGCACCTCTTCTACGTGCTGGAGCAGCAGATCGAGCGGGAGCAGTTCGCGCAAGAGCTGCACGATCGCTACCTAGAGTTCATCAAGGGCTACCTGACCCCGCGCTACGTGGAGTTCATCGGCAAGGAGATCCAGACCGCATACCTCGAGTCCTATTCGGAGTACGGTCAGAACATCTTCGATCGTTACGTCACCTACGCCGATTTCTGGATCCAGGATCAGGAATACCGCGACCCGGAGACCGGCCAGCTGTTTGATCGGTCGTCGCTGAACAGCGAGCTGGAGAAGATCGAAAAACCGGCGGGGATCAGCAATCCGAAAGATTTCCGCAACGAAATCGTCAACTTCGTGCTGCGAGCACGGGCCAACAATGCGGGCCGTAACCCCAACTGGACCAGTTACGAGAAGCTGCGCACCGTGATCGAGAAGAAGATGTTCTCCAACACGGAAGAGCTGCTGCCGGTTATCTCCTTCAACAGCAAAACCTCGGCCGAGGAGCAGAAGAAGCACGATAACTTTGTCGAACGGATGATGGAGAAGGGCTACACCCGCAAACAGGTGCGCCTGCTCTCCGAATGGTATCTCAGGGTACGCAAGTCATCCTGACCCTGCCGTGGTTCAAGGGGGAGTTATGGCGCATTTTATCGACCGCAGGCTCAACGGCAAAAACAAAAGCGCTGTCAATCGGCAGCGCTTCATCCGCCGTTACAAGAAGCAGATCAAACAAGCGGTCTCGGATGCTGTCTCCAAACGCAGCATTCAGGACGTCGACAAGGGCGAGAGCATCAGCATCCCGACCAAGGACATCGGTGAGCCCCATTTCCATCAGGGGCAAGGCGGTAAGCGCGAGATGGTGCATCCCGGCAACGACCAGTTCGTCTCCGGCGACAAGATTGACCGGCCCAAGGGAGGGGGCAGTGGTCAGGGGGGCGGAGAAGGCCAGGCCTCGGATCAGGGCGAAGGGGCGGATGACTTCGTGTTCCAGATCTCCAAAGACGAGTATCTGGATCTGCTGTTTGAAGACTTGGAGCTACCCCGCCTGCAGAAAACCCAGCTCAACCAGCTGATGGAGATGAAAACCTATCGGGCGGGCTACACCTCCAACGGGGTGCCGGCCAACATCAACGTGGTGCGCTCCCTGCAAAACTCGCTGGCGCGGCGCATGGCGCTGCAGGCGGGCAAGAAACGCCAACTGCGCGAACTGGAGGAGAGACTCGCACAGCTCACCAGCGCACCCAACGATCACTTTGCCGAAATCGCCCAGCTCGAGAAGGAGATCCGCGAGCTGAAACGGCGGATCGAGGCCGTGCCCTTCATCGATACCTTCGATCTCAAGTTCAACAACTTCGTCAAACGCCCGGTGCCGTCCAGCCAGGCGGTGATGTTCTGCCTGATGGACGTGTCGGGCTCCATGGATCAGGCGACCAAGGAGATGGCCAAACGCTTCTACATCCTGCTCTACCTGTTCCTTAGCCGGACTTACAAGAACGTGGAGGTGGTCTACATCCGCCACCACACCCAGGCCAAGGAGGTGGACGAGCACGAGTTCTTCTACTCCCAGGAGACCGGCGGCACCATAGTCTCCAGCGCCCTCAAGATGATGAACGACATCATCAACGAGCGTTATCCCGCCAATCAGTGGAACATCTATGCGGCGCAGGCATCGGATGGGGATAACTGGGCGGATGACTCGCCCCAGTGCCGGGAGATCCTGATGCGCGACATCATGCCGCGGGTGCGTTATTACTCCTACATCGAGATCACCACCCGTGCCCACCAGACCCTGTGGCACGAATACGAATCTGTGGCTGGCCAATTCCCCCACTTCGCGATGGAGCACATCCGCAAGGTGGAGGACATCTATCCGGTCTTCCGTGAGCTGTTCAAGAAGCAAGCGGCTTGAGGGACGTCATATGGTAGAAACCGCGAGAAAAATAGCGCCGCTGGACGATGGTCCTGACTGGAACTTCGATTTGCTGGAAATCTATCACCAGGAGATTGCCCGGGTCGCCAGGTTTTATCGGCTGGATACCTATCCCAACCAGATAGAGGTGATCACCGCAGAGCAGATGATGGATGCCTACTCCAGTGTGGGCATGCCCATCGGCTACCAGCACTGGTCGTTTGGCAAGCGCTTCATTCACACCGAGCGCAACTACAAGCGCGGCCAGATGGGGCTGGCGTATGAGATCGTCATCAACTCGGATCCCTGCATCGCCTACCTGATGGAGGAGAACACCATGCCAATGCAGGCACTGGTGATGGCCCATGCCTGCTATGGCCACAACTCCTTCTTCAAGAACAATTACCTGTTCAAGGCCTGGAGCGATGCCTCCTCCATCATCGATTACCTGCTGTTTGCCAAGAACTACATCACCGAGTGCGAGGAGAAGCACGGCATCGATGCCGTCGAGCGCTTGCTCGACTCCTGCCATGCCCTGATGAACTTCGGGGTGGATCGCTACAAGCGCCCCCAGAAGATCTCTCTGGCCGAAGAGAAGCGGCGCCAGAAGGCGCGGGAAGATTACCTGCAGACCCAGGTCAACGAGCTCTGGCGTACCCTGCCCAAACAGCACAAGGCCTCCGGGGTCGAGGACAGGCGCTACCCGCCCGAGCCGCAGGAGAACATCCTCTATTTCATCGAGAAGAATGCCCCCCTGCTGGAGCCCTGGCAGCGCGAGATAGTGCGGATAGTGCGCAAGATAAGCCAGTACTTCTATCCGCAGAAACAGACCCAGGTAATGAACGAGGGCTGGGCCACCTTCTGGCACTACAGCATCCTCAACCATCTGTATGACGAGGGGAAGATCAGCGATCGCTTCATGATAGAGGTGCTGCACAGCCACACCAACGTGGTCTATCAGCCCCCCTACAACAGCCGTTACTATTCCGGCATCAACCCCTATGCTCTGGGCTTTGCCATGTTCACCGATCTGCGCCGCATATGTGAACACCCCACCGAGGAGGACAGATACTGGTTCCCCGACTACGCTGGCACCGACTGGGTCGAGACCCTGCACTTCGCCATGCAGAACTTCAAGGACGAGAGCTTCATCAGCCAGTTCCTGAGTCCCAAGGTGATGCGCGACATGAAGTTGTTCGCCATCGACGATGACGATCTGAAGAACTACCTCAAGGTGTCCGCCATCCACAACGAGGAGGGCTATCGCCTGGTGCGCAATACCCTGTCGGCCCAATACAATCTGAGCAACCTGGAGCCCAACATTCAGGTCTACAACGTGGCGGTGAAGGGCGATCGATCGCTCACCCTGCGCTATGTGCCCCACAACCGGATCCCCCTCGGCGAGTCGCGCCACGAGGTACTCAGGCATCTGCATCAGCTGTGGGGGTTTGATGTGGTGCTGGAGCAAGATAACGGAGAACTGCCTGCCGACATCATAGGGCGTTGCCCGGAACGCAAGGGCGTCACCTGACGTCGAGGCATAAAAAAACGCGCCGGTTGGCGCGTTTTTTCTTAGTCGATACGGATCAGTTATCGCACAGGTTGCTCGGCATATCCTGACGAAGACGAGTCCACAGCTTGCCTGACTCGATGCCATACTGGCGCACCGTCATGAACACGGCCTCGTGATTCTTGGTCTCGGCCAACCCCAGCAGGGTCTTGTAATAGGCGTCCGCCGTCTCACGCGCCTGCTTGTCGGAGAAGTAATAACGCCCGACGCGGCTGTACAACCCTTTGAAGCCATTGAGGATCAAGGCGTAGATAGGGTTGCCGGAAGCAAATGAGAGCTGATGGTGCATACGGTAGTCAAACTCGGCATACGCCTCAGGGGAGTTGTCAACCCCATCGGCGCCACGCAAGATCTCGGCCGCCTGCTCGGGATTATTCCGAATGGCGCCACGAATGAAGATGGTGCAGATGTTGGTGCGGGCCGACAGCAACTGGGCCACCAGGTCCGGTACCTTGTCCTGATCCAGCCGAGCCAGAGTCTCCAGGATGTTCAGACCGGAGGTCTCCCAGAAGTTGTTGACCTTGGTGGGTTTACCATGCTGGATGGTGAGCCAGCCATCACGGGCAAGACGCTGCAGCACTTCACGCAAGGTAGTGCGAGTCACACCTATCAATTCGGACAGCTCGCGCTCCGCCGGCAGAATGGATCCTGGAGGAAAGCGATTGTTCCAGATGGACTCGATGATGTATTCCTCGGCAAACCCTGCGGGGCTCTGCGCTTTTATGACCATGTAGTGACTCTTGTAGTGCGTAAAAAGGCTCACGAATAATAGCAAAGCCGGACATGCTGGCAAGCAGAAGGTCGGTCCTCTGCTCACATTAACCCGATCTTTTTGTTAAAAAAATGTATATGGAATCCAGATGGGTGCCAGTCAACACCAAAGGGGGTGATAAACCAGCAACGCGTCTGGGCAAGCGCCACCCCGTTATTTATAGTTAGCGCTCCTTTGATTAAAATCATGTGCAATTAATTTGATAAAGGTGAATATCCGGAAGCTCGACTGCATTGACGCAGATACCAATCAACAGAACAGAGAACCATCATTATGCCAATCAGCCTAGGGCGCGCGTTTGCAAAGAATTTTTTGGGCAATGCCCCCCGGTGGTACAAACTTGCCATCGTCTCATTCCTGCTGATCAATCCTATCGTCTTCCACTATGATCCCTTCCTGGCAGGCTGGTTGCTGGTCGTCGAGTTCATCTTCACCCTGGCCATGGCGCTCAAGTGCTACCCGCTGCAGCCAGGCGGCCTGCTGGCCATCGAGGCGGTGCTGATCGGCATGACCTCGGCCAACCAGGTCAAGCACGAGCTGGTTGCCAATATCGAGGTGCTGCTGCTGCTGGTGTTCATGGTGGCCGGCATCTACTTCATGAAGCAGCTGCTGCTCTATGTCTTCACCAAGATGCTGATCCGCATCTACTCCAAGACGCTCCTCTCCCTCGCGTTCTGCCTGGTATCGGCCTTCCTGTCCGCCTTCCTCGATGCCCTGACCGTGATCGCCGTGGTGATCAGCGTCGCCACCGGTTTCTACGCCATCTACCACAAGGTGTCATCGAGTGATGAGTCCGGTAACTTGCACAATGACGAGGGGATCGACGAGCTGACCCGCCAGCATCTGAATGAGTTTCGCGGCTTCCTGCGCAGCCTGATGATGCATGCCGCCATCGGGACGGCTCTCGGGGGTGTCTGCACCCTGGTGGGCGAGCCACAGAACCTCATCATAGGGGAGCAGGCCGGCTGGCATTTTGGCGAGTTCGCCATTCGCATGGCCCCGGTGACCATCCCGGTCTTCCTCTGTGGCCTGCTCACCTGCATCCTGGTGGAGAAGTGCCGCTGGTTTGGCTATGGCACCAAGCTGCCCGAACCCGTGCGCCGCATCATGGAAGCCTACGGGCGTGACGAAGATGCCCAGCGCTCCCCGCAAGAGAAGGCCAAACTGGTCGTCCAGGCCCTGATCGCGCTCTGGCTGATCACCGGGCTGGCCCTGCACCTGGCCGCCGTCGGCCTGATCGGCCTGACCGTCATCGTCCTGGCCACCTCCTTTACCGGCGTCACCGAGGAACATGCCCTCGGCAAGGCCTTCCATGAGGCACTGCCCTTCACCGCCCTGCTCACCGTCTTCTTCAGCGTGGTGGCGGTGATCATCGATCAGCAGCTGTTCAAGCCGGTGATCCAGTGGGTGCTGGCCGCCAAGCCGGAGGATCAGCTCGCCCTCTTCTATCTGGCTAACGGCCTGCTCTCCATGGTGAGCGACAACGTCTTCGTCGGCACCGTCTACATCAACGAGGTGAAGACGGCGCTGCTCAATGGCGCCATCAGCCGCGAACATTTCGATCTGCTGGCGGTCGCCATCAACACCGGCACCAACCTGCCTTCCGTCGCCACCCCCAACGGCCAGGCCGCCTTCCTGTTCATGCTGACCTCGGCCATTGCCCCCTTGCTGCGACTCTCTTACGGTCGCATGGTCTGGATGGCGCTGCCCTACACCATTGTGCTGGGGCTGGTGGGGTTCTTCGCGGTGGAACAGCTGCTCGCACCTGCCACCGAATGGTTCTATCAGGCCGGCTGGCTGACGCAGGGCGCCGCCATGCCGGCCCTGGCACCGGCGTCACATTGATGATGGAAGGGCCCATGGGGGCCCTTTCCTTTTAGGGCCTGCTCTGCTCTAATTCAGCCACTATTTTTATCAGTGAGATCAATCAGATGATCGAATTTCTGCGTCGTATTGCCAGCCATCGTCTGGCCTGGGGGTTGCTGGCCGCCTCCGCCCTCAGCTTCGAGCTGTGCGCCCTCTTCTTCCAGCATGTGCTGGGTCTGCACCCCTGCGTCATGTGTATCTATGAGCGGATCGCCATCCTCGGGGTGTTCGCTGCCGGCCTGCTCGGCATGGTGGCGCCAGAAAAGTGGTATCTGCGTTGGAGCGCCCTCTTGTTGTGGGGTTATAGCGCCTTCTGGGGCCTGAAACTGGCACTCAAGCATGTGGATTACCAGATAAACCCCTCCCCCTTCAATGTATGCGAAGGCTTTGTTGACTTTCCAAGCTGGGCCCCGCTCGATCAGTGGGTTCCCTGGCTGTTCTTCCCGGATGGCGACTGCAGCGAGATCACCTGGCAGTTCCTCAGCTTCTCCATGCCTCAGTGGCTGGTCGTCATCTTCGCCGCCTACCTGCTGGTGTTCGTGGTGGTGGCGGTCGGCAATCTGGTCAAGGGCCGCTGCTGCAGCTGAATCCTACACCGCCATACAAGAAAGGGAGCCACTGGCTCCCTTTTTACATTTCACATGATGGTCGACAGCGATCTCATACCTTAGCTGAAAGAAGTACCAACCTCTCCATACCGCACCTACTCTGGCTGGTTGCCATCCTCACCGCCCACCTGCGGGTGTTCTTGATGGTGGCCGTCGGCCACTTGGTCAAGGGCCGCTGCTGCGGCTGAATCACACGCCACCATATAAAAAGGGGAGCCAGTGGCTCCCCTTTTTCGTGCTCTATGTTCCGCTCAGGAGGCGGTCTTGCCCCTGCTGCGCCTCGCCTTCACCATACCGACGATCATCGGCAGCAGCGAGACGACTATGATGCCGAAGATGAGCAGGGTGAAGTTATGGCGCACCACCGGCAGGTTGCCGAAGAAGTGGCCCGCATAGACGAAGGAGAGGACCCATAGCAGGCCGCCCACCAGGTTGAATGCCAGGAAGCGCGGATAGGTCATGGCCCCCATCCCGGCCACGAAGGGCGCGAAGGTACGCACTATGGGCAGGAAGCGGGTGATGATGATGGTCTTGCCACCGTGCTTGGCATAGAAGGCGTGGGTCTTGTCCAGATAGTCACGGCGGAAGATCTTCGAGTCCGGATTGCGAAACAGCTGCTCCCCGAAGAAGTGGCCTATGGTGTAGTTCACCACGTTGCCGAGCACTGCGGCCACGATCAGCACGGCCGCCAGGGTATGCACATCCAGCACGCTGCCGACGGTGAGTGCACCAGCGGCAAACAGCAGGGAATCGCCGGGCAGGAAAGGAGTCACCACCAGGCCGGTCTCACAGAAGATGATGAGGAACAGGATGGCGTAAACCCAGACGCCATAGTGCTCAAAAAGCTCTTTCAGATGCACGTCGACGTGCAGAATAAAATCAATCGCAAACAGGATCAGATCCATTTTTTCCATACCCATGAAGTGAACGGCGTGGAGTCTACGCCAATGGCTTGCGCGCCACAATCAGCGGCGCCGGTCGCCCTAGGGGAAAGCCCTGCCCCCGGTGGTGGCGACGTCAATTCCCGCCATCGGCAGAGGCATCCGGGTGACAAGGCGCGCCTATTCCAGGGCATCCAGCCCCTGCCTGACCGCCGCCGGCAGGCAGGACTCCCAGCCCCAGAGCAGCAACAGCAGCAGGCTGATGTCATCGAACCAGCCGAAGATCGGCACCAGATCCGGGATGAGATCCACCGGACTGATGCCATAGAGCAGGATCAGGATCACCAGCCCTTTGGCCCACCAGGGGGTCGCCGGGTGGCGAAAGCCAAAGTAGAGGCGGCGCAGACGCCGCCAGAGGAGCCAGCGCTTGCCGCTCGGCTTCTTGCCAAACCCGGCACTCAACTTTCGATCAACTCACTGCGCAGCCGCTGGATCTGATCCCGCATGGCGGCCGCCTGCTCGAACTCCAGATCCCGCGCATGCTGGAACATCTGCTCTTCCATCCGTTTGATCTCCTTGGCGATCTCGCTGGCGGTGCGAAGATGATACTCCCCTTGCGGCTCGGCCGCCTTGCGACCGCCCCTGCCCGCCTTGCCGGCCGTGCGGCTGCCGCCCATGTCCATCGCGTCCCCCACCGACTTGTTGAGGCCCCTGGGGGTGATGCCATGTTCCAAGTTGTGGGCGTGCTGCAGGGCACGGCGCCGCTCCGTCTCCTCAATGGCCACCCTCATGGAGTTGGTGATGGTATCGCCGTACAGGATCACCCTGCCGTTGAGGTTGCGGGCGGCGCGGCCTATGGTCTGGATGAGGGAGCGGGTGGAGCGCAGGAAGCCCTCCTTGTCCGCATCCAGGATGGCCACCAGAGAGACCTCCGGCATGTCGAGCCCTTCCCGCAGCAGGTTGATGCCCACCAGCACGTCGAACTTGCCGAGCCGCAGATCGCGGATGATCTCCACCCGCTCGACGGTGTCGATGTCCGAGTGCAGGTAGCGCACCCGCACGTCGTGATCCGCCAGGTATTCGGTCAAGTCCTCCGCCATCCGCTTGGTGAGGGTGGTGACCAGCACCCGCTCCTCCACCGCGACCCGCAGACGGATCTCGGACAGCAGATCGTCCACCTGAGTGGTGACCGGGCGCACCTCGATCTGTGGATCGAGCAAGCCGGTGGGGCGCACCACCTGCTGCACCACATCCTCACCGGACTTCTCCAGCTCGTAGGGGCCAGGGGTGGCCGAGACGAACACCGTCTGCGGCATCAGCGCCTCGAACTCGTCGAACTTCAGCGGTCTGTTGTCCAGCGCCGAGGGCAGACGGAAGCCGTACTCCACCAGGGTCTCCTTGCGGGATCTGTCCCCTTTGAACATGGCGCCGATCTGCGGCACGGTGACGTGGGACTCGTCGATGATGAGCAGGCCATCCCCCGGCAGGTAGTCGAACAGGGTGGGCGGCGGCTCGCCGGGGGCGCGTCCCGACAGATAGCGGCTGTAGTTTTCGATGCCCGAGCAGTAACCCAGCTCCTGCATCATCTCGATGTCGAACTGGGTGCGCTGGCTGATGCGCTGCTCCTCCACCAGCTTGCCCAGGCTCAGCAACTGCTCACGGCGCCCCTTGAGCTCCTCCTTGATGTGGTCGATGGCACCCAGGATGGTTTCGCGCGGCGTGGCGTAGTGGGTCTTGGGATAGATGGTGTAGCGCACTACCGTCTGCTCTATGGCCCCGGTCAGGGGATCGAACTGGGAGAGCCGCTCCACCTCCTCGTCGAACAGCTCCACCCGCAGCGCCAGCTTATCCGATTCGGCGGGGTAGATGTCGATCACCTCCCCGCGCACCCGGAAGGTGCCGCGGCCAAACGCCACGTCGTTGCGGGTGTATTGCAGCTCGGCGAGGCGGCGCAGTATGTCCCGCTGGTTGATGATGTCCCCCACCTTGAGGTGCAGCATCATGCTGAGGTAGGCCTGGGGATCCCCCAGACCATAGATGGCGGAGACGGAGGCGACGATCACCACGTCGCGCCGCTCCAGCAGCGCCTTGGTGGCCGACAGCCGCATCTGCTCTATGTGATCGTTGATGGAGGCATCCTTCTCGATGAAGGTGTCCGTGGTCGGCACATAGGCTTCCGGCTGGTAATAGTCGTAATAGGAGACGAAATACTCCACCGAGTTCTCGGGGAAGAACTCTTTCATCTCGCCATAGAGCTGGGCCGCCAGGGTCTTGTTCGGCGCCAATATCATGGTGGGCCTGTTCAGGGTGGCGATCACGTTGGCCATGGTGAAGGTCTTGCCCGAGCCGGTCACCCCGAGCAGGGTCTGGTGGGCAAGCCCGGACTCGATGCCATCGAGCAGCCGGGCGATCGCCTCTGGTTGATCCCCCGCGGGTTGAAACTGGCTGGCCAGCTTGAAAGGCTTATTCATGACGACTCCGGACAAAAAACAGCAAGAGAGAAGTGTACTCCGACTTGGGGTGGCCTGGGTATCCACTCCATATGGCCAAGCGGCTATTGACCCCGAAAAGCGAGCTCTGTATAGTGCGTCTCCTTGCCTGATGTTCCCCCGTAGTTCAGTCGGTAGAACGGCGGACTGTTAATCCGTATGTCACTGGTTCAAGTCCAGTCGGGGGAGCCAATTCCTCACCATCTCGGTGCAAGTTATCCACTTTAGTGCTTTCCTCTGCCGATTTTAATGCACAAGCCGCCCCTCGCGGCGACACTCCCATTTGATCCCCTCCCCCCGACCAGCAGCGTTTTGTTCTGCTGCGTATAACTATATGATTTTTATAGAAACATTTTTCTTCCGGTATTTTTTGAACAGTGCTTGCATCCCAGTATTGGCGCGGCCTGCAGGCTGATCGCCAAGTTTCATGAACAGGGTTATCCACAGTTTCTGTGGGTAAGTCGACCAAAGCCAGTCGCGGCCTAGGTTGGCAGCCAGTCCCGCCGACCGGGCACCGGTTGCGCCCCTCGTCCCCATTTTCTGCTGTTTTTGCCACCCCCCCTAAATGGGTCGAATGCTGACATTCCGGCCCCTTGGTCCTGTGCTTTTTTCGCCATGCCTCATGGCATGGGTCACCATCCGGGTCATGGCAGGGAACGGTGTCGGACAGCCCCCGGCTCCCCTCAGTCAAATATGCTGAAAAGCGTGCTCAGATGTGCCACTTGCAGCAGGTAATAAATTGTCCACAGGGGCCAAGCCCTCTCCCCCGCCGATAGCAGAAATCACTAATTGACAACGGGATCGGCAGTGCGAAAGAGAGGGTTTTCGCCCCTGCCGCCTCCCGCTCCGCTCCCCTGGCGGGTAGGGGGCCACTTAACTGTCTATTAATCCGCTTTGGCGCTTCTTTCTTGGTGAGGGATACGGCACAATATCGGCCCCACTTTTTTCCTCGGTTTTTCCGGGCATGACCATAGATTTCGTGACTCTGCTACACCAAAGCGACTCCCTGCTGCTGTTCGTGGTACTGGCCTTCGGCCTGCTGCTGGGCAAGGTACGTCTCGGCAACTTCCAGATTGGCAACACCATAGGCGTACTGTTCACCGCCCTGCTGTTCGGCCAGATGGGCTTCGAATTCACCGCCACCACGGAGAATGTCGGCTTTATGCTGTTCATCTTCTGCGTCGGTATCGAGGCGGGGCCCCACTTCTTCAGCGTCTTCCTGCGCGACGGCATCCACTACATCACCCTCACCCTGGTGATCCTGCTGACGGCCTTGCTGCTGACGGTGGGGCTGGCCAAGTTCTTCAACCTGGGGCCCGGCATGGCGGCCGGGATCCTGGCGGGCTCGCTTACCTCGACCCCGGCGCTGGTCGGGGCCCAGGATGCCCTGCGCAGCGGCCTGCTCAACCTGCCCCATCAGACCGACATGCAGTCCGTGCTCGACAACATGGGGATCGGCTATGCGCTGACCTACCTGGTGGGTCTGGTGGGGCTGATGCTGGTGGTGCGCTACCTGCCGTCCCTGGCCCGGCTGGATCTGAACACCGAGGCCCAGAAGATCGCCCGCGAGCGGGGGCTGTCCGATAACGAGAGCCGCAAGACCTATCTGCCCATCATCCGCGCCTATAGAGTCGGCCCCGAGCTCGCGGCCTGGATCGGCGGTCGCACCCTGCGCGAGACCGGCATCTATCCCCACACCGGCTGCTATGTTGAGCGGATCCGCCGCAACGGCATACTGGCGAGCCCGGATGGCGACGCAGTCATTCAGGAGGGGGACGAGATCGCCCTGGTCGGCTATCCGGAGAGCCACGAGAAGCTGGACGTCAACTACCGCAACGGCAAGGAGGTGTTCGACCGCAACCTGCTGGATCTGCAGATCGTCACCGAGGAGATAGTGGTGAAGAACGATGCGGTGGTGGGTCGCCATCTGGTGGAGCTCAACCTCACCGAGAAGGGCTGCTTCCTCAACCGGGTGGTGCGCTCCCAGATCGAGATGCCGTTCGATCGCAACATCATGCTGCAGAAGGGTGACGTGCTGCAGATCAGCGGCGAGAAGCAGCGGGTCAAGCTGCTGGCCAACAAGATAGGCTTCATCAGCATCCACAGCCAGACCACGGATCTGGTGGCCTTCACCACCTTCTTCGTGCTGGGCCTGCTGATCGGCTCCGTCTCCCTGGTGTTCGGCCAGATCGAGTTCGGCCTCGGCAACGCGGTCGGCCTGCTGCTGGCGGGGATCCTGATGGGCTACCTGCGGGCCAACCACCCCACCGTCGGCTATGTGCCGCCCGGCGCCC
This sequence comes from Aeromonas encheleia, assembly GCF_900637545.1. Classification (NCBI taxonomy): domain Bacteria; kingdom Pseudomonadati; phylum Pseudomonadota; class Gammaproteobacteria; order Aeromonadales; family Aeromonadaceae; genus Aeromonas; species Aeromonas encheleia. The sequence goes on from NZ_LR134376.1 coordinate 2,469,597, forward strand.
TGCGCCTGGCCAAGGATCTGGGTCTGGCGGTGTTCATGGTGAGCACCGGCCTCAAGGCCGGTGGCGGCATCCTGGATCACCTGAGCGAGGTCGGTGCCGTGGTGCTCTTCTCGGGCATGCTGGTCACCACCCTGCCGGTGCTGGTGGGCTACCTGTTCGGGGTCTGGGTGCTAAAGATGAACCCGGCGCTGCTGCTGGGGGCCATCACGGGGGCCCGTACCTGTGCCCCGGCCATGGACGTGGTGAACGAGGCGGCCAACAGCTCGATTCCGGCGCTCGGCTACGCCGGCACCTATGCGGTGGCCAACGTGATGCTGACCCTGGCGGGCTCCTTCATCATCGGCTTCTGGTTCTAACCCGGAATATACATCTCCATATCAACAGAGGGAGCCTACGGGCTCCCTCTTCATTCTTGTGGCTGCACTTCGCCCCTCTCCTCCTGTCAGCCGACCCACTTCTCTTGGATAGTGAGAATCGTGCTATCGGCTTCTCGCGATCAAACCCAATGAGCTAAAGCGCCCTCGGCCCGCCGCTTACACTCAATGAAATGAGTGAGGTGATCGTCATGAAATACTTATGGATTGTCATGATCTGGGTACTGGGTTCCCTGACGCCGGCCTGGAGTGCCAACGCCGACAAGACAACGACCAAGGAGAATGAGGAAGAAGATCGCAGCGCCCTGATCTTCGCCAGCAAGGATCTGGCCAAACCCATGCTGGGGGATCTCGATGCCATGCTGGAGCGACGCACCATCAGGGTGCTGACCACCTACAACAAGACCGGCTACTTCATCCACAAGGGGGTGCAACGGGGGGTCACCTACGACGCCTTCATGCAGGTTGAAAAACGGCTGAACGAGCAACTGCGCAAAGACAAGGCCATCAAGCGCCACCTCAAGCTGAACTTCGTCTTCATCCCGGTCGCCCGCGAGGCCCTGCTCCAGGCTCTCATGGAGGGCAAGGGTGACATCGCCGCCGCCAACCTCACCATCACGGACAAACGCAGGCAACAGGGGGTGGAATTCACCGCCCCCCTGCTGGAGAACGTGCGCGAGCTGCTGATCTCGGGGCCGGACTCCCCCAAGGTGGAGAGCGCCGCCGATCTCGGGGGCAAGAGCGTCTATGTCAGGCCCTCCTCCAGCTACTTCGAGAGCCTGGTCGCCTATAACCAGGCGCGCAAGGAGGCGGGTGAACCGCTCATCGACATCCAGCCGGCCTCGGAGGTGCTGGAGGATGAAGATCTGGTGGAGATGGTCAACGCGGGCTTGCTGCCCTTCATCGTCATGGATGAACACAAGGCCCGCTTCTGGCAGAAGATCTTCCCGGCTATCCAGATCCACGAAGAACCGGTGTTCCGCGACGGCGGCATCATCGCCTGGGCGGTGCGCAAGGAGAGCCCCCAGCTGCTCGCCATGCTCAACGAGCAGATTGCCGCGCTGCGGGGCAAGTCGACGGGAGAAGCGCTCCTGGCCCGCTACCTCAAGCAGAACAAGTTCATCAAGAGCGCCGCCGCCGAGGCCGAGCGCAAGAAATTCCTGCAGGTGGTGGAGCTGTTTCGCCAGTATGGGGAGCGCTTCGACGTGGACTGGCTGCTGATCGCGGCCCAGGGCTATCAGGAGTCGGCGCTCAATCAGAAGGCGCGCAGCCGGGTCGGCGCCATCGGCATCATGCAGATCATGCCCGCCACCGGGAAGGGGCTGAAGGTGGGTGACATCCGTCAGCTCGAGCCGAACATCCACGGCGGCGTCAAATACATGCGCTGGATGATCGATCACTACTATGCGGACGAGCCCATGACCGCCCTCGACAAGGCCTTGTTCTCGTTTGCCTCTTACAACGCCGGCCCCGCCCGGGTGGCACGGCTGCGCGCCGAGGCCAAGAAGCGGGGGCTGGATCCCAACGTCTGGTTCCATAACGTCGAGTACGTGGCGGCGGAGAAGATAGGCCCCGAGACCGTGACCTATGTGGGCAACATCTACAAGTACTACATCGCCTACAAACTGGTGATGGAGCAGGTCACCCTCAAGCAGAAAGCCACCGACGCCATCAAGCAGCAGGAAGCGGCGGGCAAGCCGGTCTCAGGGGCGGAGAAATCCTAGCCAGGACCCAGTGACGCCAGGCCGGGCTCTCCTCTGTTCAAGAGGAGATCCCAGCTCCGTTAAAGATGGACAGCGGCTCGCGCCGAGCCGGTCAATGGCAGCAAGCAGGCCAGGGCAGGAAGGAAGGAAGGAAGGAAGCGTCCTTGCAATCCGAGTCTCATGCCTCCTTGTCACCTCGCAACAGATCCAGCAGTAGGCTGCCGTCGCGCAGGGCCTTGTGCACCTGCACCGAGGTGGGCTTGGTGGGGTCTTCGTAGAAGTGGGTGGACTCGATCTGCAGGCGCACCAGGTACTCGGCCGGCAGTTGGCTGGCAAGCGACTGATGCAGCATGGGGAACAGCAGCCGATCGGCGCGGGTGATCTCCCCCCCCAGCAGCAGCTTGCCCGGGTTGAGCAGACAGATGAGGTTGGAGAGCACCCGGGAGAGCCGGCCGGCGGCCTGATGCAAGATGTCCTGGCACAGGCTGTTGCCCGCCAGCGCCAGCTCGCACAGCTCGCGGATATTGACGCTCGCCGGCAGATCGTGCTCCTGCATGCGCTCGCGCAGATCCCGGTATTGCGCCTCCAGTGCCTGGTTGGTCACCAGGGTGCAGGCACAGCCGAAGCCGCCGCAATAGCAGCGCTGGCCGTAGGGCTCGAGCTGCAGATGGCTGAGATCGCCGAGCAGGGCCGACTCGCTCTCGATGAGCTGGCCGTTGACCACCATGCCGACCCCGATGTCGTTGTGCACAAACACCAGCACCGCATCGGCGCAGTTCTTGGCGGCGCCCCATTCGCGCTCGGCCTGGATCCAGGTGCGCACGTCGCCGCTCACCAGCACCGGCACCTCAAATGCCTGCTGCAGGGTGGGGCCCAGGGGCCAGTTGCGCAGATCGTAGAAGGGGAAGTGCTTCACCATGCCGGAGTGGCGCTCCACCTGCCCCGGCAGGCAGAGGGCGATGCAGGCCAGCCGCAGGGACTTCTTCGGCAGGAAACCGTCGATGGCCCGCACCAGGCTGGCCAGCAGATCGGCGCGCTCCGCCTCGCTGAACAGGTGGCGATGACGCGCCAGGGAGCGGCCAGCCAGATCGAACAGGGCCATGTCCACATAGCCACGGCCGAGGCGCATGGAGAGAAACTGGAAACGGCGCTCGTTGATGCGCAGCAGGGTCTGGCGCCGGCCACGGCCCACCGAGCTCTCGCCACAGGTCACCACCAGGCCGCCATCGAGTAGCTCACGGGTGATCTTGGTGATGCTGGCCGGCGAGAGGCCAGTCAAACGGGACAGATCGGTACGGGACAGCTCCTTGTGCTCCTCCAGGCTGGCATAGACCAGGCCATAGTTGAGCTGACGGATCAAATCGATACTGCCTTTCACGATCTCATTCATAGGGTATGGGTTAACGAAAAGAGCGGATGCCCAGATTTTCCCACATTCTGCGCCGATCCCCAAATTTGCCGGCGGGAAATCCCCACCTGACGGCAAAAACGTGACGGCTAACGAGAGGGGGAGCCAGGCCGGCGCAATTTATCGCCCATGCTAGCCAGGCTGGCGAACCGGCGTTGAGCGCTGGCCGAGCGGGGGCCCCTTTCGCTACAATCCCGTCCTCCTCACCATTGACCCTACGAGCTGACTCATGAGCACCTGTCCCTGCGGTTCTTCCCTCTCACTCGCGCTGTGCTGCGGCCTACTCCATGACGGTCAGCCGGCCGCCAGCGCCGAGCAGCTTATGCGCTCGCGCTACAGCGCCTTCGTGCTGGGGCTCGGCGACTATCTGGTACACAGCTGGCACCCTGATCACCTCGGTGGTCTGACGGCGGATCAGCTCTCCCACACCGACACCCGATGGGATGGGCTGGAGATCCTCGCCGCCCGGGGTGGCCCCGCGGACGACACCGGCATGGTGGAGTTCAAGGCCTGGTTCAAGGAGGAGGATGAGCGTCACTGCCTGCATGAGCGCTCCCGCTTCGTACGCCATCAGGGGCGCTGGGTCTACGCCGATGGCGAGCAGGATCCGGCGCCGCTCAAGATCGGCCGTAACGACCCCTGCCCCTGTGGCAGCGGCAAGAAGCACAAGAAATGCTGCGGCTGAGCTGAGCAGCGCGCCATGTGACGAGGGGCCCCAGGGCCCCTCTCTTGTTGTGGCTATGTGACAAAAGTCACAATTTGCTCATTCACTCGCCTTTTGTGAGCGTTTGCGAACATTAACTTGGCCCATATCAAACATTTTTACCAAAGGAGGCGCCACACTGGCCCCATCTGGACGAGATGAGACGGGCAAGAATGAAAAGAATAACCACAGAGGTCGTCATCATAGGCGGCGGCGCCACCGGCGCCGGCATCATGCGCGACTGTGCGCTGCGCGGCATCGACTGCATCCTGCTGGAGCGGGATGACATCGCCGCCGGCACCACCGGCCGCAACCACGGTCTGCTCCACTCGGGCGCCCGCTACGCGGTGACGGATCCGGAGTCCGCCCGCGAGTGCATTGCGGAGAACCGCATCCTCAAGCGGATCGCCAGCCACTGCGTCGAGGCGACCGGCGGCCTCTTCGTCACCCTGCCGGAAGATGACATCCATTTTCAAACCACCTTCATGGCCGCCTGCGCCCAGGCGGGCATCGACACCCGCCAGCTTGATCCCCGCGAAGCGCTGCTGCTCGAACCCAACGCTAACCCGGCGATGATCGGCGCCATCCATGTGCCGGATGGCACGGTCGATCCGTTCCGCCTCGCCGCCGCAAACGTCTTGGATGCCAAAGAACATGGCGCGCGTATCTTCACCCACAGCAAGGTGCTGGGGCTGCTGCGCAGTCAGGATCGGGTACACGGGGTCAAAGCGATCAACACCCGTACCGGCGAAGCGTTCGAGGTGGAGTGTCAGGAGGTGATCAACGCCGCCGGCATCTGGGGTCAGCAAATTTGCGAATACGCCGATCTCGGCATCCGCATGTTCCCGGCCAAGGGCTCCCTGCTCATCATGGATTACCGCATCAACCAGCTGGTGCTCAACCGCGCCCGCAAACCGGCGGATGCGGACATTCTGGTGCCGGGCGATACCATCTCCCTCATCGGCACCACCTCGAGTCGCATCGATTACAACAAGATTGACCAGCTCACTGTCGATCCAGAAGAGGTGGAAGTGCTGCTGCGCGAGGGGATCAAGCTCGCCCCCATCATGGCCCGCACCCGTCTGCTGCGCGCCTACGCCGGGGTTCGCCCGCTGGTGGCGGTGGACGGTGACGAGACCGGCCGCAACATCAGCCGCGGCATAGTGCTGCTGGATCACGGCGAGCGCGACGGCCTGCAGGGCTTCAACACCATCACCGGCGGCAAGCTGATGACCTACCGGCTGATGGCGGAGATGGCCACCGACCTCATCGCCAAAAAGATCGGCAACAAGGTCCCCTGCCTCACCGCCGAGCTCAGCCTGCCCGGCTCGCGGGAGCCGGAGAAGGTCTCGGCCCCCGGCCTGTCGGCCCCGGTCGAGGGCTCGGCCCAGTATCGCCACGGCGAGCGGGTCATCGCGTTTTTCCGCGACAACCCCAAGGCCAACGCCCTCATCTGCGAGTGCGAGATGGTGACCGCCGGCGAGATCGAATACGCCCTGCGCGAGCTGGACGTGGACAACCTGGTGGATCTGCGTCGCCGCACCCGCCTCGGCATGGGCCCCTGCCAGGGTGAGCTGTGCGCCTATCGCGCCGCCGGCCTGATGCAGGAGTACGGCAAGGCCGATGGCCGTGAGGCCTGCGTCATGCTGCGCCAGTTCCTGGAGGAACGCTACAAGGGCACCCGCCCCGTGCTCTGGGGGGACGCCCTGCGGGAGGCGGAGTTTACCTACTGGATCTACGAAGGACTGTTTGGCCTGGGAGAGTGGACGGCGCCCCATCTGGTGGCCGAGCCCCCCTTCCCGCTCGACACTGCGGCCAAGAGTGCCAAAGGGGACGCTAGCCAGGCCTTATCGACTCAAGGAGAGCCATCATGAAATTCGACAGTATCGTTATCGGCGGCGGCATGGCGGGCCTGTCGGCGGCGCTGCGCCTGGCCGAAGCGGGTCAGAAGACGCTGCTGATGGCCTCCGGCCAGAGCGCCCTGCACTTCTCCTCAGGCTCCATCGATCTGCTGGAAAGCGACGGGGATCCCCGCGCCGCCCTGCCCGCCTTCCTGGCCGCGCACCCCGAGCATCCCTACGGCAAGGTGGGGCTCGCCAACATAGAGGCGAGCCTCGCGGATCTGCAGCGCCACTGCGCGGAAGAGGGCCTGCCGCTGTTTCGCCAGGAGCGCAATCACCAGCGGCTGACTCCCATCGGCACCCTCAAGTCCACCTGGCTCTCGCCCGCGACCTGCGCCTGCCTGACCGATGCCCCGGCCCCCGCGGCCATCTTGCTGGCCACCCTGGCCGGCTTTCGCGACTTCCACCCGGCGCTGGCGGCGGCCAATCTCGCGGCCCAGCCACGTTTCGCCCATTGCCGCATCCTGACGGGCGAAATTCGCCTGCCCCAGCTGGCGGAGTTCAGCCGCAATCCCCACGAGTTTCGCTCCGCCGACATAGCGCGGTTGTTCGATAAACAGCAGCACGACAAACAGGATCTGCTGGCGGATCTGGCCCGCGAGATCGGCCGCATGGTGCAGGAGTGTGGCGAACCGGGCTGCCGTCATATCGTGCTGCCCGCCTGCCTCTCCCTCGGCCTGGTCGGCCCGCGCCTGGCGGAGCTGGAGCAGCGCACCGGCTGCACCATCAAGGAGGTGGCCACCATGCCGCCCTCCCTCATCGGCATGCGGATGCAGGAGGCGCTCAAGCGCCGCTTCATGGCGCTCGGCGGCACCTTCCTCACCAGCGAGCGGGTGCTGGGCGCTAGCTTCGACGGGGATAAGGTGATCGGGGTTCATAGCCAGAACGGCGACGATCAGCTGTTCGAGGCGGACCACTTCGTGCTCGCCTCCGGCAGTTTCTTCAGCCGCGGCCTGGAGTCCCGCCTCGGCGGCATTCGCGAGCCCATCTTCGACGCCGACGTGCTGAGCCTCCCCGAGCGCGACGCCTGGGCCGGCCGCCGCCTGTTCGACCATCACCCCTTCATGGGCTTCGGGGTCAAGACGGACGCGCAACTGCGGGTGCTGCGCGGCGGCAAGCCCCTCGTCAACCTCTATGGCGCCGGCAGCGTGCTGGCCCATTACGACCCCGTGCGAGAGGGGTCAGGATCCGGGGTCGCCGTCGCCACCGGCTGGCAGGCCGCCGGCCATATTCTGGCAGGGGTGTGAGATGCCCACCCTGCATTTCCTGACTGCGGGCAGCCCGCTGCCTGCTCGACAATCCCATTGCCGCGTCCCTTGCGCTTTCAATCCGGCCCGGGAGGAGTAAATCATGCTACTGGATCACGCCAATCAAACCTTCGATCAGTGCATCAAATGCACCGTCTGCACCGCCTACTGCCCGGTGGCCAAGGCCAATCCCGCCTACCCGGGCCCGAAACAGGCCGGTCCCGACGGGGAGCGACTGCGCATCAAGAGCCCTGAGCTGTTCGACAGCGCCCTCAAGCACTGCACCAACTGCAAACGCTGTGAGGTGGCCTGCCCGAGCGGGGTGCGCATCGGCGACATCATCGCCAAGGCCAAGGACAAGTACAGCGGCTTCAAGCCGGGGATCCGCGAGTTCGTGCTCTCCCACACCGATCTGATGGGCGGCATGTCCACCCTGATGGCGCCCGTGGTCAACTTCACCACCGGCCTCAAGCCCATGAAGCTGGTGCTGGACAAGGCGCTCGGCGTCTCCTCCCACCGCGATCTGCCCAAGTATTCGCAAGGCACCTTCCGCGGCTGGTACAAGAAACAGAAAGCCAGCCAGGCCCGCTTTGAACGCCAGATAGCCTATTTCCACGGCTGTTACGTCAACTACAACCACCCGCAGCTCGGCAAGGAGCTGATGCAGGTGCTCAACGCCATGAACATAGGCATGCAACTGCTGGAGCGGGAGAAGTGCTGCGGCGTGCCGCTGATCGCCAACGGTTTCATGGACAAGGCCAAGCGCCAGGCCGCCTTCAACATCCAGCAGCTGGAGAACACCCTGCTCGGCAACGAGATGCCGCTGTTGGCCACCTCCTCCACCTGCGGCTTCACCCTGCGGGACGAATACCCCCACCTGCTGGAGCAGGACAACCACAAGGTGCGGGATCGCATCTCCCTGGTGACCCGCTTCCTGTGGAACGAGTTTTACCAGGGCAACAAGCCGGCCATGAAGCCGCTCAATCTGCACATCGCTTACCACACCCCCTGCCACATGGAGAAGATGGGGGGCGTCATCTACACCCTCGAATTGCTGCGCGCCATTCCTGGGGTCAGGGTGACGGTACTGGAGTCCCAGTGCTGCGGCATCGCCGGCACCTATGGCTTCAAGTCGGAGAACTACCAGACCAGCCAGGCCATAGGCGAAGGGCTCTTCGATCAGATAAACCGCCTCAAGCCTGATCTCGTCATCACCGACTGCGAGACCTGCAAGTGGCAGATAGAGATGAGCACCGCCTTCCGTTGCGAGCATCCCATCCATCTGCTGGCCCAGGCGCTGATATGAGGGCTGGCATGGCAACAGGCGAATCGAGATGAGCACGCCGATTTACCGCTGCGAGCATCCCATTCATCTGCTGGCGCAGGCGTTGGTATGAGGGCTGGCATGACAACAGGCGAATCAAGATGAGCACGCCGATTTCCCGCTGCGAACACCCCACCCATCTGCTGGCCCAGGCGCTGATATGAGGGCAGGCATGACAGGTTGTTTGGAGGCATAGGCAGAGAGATAACAAGACCAGCACGCCAAGACGTCGCCGTGCTGGTCTCACCGACTCGCGGGCCAGGTGCAGGCCGACGAAAGAAGCATAACAACGCATCCACGCAGAAAAACAAAAGAGCCGGCAAGTGCCGGCTCTTTTCATACTCGCTGACGCATCAGGGATGCTGGATGATCAGGCTGTGGTTATCCAGCATGGACTGCAGGATGTCGTGGGAGGAGGAACCGCTCAGGTTCCAGCTATTGAGATCCACATCCTTCAGGGTGATCTGCTGGGTCACCTGGCCATCCCCCGCCGGCGAGACCGACAGGCTGACATCGCTCAGCCCGCCACTGCCGGTGGCCACGCTGGCGGAGAGGTGATTGAGCAAGCCATCCACGCTGTTGTCGGTCACCCCTTGCAGCAGATCCGCCAGGTCGATCTTGTCCCCCTCTTCCGGGTGGAAGTCGGTGATGGTGTCGATGGCCGGTTGCCCCGTCGTCCCCTCATCACCACTGCCCCACACGAAGAGATCGCTGCCGGCGCCGCCGGTCAGGATATCGTTGCCATGGCCGCCCCTGAGCACGTCATCCCCCAGGCCGCCCAGAATCCGATCGTCGCCGCTGGAGCCAAACAACCAGTCATTCTGATCCGAGCCCAGCAGATCGTGGCCGCTCTGGCTGTGGACCGTGACCGTATCCGGCGTCGAGCTGAGGGTCGAGCCACCCGCGCTCGACTCGGCGCTCAGGGTCAGGGCGTGATCCCCCATCGGCAGATCCTTGAGATAGATAGGCACGGACTGATCCATCGGCAGCAACCAGTCACCGTTGCTGTCGGCATGACCCACGCTCTGGCCATGCTCGTCCACCACCTGGGCACCGCCCAGATTCTGGATCCGCACCGAGAGCTCGCCGGTTGCCGGGTTGACCACGCTGGCACTCAGGTTGAGCGGCACCCAGGCCCCCTGCAGGGCGTGGATATCGTGGGTACCCAGGCTAAGGTGCGGATCGTCCGCCTCGGCGGTCACTGTGATGCCGACCTGGGTGCTGTCGGTCAGCGCCCCACCCGACCCACTGTTGCCCTGATCCGAGGTGGTGATGGTCAGGTTGTCCTGTCCCCAGAAGTCCTTGGCCGGCTCGTAATGCAGGCTGCCGTTGATCAGGCTGTTCAGATCGCTCAGTGAGCCCACCAGGGTGATCTCGCCGGTGCCCGCCCCCTGCACCGAGACGGCGCCCGCCGCCCCCAGCAGGGTCAGCACGCCGTGCTCGACCCGCAGCACCATGGAGAGCGGCGCACTGCCCGCGTCCACGTCCTTCACGCTGATGCCGGACAGGGACAGCGAACCATCCTCCTTCACCGACATGGCCGCCGGTACCTGGTTGATCGGCGCATCGTTGACCGGTTGCACCTCGATGGGCAGCACGTCGCTGTCGCCGAGGGCGCCACCGCTGCCGGTGTTGCCCAGATCGTCGGTGACCATGGTGAGCGCGTCCTGGCCATTGAAGTCCTGCTCACCCTGATAGGTCACGCCACCCGCCAGCAGGGCGTTGATCTCCGCCTGGGAGCCGCTCAACACCAGGGTGTCGCTGCCGCTACCCGTCACCGTCACCCCGCTACCCGCCGGCAGCTCCAGGATGCCGTGCATGACCGACAGGGTCACCTTGATGGGGCTGCCGCCCGCATCCACGTCGTTCACCTGCAGTCCCTGGATGCGGAAAGGCGTGTCCTCCTGCGCTATCTGGGGTTCGGTGGGCAACAGGTTGACCGGGGCGTCGTTGACCGGTTGCACCTCGATGGGCAGCACGTCGCTGTCGCTCAGGGCGCCGCCGCTGCCGGTGTTGCCCAGATCGTTGGTGGTCATGGTCAGGGCATCGTCGCCATGGAAGTTGGCGCTGCCTTTATAGTCGATGCCGCCATTGAGCAACGCATTGATCTGGGCCAGGGTGCCGTTGAGCACCAGGGAACCGCTGCCGTCGCCGCTCACCGCCACCCCGGCGGCATTGAGCACGGTCAGGGTGCCATGGTTCACCGAGAGGCGTACCTCTATGTTGCCGCTGCCCGCATCCACGTCCTTGACCTGCAAACCCTGGATGGTGAAGGGCTTGTCCTCCTGGGCCACCTGGGGATCGCTGGGCAGCAGGTTGATGGGCGCATCGTTGACCGCGCTCACCTCCACCTGGATGTGGCCATTGACCTCGGGGCCGAGGGCGCCGTTGTCCAGGCTCTGGGCCGTCACCTTGAGGTCCAGCACCCCGTTGGCATCCTTGGTCACCAGTTCGATGGCGTCCAGCTTGCCGCCATCCGTGGTGATCTGCCAGCGGCCGCCGCCGAGATCCACGACGCTGCCGTCCACCCCGCTGGGCAGACGGATCTCGGCGCCGTCGGGTACCCCTTCCAGGGTGACTCGCACCTGTTCGGGGCCATTCTCATGGACGTTGCCGGCCGTGCCGCCGGTGGCCTGGGTATCCCGGGTCTCCAGCCCAAGGTTCAGGGTGATCACATCCCCCTCGGTGCCGCTCGCCTTGTCCTGCATGTCGGCGATGATGGCATCCCCCACCGGATTGACGGTGACGGTGAAGTTCCCGCTGGTCTCGAGGGGCACGGTGAGCCCCTTGTCCAGGGTGAAGACGCTCAGGCCGAGATCCAGGCTGCCACTGAAGTTCGCCGGCGGGATCAGGCTCAGCTTGGCGAAGTCGGTGCCGACAGGCACCTGCCATACGCCGCCACCGTTGTTGACCGCGGGAGCCGACAGGGTGAAGCCATCCGGCACCCCCTTGATCTGCAACGCCACTATCTGCTCGGAGCCGTCGTTGTCGATCAGGCTGGCGCCGAAGCCGGCCAGGCTGACGCGGCCATCTTCGTTGCCGTTCACATCGTGCACGCTGATATTGGCCGGATCATTGACCGGCTTGACCTCGAAGCCCACCTGGCCGCTCCAGCTGCCGCGATCCTCGCCTGTGGTGGCGGTGTCGAGGATATCGACCTTGATATCGAGGGGCACCTGGCCGCTGAAGTGCTCCCTGGGCACGAACACCAGATCCTTGAGCGCCGCCGGATCCTTCACCACCAGGCTGTTGGTCGGCTGGCCGTTGCCATCGAGGAAATGGCCGTACTTGGCATCGACGGTCAGGGTGACCGACTCCACCGTCTCCAGACCACCGTCGGCCACCGAGGGGCTGATGTCCGCCAGCTTGACCGAGAGATCGAGGTGGATCTCGGTGTCTTCCAGGTTGTCAGGCTGGCCGTCGCCATTCACATCCTTGATCTGCAGTTGCAGCTCGGGCAGGCCATCGGCACCGCCGTTGATGTCGACCTCGGGGGTGATGGAGAGGGAAACCTCCTTCTCCACCACCTTGGTATCCCCGCTCACCGTGTCGGTGTTGACCAGCCGCACGTTGAAGTCCAGGTCGTTGCCGGCATAGTCCTCTGGCAGGGAGAGGGTCAGCTTGTCGAGGTCGTCCAGTCCGCCCGGCAGCTTGATGAGGTACTCGCCGTTGGCGAAGTCAAAGGTCAGCCCCTGCACGCTCACGCCCTGCGGCAAGCCGGTGATGACGATGCTGAGTTCGTCATCGCCGCCGTCTACCGAGCCCAGGGTCACCATGCTCTTGAGCTGGCTGCCGAAGTTGACGCCGTGATCCTCCACCCCTGTGATGGGGGCGCTGTTGTCGAAATCGATATCGGCGGCCTTCTGATCCGGGGTGGTCACGGGACCGAAATCGGCGCTGGCATTGAGATCCTTGCGCACCGAGGCGCTGACATCGCCGTCATCGCTGAGATCATGCACCAGGGCACTCACCTTGAACTCGACCTTGCCGGTAAAGCCATTGGGAGCATGCAGGGCATAGCTGCCCAGGGCACCATTGGGCACGGTCCAGTTGCCCTTGCCGTCGCTGATCCCCCCCACCACCACGAAACCGGGCGGCAGATCGCTGATGACCAGATAGTCGATGGTCTCGACGCTGCTCGGATCCAGATCCTGGAATTCAAACACCCCGCCCAGCGGGATATCGTGACCATCCGGGCTCTCCAGCGTTCCGCCGGTCTGCACCAGGTTGCCATCCGGCTCGACCACCGCCTGGATATCCACGTGCAGCTGGCCGTCGATCACCTTATCGACCACCACGCTGGAATCCACGTCGTGCTGGGTCACGGTCACGTGACTCTGGATATTGGTGTCCTTGTCGCTGTCTTGTGGCGCCTTCACCAACAGCTTTCCGCCGTTAAGCAGGCTCTGCAGATCCGCATCGCTCAGATCGACGGCACCACCGTTCAGGTTGAGCTGATGGGTACCGTTGGCATCCGTTACCCAGATCTCATAGCCGGGTTCGATGCCGGAGAGACTGAGGTGGGTCACCTGCTCGGCGCCGTCGGTCAGATCTGGATGCCAGTCGAGCACGACAAACTGATCCTCCAGACCATGGCTGCTCTTGTCATAGTTGCCGGCATCGATCTCGGGCTCCACCTTGATGGTGAGCGGCACATCGAAGCCCTTGCTGTCGCCGTCGTTCTCGGTCACCACCACGTGGGCGATGAGGTGGATATCGGCGGTGCTGTTGGCCGGCGGCTGGATCTGCAGGTTGCCCAGATCCGATACATCGACCTGGTAGGTCGGCTTGCCTTGGGCGTCGAGCCCGGCGAAGGTCAGGGTGAGCTCCTTGCCACTGGCATCGAACACCTTGGCCCCCTCCGGCAAGCCTTCCAGCACCAGGTTGAGGCTCTCGGAGTTATCCAGCGGAGTATCTGTCTTCTCCCCCGATTCGAGCCTGAAGTCGAGCGGCGCCCGACCATCCTCCTGGATGGTGGTCGTGTAACCATTGCCCTCGGCCGTCCAGCCGGTGGTGCCGAGATCGAAGTGAGGCTGATCCACCACCCCGATCAGGTCCACATGCAGGCTCTGGGAGCCGGTCTCCTTCTCGTTGACCACGGTGTGGGTCTGGCCATTGGCATCGGTCAGGGTCGCCGAGTCTTTCACCACCCCCTTGATGGTGAGATCGAAGTCGATGTTGCTGTTCTTCGGCGGCTGCAGTTTGAGCTCGCCGATGCGATCGGCGGGCACCTCGTAGTAACCCTTGGCATCCTGCACCACCACCACGCCACCGAGCAGCAGGGTGGCACCGGCGGGCAAACCGTCGATACGCACGAAGAGTTTCTCGGAGCCATCGCTCAGATCCCCGAGGTGAGCGAGCGAGATCTTGCTGCCCAGATCGAGTTGGCTGTCTTCCCTGCCCTGAATGTCGCGGATGCTGAGCTTGGCGTCATCCGCCTGCGGATTGACGTTGATCACCAGCTCGATGGGATCGCCGAGCGCCTTGTCCTGACCGCTGACAACCGGCGCCTTTTCGGTACTGACCGGCGTCACCGTGAGCTTGATGTCGCCGCTGTAATCCTTGTCAGGCACCACTGTGATCTTGTTGATGTCGCCCGCCTTGACGGTGTAAAGCCCATTGCTGCCGGGTTGGAGCACCTGACCGTTCAGGGTCAGGCTGCCATGACCGGACTCCCAGTGGATCTGGTAACCCAGGGTCTCGGATCCATCGGTGTCAGTCAGCTCGGCCTTCACATTGAGCGCTATGCCGTTGCCGTCTTCGTTGATGCTGTAATGCTGATCGGTACTGCCAGAGACCCAGACCGGCTTGTCGGCGATGCCCTGCACAGTGATGGCGAGATCGCCGTTCACGGCGGGCGGCGGCGTCCCTTCAGTCACCCCGACCTGCACCTGCACCTGGAAGTGCAGCGGCTGCTTGTTGTTGCTCCAGCTCGACCAGTCATCCGCCGGCACGAAGGTGAGACCCGAGGTGCTGTAGTTGACCTTGTCCGTGGTCACCATGGCTTCGGGCGGCACGATAAACCACTTGCCATCGGCCGTGGTGGTGAGTGCCACCCCGTTGTAGTAGAAGGTGCCGTGGGCGTTGGCCGGGGCCTGGATCAGCAGCTGATCCACGTGCTCGCCCCGGTCGAAGTCGCCGATATCCAGGTTCATGTGGATGGCAATGCCCTGACTCGGATCCTGCGCTCCCTGATCTTCCTGGCCCGTCGCCCCGTCCACGGTGAAGCGCACCGCCTCATCCTGCAGGTTGAGGGTCAGGGTGCTCTTGGCGGTGTCGCCATCGCCATCGACGATCTGGGCGGTAATGGTCTGGCTGAGGCTGGCATCATCGTGATCAAATCCTGGCCTTGGCGTGAAGCTGTAGTTGCCATTCTGGCCTATGGTCAGCGACCCCATCACCTGCTTGCCATCCGGGCTCATCACCTCCAGTGTCAGGCTGCCGTTGATGTCATGGACCTGACCGTTGACGGTGACCGAGGCCACCCTGGCACCATCCGCCCCCTCGTTGGCCGGCGGCAACAGATCGCCGCTCACGACGCTGCCGGCCTCGCTCAGGTTGTGAGCCAGCTCGGTGCCGATGGGCATGTCATCCTGTACCGTCACCTCGACAGTCACGTTGGGGCTGCGATCCCCATCAAAGTCGGTCACGAACAGCGGCAGCTCGATGCCAAGCTCGTCCTTGCCCTGGGAGCCATGATCGAGCTGACCCACCAGATGGAAGCTGTAGCTGCCGTTGACGTCGAGATGGACCCAGAACACCGGCTTGCCGCCTTCGGCACTGGCCAGATACCAGCCCGGGCTATGGGCCGCCAGGGTGACCTCCTTGCCGCCCGAGGTGAGGTGGTTTGCCTGGTTGAAGGCCGCCACGTCCAGCTCGAGGGAGGCAATCCTGTCCGAACCGGCGCCGATGGTCACCTTGCCACCGGCAGCCTCCCCATTCTCGGCTGGCGTGGTGCCCGGATGCTGGGAACCGCTCGCATCCAGATCCGCTTCTTCGACCCGAACGGATTCGATGGCCGAGATCAGCGGATCGGCCGCATCGGTGATCACCACTGTGGTGTCGCCGGTGATCAGGGTGCCGTCGCTGTCGGTCACCTGCAGCGGCAGGGTCAGGCTGAGGTTGTCGCTCGCGCCGTGATCCAGGTTGGTGTGGACTGTGACCTCGTAGTCGAGGGTCGCCGAGTTGTGGGCTTCGATGCGACCCGGCACGCTCGGCAGGGTCACCGTCAGCACCAGGGTGCCGCTCGCGGTGACTCCCTGGAAGCTGTGACCGTTGCTGCCCGGCACTTCCTGCCAGGTCAGGGTCTCGCCGTTGTGGGTGATGGGCTGGCCGCTGGCATCGACCACCTGACCGCTCAGGGTCAGCCGCACGCCCACCACGGGATCCGAGTCGGCGGTGATGGTCAGGGTGCCGGTGGCCTGTTGATCGTCGCCGGTCGCGCCGCTGGCGGCGCCATCGAAGCGACCTTCATTCAGGGTCACCCCGGTCAGAGAGATGACGGGCTTGTTCCCCTCGCCGATGCTGACGTTGAGGGTGCCTGTGGTGCTGTCGTTGTTGCCAGCCCCCTTGTCGCTGTCGACGATATTGAGCTTGAACGGCAGCTCTGTGCTGCTGCCATTGGCCTGGTGCACCCCTTCAAACAGGGTCACCTTGTAGTCGAAGTCGTTGCTGGCGGCGCCCTTGAGGTCGCCGCTGATCTCGACCTGCAGCACCTCGATGCGCTGGCCATTGACCTCGACGTAGCCTTTGAGGATCTGGTTACCAGGGATACTGGGGTCGCCATCGACCAGCTCGTACTTGACCTGCTGCCCCAGCGCGGTCAGCGCCGGTTGCTCCGCGACATCGGCAAAGGAGACTTCGCTCACCTTATCCGAGCCGGCATTCACGCTGAAGTGGCCGGTGCCGGTCAGGGCATTGCTGCCATCGAGGTTGCCTTCATCCAGGCTCACCCCTCTGCCCGCCACGAAACCGGGCGCATTGCCATCCTTGATGACCAGCGGCAAGGTAGTGGACGCGCTGTCCCCGTCCTTGTCGGTCAGGGTCACGTTGAGCGGCAGATCGAGGGATTCGTTGCCCTGGTGATCCAGCTCGCCACTCAGGGTCACCTTGGCCGTGACGCTCCAGTTGCCGTTGTTATCCACCAGGCTCAGCTCGGCGCGCAGCACCTCGCGGCCATCGACGCTGGTGCCCACCAGGGAGCCATCGGCATCCAGGCTGAAGGTGATCGGGCTGCCGTGGCTGCTGAACTTGCCGTCCAGGCTCTGCTGGATGGCGCCGAGGTCGAACTTGAGGCTGTCGGGCGCCAGGGCATCGGAGCCGTGGCTCACGGTGAAGCTCATGTTGCCCACCACGGCGCCATCGCCCTGATCCGCCTCGGTCAGGCTGGTGCCGGTCACGGCACTGATCACCGGATTGGCGCCATCGCCGATGGACACGCTCAGGGAAGAGGAGACCTTGTCGCCATCCGAATCGGTCAGAGTGAAGCCCGCCAAAAGCCGACTGTCGGCACTGCCCTGATCCAGCGGCTGGTTGAGGGTAAAGACGTAGTGGCCTTTCTGATCCAGGCTCAGTGTGAAGACATTCTGGCCGTTGACGCTGCCGCTGATGCTGTTGCCGCTGACGCTGATCTGAACCGGCTGGCCGCCGCTGGTGAGCCCCTGCAGGCCGGGCTGGCTGGCGTCGAAGCTGATATTGGCGAGCGGATCCGTGCCGGCTGTGATGTTGAGATCG
This sequence comes from Aeromonas encheleia, assembly GCF_900637545.1. NCBI lineage: Bacteria > Pseudomonadati > Pseudomonadota > Gammaproteobacteria > Aeromonadales > Aeromonadaceae > Aeromonas > Aeromonas encheleia. The sequence continues at coordinate 2,486,990 of NZ_LR134376.1, forward strand.
CCGGAGAGGGTCTGACCCGCGTTCCAGTCGCCGTCTTCCACCAGGTTCAGGGAGACCGCATCCACGCCCGGCAGGGCGCCGTCGGTGATGGCGATATTCAAGGTGCCGAGGTTGCTCTGATCACCGTCGAAGTCGGTGCCCTGCACCTGCAGCCCCAGGTTGACGCTGTCGGTATTGACCGGTTGATCCAGCACGCCATCAAGCTGCACATGGTATTTGCCATCCAGATCCAGGGTCACGGTCAAGATGGTCTTGCCGCCGGCATCCAGCAGGGTGATCTGGTTACCGTTGACCTGATAGCTGGTCGGTTTGCCGCCGCTGGTCAGATCGTCCAGACCGGGCTGGCTCGCCTCAAAGTTCAGGGAGACCAGACGATCGCTGCCGACATGGACCGGCAGCTGGCCGTCCAGGCTCTGGCTGGCCCCGCCCTCTTGCAGGCTGATGCCGGCGTCTATGCCGAGGCTGGGATCGGCGGCATCGGTGATCACGGCGATGGTGTCACCGTTGATCAGGGTGCCGTCGCTGTCGGTCACCTGCAGCGGCAGGGTCAGGCTGAGGTTGTCGCTCGCGCCGTGATCCAGGTTGGTGTGGACAGTGACCTGGTAGTCGAGGGTCGCCGAGCTGTGAGCCTCGATGCGACCCGGCACGCTCGGCAGGGTCACCGTCAGCACCAGGGTGCCGCTGGCGGTCAACCCCTGGAAGCTGTGGCCGTTGCTGCCCGGCACGTCCTGCCAGGTCAGGGTCTCGCCGTTGTGGGTGATGGGCTGGCCGCCGGCATCCAGTACCTGACCACTCAGGGTCAGCCGCACGTCCACCACGGGATCCGAGTCGGCGGTGATGGTCAGCTTGCCGGTGGCGTGCTGATCATCCGCAGTCACGCCGCTGGCGGCGCCGTCGAAACGGCCTTCATTGAGGGTCACCCCGGTCAGAGAGATTACCGGCTTGTTCCCCTCGCCGATGCTGACGTTGAGGGTGCCTGTGGTGCTGTCGTTGTTGCCAGCGCCCTTGTCGCTGTCGACGATATTGAGCTTGAACGGCAGCTCTGTGCTGCTGCCATTGGCCTGGTGCACCCCTTCAAACAGGGTCACCTTGTAGTCGAAGTCGTTGCTGGCGGCGCCCTTGAGGTCGCCGCTGATCTCGACCTCCAGCACCTCGATGCGCTGGCCGTTGACCTCGACGTAGCCTTTGAGGATCTGGTTACCAGGGATACTGGGGTCGCCATCGACCAGCTCGTACTTGACCTGCTGCCCCAGCGCAGTCAACGCCGGCTGCTCCGCGACCTCGGCGAACGACACCTCGCTCACCCTATCCGAGCCGGCATTCACGCTGAAGTGGCCGGTGCCGGTCAGGGCATTGCTGCCATCGAGGTTGCCCTCATCCAGGCTCACCCCGCTGCCCGCCACGAAGCCGGGCGCATTGCCATCCTTGATGACCAGCGGCAAGGTGGTGGACGCGCTGTCCCCGTCCTTGTCGGTCAGGGTCACGTTGAGCGGCAGATCGAGGGACTCGTTGCCCTGGTGATCCAGCTCGCCGCTCAGGGTCACCTTGGCCGTGACGCTCCAGTTGCCGTTGTTATCCACCAGGTCCAGCTCGGCGCGCAGCACCTCGCGGCCGTCGGCGCTGGTGCCCACCAGGGAGCCATCGGCATTCAGGCTGAAGGTGATCGGGCTGCCGTGGCTGCTGAACTTGCCATCCAGGCTCTGCTGGATGGCGCCGAGGTCGAACTTGAGGCTGTCGGGCGCCAGGGCATCGGAGCCGTGGCTCACGGTGAAGCTCATGTTGCCCACCACGGCGCCATCGCCCTGATCCGCCTCGGTCAGGCTGGTGCCGGTCACGGCACTGATCACCGGATTGGCGCCATCGCCGATGGACACGCTCAGGGAAGAGGAGACCTTGTCGCCATCCGAATCGGTCAGAGTGAAGCCCGCCAAAAGCCGACTGTCGGCACTGCCCTGATCCAGCGGCTGGTTGAGGGTAAAGACGTAGTGGCCTTTCTGATCCAGGCTCAGTGTGAAGACATTCTGGCCGTTGACGCTGCCGCTGATGCTGTTGCCGCTGACGCTGATCTGAACCGGCTGGCCGCCGCTGGTGAGCCCCTGCAGGCCGGGCTGGCTGGCGTCGAAGCTGATATTGGCGAGCGGATCCGTGCCGGCTGTGATGTTGAGATCGCCGGAGAGGGTCTGACCCGCGTTCCAGTCGCCGTCTTCCACCAGGTTCAGGGAGACCGCATCCACGCCCGGCAGGGCGCCGTCGGTGATGGCGATATTCAAGGTGCCGAGGTTGCTCTGATCACCGTCGAAGTCGGTGCCCTGCACCTGCAGCCCCAGGTTGACGCTGTCGGTATTGACCGGTTGATCCAGCACGCCATCAAGCTGCACATGGTATTTGCCATCCAGATCCAGGGTCACGGTCAAGATGGTCTTGCCGCCGGCATCCAGCAGGGTGATCTGGTTACCGTTGACCTGATAGCTGGTCGGTTTGCCGCCGCTGGTCAGATCGTCCAGACCGGGCTGGCTCGCCTCAAAGTTCAGGGAGACCAGACGATCGCTGCCGACATGGACCGGCAGCTGGCCGTCCAGGCTCTGGCTGGCCCCGCCCTCTTGCAGGCTGATGCCGGCGTCTATGCCGAGGCTGGGATCGGCGGCATCGGTGATCACGGCGATGGTGTCACCGTTGATCAGGGTGCCGTCGCTGTCGGTCACCTGCAGCGGCAGGGTCAGGCTGAGGTTGTCGCTCGCGCCGTGATCCAGGTTGGTGTGGACAGTGACCTGGTAGTCGAGGGTCGCCGAGCTGTGAGCCTCGATGCGACCCGGCACGCTCGGCAGGGTCACCGTCAGCACCAGGGTGCCGCTGGCGGTCAACCCCTGGAAGCTGTGGCCGTTGCTGCCCGGCACGTCCTGCCAGGTCAGGGTCTCGCCGTTGTGGGTGATGGGCTGGCCGCCGGCATCCAGTACCTGACCACTCAGGGTCAGCCGCACGTCCACCACGGGATCCGAGTCGGCGGTGATGGTCAGCTTGCCGGTGGCGTGCTGATCATCCGCAGTCACGCCGCTGGCGGCGCCGTCGAAACGGCCTTCATTGAGGGTCACCCCGGTCAGAGAGATTACCGGCTTGTTCCCCTCGCCGATGCTGACGTTGAGGGTGCCTGTGGTGCTGTCGTTGTTGCCAGCGCCCTTGTCGCTGTCGACGATATTGAGCTTGAACGGCAGCTCTGTGCTGCTGCCATTGGCCTGGTGCACCCCTTCAAACAGGGTCACCTTGTAGTCGAAGTCGTTGCTGGCGGCGCCCTTGAGGTCGCCGCTGATCTCGACCTCCAGCACCTCGATGCGCTGGCCGTTGACCTCGACGTAGCCTTTGAGGATCTGGTTACCAGGGATACTGGGGTCGCCATCGACCAGCTCGTACTTGACCTGCTGCCCCAGCGCAGTCAACGCCGGCTGCTCCGCGACCTCGGCGAACGACACCTCGCTCACCCTATCCGAGCCGGCATTCACGCTGAAGTGGCCGGTGCCGGTCAGGGCATTGCTGCCATCGAGGTTGCCCTCATCCAGGCTCACCCCGCTGCCCGCCACGAAGCCGGGCGCATTGCCATCCTTGATGACCAGCGGCAAGGTGGTGGACGCGCTGTCCCCGTCCTTGTCGGTCAGGGTCACGTTGAGCGGCAGATCGAGGGACTCGTTGCCCTGGTGATCCAGCTCGCCGCTCAGGGTCACCTTGGCCGTGACGCTCCAGTTGCCGTTGTTATCCACCAGGTCCAGCTCGGCGCGCAGCACCTCGCGGCCGTCGGCGCTGGTGCCCACCAGGGAGCCATCGGCATTCAGGCTGAAGGTGATCGGGCTGCCGTGGCTGCTGAACTTGCCATCCAGGCTCTGCTGGATGGCGCCGAGGTCGAACTTGAGGCTGTCGGGCGCCAGGGCATCGGAGCCGTGGCTCACGGTGAAGCTCATGTTGCCCACCACGGCGCCATCGCCCTGATCCGCCTCGGTCAGGCTGGTGCCGGTCACGGCACTGATCACCGGATTGGCGCCATCGCCGATGGACACGCTCAGGGAAGAGGAGACCTTGTCGCCATCCGAATCGGTCAGAGTGAAGCCCGCCAAAAGCCGACTGTCGGCACTGCCCTGATCCAGCGGCTGGTTGAGGGTGAAGACGTAGTGGCCTTGTTGATCCAGGCTCAGGGTAAAGACGTTCTGGCCGTTGACGGTGCCGCTGATGCTGTTACCGCTGACGCTGATCTGAACCGGCTGGCCGCCGCTGGTGAGCCCCTGCAGGCCCGGCTGGCTGGCGTCAAAGCTGATATTGGCGAGCGGATCGGTGCCGGCGCTGATGTTGAGATCGCCGGAGAGGGTCTGGCCCGCGCTCCAGTCGCTGTCTTCCACCAGGTTCAGTGAGACCGCATCCACGCCCGGCAGGGCGCCGTCGGTGATGGCGATATTCAAGGTGCCGAGGTTGCTCTGATCACCGTCAAAATCGGTGCCCTGCACCTGCAGCCCCAGGTTGACGCTGTCGGTATTGACCGGTTGATCCAGCACGCCATTAAGCTGCACATGGTACTTGCCATCCAGATCCAGGGTGACGGTCAAGACGGTCTTGCCGCCGGCATCCAGCAGGGTGATCTGGTTGCCGTTCACCTGATAAGTGGTCGGTTTGCCGCCGCTGGTCAGATCGTCCAGACCAGGCTGATTGGCCTCGAAGTTCAGGGACACCAGGCGATCGCTGCCGACATGGACCGGCAGTTGGCCGTCCAGGCTCTGGCTAGGGCCGCCTTCTTGCAGGCTGATGCCGGCGTCGAGGCCGAGGCTGGGATCTATGCCGTCATCCAGGGTCACAACGAGATCGGCGCGGGTCTCGTCGCCGTCAATCTCCTTGGCACAGACGGAGAGCTCCAGAGAGAGCTGGTCGCTGCCCTGATGATCGAGCGGGCCTGTCAGGGAGACGGTGACCTTCCCCTCGATGTCGCTGCCCGACTGGCTGGCGCTCAGCTCGGCCTTCAGCACCTCCACCCGGTTGCCGTTGTCATCCAGGTAATAACCGGTCAGCAGGCGATCGCCGCTGAATTCGAAGCTGAGCGCATGACCGTCGCTACGCAGATCACTGCCATTGAGGCGCGCCAGGGTGCCCGCCTGATCGGCGAAGGCGACGGAGTCCGCCAGCAGGGGATCGGCCTGATGGCCGACCAGGAACTGGCTCTGCCCAACCACGGCCCCCTGATCGGTGAAGGCATCCTCGGTCAGGGTGATGGGCGCCAGCGTGAAGTCGGGCGGGGTGCTGTCCACCAGCTTGATATCGAGGTTGGCATTGACCAGGTCCCCGTCGCTGTCGCGATACTCCAGCGAGAACGGCAGGCTCAGGCTGTCCTGGCCGTGATCCAGACTCTGGTTCCAGACGATGCGGTAGCTGCCGTCATTGGCCAGGGTCAGGGTGAATACGGTCGCGCCGCCGGCGGTGGCGGTGAGGGTCTGGCCGCTTAGCTGATAGCTCAGGGCCGAGCCCTGGCTGGTGAGGCCCAGATCCTGGAGCGCGCCTTGATCCGCGGCGAAGCCCACCTGCAGATTGCCATCCATGCCGGCGCCGGTATGCAGGGAGCCGGTGGCGCTGACGGGGCCGTCGGCCAGGTCGGCCTCGGACAGGGTCAGGGTGTCGCTCTGACCGATCAGCGGGGCACCGTCGATCACCCGGTTACCCGCGAGATCGGTCACCTCGGCCCGCACCTCATAGGGGCCTGAGAGGCTGGAGAGATCCAGCCCGTTCAGCTGCCAGCGACCGTCGCTGCCCACCAGGGCAGCGCCGCTGTAGAGCGTCTGGCCGTTCTGGCCAATCAGGGTGATGGTGACGCTCTGGCCCGCCTCCACCTGAGTGGTGCTGCCGCTCAGGGTGACGTTGTCGTGGCCCAGGATGTTCTGGGTGTCGAGATCGTCGATGTCGATACCGGCCCGGGTATCGACGGTCACGGTCAGAGTATCGCTGGCCCGGTTGCCCGCGATGTCGACCGAGTCGACGCGAAAATCATAGGCACCGTCGGCCATGTCACTGGGGATCTGATATTGCCAGTTGCCGTTGCCATCGACGGTGAGCACGGTCAGAACCTTGCCCCCCAGGCTCAGGGTGACGGTGGCGCCGGGCTCCCCCTTGCCTTGCAGCAGCGGGGTGGTGTCGCGGGTCAGGTCATCCACCTGGCTGGCGCCGGTGTCGCTCTCGTCGCTCAGGTCGAGGGTGATGGTGGTGATGGTATCGAGCAGGGTCTGGCCGAGATCGCTGGCCCGGTTGCCTGCCGCATCCTGGGTATCGGCCTGGATGCTGAGGGGGCCATCCACCAGCTTGCCGGTGACGTCACCGAAATCGGCCTCCCAGACGAAACCGGGCAGCACCACAGTGGTGGTGGTGAGGCGATTGCCATCCTGATCGATCAGGGTAACGGTGACGGTCTGGCCCACCTCGACGTCTTCGACGGTGCCGCGGATGATGACCCCGGTGGCCTCGTCGGCATTGATGATGTTGTCCAGGGTCTGGGGTTCGGTGATGGTGATCTCGGCGACCTGATCCTGATCTTCCACGTAAGGATCATCATTGCCCTGGGGCAGGCGCTGGTGGTCGGTATCAAACCCGGCCTCGGCCAGGGTGGCATCGTTGGCTCTGTCCACCACCACGAAGCCGCCGGCACTGGAGCCGACGACACCGCCACCGGTGGCGGCGGCCGCGTTGCCGGCCGCGGTCTCTTCAAACACCGCGGTCGGGTCGGCGCCCTGGCGGATGGCCTCCTGCAGGCTGGCCAGTTCGGGATCCACCGCGGCGGTCTGCGCCCCCGGTACCGGGTCGGGTTGAGCGGGTTCATGAGTCTCGCCGGCGGGATCGGCCAGCTCGAATCGCCCATCGGATTCGGCGAGCAGACGCTCGCCAGGCTGCAACTGCATCCCCAGGGTGGCACGGCGCGTGGAGCCATCGGCATCCATGACAAGCACGGTGCCCTCCAGTTGCGTGATAAGGGTCGGTTTCTCGATTCGCAGCTCAGCCATATATCCTCCAACTCATGAACACGGACTCTTTCGTATTCATACGAAGGAATGCGTGGTAAATAGACGGCTATTTTACCGTCTCGAGCCGCAGAGATCCCTTCGACATTTTCGAAAATATCGAAAGAAAACCCCCTCTAACGTCCTATTTAATTCAGCAAAACGTTCGCGTCAGCGCAAAATAACCCTGGAGTGATTAATTTAGCCGCTATTGGCACCGAACATGGCTCTCTTGGCACCCATTTATACGACAACTACTGACATCGAGCCCATTCGGAGATGGTTCTACATTATTTCAACAGCCTGACTGGAGCCCCTGCCAAGCGGCATGGAAAGTGAATTTAAATTCAAACAGGCCTGACGATTCAGAGAGGCGAACACAGCCCGCACGCCCCTGGCCTCCATCGGCAGCGCCTGCGTCCCTCCTCTACCTGCGCTTTTCTCATTGCGGCGCGACATTCGGCACTAAAGCCTCAATACAGTTAAAGAATTAAACCTGGATCTCATTTCTGGCATTTGCCTGCATCGGCAATTGATCTAGCGCAAAGGCGCCGGTGATTAATCATCATCCATATTACCCATTTGGTATCATTCCCCTCGAGTAATCGTATAAAAAGCATTGTTTATGCATCAATAACAATTAATCGACCTGCCATGCCCATCGCCGATGAGCACAGATGTCCACGCAACAAGATGGAACGGTCAGGTCCGGCAATGATATTTATCTGGGAGTGATGACCGTGGGTTCACACAACAAGCTATTCAGGCCGGGCCTCGCCGCCCTGCTACTGACCACCCTGCTGAGCACCGGCAGTTGGGCACAGGCCGATGAGGCCAAGGGCAAGATCGAGGCGCGCAGCGAGCTGTTTGCCAAGGATCACGCCGATCAGTTCAACAGCTGGGAGTCGACCAGCGAGAGCCGGGAGCGCACCGACGCCCTGGCCGAGGATCCCCAGATGGTAGTGCTCTGGGCCGGCTACCCCTTCTCCAAGGATTACAACAAACCGCGCGGTCACTTCTACGCCCTGACCGACGTGCGGGAGAGCCTGCGCACCGGTGCCCCCAAGACCGCCGAGGATGGCCCGCTGCCCATGGCGTGCTGGAGCTGCAAGGGACCGGACGTCGCCCGCGTCATCGATGAGAAGGGCGAGGATGGCTACTTCAAGGGGATGTGGGCCAAGGGTGGCCCCGAGATCGTCAACACCATCGGCTGCGCCGACTGCCATGACACCGCCTCGAAGGAGTTCAAGGAGGGCAAACCCGCCCTGCACCTCTCCCGCCCCTATGCCGACCGCGCCATGACCGCCATCAACAAGCCGTTCAAGCAGCAGGGTCGCTTCGATCAGCAGTCCCAGGTGTGCGGCCAGTGCCACGTGGAGTACTACTTCAACGGCCCCACCAAGGCGGTGAAGTTCCCCTGGGACAAGGGCACCACGGTCGAGCAGATGGAAGAGTACTACGACGAGATCGGTTTCTCCGACTGGGTCCATGCCCTCTCCAAGACCCCCATGCTCAAGGCACAGCACCCCGAATACGAGACCTGGCGCGCCGGGATCCACGGCCAGAACAACGTCGCCTGCGTCGACTGCCACATGCCCAAGGTGCAGAACGAGCAGGGCAAGGTCTACACGGATCACAAGGTGGGTAACCCCTTCGATCGCTTCGAGCAGACCTGCCGCAACTGCCACACCCAGAGCAAGGAGATGCTGCAAGGGGTCGTCAAGCAGCGCAAGGATGCGGTGACCGAGATCAAGCTCAAGGTCGAGAAGCAGCTGGTGCATGCCCACTTCGAGGCCAAGGCGGCCTGGGATGCCGGCGCCACCGAGGCCGAGATGAAGGACATCCTGCAGGACATCCGTCACGCCCAATGGCGCTGGGACTTCTCCATCGCCTCCCACGGGGTGCAGATGCACGCCCCGGAAGTGGCGCTGCGCATGCTGGGCACCGCCCTGGACAAGGCCGCCGATGCCCGCACCAAGCTGGCCCGTCTGCTGGCCGCCAAGGGGATCAGCCACGAGATCGCCATTCCTGACATCTCCACCAAGGAGAAGGCCCAGGCCGCCCTCGGCATGGACATGAAGCAGATGAATGCCGACAAGGCCCAGTTCCTCAAGACCACAGTTCCTGCCTGGGAAGCCGAGGCCAAGGCGGCCGGACGGCTCGCACAGTAACGAGGCCTGCGGGCCCGCAAGCCGGGCCCGCAGCTGGATGGAGGCTTCCTATGGGTGATTTAACGATGGATTTCTTACGATTGATGCTGATGGCAGCCATGCTGCTCACCAGCCTGCAGGGCCAGGCCGCGGACAGCGCCGCCGCCCCGGCCGCACTGCCCCAGACACATGAAGTGGAGTTCTTGCGCAACCCCGACAAGGCCTGCACCGACTGCCACAAGGAGCAGCAGGAGGGCATGCACGGCAAGCATGGCCAGGCGACCAACCCCAACAACCTGGCGCCTGTGACCTGCACCAACTGTCACGGCAACCCCTCCCCCCAGCACCGGGAAGGGGTCAAGGATGTGATGCGCTTCAGCGACAGCTTCAATGAGAAGCAAGGTGACAATGGCTATCCCATCGCGGAGCAGAACGGGGTCTGCATGAGCTGCCACGAGCCCAAACCGCTGCGCGAGGCGCTCTGGGCCCACGATGTGCACGCCAGCAAACTCAGCTGCACCAGCTGTCATGCTCTGCACCCGGCCAAGGAGCCCATGGTGGGCATCCCGGAAAAATCCCGCATCAAGCTCTGCGTCGACTGCCACAGCAAGCAGCATGAAGCCAAGGCGGCCGGCCTGCAGGTCAATGCGGGCAAGGAGGCACCATGAGCTGCTCTCGCCGTCAGTTTATGGCTGGCATGGGAGCGGGTGCGCTGATCATGATGACGGGCCCTGCTCGCGCCAACGCCGGCACCCTCGCCCACAGCCAGACCATAGACGGGGTGCGTTACGGCATGCTGCACGACGAGACGGCCTGCATCGGCTGCACCGCCTGCATGGATGCCTGCCGGGAGGTGAACCAGGTGCCACAGGGGGTCTCGCGCCTCGAGATCCTCCGCACCGGCCCCGTCGGCGAGTTCCCCAACGCCGACTACCACTTCTTTCGCAAGTCCTGCCAGCACTGTGACAACGCCCCCTGCGTGCACGTCTGCCCGACCGGCGCCTCCCACATTCGTGCGGAGGACGGCATCGTCGACGTGAACCCGGATCTCTGCGTCGGCTGCATGTATTGCCTGGCGGCCTGCCCCTATCAGGTGCGCTTCATCAACCCGGTAACCCGGGTCGCCGACAAGTGCGACTTCTGCCGCAAGACCAACCTGGCCCAGGGCAAGGAGCCCGCCTGCGTGGCCTCCTGCCCCACCAGGGCGCTGGTGTTCGGCAATCTGGATGATCCGGGCAGCCCGATTGCAAAACGGCTGGTGAAGGAGACCACCTATCGCTACAAGCAGGCGCTCGGCACTTCGCCCAAGATGTACCGCGTGCCCAAAGGGGAGATCAAGTCATGACGATGCAAGCCGCATTTCACTTCCCTTCACTAGTCTGGGACTGGCCAATCGCCATCTACCTGTTCCTGCTCGGCATCTCCGCCGGGGCCACCAGCCTCTCGGTGCTACTGCGCAGGAAAGGGGCCGGCAGCGAGAGCGGCATCATCAAGGCGACCGCCCTGTTGGCGCCGCTGTGCGTGATGCTGGGGCTGTTGATCCTCATCTTCCACCTGGCCCGCCCCTGGACCTTCTGGAAGCTGATGTTCCACTACCAGTTCGACTCCGTGATGTCGATGGGGGTCATGCTGTTCCAGCTCTACATGGCGGTGCTGTTCGCCTGGCTAGGGGTGGTGTTCAGGGCCGAGATCGAGGCGCTGCGCAGCCGCTTGTTCAAACAGAAGTTTGCCTTCGTGGACGGCCTGATAGGCCTGCTGGCCCGGGTCGAGCGGTTGCTGGCACCGCTGCTGTTGCTGCTGGCGGTGCTGCTCGGTGCCTATACCGGCTTCCTGCTCTCCGCCCTCAAGACCTATCCGCTGCTGAACAACCCTGTGCTGCCGGTGCTGTTCCTGGTGTCCGGCATCGGCTCGGGGATAGCCGCCACCATCCTGCTGGCGGTAACGCTCTTTAAAGAGGATCACCACAGTGTGGGGGTGCACTTCGTGCATCGCTTCGAGCGCCCGCTGCTGGCGGTGGAGATACTGCTGCTGATCTGCTTCTTCACCGGCCTCTATTTTGGCGGCGGTCAGAAGGAGGTGGCCATGTGGGCCGCCATCGGCGGCGGCTTCTGGTCCCAGGTGTTCTGGGTCGGGGTGGTCGGCATCGGCATGCTGTTGCCCCAGTTGCTCGGCCTGCTCACCCCGGCCCCATTGCGGGAGAGGCGCGGCCACCTGGTGCTGGTCTGCAGCCTGACCCTGCTCGGCGTCTTGCTGTTGCGCTACTTCGTGCTCTATGCCGGCCAGATGACAGTGGTATAAGGAGAGAGTCATGATTGGTAGCAAAAGCGGCCATACGACGTCTGCTTGCAGACTAACCCTGATGGACATGCTGCTGTCTGTTGATGCTTCATCCTCGTATGCCCACCAGATGACGGTGGTATAAGGAAAAACCACAAGCGCCAGTCACCCCGAGCGGCTGGCGCTTGTCCGTTGTTGAAGCCCCGCGGTTTCTGGTCATGCCACAGCCTCTGTCACCTCAGACGGCGGATGCGGCAGGACCTGATTGGATTCTGGATGTTGGAGGTTGTGTGCTGGCCGAGCTGGGCTATCTCTCACTGTTGTTGGCGACGGCGCTGTCTCTGGTGCAAGGCACCCTGCCCTGGCTGGGGCTGAGACTCGCCTCGCGCCCGCTGCTCGGCTGCGCCAAACCGCTGGCGCTGCTCAATGCCGCCCTGCTCGGGGCGGCGCTGGGGCTGCTCGCCATCGGCTTTGGTCAAAACGACTTCACCCTGGTGTATGTGGCCCAACACGCCAACAGCGCCCTGCCCATGGGCTTCAAGCTCGCGGCCGTGTGGGGCGGCCACGAGGGCTCCATGCTGTTCTTCGTGTTTGCGCTGGCGCTCTGGGGCGCCCTGGTGGCGCTCTGCTCGATGCGGGTTGATCCGCTGATCAGCGTGCGGGTGCTGGCCATCATGGGGCTGATCGTCGGGCTGTTCGGCCTCTACACCCTCGCCTTCTCCAGCCCGTTCGACCGGCAGTTCCCGGGGCCGCTGGAGGGCCGCGATCTCAATCCCATGCTGCAGGACATCGGCCTCATCATCCATCCGCCCCTGCTCTACCTCGGGTACGTGGGTTTCGCGGTCAACTTCGCCTTCGCCATGGCGGCGCTGCACTCGGGCCGGCTGGATGGCGCCGTCGCCCACTGGAGCCGCCCCTGGGCACTCGGCTCCTGGGTGTTTCTCACCGCCGGCATAGTGCTTGGCTCCTGGTGGGCCTATTACGAGCTCGGCTGGGGCGGCTGGTGGTTCTGGGATCCGGTGGAGAATGCCTCCCTGCTGCCCTGGCTGCTGGGCACCGCCCTGCTGCACGCCCTCGTCGTCTGCGAGAAGCGCGGCGCCTACGGCCACGGCGTGCTGCTGCTCTCCATCTTCACCTTCTCCCTGAGCCTGCTCGGCACCTTCGTGGTGCGCTCCGGGGTGCTCACCTCGGTGCATGCCTTCGCGGTGGATCCCAACCGCGGCCTGACCCTGCTGTTGCTGCTCGGCCTGCTGCTCACCACGGCGCTCACCCTGTTTGCGCTGCGGGCCGATACCCGCTCCCCCTACGCCCGCTTCGGTTTCTGGTCAAAGGAGGGGCTGCTCGGCGCCGCCGTCCTGCTGCTCTGCGTGGCCTGTGCCAGCGTGCTGCTCGGCACCTTCTACCCCATGGTGTTCAAGTCGCTGCACCTAGGCTCGCTCTCGGTGGGCGCCCCCTATTTCAATGCCATCTTCGTGCCGCTGGCGCTGGTGCTGATGGCGCTGATGACCCAGATCCCGCGTCTGCGCTGGCAGGGACTGAAGGCCAGCTCCCCCATCAAGACCTTGCTGCCACTGCTGCTGGGCATGCTGGGGGGCGGCCTGCTCAGCCTCTGTTATCGCGAGCAGGGAGCGCTCAGCTGGACTGGTCTTATCGCCAATGTGGTCAGCCTCTGGCTGCTGGCGAGCCTGCTGCTCAACTTCCCTTTCAAGTCGGGCGGTTTGAGTGCCGCCCGGCTGGGGAGCCTGCTGGCCCACCTCGGGGTGGCGGTGTGCGCCCTCGGCATCAATCAGGTGAGCCACCACAGCCAGGAGGGGGGCACGGTGCTCAAGGCGGGCAGCCCCTACTCGCTCGGCGCCTATGAGTTTCGTTATGAGGGGAGTGAGCCGCTGCTCGGCCCCAACTACACCGCCGAGCGCATCACCCTCAGCGTGCACCAGGAGGGCAAGGAGGTGGCCCGGTTGCAGCCGGAGCGGCGCCACTACAGCGTGCGCACCATGAACATGAACGAACCCGGCATCGCCTGGGGCCTGTTTGGCGATCTCTACGTGGTGCTGGGGGAGAAGATGGGGCCGGACGCTTATGCCATGCGCCTGCACCACAAACCGCTGGTGCGCTGGATCTGGCTGGGGGGCCTGCTGATGATGGCGGGCGGTGCCCTGCGTTTGCTGGGTCGCCGCCCGCTGCTGGTGGCCCAATGTCCCTCCGCCAGTCAGGCATGCAATATCTCGCCGGGCCAAACCCGCCAACCCGAGGAGGCACAATGAGCCGGCTACGCCTCTTTATCCCTCTGCTGCTGACCCTGGGCCTCGGCACCCTGCTCTGGCTCGGGCTGGGCAACGATCCCTACGGCCAGGACGAGGCGACCCTGGGCCGCGGCCTGCCCGACTGGCAGAGCGCGGATCTGTTTGGCGGTGATCCCATCCACACCCGGGCTATCAAGGGGAAGCCCTTCGTGCTCAACGTCTGGGCCAGCTGGTGCCCCAACTGCCGCGCCGAACATCCGCTGCTGGCCGAGCTGGCGGGCACAGTGCCGCTCTATGGCCTCAACTACAGAGACAAGGGGGACGCGGCCCGTGCCTGGCTGAAGGCGGCAGGCAACCCCTATAACGCCGTGCTGGCGGATCCGGACGGCAAGTTGGCGCTGGAGCTCGGCGTCTACGGCACGCCAGAGACCTATCTCTTTGCCGCCGACGGCACCCTGCTCTCGCGCCACACCGGCGAGCTGACTCGCGAGGTGTGGCAGCGCCAGTTTGTGCCAAAACTCAACGAAGCTCGCGCCGCACCCCTGGCATCCCCCGCGCCCGCGCGACAAGAGAGCAAACCATGAAAGCCCCCATCATCCTCTGCGCCCTGCTGCTTGTCGTCGACGTGACCCTGAGCCCGGGCGCCCTGGCCAGCGGGGTCGATACCTATCAATTCCGCCACCCTGAATTGCAGAGCCGCGCCCAGGAGCTGGCCCGCGCCCTGCGCTGCCCCCAGTGCCAGAACCAGAACCTGGTGGAGTCCAACTCCCCCATCGCCCGGGATCTGCGGCTCGAGGTCTACCGCTGGGTGGACGAGGGGCAGAGCGACGAGCAGGTGATCGCCCGCATGACGGCCCGCTTCGGCGACTTCGTGCGCTACGATCCCCCCCTCAAGGCCGGCACGGCGCTGCTCTGGGCCGGCCCGCTGCTGCTGTTGCTGCTGGCGCTGCTGCTCCTGCGCCGTAGCCTGCGGCGCAGGCACCAGGCGCGGGCACCCTTGCTCGGCTATCAGCCGCAGGGGGCTCCCGCCCAGGATCCCAGGGCCGAGCTCAATCGGCTGATCATGGTGGAGCAGCAGGCCGGACTGGCCCCGCACTCGCGCCTCCATCGGGAGCTGGAGCAGGCGCGGCTCGCCAATGCCACCCCAGTTGCCGAGCAAGCCTTGCGGGCCAGACTCGCAGACTCGGGCCCCCTCAGGCCCCTGCCCTGGCTGCTGCTGGGCATGGTGCTGCTGGCGCTGGTCAGCGGTTTCTATGCCAGCACAGGCCGCTATCAGGCCTGGCAGGCCTATCAGTCGCGCCCCGACCCCCTGGCGGGGCTGAGCCCCCGCGACTTGCAGGACAAGGAGCTCGGCGCTCTGCACCGGCGGCTGCAAGACAACCCCCGGGATCTCGATGGCTGGGCCGAGCTAGGTCAGCTTTACCTCTATCGGGACGAATACGAGGACGCCTGGCTCGCCTATCAGCGCCTGGCCCTGCTGGAAGGGGGCGCCAGCGCCGCCACCCTGGCCGCCCAGGCCACGGTGCGCTACTACCAGGCGGGCCAGCAACTCACCCCGGAGGCGCACCGCCTGCTCGACGCAGCCCTAGCACTAGACAAGGGGGAAGTGAGCGCCCTGATGCTGCTCGCCGCCGATCACTTCCTGCACGGCCGCTACGGCGACGCCATCGCCCTGTGGCAGCGGCTGCTCGATGGCGAGCGCCCCCGTATCAACCGCGCCGCCCTTATTCAGGCCATCCAGACCGCCCGCATCATGGGGGGATAATCGAATTGGGAGATGCGGATGCAGAAGATGGCGCAAGCACATCGATCAAATCCATAATGCACACCCTGATTGAGCAACCCCAAGGTGCCCACATGATCCCCATTCGCTGTCACGCCGTTGCCGGTGTGGCGCTATCTGAAATCGATGGCCAGACCAAGATGCTGCTGATGAACAGGGTCAAGGGCGGCTTCTGGTGCCATGTGGCAGGTACGGTCGAGGCGGGGGAAACCGGCTGGCAGACCATAGTGCGCGAATTTGGCGAGGAGACCGGCATCGCGGTCTCCGAGCTGTATAACGGCCAATATCTGGAGCAGTTTTACGAGGCGGCCTCGAATACTGTGATGGTGGTGCCGGTCTTCGTGGCCTATTGCCCACCCGACCAGCAGGTGCGGCTCAACGACGAGCACACCGAGTATCGCTGGTGCAGCCTGGCCGAGGCCAAGACGCTGGTGAGCTTTCCCGGCCAGAAGGCGCTCTATGACCACGTCTGGCACTGCTTCGTGGCCAGCCGCCCCTCGGCGCTGATGAAGGTCAACATAGACCCATAACCCCGAGTGCCGGCGGTCATGTCTGCCCTGTGCGGCATCTCTAGCCCCATATCATAGAAGCAAGGAGATGCCTCCATCCTAGGACAGTTGGCATGTCCTCTGGTCATGGTTTTTCAATCCCGGATGACATTCAGGGACCTGGCTGGGGATAAGGCGACAAGGGGCGTAAAAAGAGTGGTAACGGATGGCCATAACAGGCATATAGTGCACCGCCATGGCGGTGAAAACCCGGGGTCATCAGACCCATCCATGGCCCTGTATTGCCGAATGGGATGGCGCCGTAGTCGCCAGGCGGCTTATTTCAAGACGCGCCACCCCATAAAAATGAAAAAAGGGAACTTTTGGCATTGTGAAGCGTCAGTTCCCGTCATATAACTTAGCCAAATATCCCTGTGAGTCGTAGTAGAGCCCAATCATGAACCTTCGCCCTTTTCTTCCTGTGCTGCTCGGTGCCTTCCTGCTTCCCGTCAGCATGGAAAGCGCCCATGCCAATCCATTTTCTGCGACCTCCTCCTCCACCAACAGCCTGATCCAGACACGCAACAACCTCTCATTGAGTTCGGATGCGTTCGTGGTTGCCAACTCCCGCACCGGCGAGATCCTGGCCGAGCGCAACGCCGACCGGGTAATGCCAATCGCCTCCATCACCAAGCTGATGACGGCGCTGGTGGTGCTGGATGGCAATCAACGCCTCGCCGACCCCATCACCGTCACCATGGACGATGTGGACAGGATCAAGGGCACCGGCTCGCGCCTGGCCATCGGTTCGCGCCTGAGCCGTGCCGACATGCTGCACATCGCCCTGATGTCGTCGGAGAACCGCGCCGCCTCGGCCCTGGCGAGGCACTACCCGGGGGGCCGCCGCGCCTTTGTCGAGGCGATGAACGCCAAGGCTCGCATGCTCGGCATGTGGGACACCCACTTCGCCGACAGCACGGGGCTCAATCCGCGCAACGTCTCCAGCGCCCACGACCTCGCCAAGCTAGCGGCCACCGCCTCCAGCTACCCGCTGATCCGCCAGTACACCTCCACCGAACACAGGCTGGTGCGCAACGGCAAACGCCAGATGCAATACCACAACTCCAACCGGCTGGTGCGGGAGGGCAACTGGCCCATTCTGGTCTCCAAGACCGGCTATATCCGCGAGGCGGGCCGTTGCCTGGTGATGGGCACCACCGTCAGCAACGAACCCGTGATCATGGTGCTGCTGCACGCTGATACCACAGCCGAGCGGGTCGCCGATGCCAAGCGGATCAAGACCTGGCTGGAGACTTCTGGCCGCATGACCCTGACCGCCCAATCCACGCCGCAGACCAAGCTCTTCTCGGCACCCTAAGCCCTCAGACTCCCCGCCAACACCGCAGGCCATCCGCCTGCGGTGTTTTGTTATCTGTTCGCCAGGCGGTCGCCCTCGGCCGGCGCCCGGCGGGGTCGCCTGCATTGGCCGATCTCGGCATGCTTCTCCCCCGTTTTTCCTCAGCATCAAACATCAACGAAACATGAACGGCCATGATGAAACACTGGCGTTGAATGTTAAGGTGGTGATAAATCACATTTTCAAGCCATCGGATTTGCCGATCCCGCTGCCGATGATAACGTGATGGGCAACCGGCGATCTCGGCTCGCAGTCGGCGAGGTTGCAGCAGGATTCAACATGCACAAAGGATGATGTGATGAAGATTGTCGTATTGGGTGGCGGGGTGATTGGGGTGACCAGCGCCTGGTATCTGGCCAGGGCGGGTCATCAGGTGACCCTGCTGGAGCGACAAAGCGGGGTTGCGCTCGAAACCAGCCATGCCAATGCGGGCCAGATCTCCCCCGGCTACGCCTCCCCCTGGGCGGCGCCCGGCATCCCGCTCAAGGCGGCGAAATGGCTGCTGCAGAAGCATGCCCCCTTCACGGTCAGGCCCACCTCGGATCCCTTCCAGCTCAGCTGGATGCTGAAGATGTTCGCCAACTGCACCCCGGCGGCCTATGCCACCAACAAGGGGCGCATGGTGCGCCTCGCCGAGTACAGCCGTGACTGCATGAAGCAACTGCGCGATGAGCTGGCGCTGGACTATGAGGGGCGCCAACTCGGCACCCTGCAGCTGTTTCGCAGCGCGGCGCAGCTGGAGGCCAGCAAGCGGGACATCGCCGTGCTGGAAGAGTACGGCGTCCCCTATCAGGCGCTCGATGCCGACGGCTGCGAAGGGGCCGAGCCGGCCCTGGCCCGGGTGCGCGGCAAGATAGTCGGCGGTCTGCGGCTGCCCGGCGATGAGACCGGCGACTGCTTCCGCTTCACCCAGGCACTGGCGGCCGAGGCGCAACGGTTGGGTGTGGAGTTTGTCTTCAACTGCGCCATCGACGAGGTCGAGCTGGCGGCGGGTCGGGCCGTGGCGGTGCGGGCCGGTGAGCGACGCTGGCAGGCCGATGCCATCGTCTGCGCCCTTGGCAGCTACGGCACCGGCTTGTTGCGCCCGCTCGGGATAGCGCTGCCCGTCTACCCGGTCAAGGGCTACTCCCTCACCCTGCCGATGATCGATGCCGAGGCGGCGCCGCGCAGCACAGTGCTGGACGAAACCTACAAGGTCGCCATCACCCGCTTCGATGAGCGGATCCGGGTCGGCGGCATGGCCGAGCTCAGCGGCTTCAACCTGGCGCTCAATCCCAAGCGCCACGACACCCTGGCCATGGTGGTCAGGGATCTCTTCCCCGACGGTGGCGATCTCGCCCGGGCCGAATTCTGGACCGGGCTGCGCCCCATGACGCCGGACGGCACCCCGCTGGTGGGCCCCAGCCCCATACCAGGGCTCTGGCTCAACACCGGCCACGGCACCCTGGGCTGGACCATGGCGGCGGGCTCGGGTCAGCTGCTGGCGGATCTCATCGGGGGCAAGGTGCCCGCCATCAGTGACGAGGGGCTGACCCTGGCACGCTATGGCTGAGCCCCAGGGCTGAGTCGTTACCCACGGGGCGCACCAGCGCCTTATGCAAGAGGGAGTGCCTGGCACTCCCTCTTGTCATCCCGCCCATTCTGCTCCTTCAATCTCCCCTCGCCGTCAGCCCGGGCAGCGACTGCCAGACCCGTTCGGGGTCTGGCTCCTTGATGGCCGCCGCCACCAGCCGTTCGCTCCAGCCGCGATGCAGCAGCCAAACGCGCTGCCCCAGCGCCCCCTGCTCCTTGGCGTACTGCTTCACCACATCCGCCGTCCGGTAGAAGTAGCGCACCAGCACCTCCAGCTCGGGATCGGGCCAGCGGCAACCGAAGTGACGCAGCCGCTCGGACCAAAAGGCAATCTGGCCCCGCTCGTGCTCCTGCTCGACCTCGTGCAGGGCCGGGATCAGATCCATCGCCTGCCAGAGCGCGCCATAGCCGACGAAGCGGCTGTCCAGCGCGTCTAGCGCCTGATCCAGCAGCAGCAGGGTCTGCGGCCAGCTGTGGGCCTGCTGCCGGATCTCCTCCTGCGCCTGACACACCGCCGCCAGCCAGTCCATGGCGAGCCGGCAGATGATGGCCTCCTTGTTCGGGAACAGGTGATAGAGCGACTTGATGCCCACCCCGGCGCGAGCGGCGATGGCATTGGTGTTGAGGGCCGCAAACCCCTGCTCATGCAGCAGCGTCAGGGTGGCCTGCTCGATACGAGCCGCGACCTCCTGGCTACGTTGCTGCCTAGGTTGGCGCCGCATGCACAGCGCGCTCGGCAATGAATGATCCGGCATTGGCTTCCCTACTCCATGGCGACTGGTTGTCATAACTACATGATGAGACAAGGTAAACACAAGTCAAAAAAAAGTGCAGTAATCACTGGCATTTTTCAGAATAGCTGCAATAAACATAAGTGCTCATATATGCAGTAAAAACTGCAATTAACTAAAGGAGAGCATGCAATGGATAGCAAACAGACCAGATTCAGGCTGAGTGTCGCCGCCCTGTTGGTGGGCGGCCTGCTCGGCTGCCAGCAGGACAGCAGTGAGCCCCCGCAGGAAAATACGCTCTATCTCAACGGCAAGATCCACACCCAGGACGGGCAGCGCAGCCAGGCCGAGGCCATGGTGGTCAGCGACGGCAAGTTTACTTACGTGGGCTCCCGCGAGGGGGCCGAGGCCCTCAAGACCAGCGCCACCAAGGTGGTGGATCTGAACGGCAAGATGGTGCTGCCGGGCCTGCACGACAACCATATCCACCTGCTCGGCACCGTGGCGCTGGACATGTGCGATCTCGACGGCCAGAGCATCGATCTGGACCAGCTGGCCGCCAAGGTCAAGGAGTGCCTGCCCCGTTATGCGCCCAAGGCCGGCGACTGGCTGGTGATCAATCAGTGGTCCCCCTACGATGGCAACACCCCAACCCCGAGCTATGCCACCCTGCTGGCGACCCTGGATGCCATGGCACCGGACAATCCGGTGATGCTGGCCGGGGTCGACGGCCACGCCGGTGCCTACAACTCCCGGGCGCTGGCGTTGGCCCAGGACAAGGATGGCAATGTCGTCGGCCTCAACACCACCACCCTGGCGCCGGGCGGCGTGTTCGCTGAGTTCATTCCCTATGTGGACCTGACCAGCGGGGTGATCCGAGACGCGGCCCGCAGCGCCATTCCGGTGCCCGACAGCGGCGTGCTGAGCGCCAGCGGCGATCAGGCCGCCGCTCAATACGACAAGATCCTGCCCGCCATCTCCGAGTTGATGGCCTCTCGCGGCATCACCGGGGTACAGGATGCCTGCTCCTCCGACTTCATCCGCCAGCGACTGCTCAACATGGAGGCGCAGGATCTGCTGCACATGCGCGTCACCGCCGCCACCTGCTTCAACCAGGACGACTACAGCGGCAAGCTCGATCTCGCGGGCCACCTGGCCAAGGCCAAAGAAGTCAGGGAGAGCTTCGCCGAGGATCCGCTGATCAAGGCCGACGCGGTCAAGATCTTCCTCGACGGCGTGATCGAAGGGGATCCCTTCACGGACCCGGTCTTCCTGCCCAATGCCGGCATGCTGGAGAATTACCACCGCCCCCATCTGGCCATGGATCCCGACAGTGCCGAGGTCACCATCACCGCCGACAGCGAGGACGCCGGCAGCAACGGCATCGTCAACTACCGGGATGCGGATCTGAAGCGCTACGTCGGCGCCCTCGACGAGGCGGGCTTCAGCATCCACATGCACAGCATCGGCGATCGCAGCACCCGGATGGCGCTGGATGCGCTCGAGGCGGCCCGCGCCAGCAACGGCGATCACGGCATTCCCCACACCCTGGCTCACTTGCAGGTGGTTCATCCCGACGATCAGAAGCGCCTTGGCGATCTCGGGCTCTATCTCACCTTCACTTACGCCTGGACCACGCCCCAGCTCGCCTACGACATGCTGGTCAGCCCCTTCATCCAGCCGACCAAGGTGGGGCAAAGCTTGAGCGAGGCGATCTACGATCCCCTTGGCTATCTGCATGAGGCCCTCTACCCGGTCGAGAGCACCCGCAAGGCTGGCGCCGTGCTGGTGGCGGGCAGCGATGCGCCGGTGGACAGCCGGGATCCCCGCCCCTTCGAGAACATGGCCGCCGGCATCATGAAGGCGGCGGATGGCAAGGATGACTATCGTGCCAACCAGCGCATCTCCCTCTCCGAGATGTTGGCCGCCTACACCATCAACGGCGCCAAGGCGGTTCGCCAGGGGGACATCACCGGCTCCATCGAGGTGGGCAAGTCGGCGGACTTCATCGTGCTCGATCGGGATCTGTTCGCCCTGGTCAACGCCGGGACGCCGGAGCAGATTGCAGAGACCCAAGTCGAGCGGACGGTGTTCCAGGGGGAGACGATCTACGGCACCCAGTGACCCAAAACGAAACGGGCCCCGCGAGGGGCCCGTTGCTTATGTGCCGGAGGAGGCGGGCTCATCGACCAAGCCGGGCTGCAGGGCCAGGGTAAAGAGGGCGGCCACCATGTCCGACTGGGTCAGGATCCCCACCAAGCGTTCCCCATCCATCACCGGCATGTGGTGCAGCCCGCCATCGGAGAAGGCCGCCACCAGATCGTAGAGCGGCTGATAGCGCCGGGCCGTGCGCACCTCCCGGGTCATCAGATCCCCCACCCTATGTTGCTCGAAGCAGGCGGCCTCCCTCGGCAGCTGCCGCTCCCGGTCGATCATGAGATCGTGCAGGGTGAGGATGCCGACCAGCCGCTGCGCCTCATCGACCACCGGCAGCGCCTTGACCCTGTGCCGGGAAAGCAGCTCCCATGCCGCCATGGCCGACGCCTCCGGCGAGGTGACGATGAGATCCCGCGACATCACATCCTGACAGCGTACCGTGCCCACCCGCTCGCGTAGGGCGTGCAGTTGCGCCTCCTGCAGCAGCTCCTGCAGATCCTGGCGGCTGATGTCGAGCAGCTCGCCGTGCTTCTCCAGGGCGAAGTCGATGTCCGTGGCCTGGGTCGCCAGCCGGGCGCTCGGCTCGGGATCCGCCGTCTGGTGGCGGTTGGGGGCCGCCTTGCCGCCGTTGGGATAACGGCGCCCCAGCAGGCGGTTGTAGAGCAGCCCCAGGCCCAGCAGCAGCACCGAGTTGATCAGCACAGGCAACAGCACATAGCCCAGCCCGAGCTGGCGGATCCCCTCACCGCCGATGACGGCGGTCAGCGCCACGGCCCCGCCGGGGGGATGCAGGCTGCGGGTGAGGAACATGGCCGCGATGGCCAGCATCACCGCCAGCGCCGAGGCGAGCGCCGGCTCCGGGATCAGGCTGGCGCTCGCCACCCCCATCAGCGCCGAGACCCCGTTGCCCACGACGATGGACCAGGGTTGGGCCAGCGGGCTGGCCGGGGCGGCGAACAGCAACACGGCGGAGGCGCCCATGGGAGCGATCAGCCAGTGGGCATCTATCCCCAGCGCCCACTGACAGAGCCAGCCGGTGCCGAGCAACCCGAGGAAGGCGCCAAGGGCGCCGTAACCACACTCTTTGAGGCCGGTATTGGTCGATACCGGAAAAAAATCCCTGAACTGCATCCTGCTCCCGCCGACGATAACATCTATTTAAAATGCGCAATTTTAGCGAGAAGCCGTGGCAAAAGGCCAGCCCGTCGTGCGCGGCATTGCATGAAGGCTGCAAGGCCCGCCCTGCCCCACATGCTGGCCTCCTCGTCTCGGCCCCTCGCCTCTGCGCCTTCGGATCAAAAAAGAGGGAAGGCCTTGGCCTTCCCTCCCTCGTTTATCCCATCGGCTCTGGTGTTGGCGCCTATACGCCCCGGCGCCTCTCGACTCAGGCCAGCTCGGCGCGCAGCGCCCTGGTGGCATCGACCATGACTTTCAGCGCCGCCTCCGTCTCTTCCCAGCCGCGGGTCTTGAGGCCGCAGTCCGGGTTGACCCAGAGCCGGTCGGCCGGGATCTGTCTGGCCGCCTTGCGGATGAGGTCTTCAATCCAGCCCTGGCTCGGCACGTTCGGGGAGTGGATGTCGTAGACGCCCGGCCCGATCTCGTTGGGGTAGTTGAAGCGCTCGAACGCCTCGAGCAGCTGCATCTGGCTGCGGCTGGTCTCTATGGTGATCACATCCGCGTCCAGCGCCGCCACCGCCTCAATGATGAGGTTGAAGTCGCTGTAACACATGTGGGTGTGGATCTGGGTGCTGTCCACCACAGGGCTTGCGCTCAGGCGGAAGGCGCGCACCGCCCAATCCAGGTAAGCCTGATGATCCTGCTTGCGCAGGGGCAGCCCTTCGCGGATCGCCGGTTCGTCGATCTGGATGATCTTGATGCCGGCGGCTTCTAGATCTGCCACCTCGTCGCGAATGGCCAGGCCAATTTGCAGAGCGGACTGCTCGCGGCTCACGTCTTCCCGGGGGAAGGACCAGCAGAGAATAGTCACGGGCCCGGTCAGCATCCCCTTCACCGGCTTGTCGGTCAGACTCTGGGCGAACTTGGTCCACGCCAGCGTCATGGGGGTCGGGCGGTCAATATCCCGGGTGATCACCGGCGGCTTGACGCAGCGGGAGCCATAGCTCTGCACCCAGCCGAAGCGGGTGATGGCAAAGCCGTCCAGCAGCTCGCCGAAATACTCCACCATGTCGTTGCGCTCGGCCTCGCCGTGCACTAGCACGTCCAGCCCGATGGCTTCCTGACGCGCGATGGCATCCTTGATCTGGGCCTGAATGCCCGCCTCGTAGGCAGCGTCGTCGATGCGACCGGCCCGCCACTCCTGGCGCAGCAACCGGATGTCGGAGGTCTGCGGGAAGGAGCCTATGGTGGTGGTGGGCAGGAGCGGCAGCTTGAGATCAATGCGCTGGGCCTCGGCGCGTACCGGATAGGCACTCAAGCGGTCGAAATCGCTGTTGGTGAGGCTGGCCAGACGGGACTGCACCGCCCGCTTGTGGACCCGGCTGTCGGACTCCCGATCGACGATGGGCTGGCTGTAGGCGCTGATCTTGTCCAGATCCCCTCCGTCCAGGTAGTCGGAGAGCAGCCCCAGCTCGTAGCACTTTTGCAGGGCGAAGGCGAACCAGCTGCGGGTCTGGGGATCCAGTTCATGCTCCAGGGTCAAGTCCACCGGGCTGTGCAGCAGGGAGCAGGAAGAGGCAACCCAGAGGCGCTCGCCGAGCTTGGCTTTCAATGCTTTCAGGGTCGGCGCCAGCTTGCCCAGGTTGGCACGCCAGACGTTGCGGCCGTTGATGACGCCAGCGGAAAGCACCCACTGGGCCGGCAGATGCGGCACCAGGGTCTCCAGCTGCTCGGGGGCGGCCACCAGATCCAGGTGCAGGCCATCCACCTTCAGGCTGGTGATGATGTCGCGCTGATGGGCCACGGAACCGAAATAGGTGGTGAGCAGCAGCTTGCAGGGACCGCTCAGGCGCTCGTAGGCGTTGAGGTAGGCCAGGCGCCACTCGTCCGGCAGGTCCAGCGCCAGGGCCGGCTCGTCTATCTGTACCCATTCCACTCCCTGGGATGCCAGTTTCGCCAGGATCTCCTGATAGACGATCAGCAGGCGGTCGAGCAATTCCAGACGAGAGAAGCCGCTCTCTTTCTCCTTGCCGAGCCAGAGGTAGGAGACGGGCCCCAGCAGCACCGCCTTGACCGGCAGTCCCAGCGCCTTGGCCTCTTCGACCTCTTCAAAGAGTTGGCTCCAGCCCAGCTTGAAGCGCTGGTCGCGGCTGAACTCGGGCACCAGGTAGTGGTAGTTGGTGTTGAACCACTTGGTCATCTCGGCGGCGGCAGCTGCGGGGCCGGTGGGCGCACGGCCACGGGCCACCCGGAACAGGGTGTCGAGATCGGTGTCCCCATGGCGGTGACGGGCAGGCACGGCGTCCACCAGCAGGCTGGTGCCGAGCACCTGATCGTACCAGGCGAAGTCGCCCACCGGCAGCAGGTTGACCCCAGCGGTGCGCTGGGCCTGCCAGTGGCGCTCACGCAGGCTCTTGCCCACGGCGACCAGCTCGGCCTGGGTGGTCTCGCCGCGCCAGTAGGATTCCAGGGCAAATTTCAACTCGCGCTTGGCGCCGATACGGGGGAAGCCCAGGGTGTGTGCTCGTGTCATAGGTCCAATTCCTTATGCTCATTCATCTGATGGGAAACTGGATGATTTAGCCATCCAGATGTTTACACATCTAGAGTGACGAGATAAGGTGGCCTTGGCTATTGAATCCTCTTCAACTGGCTCTCAAGAAATCCTCAACTGACGCACAAAGGAGTAGTGCCATGGGTGTGCCCAACCAGTCGACCAGCCATCAGAACACCAACGCGGGCATAGATCTCAAGCACCTGAAGACCATCAGCGCCCTGGCCGAGCAGGGTTCACTGGCGGGGGCGGCCCTCTGCCTCAACCTCACCCAGTCCGCCCTCTCCCACCAGTTGAAAGAGCTGGAGACCCGCCTCAACCTGGAGCTTTATCTGCGCAAGAGCCGCCCCCTGGTGCTGACGGCGGCCGGCCAGCATCTGCTGGCCCTGGCCCGTCAGGTGCTGCCCGCCCTGGCCCAGACCGAGCGCCAGCTGCTGGCCCTGCACAGCGGCGATGCGGGCAGGCTGCACCTGGCGCTCGATTGCCACAGCTGCATCCAGTGGCTGCTGCCGCTGTTGCCGGGCTTTCGCCGCCAATGGCCAGGGGTGGCGCTGGAGGTGGAGTCGGTACCCGGCTTCGATGCCATCAGCGCCCTGCTCGGCGGCCAGCTCGACTTGCTGCTCACCTCGGACGTGCAGGCCCGCGGGGATCTCCACTTCGAACCCCTGTTCGCCTTCGATCTCACCCTGGTGATGGCGCCCGATCACCCCCTCTGTCACCAGGCCAAGATAGCCCCGGAGGATCTCAAGCAGGAGGTGCTGCTGGTCTACCCGGTGGAGCGGGCCCGCATGGACGTGTTCAGCCGCTTCCTGCAACCGGCCGGGGTGGAGCCCGCCCGCTGCAAGCCGGTGGACAACACCTCGGTCATGCTGCAGATGGCCGCCGCCGGGCTCGGTGTCGCCGCCCTGCCGCGCTGGGCCAGCGAGGGGTTCGTGCGCCAGGGCTTGCTCGAGGCGCGTCCCCTGGGCAGCGGGATCCGCCGCCATATGTACGGGACCGTGCGCGCCGCCGACAAGGATCAAGCCTGCCTGCAGAGCCTGTTCGAGCGCATTCGCAGCAAGATGGGCGCCTGACTCAGGACATAAAGCAAAGGCCGCCCAAGGGCGGCCCTACCAACCGTTCAATCCTTTATTCCTGTGCGTGCGCCACCCCATCGCCACAGTGGGCCTGAGGATCCTGCTGCCTTGGGCAGTTGTCGCACAGGCTGCCGTCGCTGCGCTTGTGGTGCAGGCAGCAGCGCTGGCGCACATAGCCGGGAGCGGCGCTCGCCCCACCGGCCGGATCCACCGCCAGGCGCCAACCCGCCAGATGCTCGGCCGGCAGGCCGCAGGCGGCCAGCCAGAGCGGCGCATCGGCCGCGACCTGTTCGCGGCTCACCTCGTCGAAGAAATCCGGTACCCGCACCAGGGCCGCCAGCAGATCGTCCGCCAAGAGCGGGCGCACGAAACCGGGCCTCAGCCGCTGCCCGCTGGCCATCGCCTCGAACAGCGCCTGCCAATGACGGCGCAGCCGCCTGCCCGCCGCCTCGATCAGCACCTCCCGCTCGCCCTTGATCATGGGCACCAGTGGCAGACTGAAACCCGACACCAGCCCTGCGTTATAGCCCTGCCCCATCCGATCCAGGGCGGGCACGGCGCCAATCCGATAGACGGCGACCATGGCGAGGTAGATGGATTGCCAGCAGAGCATGCCCCAGCTGCGGGTCAGCCAGTAGGCGGGGCCCGCCTCCGGGTGTGCCAGCCGCCAGTGATCGTGCAGCGCCAGCGTCACAGCGCCGGGGGCCATGTCGACACCAGCCATCGCCAACAGCGGCATCTCCCCGGCCACCAGCCGCCCCTTGAGGGAGGGAATGAGCTGCACGGCGGCGGCGAACAGGGCATCGTGCTCCGCCTGGTGACGGGCCTGCCGATGGGCGGTCAGACCACCGAACCCCGGCGGCGTGCTGCCAGAGGAGCCGCCACGCGCCGGCATCCCGTGATGAGAGGGCCCCGGCGTCTGGCCGGGGCGCAGGCTTAGAATACGTATTTGAGTCGAGCCTCCACGTTACGCTCGGCGCCGAACCAGCAGTTGTTCTGGTCGTAGCAGGAGTAGTAGGTCTTGTTGAACAGGTTGCTCGCGCTGAGGGATGCCCCCACCCCCTTCAGGCTCGCGCTGAGGGCGGCGAGATCATAGGAGGCGGACATGTCCATCAGCACATAATCCGGCACTGTGTCGGTGTTGGCGGCGTCGAGCTGGGCCTCCCCCACGTAGCGCAGGCCGGCGCCGATGCGCATCCCTTGCAGGCTGCCGCCCGCCTGATAGTTGCTCCAGAGCGACGCCATCTGCTTGGGCACCCAGACCGGGGTCTTGCCCTGCAAGTCTGTGGTGTCCCTGGTGATCTCCATGTCCTGGCGGGTATAGCTCAGCGCCAGATCCAGGTTATTGGTGAGGTCGGCCCGCCCTTCCAGCTCTATCCCCTTGGAGACGATCTCGCCGGTCTGCAGCTTGGGCCCGTAGATGTTGTCCGGATCCATCACCAGGGCGTTCTCCTTGGTGATGTGGAAGGCGGCCACGGTGAAGGTCTTGCTCATATCCTCGGAGAGGAACTTGAGCCCCCCCTCCCACTGCTGACCGGTGGAGGGGTCGAAGGCCTTGCCGCTCTTGTCCGCCCCCGGCACCGGCTCGAAGCTCTCGGCATAGCTGACGTAGGGCGAGAAGCCGTAATCGAGCTCGTAGAGGGCGCCGAGGCGGAAGGAGAGATTGTCCTGATCGATCCGGGCGAGGGACTGGCTGGCGGCGCCCTGGTAGAGGGTGTCGCTGTCGGTGTCCATCCGGTAGCTGTCATAGCGGGCGCCGCCGATGGCCACCAGCCGGTCCAGACGCACCTGATCCTGCAGATAGACGCCGGTCTGGGACTGGCGAATAGTCTTTTTATCCTGATAAGGGAAGCTCAGGGAGTCCGGCACTATCTGGTCGTGGTTCGGGTTGAAGATATCGATGGGGGGCGCCGAGTAGTCGAGCGTGTCCTGGTAGAGGATGTGCGCATCCAGATACTGGTAGTCGAGCCCGAGCAACAGGTTGTGCTGGGCCGCGCCGGTCTGCAGCTTGCCCGCCAGCTGGTTGTCGATGACGAAGCCCCTCGAGTCTTCATCCGTCAGGTAGGCGTTGCGAGCCAGGGTGCGGTTGTCCGCCGCCAGCGGCGCGTTGTAGGTATTGCGCTGATAGGCCGAGGCGTCCATGTAGCGGGCGTTTTGCAGCACCTGCCAGTTGTCGCTGAAGTCGTGGCTCAGCTTGTAGCCGAGCAGGGTCACGTCCCGGTTGTACTCATTCCAGTTCTCGTCGCCGAGGAAGGTATCGCTGCCCAGCTGCCCCAGGGGGTTGCTCTTGACCGAGCCGCTGGCCGGCACCGTGGTGTAGATGCCCGCCTCGGGATCCTTCTGGTAGTAGAGGTTCAGGTTGAGCAGGGTGCGCTCGCCGAGCTGCCAGTCCAGGGAGGGCGCAAAGACATAGCGCTCCTCTTCCGAGGTCACCGCCTGCCCCTCCTTCTGGCGGGCCAGCCCCACCACGCGGTAGGCGAGCTGCTCATTGATGGCGCCGGTGCTGTCGAGGGTCATCTCCTTGAGGGTGCCGGTCCCCGTGGCCAGGCTGACGCTGTGCTTGGCTTCCCGCTGCGGGCGCTTGGCGATCAGATTGACCATGCCGCCGGGCGGCATGCTGCCGTACAGCACCGAGGTCGGCCCCTTGAACACCTCCAGCTGCTCTATGGCCACCGGATCTATCTGGGGTTGCAGGTTCCACTCGTTGTACTGCAGCAGCAGGCCGTCATAGAAGCTCTGGTAGTTGTCAAAGCCGCGGATGTTGAACAGGTCCAGCCGGTTGACAGCCCCGCCGCGCAGCTCGGTGTTGACCCCCGGCACGTAGCGCAGCGCCTCGCTCACCGAACTGACGCCCCGCTGCTCCAGGGTCTCGCTGTCGACCACCGAGATGGCCTGGGGCGTCTCGATGGGATCAAGCTGGGTCTTGGTCGCGGTGTTGCGATAGGTCTGACCCAGCACGATCAGGGTCTCGTCGACCGCACCCTCCTGGGACTCCAGGGGGGCGGCGGCCAGTGCTGAGCCTGCCAACAGGGCGGAAATGGTCGCGGCGACCACGGTCAATGGGGGGTGAACAAGTTGCATCTGATCCTCGACTGCCTACTGCATGTGAATAGTAACAAATCTCATTTGTATTTTATTGTTCTATTTTGCCCCTGAATTAACAATTTGGGGCATGTTGGCAGGCAGAGAGGGGAAAAATGGGCGAGAACAGCCTCAGTCGACAACATGTTGCGTCGATGAGAAAGGGCTATGAATTCAAATGGCTATCTTTTCTGAGGGCGGGCGTTTATTGGGTTTGTTATCAACATCTAGGCGGCTTCGTGCCTGTGCCCCGAGGGGATGGAGCTAATGGGGGTGCCAGGACTCAGTCCTGGCAGGGGGCGATGGGCAGCCAGTACTCCATGCGGGCATCGGCCTGCTGGCCATCGAAATGAGGGGCGTAGCGCTCCAGCTCGAAGCCATCCAGCCCCCGGTAACAGGAGGCGGGCAGCCAGTGCAGGATGAACCAGTTGAGGGTCTCCGCCAGCCGCGCTATGGGACCCACGTGGCTGAGCACCGCATACTCCTGAGGCGGCACCGTCAGACGGGCCAGCCCCGCCGGCAGCGCCGTCCCCTCCTCGACCGCCACCCCCGCCCAGTAGGGCAGTGACGCCCCCGCCTCCGACACATCCACCACCCCGAGCCAGTCGCTGGCGGCGGGCAGACCGCCGGCCTCCCGCACGGCACGCCAGATGGCGGGCACCGTCTGCTGAAAATCGGGCTCGTCGGCGAACAGGCCGCGGATCTGCCCCTTGACCCCCTGCAGAGTGAAGCCAGGCCGGCTCTCGACCCGCACCTGTACCAGTCTGGGCATGCTCGCGAGCGGCATGGGTGCCCGCACCAGGGGAGTGCGCAGCCCCAGCCGCACGCCGCGCTTGCGGTAGGCCAGCGGCGAGCAGCCAAACTGCTGCTTGAAGGCTCGGCTGAAGCTCACCTCGGAGCCGAAGCCGTAGATCAGCGCCAGATCCAGCACCCGCTGCCGGCTCGAGAGCAGGGCCTCCGCCGCCAGGCTCAGCTTGAGCTCGCGCACATAGTGGGCCACCGTCAGCCCAGTCTCGTGCAGGAACACCCGCTGCAACTGCCAGCGGGACCAGCAGCTCTGCTCGGCCAGCTGCTCCAGCGACAGCGGCTCATCCAGATGGGTGTGGATGTAGTCGAGCACCCGCTCGATGCGGGTGAAGTGGGAGCGGGCCTGGGGCACAGGGCCCGGCAAAACGGGGGGAGCGGATGTCATGATGGGCTCGGATCTCTGCCGGCACGGGCAGTGGCTGTCCAAGTGGGCCCATTAAACATGGCCGTGGTGCCGGCGGCAAGCCTTCTGCCGACACTGCCAGCCATGAAGGGGCTCTGCCGCCCCCCACGGGCTTGACCGCTCAGGGCGATAGCCATGTGCTTCAACCGCTGTGCCCCCTGCACTTGGCCATCCCGCAGACTCATAGCGGGCGGGATGAGGCGGCGCCCTGCCCCTCGGCGAAGTGGCTGCGCAGGGCATCGATCACCCGCCGCACCTTCTCCAGGATCTCCCGCTGGGGGGTGATGGCGTGGATCTCCATCGGCGCCACCCGGTAGCCGGGCAGCAGCTCCAGCAGGCGACCAAGGGCCAGATCCTCGGCGATCTCCCCCTCGGGTTGCAGCGACACCCCCTGCCCCGCCAGGGTGAACTGGCGCAGCGGCAAGACGTTGATGCACAGCACCCGTGGCTTGGGCTTGACCCTGTGCCCCTGCCCCTTCTCATCGAACAGGGTCAGCCCCCCGCTCTGCATCTCCGCCGCCAGCCAATCGTGGGCCAGCAGATCGGCCGGGCTGCGCGGGCTGCCCTTGCGCGCCAGATAGGCGGGCGAGGCGCACAGCAACATGCGGGTCTGCCCCAATCTGCGCGCCACCAGGCTGGAGTCGGACAGGCTGCCGACCCGCAGCGCCACGTCGATGCGATCCTTGATGAGATCCCGCTTCTCGTCGTCGGCGATGATCTGGATGCAGAGGCCGGGATGGGCCTGCAGCAGCGGCGACAGGGCCCGGGCCAGCGGCTGGCCCGCCATGCCCACCGGCGCGGTGATCCGCACCTCGCCGAGCAGGCTGTCGCGCACCTCCGAGAGCCGCAACTCGGTCTGGTTCAGGGTCTGTTGCAGCGACTGGCATCCCTGCCACACCACCTCCCCCGCCTCGGTCAGGTTGAGCCGGCGGGTGGAGCGGTGCAGCAGGCTGAGGCCGAGCAGGCTCTCCAGCTGGCTGATGTGCTGGCTGACGGCGGAGGGGGTCATGCCGAGGGCCTTGGCGGCCCCCGTCATGCTGCCCGCCTCCACCACGGCGGCGAAGATGGCGTAGCGTCTGAGCTGTTCCATTATTAAATCCAGCTTACAAGTGAATGTATTTTATGATGGATTATTAAATCATATCCGGGGGCGTAGGATGAGCTCATTCCAACAGTGAAGGAGAATCCCCCATGAAAATTGCCCTGATCGGTGCCAGCGGTTTTGTCGGTACAGCCATCCTCAACAACGCCATCAACCGTGGCCACAGCGTCACCGCCATCGTCCGTGATCTCAGCAAGATCAAGCCCCACCCGCTGGTCACCGCCGTCGCCGTGGATGCCCAGGACCCGCAGGCACTGGCCGAGGTGCTCAAGGGGCACGACAGGGTGATCAGCGCCTACAACCCGGGCTGGGCCGCGCCCGACATCCATGATCAGTACCTCAAGGGAGCCAAGGCCATCATAGCGGCGGCCGTGACCGCCCACAGCTGGCTGCTGGTGGTCGGCGGCGCCGGCAGCCTGGAGATAGCCCCCGGGGTGCAGCTGGTAGATACCCCGGACTTCCCGGCCGAGTGGAAGCAGGGCGCCCTGGCGGCCCGCGACGGTCTCACCGCCCTGCGCCGTGAAACCGCCCTCGACTGGCGCTTCGTCTCTCCGCCGGTGTTCCTCGAGCCCGGCGAGAAGCGCGGTGGCTATCGACTCGGGGACGATCGGGTGCTGTTTAGCGGCGACCAGCCTGCCGGGATCACGGTGGGGGATCTGGCCGATGGGATCCTCGACGAAGTGGAGAAGCCGGCCCACCTGCGCCAGCGCTTTACCCTGGGCTACTGATCCGGCCCATGATCAGGGAGACCTACACCTCCCTGATCACCTTTATCTCACTTGCCGCAGAGCGGCCTCACCACGCCCCCCACCCGACCTTGCCCGCACCCCGTCTTCCCTCCCCGGCACTGGGCATTCGCCAGCTTCGCACGGCAAACCAGAGTGAAATCCGCACAGGATTCGAATTCTATTTCGATTTTTGTATATAACTAAGAATATTTTGTTGTTTCCGTCTTATAACCCAGAACCGTAGCATCACCTCAAGCCAATTGGCGCCATGCGGTGCCAGCCAGCCGGATACCGACATTTCGTCAGCGGGACCAATACCCCGCCACTGGGACAGGAAGAGGTGCACATGGAACATTCATCACTGCCAATCATCGACTATGCCGCCCTGGGTGGCGCCCCCGAGGCTCGTCGCCAGATGCTGGCCAAGCTGGGCCAGGCGGCACGAGAGGTGGGCTTCTTCTATCTGACCGGCCATGGTCTGAGCGAGGCGCAGCAGAAAGAGACCCTGGCGCTGGCGGCCCGCTTCTTCGCCCTGCCCGAGCAGCAGAAGCGCGCGGTGCAGATGGTGCACAGCCCCCATTTTCGCGGCTACAACCAGGTAGGTGCCGAGTTGACCCGGGCCCGGCCGGATCGGCGCGAGCAGTTCGATATCATGGGGGAGGCAGCGGCGCTCAATCCAGACGACATTAGCCAACCCTGGCAGCGGCTGATCGGCCCCAACCAGTGGCCCGCCGCCCTGCCCGGGATGAAGGACCAGTTGCTGGCCTGGCAGGCACGCTTGACCGACATCACCCTCAACCTGCTCTCGGCCTTCGCCGAGGTGCTGGAACAGCCGCAGGGGGTGTTCGATGCCAGCATAGCCGGCGGCCCCTATCAGCACATGAAGCTCATCCACTATCCGGGGCGCGAGGCTGGCGGCAGCGCCCAGGGGGTCGGTGCCCACAAGGATCCGGGCTACCTGACCCTGGTGATGCAGGACGATCACTCCGGGCTCGAAGTGGAGAGCGCCGCGGGCTGGATCCCGGCGCCGCCCCTGCCGGGGGCCCTGGTGGTCAACATCGGCGAGCTGCTGGAGCTTGCCTCGAACGGCTACCTCAAGGCGACCCTGCATCGAGTACAGAGCCCGCCGCCCGGGGTATCGCGCCTCTCCTGCGCCTTCTTCATGGCGGCCAGACTCGATGCCACAGTGCCGCGGCTGAGCCTGTCGCCGGCGCTGGCGCTGGCGGCCCAGGCCGAGGGACCCGAGAGCGATCCCGCCAACCCGCTCTTCTATCAGGTTGGGGAGAACGTGCTCAAGGGGCGGCTGCGCTCCCACCCGGATGTGGCGGCCCGCCACTATGCTTCGGAGCAGACACAGAATACAGTGCGGCGGGAGCCCGAGCCGGCCTGACCCAGGGGAGCCTGCCTCCCTGCCATTCCATTCGACGGGGGATGTCACTGCGTCCCCCGGCAAACCTAAAACAAGCAGATCAGCCAGAGCCTGGCAACACGGAGTAAAGCGATGAAATTCAAGACCATGAGCGTGCACAGCGGCCAGCGGATCGATCCCCAGACCGGCGCCCTCACCACCCCGCTCTACCAGAGCAGCACCTTCAGCTACGTCAACGCCCAGGCGGGCAAGGAGCGGTTCGCTGGCCAGGCCCCCGGCTTCATCTACAGCCGCTTCGGCAACCCCACCACCGCCGAGCTGGAGCAAAAACTCGCGGCGCTGGAGGGGGCCGACGAGGCGCTGGTGCTGGCGAGCGGCATGGCAGCGGTGAGCGCCATCCTCTATGCCCTGGCAGACAGCGGCGATGAGGTGGCCTACATAGGCCCGCTCTACGGCGGCACCGATGCCTTCCTCAAGCAGACCTTCAGCCGCGCCGGCATCAGGGTCTCCGCCTACGACAGCGATCAGGATCTCTTGGCCAACATCAGCCCCGCCACCAAGGTGGTGCTGTTCGAAACGCTGACCAACCCCACCCTCAAGGTGGTGGATCCGCGGGTGGTGGTCGAGGCGGCCCGCAAGGTGAGCGCCATCAGCGTCTGTGACAACACCTTCCTCACCCCCTATCTGCTGCGCCCCCTGGAGCTTGGCATCGATGTCGTGATGCACAGTGGCACCAAGTACCTGGGCGGCCATGGCGACATCATCGCCGGGGTGGTGGCCGGCCGCCACGAACTGATGAAAACCATTCGTACAGTGGCACTCAAGCACATCGGCTCCCCCATAGGGCCGCAGGAGGCCTACCTGCTGCAACGGGGGGTCAAGACACTGCCGCTGCGCATGGATGCCCATCTGCACAACGCCCAGAGAGTCGCCGACTTCCTCGCCGCCCACCCGGCGGTGAAGAAGGTGATCTACCCGGGACTCGCCAGCCACCCGGGTCACGACGCCCTCGGCGCCTTCGCCAGCGGCTTCGGCGGCATGGTGAGCATAGAGCTGGAGGGGGGATTCAAGCGCTGCGCCACCCTGCTCGACAACCTGCAGTTGTTCGTGCAGGCGGTGAGCCTCGGCGATCTCGAGAGCCTGGCCTGCCACCCGGCCAGCACCACCCACGCCGCCATGGACGAGGCGAGCCGGCTGGCGGCCGGGGTGAATGATGATCTCATCCGCTTCAGCATAGGGGTGGAGGATGCCGACGATCTGATCGCCGATCTGGCGGCGGCCCTGGCCATCAGTTGAGAGCCCCCCTGCGAAGGGGATATGGATGATCGGAAACAATAAAGGGAAGGCCAGGCCTTCCCTTTTATCTTGCATCGCCCCTCGCGTGCGCGGCGAGGGCGCTCGTGCCGATCAGGCGTCGTGATAGTCCTGACAGGCGCTCAGGGTGTTCTCCATCAGGCTGGCCACCGTCATGGGGCCCACCCCACCGGGTACCGGTGTGATGAAGGCGGCGTGGCTGCGCGCCGTTTCAAACTCCACATCCCCGACCAGGGAGCCGTCGGCCAGGCGGTTGATGCCCACGTCGATCACCAAGGCGCCCGGCTTGATCCATTCACCGGGAATGAAGTTCGGCTTGCCCACCGCCACCACCAGCAGATCGGCGCGGCGAACCTGGGTCTCCAGATCCTGGGTGAAGCGATGGCAGGTGGTGGTGGTGCAGCCCGCCAGCAGCAGCTCCAGGGTCATAGGACGTCCCACGATATTGGAAGCACCGACCACCACCGCATGCAGGCCGTGGGTCTTGACCCCGGTCGCCTCGATCAGGGTCATGATGCCCTTGGGGGTGCAGGGGCGCAGCGCCGGGATGCGTTGTGCCAAGCGGCCCACGTTATAGGGGTGGAAGCCATCCACATCCTTGTCGGGACGAATGCGCTCCAGCACCTGGGTCGTGTCGCAATGGGCCGGCAGGGGCAATTGCACCAGGATCCCATCCACTTCTGCGTCCTCATTGAGCCGATCGATCAAGGCCAGCAACTCTGCCTGACTCGCGGTGGCACTCAAGTCATAGGAGCGGGAGACAAAGCCCACCTCTTCACAGGCGCGGCGCTTGCTGCCGACATAGACCTGAGAGGCCGGATCCATCCCGACCAAGATCACCGCCAACCCCGGCGCCCGCTTGCCCAAGGCCAACCGCTGTTGGACCTTCGCAGCGACCTGACTGCGAATCGTTTGCGCAACCTGTTTTCCATCAATGATTTTGGCAGACATCGTTCTTCACTCACCATGTGTTCAACTGCCGCGCATTGTCGCATTTTTTTGGCACGGATGTTAGCGGCTCGCGCTGGGCGGGCAATAAGTAGGCATTTGAATTTACTGACGGAAAAAGTCGTTGACGCTGCGTTTGTCGCTTGGGTATGATGCCCGCCCGTTGCCCAGCCGCCTCGCTCTGAGTATGCTGGACGGATAATTTCTCGGTGATTAGCGCAGCCCGGTAGCGCATCTGGTTTGGGACCAGAGGGTCAAAGGTTCGAATCCTTTATCACCGACCAAGTTCATCGAGGTGTCAGATAGACTTCTCGATACAGAGCGCCCTTAGCTCAGTCGGATAGAGCAACGGCCTTCTAAGCCGTGGGTCGCAGGTTCGAATCCTGCAGGGCGCACCATTAATGTTTACCCTCGTCTGGGGGTGTTCATTAACGGACAATTTCAGTGGTGGCTGTAGCTCAGTTGGTAGAGTCCCGGATTGTGATTCCGGTTGTCGTGGGTTCGAGCCCCATCAGCCACCCCATTATTTTCTGTTTGTGCCTTAGCGCCAACAGAGATCAGTCTGACTGACCGCGTGCACGCCTCGTCGCACGCTCAAGAACCGGCCATGTGCCGGTTTTTTTGTTTTTGGCGCCGGCATTTGCGAAACCGCCAGCCGCCCTCTTCCTCTTTCTCTCCTGCCCGCCGTGCCCTCCCCTGCGCGTATGTCCCTCTGCCTGATCCTGTCGGCACCGCGCTAAGCGCCTCTGGACCCATCCTCTATCCCGGCAAGAGCATCGCCAAAATAACTAATGATTCATGTAGTTAGCCTGAGGTCACAGAAATGAACTGGGCCATACTCCCTGCCTGACCTATCCCTAGGCACCATGACGCAGCGCAAACTTTGCCGCTTGGCACTGTGCTATTGCTGCAGGAACGCATGCATTCTGTTCACATATTGCCAACCGGGAGCGCTCGCCCAGGCAGAGCCATGCTGGGCACCGCGGTGAGGGTGCAAGAGAGCCGGATCAAGAGTTATCGGGGACGCTGCGCCACCTGGGGGTAGCAATCGTGAATATATTGTTAAAATAGATAGGCTTAATCCAATTCTTCGCGCGCCAGGCGCGAAACAAATGAACAACATACTGATAAATAAGGATTAATGGATAATGGCCCTGCCAGGTGATGACGACGGCCGTGCAATAACCACAGATAGCAAAGTGGAAATCTTCCCCATAATGAGTTGTTAGCCTTACAAACGACAGCCAAGGAGAGACTGAGATGAGTGAAGAAAGCAAATGCCCCTTCAACCACACCGCCGGCGTCGGCAGAACCAATCGGGACTGGTGGCCGAGCCAGCTGCGGCTGGATCTTCTGCACCAGCATTCCTCCAGCTCCGATCCCATGGACAAAGACTTCGATTACGTCAAGGCGTTCGAGAGCCTTGACTACAAGGCGCTCAAGAAAGACCTGGTCAGGCTGATGACCGACTCTCAGGAGTGGTGGCCGGCGGACTTCGGCCACTACGGACCGCAGTTCATCCGCATGGCCTGGCACGCCGCGGGGACCTATCGCACCACAGATGGCCGCGGCGGCGGCGGCCGCGGCCAGCAACGCTTCGCCCCCCTCAACAGCTGGCCCGACAACGTCAACATCGACAAGTCACGGCGCCTGCTCTGGCCCATCAAGCAGAAGTACGGCAGCCAGATCTCCTGGGCCGATCTGCTGATCCTCGCCGGCAACGTCGCCCTGGAGTCGATGGGCTTCAGAACCTTCGGTTTTGGCGGTGGCCGCGCGGACGTGTGGGAGCCGGATCAGGACGTCAACTGGGGCGATGAGATCGCCTGGCTCGGGGTTGATCCCGATCGGGTCAAAGGCGACCGCGAGCTTGCGGCCCCCTTTGGTGCCACCCACATGGGGCTGATCTACGTCAACCCCGAAGGCCCCAATGCCAGCGGCGACTACATGGAGGCGGCCAAAGACATCCGCTCCACCTTCGGCCGCATGGCCATGAATGACGAAGAGACGGTCGCCCTCATTGCCGGTGGCCACACCTTCGGCAAGGCCCACGGCGCCGCCCCCGAGTCCCACAAGGGGCCCGAGCCGGAAGCCGCGCCCCTGGAAGCCCAGGGCCTCGGCTGGGTGAGCAATTACGGCAGCGGCCATGGCAAGGACACCATCTCCAGCGGCATCGAGGTGACCTGGACCAAGACCCCGGCGCTGTGGAGCAACAACTTCTTCGAGAACCTGTTCAACTACGAGTGGGAGCTGACCAAGTCACCGGCTGGCGCCAAGCAGTGGGTGGCCAAGGATGCACCGGAGATCATTCCCGATGCCCATATCCCGGGCAAGTTCCACAAGCCGACCATGCTGACCACCGACTTGACCCTGCGGTTCGATCCGGAATTCGGCAAGATCTCCCGCCACTTCTACGAGGATCCGCAGGCCTTCGCCGACGCTTTCGCCCGTGCCTGGTTCAAGTTGACCCACCGCGACATGGGCCCCGTGGCTCGTTATCTGGGCCCGGAAGTGCCGAAGGAAGAGTTGATCTGGCAAGACCCCATCCCCGCCGTCAATCACGAGCTGGTCGATGACAAAGACGTCGCCGCGCTCAAGGAGAAGATCCTCGCCTCCTCCCTGTCCGTCGCCGAGCTGGCGTCGACCGCATGGGCTGCGGCCTCGAGCTTCCGTGGCTCAGACAAACGCGGCGGCGCCAACGGTGCGCGCATCCGGCTCGCCCCGCAAAACCAGTGGGAAGCCAACCAGCCGGCACAGTTGGCGAAGGTGCTGAAGGTGCTCGAGGGTATCCAGGCGGACTTTAACAAGGAGGCCAAGGGCGGCAAGCGGGTATCCCTGGCCGATCTGATCGTGATCGCGGGCGGTTCCGGCGTCGAACTGGCGGCGAAGAAAGCCGGTGTCGTGGTGACGGTGCCGTTCAGGCCAGGCCGCATGGACGCCTCCCAGGCACAGACCGACGTCGAGGCGTTCGCCGTGCTGGAACCCCTCGCAGACGGTTTCCGCAACTATCTGGGCGGCGACTACGCGGAGCTCTCGGAAGCCATGCTGGTCGACAAGGCACAGCTGCTGACGCTCACCGCGCCCGAGATGACGGTGCTGGTCGGTGGCCTGCGCATGCTGGGGGCCAACGCCGGCGCCAAACACGGGATCCTGACCTCGACCCCCGGGACGCTCTCCAACGACTTCTTCGTCAACCTGCTCGACATGGGCACGGAGTGGAAGCCGGCCGGCGTCAAAGGCGTCTACGAGGGAATAGATCGCAAGACGGGCAAGGCGAAGTGGACGGGGACGCGCGTCGATCTCGTGTTCGGCTCGAACTCCCAGCTGCGGGCACTGGCCGAGGTCTACGCCAGCGCCGATGCGAAGGAGAAATTCGTGAAGGACTTCGTGGCGGCCTGGACCAAGGTGATGAACCTGGATCGCTTCGATCTGGCCTGAGTTTGAAAGAGTAGCGACCAACGCTCCGGTTTCCGCGGATGGCATTCAGGCCATCGCGGGCATCGGAGCGTTGTTTTTGATGGACTAGACAGGCCCCAATGCAAAAAGCCCGACCATATGGTCGGGTTTTGCTATTTGGCGATAGGCCGGGATTGACTCGCACCATCCCTGGCACTCGCCCTGCGGGCAGCCTTCAGCTGTCCAAGCGGGCTATCCTGCCCGCTTGTCGAACAGGGTTCGAACCGAGCCGCCCGTCACCGGAAAAAGTAAGAGGGCCTGTCTTGCGACAGGCCCTCTTACTTTATTTGGCGGTGAGGGAGGGATGATTCGCCACTGCGTGG
The DNA here is from genome assembly GCF_900637545.1 of Aeromonas encheleia. Taxonomy (NCBI): domain Bacteria; kingdom Pseudomonadati; phylum Pseudomonadota; class Gammaproteobacteria; order Aeromonadales; family Aeromonadaceae; genus Aeromonas; species Aeromonas encheleia. The sequence goes on from NZ_LR134376.1 coordinate 2,527,092, forward strand.
CTCACCCCTTCGGGGCGGCCTACGGCCGTTCATCGCAGCAAGCTGCTCTGCTCGAACCCGGGCGAGGGTTCTCACCCTCCCTCTATTGGCATCAGGGAATGTGGTGTTCCCGGATGCGAAAAACCGACCCTGAGGTCGGTTTTTCAATTTGGCGGTGAGGGAGGGATTCGAACCCTCGATACGTTGCCGTATACACACTTTCCAGGCGTGCTCCTTCAGCCACTCGGACACCTCACCAAATTTTTGTCTGTTGTTTAAGGTGTTCAGCCAACACCGGTTCGTTGCGCCATTGCACCGGAACGGGGCGTAATTTAGGGGAAAGCCCCGCCTGCGTCAACGGCTTTTTGGCTGCCACGAACCGTTCGCACATTTAACGAACAGATCAATGCACCGATTCAGGTGCGACCTGGATTTCTGGCAGGTTCAGGAAGCCCAGCCGCTCACATTCGGCCACCACTTCGTGGGTCGCCGCCGTGGTGCTCTCGACGAACAGCAGGAACTGCTCCACGCTCAGCCCCGCCTTGGTGAAGACGGTATGGCCCACGATGAGGCGCGGCAGGTTGTCGTCGATGATGTCGAGGAACACCTTGAGCGAGGGATATTGCATGTTGAGGCGACCCAGCTCGGCCATCACTGGCAGCAGCGACGAGGGGCGGACCTCCAGTTCGGATGAGAACAGCAGCCCTTCCTCTTCGACAAAGATCCGGCTCTCCTGGATACCCTCGACAGACTGCAGGGACACCATGTGGATGCCATGACACTGATCGCACACATAGTGCTCGATCCTGGCCTGTTGCAACCACCGCATTATCATTTCAGAGCTGGGGATATTCATCATTTTCACGAACACAATAAGGATCAAGGGGCGCAGTCTAAACCAATTTTCCGACAACCAAAAGTACACAGGCCGGATAAGCCGGCGTCTCGCTTCTTTTTGGCAAGCGCTATGCATATACTCAGCCATTCTCGCCTCACACTCGCCCCACAGGGGGCCCGATGACCATCCAAGAAAAATATCGCCTGCATCTGAAGTCCCTCTCGGATGAATTGCTTGCCCTGCAAAAGCCCATCCGCATCCTGGATTCCATCAAGTGGCCCCGCCACCTGCAGACCGAGTTTCTGGCCAAGGGCGGACGAGAGTTGCCGGCCATCGACGCCAACTTCTATCAGGCCCTCCCCCTCGGCTTCGATCCGCGCAACAAGTATCTGGAGCTCAAGGAGCTGAGGGACAGGATCCGCCGACGACTCGGCCCTCAGGACGATCTGGGCCGGATCCTGCAAGAGACGGTCGATCAGTACATGGTGGTGATCGAGATGCTGCGCCAGCGCGGGCAGCCGGACTTCCAGCGTTACAGCCAGCTGCTGTACGGCTCCGCCAGCGACCACCTGCGCGGGGATCGCAAGACCCTCAAGGAGCTGGGTGCCAGGCTGTGCGACATCTTCTCGCTGCCCGGCGCCCGCCACCTGGTACGCCCCTACCCCAAGGAGTTTGAGGGGGAAGCGGCGGTAGCCAAGCTACAGGGCAAGCTGTCGAACTACTTCAGCGACGGCACAGTGCAGGTCAAGCTGAGCGATGGCATCGTCTCGGACGCCGCCGCCGGGGGGGATTATATCAAGCTGAGCTCCCACGCCCGTTTCTCCGAGCTGGACCTGCAGGTGCTGGAGGTGCACGAGGGCTGGGTGCATGTCGGCACCACCCTCAACGGTCGCCAGCAATCCTATGCCACCTGGCTCGGAGCGGGTTCGCCGCGCATCACCGCCTGCCAGGAGGGATTGGCGGTGCTCATCGAGACGCTCACCTTCAGCTCCTTCCCGGACAGGGCCAAACGTATCTCGGATCGGGTGATGGCCATCGACATGGCGGAGCGTGGCGCCGACTTCATCGAGGTGTTCCGCCATTTCGTCGAAAAGGGGGCCAGCGAGCACGATGCCTACAAGATCACCCAGCGGGTGTTTCGCGGCGGCATGGTCGAGGGGGGCGCCTGCTTCACCAAGGATCTCTCCTACGTGAAGGGCTATGTGGAGACGGTCAACTTCATCCGCAGCGCCGTGCTGGAGGGGGTGCCCGAGATCCTGCCCATGCTGTTCGTGGGCAAGGTGACCCTGGACGACATCCCGGTGCTCTACCAACACTACCTGGAGGGGCTGATCGATGCGCCCCGCTACCTGCCCCCCATGTTCCGCGATCTCACCGGCCTCTATGTCTGGTTCGGCTTCGCCTCCGGCATGTCGCTGGTGGACATAGGCCGGGTGCAGCAGCATTTTCGTCAGCTGTTCCACCGCCTGCCGGTGGCCGATCCCATCATAGCGCCGGTGGACATCGAGATAGACTGAGCCACCCGCGGATGCAAGAAGGGCGCCCTGTCGGCGCCCTTTTGCTTTGCATGCTCGGTTACTTGAAGGCCTGGCCATCCAGGTAGTGCTTGCGGCAAAGCGACACATAGCGATCGTTGCCGCCGATCTCCACCTGCTCGCCGTCACGCATCACCTGCCCCGCCTCGTTGACTCTGGAGTTCATGTGCGCCTTGTTGCCGCACCAGCAGATGCTTTTCAGCTCCTCGAACTTGTCGGCCAGGCAGAGCAGATGGTAGGAGCCGGGGAACAGCTCCCCCCGAAAATCGGTCTTGAGGCCATAGGCGATGACCGGGATCTTGAGCTCATCGACGATGCGGGCGAGCTGGTACACCTGCTCGCGGGTCAGGAACTGCGCCTCGTCGACGATGAACACATCGATCTTCTTCTCGCCGTGACGAGCCTTGACCATCTCGAGCAGATCGCAGCTGTCACTGAACACCTCCACCTTCAGCTCCAGCCCCACTCTGGCGCTGATCACCCCGGCCCCGAAGCGATCGTCGATGACGGGCGTCATGGCCAGCGGAACCATGCCGCGCTCCAGGTAGTTGAAGTGGGCCTGGATGAGCTGGGTGGACTTGCCTGAGTTCATGGTGGCAAATTTGTAGTGCAGTGAAGCCATGGTGCTGTTCCGAAACTGAATTTATGGGGCGCATGCTAACCAAAGCCCCCGCCAAAACCAAGGGGCCCGTGGGCCCCTTGTTCTATTTTATGCGATAGCCAGGTCTCGCTGGATCCGGGCCTTGCGCAGATGGTAGCCGGAGAAGATCACGAACCAGAGCGCGCTGACCGTGAAGCCCGCCAGCACCGAGTGCATCAGCCCCATCACCAGGTAACCGAGCGCGGCACCGAAGGCGATGGCCAGCGCATAGGGCAACTGGGTCATCACGTGATCGATGTGATGGCAGCCGGCGCCGGTGGCCGACAGTATGCTGGTACTGGAGATGGGCGAGCTGTGATCGCCGAACACCGAGCCCGCCAGCACCGCGGCCAGCATCGGCAGCATCAGGCTGATGTCGCTGGCGGCCGCCATGTCGCCGGCCAGCGGCAGCATGATGCCGAAGGTGCCCCAGCTGGTACCGGTGGCAAAGGCCATGGCACAGGAGAGGATGAACACCACCGCCGGCAGCACTTCGATCGGCAGGTTGCCATTGGCCATGGAGGCCAGATACTTGCCGGTCTCCACGTCACGCACCACGGCGCCTATGGTCCAGGCGAACAGCAGTATGTTGATCGCCGGCAACATGGCCATGATCCCTTGCGGTGCGGCCTTCATCCAGTTTCTGGCCCCAAGCTTGAGGCGCATGGCCAGACCGATGGAGACCACCAGGCTGCACAGGGCACCGTAGACCAGGGAGGAGCCGACATTGGTGTTCTCGAACGAGCCGAGCACACTGAACGGCAGGCCTTTGCCCTCCAACACGGCGGCGCCGGAATCGATCATGAAGTAGACGGTCGCCAGGGTCAGGGTCAGGATCGGCAGCACCATGTCGATCATGCCGCCATTGCTCTCCTCCGGAGACTCCATGTCCAGCCCGATGGGACGGCCCTTGGACTCGTCCCACAGCTTGCCCTCCAGCGCCCACTGCTCATGCTGACGCATGGAGCCGATGTCGAGCTGGAACGCGATCACCACCAGTACCATGATCAGGGTGAACACGGCATAGAGGTTCATCGGGATCATCTCGACGAAGGCGGAGATGGGACTCTGATCGGTCAGGCCATGGGCCGCCATGATACCCCCCACCAGGGCGATGATGTAGGCCCCCCAGGAGGAGATGGGCATCAGCACGCAGACCGGTGCGGCGGTGGAGTCGAGCAGATAGGCCAGCTTGGCGCGGGAGATCTGGAAGCGATCGGTGACCGGACGGCAGATGGCCCCCACCGACAGGCTGTGGAAGAAGTCATCGATGAAGAAGGCAAACACCATCATGCCGGTGAGGGCCTTGGCCCCCTTGCGGGTCTTGGCACGGCGCTCGGCCCACTCGGCGAAGGCCCGGGTCGCACCGGAGACGCTCATCAGGCTGATGAGACCGCCCAGCAGCAACATGAACAGGATCATGTTGACGTTGTCACGGTTCAACGCACCGTCGACCCAGACGATCTTGAGCACGGTATTCAGCATGTAATGCAGGGAATCGAGCGGGGAGAACTGGTTGAGCAGCAGGCTGCCGGCCACGATACCGACCCCCAGCGACACCAGAACGCGACGGGTGATGATCGCCAGGGCGACGGCCAATAAAGGGGGAATGACTGACCAACCGGAGTCGGCGTAATGAACGATGTCCATGATCTCTTTGCACCTAAAGACAGCAGGTGGAGATCTACCGAGAGGATCTAAAGAAACAAAACCCGGGGCGGGCATACTCCTCAGCCCCTTCAGGTAGCGCTCCATAGTGGATGACTATGGCAGTCCTGCACCTATTAGATGCAGAACCAGCAACCCGGTATGATGGCCTGGTCACTTCGGCGCCGGCTCCTTTCATCGAGCATCGCAGGCATCACCCTCCGCTCGGTTACTCATAGGCAGCGCGCCTCTACTTAAAGGTATTCGGGGCACATTTTATCGGGACACCGCGTGATAGCAAGTTTTTTGATTAAAATTCAATGTTAGTGCAGGGATCTTACGCAAAATGGTAGTCAAATGGTGCGAACAATCCAATATAGACAACATTTTCATCTACTTGAATCTCATTTGGAGATGACAACCTCAATACCGATGCTATATCTTCCCGCCAATTATTCACCTGGCTTAATTTACCTGCCGAATTAATTAATTCAGTTTGCTTGACTTGATGCCAAACCACCCTTTAAATTATCGAAAAGCACATCTCATTTCCTTAATATTCCTGCGCGCGTGGTAGCCTATATGAACGAATTTCTGAAAGTCCTGCTGAATATCCGTAGCCTGCGGGCGACTTGCCGTGAATTGACTCTGGAACAACTGGAAGAGGGTCTGGAAAAACTCACCGCCATCGTCACCGAGCGCCAGCAGGATGAATCCGCCGAGCGTCAGGCCCGTGCAGAGCACCAGCGAAAAATTACCGAATATGCCGAGATGTTGAAGGCCGCAGGCATAGATCCAGCCGAATTAGTGGGTAGTGTTGCCATCGATGCTCCCAAGGCCGGCAAGGGCAAGCGAGCGCCCCGCCCCGCCAAATATCGTTATCTGGATAACGGGGTGGAAAAAACCTGGACCGGTCAGGGTCGCATGCCCTCCGCCATTGCCAAGGCCGTGGCCGAAGGGAAATCCGTGGAAGATTTTGCCATCTGATGCATCCCGTATTGTTCAAATAAAAAAACCTCGCCTGGCGAGGTTTTTTTATTTCCGTAGATGGTGGTCACTCAGCCCCGATCGGCCGCCTTGACCCACAACACCTCGGGGGTGCCGGTGCAGGCCAGCAGGTATCTGGCCACGGTGAAGAACCAGTCACTCAGCCTGTTCAGATAAGGCAGGATGGCCGGATTCACCTGCTCTGCACGGCTCAAGCCCAGCAGCAGGCGCTCGCAGCGCCGGGTCAGGGTACGCACCACATGAGCCTGTGCCGCCGCCCGTGAGCCGCTCGGTAAAATGAAATTGCGCAATACCGGCAACTGGGCGCTATAGGCATCGATCTGTTGCTCGAGTCTGGCGGTCCAGTCCTCGTTGACTTGCCACAGGCTGGCATTCTGCGCCGCACTGGAAAAAGCCAGCTCCCCGCCCAGATCAAACAACTCCTGCTGCAACTGCACCAGCTGGGCCAATAACACCGCCTCTTGCGACGGTATTTCGGCAATAAGCAGACCTATCTGGGAATTCAATTCATCCACGGCGCCATAGGTCTCGACCCGCATATCATCTTTGGCAAGCTGGGCACCGTCCGCCAGACGGGTGAGGCCCTTGTCCCCTTGTCGGGTATATATTCTCATACTGACATCCTGTTAATAATGGGAATAATCATGGTCTCCAGCCCATTGAGCTTGATCTCGTACGCCAGCGCCAATGACTGGCCCAGGCTACCGGCTGGAAAACCTGTCCGTGCCATCCACACCAGATAGGGCTCGGGAATATCGATGATGCGTCGCCCCTGATATTTACCGTATGGCATCTTCTTCGCCAGGCTGAGCAATACCCGCTCGTCAGATAATCCATCCATATTAATCAATATTCAGATATTTGTGGGTCTGGATGGAGAGCCGCCAATTACGGGCGATACAGGTCGCCATGGCCAGCTCGGTCGCCCTGGGCTTCTGGCTGATGGGCTGCAGCGCTATCATCACATCGGGACGCAGGCTGGCCGTCGCCAGCAAGGCGTCGAGCTCCTCGATATGGCGTTCAGTGGCCACCGGGTGCTTGATCTCGTTGGCACGCTCGAGCGCCGACACCAGCACCGGCAAGCCCCCCTTCATGCCTATCTTGGGAGAGACGGTGACCCAAGTGTCGTCGTGGGTCTGGATCTCGCTGGTACCACTGGTCTCGATCTGCACCTGATACCCCGCCGCCAGCAAGGCCGCTGATAGCTCATGCAGGTCATACAGGCAGGGCTCACCACCGGTTAACACCACGTGGCGGGCCCGGTAACCCAGCGTCTCGAAGCTGGCCAGGATCTGCACCGTGCTCATCTTGCTCCAGCCATCGGACTCGTTGGAACGATCAAGCACCTCGCTACTGCCCACCTCACGCGCCGGATCCACCACCCAGGTATGACGGGTGTCACACCAGGGACAGCCCACCGGGCAGCCCTGCAGGCGAACGAAGATGGCGGGCAGGCCGGTGAAGACGCCCTCCCCCTGGATGGTCTGGAAGATCTCGTTGATTGGGTAGTGCATGCTGATCACGGCTTGTTGCAAAAGGCGCGGATTATACCCCAAACCGGGGCAAGACGCAGGCTCAGGATCCGCTTTTCTCACCCAGCCCGGTTTTCTCACGCAGGCGGGCCATGACCCCGACCCGATCGGCCAGATAATGGTTCAAGCCACGGCTGCGCAGCTCGCAGGCGGGACAGCTGCCACAGCCATCCCCCAGGATGCCGTTGTAGCAGGTGAGCGTCTGCTGGCGCACCCTGTCGAGCTGACCATAATGATCCGCCAGCGCCCAGGTTTCGGCCTTGTCGAGCCACATCAGCGGCGTCTCGAAGCGAATGCCGCGATCCAACCCAAGGGAGACCGCTTGGTTGAGCGCCTTGACGAACTCGTCGCGGCAATCCGGGTAACCGGAGAAGTCGGTCTCGCAGACCCCGGTGATCACCGTCTCGGCGCCGACCTGATAGGCGTAGATGGAGGCCAGGGTCAGAAACAGGATGTTGCGGCCCGGCACGAAGGTGTTGGGCAGGCCGTTGTCCTGCAGCTCGCCGCTGACCGGGATCTCGTCCCGGGTCAGGGCCGAAACCGCCAGCTCCCCCAGCATGGTCACATCCATCACCTTGTGAGCGGCGATGCCAAACTCGCTGGCCAGACGGCGAGCGGTGTCGATCTCCTCCCGGTGGCGCTGGCCATAGTCGAAGGTGATGGCGTGCACTTCATCATAGCGGGCCAGGGCCTGCACCAGGCAGGTGGTACTGTCCTGACCACCACTGAATACCACGACGGCTTTTTTCACGTTCATCACTCCTGTTTGCAATTCAGATTCAAGCGCGGCGACCTTGTGCAAAGTCATGCCACTGCTGGTTCAACTGGGAAAAGAGGTTCATCAGCGGGGCGAAGCGCTCGGGCTCCCCCTCCCACTGGGATAACAGATGGTAGCCCGCCTCCAGGGTCGACAGCGCCTCGGGGAACGGCTTCTTGCGAATGGAATATTGACCCGCCATGGCGCCGAGTTTGATCCTCGGCAACTGCAGCAGGGCCGGGTTGCTGTGCAACATGCGATACGCCTTGCGCCAGGTACCATCGAGCAGGATAAAATGCACCTCATGGGCTGGCGGGATGCGCTCGCGCACCTGCGCCAGGGTCAGGGCCTGATCGTCTGGCCACAGCAAATAGCATTGCACCTTGGGATCAGCGAGCAGGGCATTGAGCCAGTCGGCATCGGCGAAGCTCTCCCCCACATGAATGCGGGCCTGGCTGAGGGAGGCAGCCAGCAGGGCGGCCGTGCCCTTGGGGTGAGCCACCTCGGTCGGATGCTGCAGAATGTGGAGCGGGGCAAGATGGGTCACCTGCTGAATATAATCACACAGGCAGGCTTTGAGGGCTCGGGTGCAGCGTGTACAGTAACGGCTCTCTTTGTCGTTGGACCGTTTCATGTTGTCAGAAAAATCGGGTTTGCTCTGGGTCATCACGCTTTCGCTCGTCACTGCCTTGCTCTTCCTCACAGTACCAAATCACCTGATCTCCTTCGATCGTACCCTGATAGCCCATGGCGAAGGGTGGCGCATCATAACAGGCAATCTGGCCCACACCAACGGATGGCACCTGCTGCTCAATCTGAGCGGCCTGGGCGTGCTCTACAGCCTGTTTCGCGAGTACCTGGCGGGCTGGCGCCTGCCCGTGCTGCTCTTGCTGCTGGGAACGGCCGTCGGCCTGGGGATCTGGTGGTGGTGCCCGCAGACCCAGTGGTACATGGGGTTGTCCGGCGCCTTGCATGGGCTCTTCGTGTGGGGCGCCTTGCAGGATATCCGCCATCGCCGCCATTCGGGCTGGCTGATGTTGCTGGGGATCCTCATCAAGCTCGGACTGGACTTCTACAGCGCCGGTGAGAGCCCGGCCTCCCTGCTGATCGGCGCCCGGGTTCACATCGAATCACATCTGATTGGCTCAGCCGCAGGCCTGTTGCTCGGCCTGCTGCCATTCGGTCTGGGTGCCCAGACCGTCAAGCCCTGAGCCCAACTGATGGCCGGGCGGCCAGACCGCTCAGGGTCTGATCACCGTATCTCCCCGCATCGCTACCGTTCCACAGACAACAGGCCGGATGTTCAATCCGGCCTGTTGTCATCCAGGTCTTATCGGCTCAACTCGGCGTTGATGCTGGCCAGCACCGCGGCCGGATCGGCGGCCTGGGTGATGGGACGCCCTATCACCAGGTAATCTGCCCCCGCCTCTATCGCCGCCAGCGGCGTCATGACGCGGCGCTGATCCCCCGCCGCCGAGCCGGTCGGGCGAATGCCCGGCGTGACCAGCTTGAAGTCGGCCCCGAGCAAGGTTTTCAACTCATGGGCCTCCTCGGCGGAGCAGACCACCCCATCCAAGCCAGCCTCCTTGGTGAGCTTGGCCAGCCGGATCACCTGCTCGGCCGGGCCGACGCTGAGGCCGAGGGGCGCCATATCGGACTGCTCCATGCTGGTCAGCACTGTCACGCCGATCAACAGGGGCGCCTTGTCGCCATAGGGCGCGAGCGCTTCTTTGGCGGCCCGCATCATGCGCTCGCCCCCGCTGGCGTGGACGTTCACCATCCAGACGCCCAGCTCGGCACTGGCCGCCACCGCCTTGGCGACTGTGTTCGGAATGTCGTGAAACTTCAGATCCAGAAACACATCGAATCCCTTGGCGACCAGCTGACGTACGAATTGGGGGCCAAACAGGGTGAACATCTCCTTGCCTACCTTGAGGCGGCACTGGGCCGGGGAGATCTGTTCAATGAAGGCGAAGGCATCGGCCTCGTGCTGATAGTCCAGCGCAACCAGTACTTTGGGATCTAGCATTTCACTTCCTATGGGTTGTTGTTCACCGTCCAGACCAAGGCTCAGCTTGAGGCCCTGGGATCTGGTATTTCATCATTTTTCTGAGCAGCGATTCATCGTCTAGGCCAAGGCCCAGCCTGAGGCACTTGGGCGCTGACATTTCGCCTCTTACCAGCGGCTATTCACCATCCAGGCCACGGATCGGTTTGATGGAGCCCCACTGCCGGCAGGAGGGGCACTGCCAGAACAGCGAGTGGGTGGCGAAGCCGCACTGACGGCACTTGTGGGTGGATTTGATCTTGATCTGCTCGCCGACCAGCTGCTGCAGCAGCTCTAGGCTCTCCTTGGCGGGCCCCTCCTCGGCGCTGGCCAGCTGGAAGCCGACCAGCTGATAGAAGCCCTTCATGGACGGGTGGCGGCGCAGCTGGCGCAGCACCAGCGCACGGGCCTGGTTCAGGCCGTCACGCGCCTCCACCAGATTGGCTAGGGCCAGGGTCACGCTGACACCGGCATGATCCTCCACCGCCTTCTCCAGCAGCGGGATCAGCTCCTGGCTGCGGCCCATCTGCTGATAGCAGCTCAGCAGCTTGGGCATGGCTTCTGAGGCAAAGTCTATGTCCTGCTCGAACACCCGCAGCAGCTCCTTGCTGGCCTCTTCATGCTTGCCTTCCTCCATGGCCAGCTCGGCCAGCCGTAGACTGGCGCGGGCACAGGCGGGATTGACGCCGAGCGCCCGCTTCAACTTGGCGCACCCCGCCGCCTTGTCCCCTTCACGTAGGGCACTCTCTGCCTGCTCGCAATAGAAATGGGAGATGGGGTCGGCCAGCTTCTTGCCCTGGAACTTCTGCAGACGAACCGCGACCTCGATGGCCTTGTCCCAGTCACGCAGCTGCTGATGGATGACGAGCAGCTGCGCCAGCGCCGTCTCCTCGTAGTCACCGTCCTCGCACAGCTCGTTCCAGAGCGCCTCGGCCCTGTCCAGCAAGCCGGCGGCGAGGAAGTCACGGGCCAGCTCCTGCAGCGCGAGTTGACGCTGCTCCCGGGTCAGCTGGCGGGTAACGAGGTTCTGGTGGATCTTGATGGCGCGATCGACTTCGCCACGCTGGCGAAACAGATTGCCGAGAGAGAGATGGGTTTCGATGGTTTCGCTGTCCACTTCCAGCAGCTGGATGAACAGATCCACTGCCTTGTCCGACTCGTCAGACAGCAAATAGTTGAGACCCGCCACATACTGGCGGGAGAATTGGTTACTCTGTTGCTGGGTGTCCTGGCGAACACTCCTGCGTCCCATGTACCAGCCATAACCAGCGGCAATCGGCAACAGCAGGAAAAGCAGTTCAAGCATCGAGGGACATTATTCCTTGGCTGTCGACCGGGCCAGCTCCAATTCGCGGGATTGACGACGCATGGTGCGATTGAGGGTGCGGTTTTGCAGTTTGAGACGCACGAAGAGCAGACCGAATACCAGCCAGCCCAGCAGGAAACCGCCGGCGAGGAAGAATCCCAGTAGCATGGAGAGCGAGAACTCACCCTGGGCTATCAGATAATTGAACTGCACCTGTTGACCGTTTTGCGAACCGATGGCGAGGGTCAGCACAAACACCAGTACCAAGGGGATGAGGGCCAAGATACGCTTCATAGGAGCTCCCTGTCTGTGGCTAATGAGAGATTGATTATCCTTAAAATCACGGGAAGACTCTAGAGCGAATGGGAAAAGACTTCGAGAAACCGGACTATTGGCATAATCCAAGTCACAAAAATAAAAAAGGCATACCCAGGTATGCCATTTTCTGCATTATTCGATGATGTTCACGCGCTCGCGTAACTCTTTGCCGGGCTTGAAGTGCGGGACATATTTCCCGGTCAGTTCAACCTTGTCCCCGGTCTTGGGATTGCGACCCACACGGGGGGCACGATAGTGCAGTGAAAAACTTCCAAATCCTCGGATTTCAATCCGGTCGCCGTTTTGCAAGGTCGACGCCATCTGCTCAAGGATCTCCTTGATCGCGGCTTCGACATCTTTGGCCGGCATATGCATGCGGCTGGCAGCCAATTGTTCGATGAGATCTGATTTGGTCATAAGGTTAAATCTCCTTCCCCGATCACATGCAATATTCATTATGCCAAGATAAAAAAGGGCGGCGTGAAGCCGCCCTTTTCTTGCATCAAGGATTACTCACCCTTGGCGGCTTTGAACGCTTCCATCATAGCATTGCTGAACACAACTTCTTCTTGTTGGTTCAGGCTATCGATAGCAACACGCTCGTCAGCCTCGTCCTTAGCACGGACAGACAGGCTTACGGTGCGGTTCTTACGATCAACACCCATGAACTTGGCTTCAACTTCATCACCGACAGACAGAACCAGAGTCGCGTCTTCTACACGGTCACGAGCAGCATCGGAGGCACGCAGGTAGCCTTCTACGCCGTCAGCCAGTTCGATCACGGCACCCTTGGCATCAACCTCGGTAACCTTACCCTTCACGATAGCACCTTTCTTGTTATCAGACAGGTACTTATTGAACGGGTCTTCTTCGATCTGCTTGACGCCCAGGGAGATGCGCTCGCGCTCCGGGTCCACTTGCAGAACAACGGCTTCGATCTCGTCGCCCTTCTTGAATTCACGAACTGCTTCTTCGCCCTGGTTGTTCCAGGAGATGTCAGACAGGTGAACCAGGCCGTCGATGCCGCCGTCCAGACCGATGAAGATACCAAAGTCAGTGATAGACTTGATTTTACCGGAAACACGGTCGCCCTTGGCGTGAGTTTCGGCAAACAGCTGCCACGGGTTGGATTTGCACTGCTTCAGACCCAGGGAGATACGACGACGCTCTTCGTCGATGTCCAGAACCATCACGTCAACCACGTCGCCAACGTTAACAACCTTGGACGGGTGGATATTCTTGTTGGTCCAATCCATCTCGGATACGTGTACCAGGCCTTCAACGCCTTCTTCGATTTCAACGAAGCAGCCGTAGTCGGTCAGGTTGGTCACGCGGCCAGACAGACGGGTGGTCTCCGGGTAACGCTTGGCGATAGCAACCCAGGGATCTTCGCCCAGCTGCTTCAGACCCAGGGATACACGGGTACGCTCGCGGTCGAACTTCAGAACCTTGACTGCGATCTCGTCGCCAACGTTGACGATTTCGGAAGGATGCTTAACGCGCTTCCACGCCATGTCGGTGATGTGCAGCAGGCCGTCAACACCGCCCAGATCTACGAATGCACCGTAGTCGGTCAGGTTCTTGACGATACCCTTAACTTCTTGACCTTCTTGCAGGTTGGCCAGCAGGCTTTCGCGCTCGGAGGTGTTCTCGGTTTCGATCACGGCACGACGGGAAACGACAACGTTGTTGCGCTTCTGGTCCAGCTTGATGACCTTGAACTCGAGTTCTTTGTTTTCCAGGTGAGCGGTGTCACGGATCGGACGCACGTCAACCAGAGAACCCGGCAGGAAGGCACGGATGCCATTCAGTTCAACGGTGAAACCACCCTTGACCTTGCCGTTGATGATACCGATAACGGTAGCTTGATCTTCGTATGCCTTCTCAAGCTGCAGCCAGGCTTCGTGGCGCTTGGCTTTTTCGCGGGACAGCTTGGTTTCGCCGAAACCATCTTCGATAGAGTCCAGAGCCACGTCAACGGTGTCGCCTACATTGATTTCCAGCTCGCCCAGGGCGTTCTTGAATTCTTCAGCAGGAATGGCAGACTCGGATTTCAGACCGGCGTCAACCAGTACAAAACCGTTCTCGATAGCAACGACGGTACCCTTGACGATGGAACCTTGACGGGTTTCAACGGCGTTCAGGGACTCTTCAAAGAGTTGAGCAAAAGATTCGATCATTGTTTGTGTCACAAATGAAACATCCACTCGCAATCCGGCACAAGCGGGGTTGTTTTAAATTATCTGCGCCATCCATGGTGCAGACGACTGACATCAGCTCGTGCTGATATCACCAAGTTGTTGCTCCGCATAGGCAAGCACCGTCACCAGCACTTCATCTATGGTCATAGACGTTGAGTCTACCACAAGAGCATCTTCTGCGGGTTTCAGGGGGGCTACGGCGCGATTTCTGTCGCGATCGTCACGTTCCCGAATCTCGGTTAAAAGACGCTCAAAGTTAACATCAAAGCCCTTATCTTGCAACTGCTTATAACGGCGCTGTGCCCGCTCTTCCGCGCTGGCGTCGAGGAAAATCTTCACCTCGGCCTCAGGGAAAACCACGGTGCCCATGTCACGGCCATCGGCAATGAGACCAGGGGTCTGGCGGAAAGCACGCTGACGGCGCAGCAGCGCTTCGCGGACGCGGGGGAAGGCGGCGATCTTGCTGGCAGCGTTACCCGCCTCTTCGGTGCGGATGGTGCGAGAGACGTCCTCTCCTTCCAGCACCACCTTGACCTGTTCGCCGTCGACCTGGAATTGCACATCCAGATTGGCGGCCAGGGGCACCAGCGCCGCTTCGGAATCGAGTTCCACATCGTGATGCAAGGCGGCCAGAGCCAGCACCCGGTAGATGGCGCCAGAATCGAGCAGGTGCCAACCCAGCTTCTCGGCCAGCAGTTGGCACAGGGTGCCTTTACCGGCACCGCTCGGGCCATCGATTGTCATCACGGGGGCCATATGAGGCATAAATCTTCTCCTGCACAGGGGGTCACACATCCCTGTTGGGATGGGGAAATAGGCGCCGATTATACCCAAATGCGCTGGCTCTGGCAGTCGTCAGGCCACACAATTGCGCAGAAGTCGTCGTGATTGCCCCCTTTCTGACCAATCAGGCAAAGCATTCCTCAATGCAAGGTTTTGTTCTTATGGTTGTTATGGGCAAGGCGCGCTAAACTGGCCGCCTTTTTTAAGCAGCTGTAGTCAGGAGCAACCCTATGAGCAGCATTAGCCTCGTGGCTAAATCCAAGTTGCCGACCCCCTGGGGCACCTTCACGCTGGTAGGCTTTCAGGAAACCGGTACAGGCAAGGATCACGCCGCACTGGTGATGGGCGATATCGCAAATGGTGAGCCCGTGCTGGGCCGAATTCACTCTGAGTGTCTGACCGGGGATGCCCTGTTCAGCCTGCGCTGCGACTGCGGCTTCCAGCTGCAGGCTGCCATGCAGAACATCGCCAAGGCCGGTCGTGGCGTCCTGTTGTACGTGCGACAGGAGGGCCGTGGCATCGGCCTGCTCAACAAGATCCGGGCCTACCACCTGCAGGATCAGGGCGCCGACACCGTCGAGGCCAACGTGGCGCTGGGATTTGCCGCCGACATGCGCGATTACACCATCTGCGCCGACATGCTCAAGGCGCTGGAGGTCAAGAGTCTCAAGCTGATGACCAACAACCCACGCAAGCTGAAGGCGATGGAGAGCTTCGGCATCCCGGTGGTGGAGCGGGTTCCCCTGCAGGAGGGGCGCAACCCCCACAACGAGTTCTATCTCTCCACCAAGGCGGACAAGCTGGATCATCTGTTCAAGAAGTAACGAACCGATCATCCGCAGCCTCGGCAAACGCCTCCCATCGGGAGGCGTTTTTATTTGTGCGGGGCACGGCTCAATCCGGTGTGCTGCCTCATGGCTGGGCCTGCGCCAGCAGAAAATCCCGCAGCGCGCGATTGGCCATGGAGAGCGGATCCCCCCGCCGCCAGGCCACACAGAGATCGAGGAAGATCGGCGGCGCGAAGGGCACCCCGATCAGCGCCGTCTCCTCATCCAGCGCCATCCGCAGGAAGGTGGTCACGGCAAATCCCTGGCGCACCACCGCCTTGAGCAGTGGAATAAGGTTGCTCTCAAAGCCGATGTTGGGCTCTATGCCCAGGCCCTGCGCCAATGCCTCCATGTGTTCGCGGTGATAGAAGCCACGGCGGAACATGGCGAGCTCCTGGCTGAAGAATTGCGGCAGCGAGACGGCGCCGGCCTGGCGCAGCGGGTGCTCCTCCCCCACCACCATCAGCATCTCCTCGCGCAGCAGCTGGGCCCCCTCCAGCCCAGGCGGCAGATCGCTAGTGATGAGGATGGCGAGATCCAGGCTGCCATCCACCATGCGGCTGAGCAGCTCGCGGGTGCCGGCCTCCTCCACCCGGATCTTGAGGCCCGGGTAGCGATGCTTGAACGCCATCAGGATCGGGGGGAAGTAATAGGACCCCATCATGTAGGGGATGCCGATGCGCACCTCGCCCCGCTCCAGCCCCTTGAGCTCGGCCATCTCCGCCTCGGCCTGATGCATCTGCAGCAGCAGGCGCTCGGCATGGCGGCAGAGCACCTCCCCCTCCGGGGTGAGCCGCACGCTGCGATCCTGCCGATCGAATAGCCGCAGCTCGAGCTGCTGCTCCAGCTTGGCGATGGCCATGCTGACGGCCGGCTGCGCCACGTGCAGCCCATGGGCGGCCCGGGTGAAGGAGCCGGCGTCGCGCACCGCCAGCAGATAGGTTAGCTGTTTCAGATCCATATCAATTATCTTTATCAGATTGATAACATAAATATATTATATTTATATCAAGCGACCCACTACTCTGCAAAAAAGTCGTCGGGACAACGCATATGATCGAAGCAGGTAGTCGCGAGTGGATACGCGCCACCCTGGCCCTGAGCCTGGGATCCTTCCTGGTGTTTCTCAATCTCTACCAGACCCACCCATTGTTACCCCTGCTGGCGGACGTCTTCTCCGTCAGCTCACTGTCGGCGGGCTGGACGCTGGCGGGCTGCACCGCCGGGCTCGCGGGCTCACTGCTGATCTGCGCCCGGCTGGCCGATCGCTTCGGGCGACGCCGGATCATGCTATGGACGCTGACCGGCGCCATCCTGCTCTCCCTGTGCATTCCCTGGGTGACCCAATTCGAGCAACTGGTGACGCTGCGCATCCTGCAAGGCGTGCTGCTGGCTGGACTGCCCGCCACCGCCATCGCCTACATGGGGGAGGAGTTCAGCAAACGCGCCCTGCTCTCTGCGGTCGGCGTCTACATCGCCGCCAACTCCCTCGGCGGGATCGCGGGCCGGGTAGTCGGCGGCCTGCTGGCCGGCTGGTTTGGAGATTGGCAACATACCTTCCTCGGGATAGGGCTGATAAGCCTCGCGCTGCTGCCGCTGGTCATCTGGCTGCTGCCGGCCCAGACCCGTTTCGTGGCCGTGGTGGCGGCGCCCGGACAACTGCGCGGGGCCATCAAGAGCCACCTCAGCAACCCGCTGCTGGTCGGTGCCTATCTCATCGGCGGGCTCAACTTCATGGTCTTCCTGAACCAGTACAGCTATCTCACCTTCCTGCTGGCCAAGGCCCCTTTCTCATTGCCGACCCAGTGGCTGGGGATGCTGTTCCTGACCTACCTCACCGGCACCCTGGCCTCCTCCCTGAGCGGGCGCGGCGCCCAGCGCTGGGGTGCCCAACGGCTGCTGCTGGCCGGGATAGCGCTGATGGCGCTCGGCAGTCTCATGCTGTTGCATGGCTCGTTGACCGCCATCCTCGGCGGTCTGCTCATCTCGAGTTTCGGCTTCTTCCTCGCCCACGCCTGTGCCAGCGCCTGGGTCGGCCAGCATGTGGAGCACAACCGGGCGCTCGCCTCGTCACTCTATCTGGTGGGGTACTACCTGGGGGCCAGTCTGGGGGGGCTCTACTTGCACCCCTTCTGGGAGCGGGGAGGTCTGGGGGGATTGGTGCTCGGCATCGAGCTGGTGCTCTGTGTCACCGCCGCCCTGAGCCTCTGGCTCGGCCAGCTGAAGGGGCGCAGCACGCGTCCCCTCTCCTGTCACTCCTCCTGAGGCTCCAAGTCCAACAAGATCAGGCCCCGATGTCGGGGCCTGATCTTGTTGGGTATAGGCGGGCTCACAGGCCGTCGTAATAGTCCGTTGGCACCGGCACCACGGCGCCGCTGCGCAGCTCCTCGTCGATCACCTCGCTCAGGGGGCGCAGGTGAAACTTGATCTGCCCGGAGGGTAGCATCAGCCCCACATCCGGGTTGCGGCCATCATCGATGTTGCCGGTCTTGAACGGCAGACCGGGATGGTTTGCCACCAATTCATGCAACGACGGCACCACCAGCTCGATATGCTCGAGCCCCGCCTGATGGCTGCGGCCCGGCTTGGGCGCGGCCAGCTCGATGCAGGGCACGCTCAGCGCTTGCCAGCACAGGGGTTGATGCAGCCGATAGGTGGCGATGGGGCGACCCCCTATCATCCCCTCCACCAGCAGCACGCCATGACGGGCCAGTTCGGCTTTCAGGCTCAGGTATTCGGGCAGGCTGGCGGCACGGTAGCAGAGGTGATCCACCACAGGGGTAGTGATCTCCCCCATCAGCGGCGTCAATTCGGCCAGCAGTTGGCCGACAAATGGGGCCATGGGCTCCAGTGTGGTATCCAGTGGATGGGACATGTTCACCATTTCTTCTTGGGTTGGAACAGGACGTCCAGCTCGTCCGCCTCTTTGTCCTTGATGGTCTGCAGCTCCTTCTCGCTGTGCTGCTGCAGATGCTCTTCCAGCTGACGCATCCCCTGACGCATGTCCTCTTCCCGCGCCAGCAGGTAGGGATCCTTGTCGGAAACATTGACCAGGGCCCCCAATCCCTTGGTGTAGAGCTGGCGGCAGGTGCCGTATTGCCCCTGGATCTGGGCATCCATGGCCCGCTTGATCAGGTTGGCGATGTTGATCTTGAGCTGCATCAGCTCTAGGCGGCGATCCTCCTGGGCGAAGCCGTGGGGATCTATCTTGCCCTTGTTATGCTCGACCCGCAGCACGGCCCGCATCTTCTTGGCCAGCTGCAACATCTGGATGGCCTGGCGATCGGATTCCGGGGTCTTGAAGTGACCCTCGTCCTGGCCGCTGTAGTTCTCCTGCACGCTCTTGATCTGGGTCTGGACGTCGGCGATGCGCTGCTTGATCTGGCCGCTCGGCATCACCTGCGCGATGGCGCGGTAAGCGTCCAGGATCCGGTGTTGCAACAGCAGCACCATGTTCTTGGAGAAGGGCACCAGGTTGACGTTCAGCAGCACTTCTTCGGTCTCGTCCGCCACGGCTTTGTGGCGGGCGATGGCCTGGCGCTTGTCCGCCTCGGCCTTCTGTTTGTATTGCTGCACCACGTTATAGGCGATAACCAGAAACAGGAGTGCGCCAATAGACAGCAATATCAAGGTCAAAATCATAGGGTATTCAAACTCCTGTCCCAAATCAATTGCGCGATCCTACAACAGCTTACCCGCATTAGGTAGCGCGGGGTTCTGCCCTGCCTCACAGAATGCAAGCCGGCGCCGCCGCGGGTCGCGACAGGCACGCGCCATCACTCATATCGCCCGCGGCCCTCATTACTTGAGGCAAAAACCCTTGGATTGCAGGAATCCCAGCATGAAGGGGCGCGCCTCCTTGCCGAGGATCGCCTTGATCTGGCCGCTCCAGGTCTGCTGCTTGTTGTTGCCGCTGCGGGCCAGGTAGTAGTCGTGGATCTGCCGATCGTAATCCGCCAGCAAGGGGCGATCGAGCTCGGCCGGATAACGGTTCTCGTGCACGACAAGATCGCGGGGCAGCCTGGGCTTCTGCTCCGGCTGCTGGGCGGGGTGGCCAAGGCAGAGGCCGAACAGGGGGATCACCTGATGGGGCAGCCCCACCGCCTCGCTCACCGCCGCCGGGTTGTTGCGGATCCCGCCGATGTAGACGCCGCCGAGCCCCAGGGATTGGGCGGCCAGCAGGGCATTCTGGGCCATCAGGGCGCCGTCGATGGCCCCGATCAGCAGCTGCTCCACATAGCCGGTCTGGGCGTCCGGCACTATCTGGCTGTGGCGTTGATAGTCGGCGCAAAACAGCAGGAACTCCGCCGCCTCGGCCACATAGGTCTGGTGCCCGGCCAGCTCGGCCAGGGTGGCGCGCAGCGCCTTGTCCGTCACCCGGATGATGCTGTTGGCCTGCAGGAAGCTGGAGCTGGAGGCGGACTGGGCGGCGCTCAGGATCTGATCGAGCTGCCGGGGGGTGATGGGCTCGGGGGTAAACTGGCGAATGGAGCGATGGGCGAGAATAAGATCGATGGTCGGGTTCATGGTGCCTCCGGAAAGAAGGCCTCACTTTACCCAAAAAAAGCGAGGGGCCCAAGGCCCCTCGTCACCCTCAGGGGGCAGGATACACATAGGGCGCCTGCAACCCGAGCGGGAAGCCCATCGCCCAGTACAGCAGCAGGAAGATGCTCCAGCTCACCAGGAAGGCCAGCGAATACGGCAGCATCATGGAGACCAGGGTACCGATCCCGGTGCTCTTCACATACTGCTGGCAATAGACCACCACCAGCGGGAAGAACACCATCAGCGGGGTGATGATGTTGGAGGCGGAATCCCCCACCCGGTAGGCCGCCTGGGTCAGCTCGGGGGAGATCCCGACCGCCATCAGCATGGGCACCAGGATGGGGCTGATCAGCGCCCACTTGGCCGAGGCCGACCCCACCACCAGGTTGACGCTGGCGGTGAGCAGTATGATGCCGACTATGGTGACCTCCCCCGGCAGCGCCAGGGCATGCAGCACCTCGGCACCGGACAGCGCCAGCAGGGTGCCCAGATTGGAGTCACCGAAGGCCTTGATGAAGAGTGCGCAGAAGAAGGCCATCACCATGTAGGAGCCCATCTTGTTCATGGTGGCCGACATGGCATCGATCACGTCCTTGCCGCTCTTGAAGTTCCCCGCCACGAAGCCGTAGACGATGCCAGGCAGGATGAACAGCAGGAAGATGAGCGGCACTATGGACTTCATCACGGGCGCGGCGAAGGTGGTCAGCGAGCCATCAGCCGCCCGCATCGGCGAATCGCCCGGTGACAGGGCCAGCCCCAGCAGCACTATGGCCGCCAGCATGGCAAAGCCGGCCCAGTTGAAGGCGCGGCTCTCCTGCGCGCTGTAGCGCCCCATCTCGTCGGCGCTCTCGAGCTCCTCGTTGAGGGGGATGTGTCTGAGACGCGGCTCCACCACCTTCTCGGTGATGACCCAGCCCACGCAGATGATCAGCAGGGAGGAGGCACCGGTGAAGAAGATGTTGCACAGGGTGTTGACCATGTAATCGGGGTCTAGCAGCTGGGCCGCCGACTGGGTGAAACCCTGCAACAGGGCATCACCGCCCGAGGGGAGGAAGTTGGCGGCAAAGCCACCGGAGACCCCGGCAAAGGCCGCGGCTATCCCGGCCAGCGGATGGCGCCCGGCGGCGTGGAAGATGATGCCACCTATGGGGATGACCAGCACATAGCCCGCATCGGCCGCAGTGTGGCTGACGATGGCCACCAGGATCAGCATGGGGGTCAGGAAACGGGCGGGGGTGACTTTCAGCAGCTTCTTCAGGCCGGTGTTGATGAAGCCGGACTGCTCGGCCACCCCGACCCCCAACATGGCCACCAGCACTATGCCAAGCGGGGCGAAGCTGGTGAAGGTCGTGACCATGCTGGCGAGGAACTCGGCCAGGCCAGCCCCGGTCAGCAGGTTGTTGACCACGACGGCCTCCCCGGTGCGAGGATTGACCAGATCGAAGGAGAACTGGGAGAGGATCCAGGAACCGACCCAGACGATCAGCAAGGCATAGAGGAACAGCATGGCGGGATCCGGCAGTTTGTTGCCTGCCTTCTCGACCCCGTTCAGGAAGCGGTTCAACCAGCCGTTGGGCGGGCTGGCCGGACGCTCGTTCACTGTGGCTTGACTCATTATGGTGATACTCCATTACCAAGGAATGAGCGCGCATCCTAGCGATAAACTCCAATGAATCCCATGATATAAGCCATAAATTCGATTAATTACGTTTAATTTTGCATAAAATACTCAAGAAACGGGATATACCGCACATTATCGAATACCGGATTCAATCGCCCACCAGCGGATAATGCCCTGCTTTGCCGTGGATCCCGAAGCCCGCCACCACCACCTGCTCCGCCGTCAGCGGGGTGCTGAACAGGAAACCCTGGAACACATGACAGCCCTGGGCACGCAGGGCCGCCAGTTCGTGCTCGTCCTCCACCCCCTCCGCCAGGATGCCGAGCCCGAGACTGGTGGCCATGGCGACGGTGGCCCGGATCACCGGCAGGTTCAGACCGACCACGAAGGAGCGATCCAGCTTGATGGTATCGATGGGCAGGCGGTTGAGGTAGGCAAGGGAGGAGTAGCCGGTGCCAAAGTCGTCGATGGCGATCTTGATCCCCTGCTCGCTCAGGGCGTCGAGGATCTCGATGCAGCCCTTCATGTCCAGCATCAGCACGGTTTCGGTCAGCTCCAGCGTCAGCAGCCTGGCATCGACGCCAAACTCCCTCAGCTGCTCGGCCACCAGCTCCGGCAGGGAGGGGGTGAGCTGGAAGCCGGACAGATTGACCGAGACCGGCACCCTCACCTGGTATTGTTGCTGCCACGCCCCCATCTGGGCCAAGGCGGTGGAGAGCACCCAGCCCCCGATCTCGCGGATCAGCCCCATGTCCTCGGCCAGGGGAATGAACTCCGCCGGAGAGACCTGCCCCAGCACAGGGTTGTACCAGCGCAGCAGTGCCTCGTAACCGATCAGCTTGCCCTGCGCCACATCCACCAGGGGCTGATAGCAGAGGCTCAACTCCCCCCGGCCTATGGCCTTGGCCAGGAACTGTTTCAGGGTCAGCTTGCGGTGCAGGCTCTGCTGCATGCTGGGGGTGAAGCGCTGCCAGCGCAGGCGGCCCATCTGCTTGGCCTGATACATGGCCATGTCGGCGCGGGTGATCAGGTTGTCGCCGTCATCGGCGTCGTCCGGATAGATGGCAATGCCGATGCTGCCGCCTATGGTGACCTCGGGCACCCCACTCAGCTGCAGTGGCTTGGTCATCTGGGAGAGCATGAGATCCGCCACCTCCTGCGCCCGTTCGCTTGACTGGTTGAGCGGCACCAGGGCCGTGAACTCGTCACCGCCGAGGCGGGCCAGTTCGACATCCCGCGGGCAGATCTGCTTGAGCCGGCCAGCCACCCGCTCCAGCAGGCGATCCCCCGCCTTGTGGCCATAGTTGTCGTTGACCAGCTTGAAGTTGTCCAGATCCATGAACACCAGAGCGAAGCGCCCCCCCAGGCCGCAATAGGCCTCGAGGGACTTCATCAGGCCGTAGCGGTTAAGCAGGCCGGTGAGGGAGTCGTGCCAGGCCAGGTGGCGGTGCTCCAGCTCCTCGAGCTTGCGATCCGTGATGTCACGCATGGTGAGCAGGATCCTGGCCCCTTGCTGGATGTGGCGAAACTGGTACTGGAACCAGCGCATCCCCTTGAGGGTACGGCACTCCCCCTCGGCCACCACCTCGTCGAGATGGGACAGACGCCGGTAGAAGGCCTCATCGCTGCCGGAGAAGATCTGTGTCAACTGGGTGATGGCATTGCCGAAGCACAGATCGAAGTGATGGTTGCCGCTCTCGAGCCGTCCCTTGTTGTCGAACAGGCAGGCCAGGGTGTCGCCGGCGGCGAGCGATGACTCCTGATAGAGGGTGTCGGCATCGATCACCGCCTCCGTCATCATCATCAGGCGCCCGGCGATCTCGACCCCGGAGAGGCGCAGGTAGACCTGCTTCCTGACCCCTTTGGGGGAGATGGTCCACCACTCGTTGTAGCTGCGGCCCTGCTGGAAGTCGCCGAGATAGCGCTGCAGCAGCAGGTCGATGGCGGCGGCCATGTCGGCCGAGAAGTCGCGGGATTGCAGCTCGGTCAGTGAGCTCGCCTCCCACAGCACCAGCGCGGCGCCATTGGCCCAATAGATGTGGTGATGCTGGATGTCATAGATCCAGATGGGGGTATGCAGCACATCAATCGCATTCAGTAAGCGTTCGTCTAGCGTATTCATGTTGGGAAGTGATTCATGATGGAGCTCATAGCAACACCAGCCACGATGACGCGCCGAGCGGGGCCCTCGTGCTGGTACAAAATCAGATCCAGCCCATAATCTGGAAAAAAGCATGCGAAAAGAGGGCCGACTTCATATGAAAACGCTACATGTGATACCCATGGTCAGAAAAAATGGACTCACACTGGTATGGCTGGGCATAGCCGTAACCATTGCTATGATTTTTATACTTTTTTTGCTCCGCGAACAACCCTTAATCCCCGCCATGATCGGTCTGCTGGCTGGCTTGATGATGACGCTTATCGGGGCTCTGAAACTAAGTGAGCCTCATTTAAGCCTCTCCCTGTGTCACGATTGCCTGCAATATCACCATAAGTACGGGGGTTGGATCCTGAAATGGAGAAATATTCAGCGGATCGACCAGCCACGTATCCATTTAGGGTGGGATCTGGTCGCCCTGCCCTACATCGGCTTGAAAATTAAGGATTACGACGATTTTTTGACGCTGATCACACCCAGGCTGGCCGTCCGCCTGCTGACCGAGCAGCGGGCCGTGCTGCTGCAGGCGATCAACAGCGAGCGACCTGAGTGCCTGAGCGGAGGCTGCGGCGCCAATCTGCTGGGAGAGGGCTTGCTGGAAGAGAGCCGGTTTCGCTCCCCCTCCGGCCAGCGCTACGAGGGGGTCATCGCCATGCTGGGCAACCGCATGGTCCGCCTGCGCGATCTGCTGGGCTATGACCTGCTGGTACCCGACAACAGCCTGGATCGGGCACCCGCCGAATTTATCCGCCTATTGAACCAGTACAGACGCGAGTCGAATCTAATCCAGATCAATTAAACGCCGGATTGCGCTTGCCAAGCCGGGTGACTGTTTCATATGGTCACTGGCTTGTTACATTCAGAACACCCCTTATACCGCTTATGAAGTACATCGAAGAGTTCTATCTGTTCGTCAAGGTGGTGCAAGAGGGCGGTTTCTCCCACGCCGCTGCTGCGCTGGGCATGCCGACCGGCACCGTCAGTCGACGTATTTCCCAGTTGGAAGAGCAACTCGGCTGCACCTTGCTGCACCGCTCCACCCGCAAGCTGCGCCTCACCGACGAGGGGCTGCGTTATTATGAGCGCCTGTGCACGCCGCTGGCCGAGATAGAACAGGCAGCCGGCGAGATCCAGGGCCAGGAAACCGACATCAGCGGCGTGATCCGCCTCGCGGCCCCCATCGCCCTCTCCAATACCATCCTGATCGACATGCTGGCCGACTTCGGCCTGCGCTACCCCAAGGTGCAGTTCGACATCAGCCAGACCAATGATCACCATCCCCTGTGCGAGCAGGACAGAGACCTGATGTTCTTCAACGGCGAGCTGCCCCAGGTGCTGCCCAACGCCCAGTGCCTCGGCCACATCGAGTATGGGCTGTTCGCCTCCCCCCTCTACCTGGAGAAGATGGGGACCCCGTCCCACCCGGCCCAGCTGGAGGAGCACGATCTCATCTATTGCTGGCCACATCAGCACTGGCAGCTGATCGGGCGGGACGAGCAGAGGGTGCAGGTCAAACGGGCCGCCCGGCTGACCGTCCATCAGACCCAGGCCGCGGTGCGGGCCGCCCGCCGTCACCTTGGCATCGTCAACGCTCCGCTGCACTATGTGCACCCCTTCCTGCAGGACGAGCAGCTGGTGGCCGTCTTGCCGGACTGGCGCTCGGATCGGCGCCCCTTCTATATGCTGCGCTGCCAGCCCCAGTTCACCCCGTTGCGTGTTAAGATGTTCGCCGAATTTGTCGAGAAATACTCCGCCCACTACCGCAATCGCCAATGGGACGAGCAATTTTCACCGGCCACCCCCCAGCCCCATTGCATCTGACGGTTGGCGGCCCACACTTAGCGCAACTCTCGTGACACAGGTCTGCTAACACCATGAATGTATTGATATGTGATGACTCAGGGTTTGCGCGAAAGCAGCTGGCCCGGGCCCTGCCTGAGGACTGGAACATCAAGCTGCACCAGGCGGCCGACGGCCTGGCAGGGATAGAGCAGATCCTGATGGGGCACGGCGATCTGATCTTCCTGGATCTGACCATGCCGGAGATGGACGGCTACGGAGTGCTGGAGACGCTCAAGCGAGAGGGGCTGCGCAACAAGGTGATCGTGGTCTCCGGCGACATCCAGCCGGAGGCCCATCAACGCGTCATGGCGCTGGGCGCCCTGGACTTCATCAAGAAGCCGGCCGCCCCCGAGACCCTGCGCGCCCTCCTCCAGCGCCACGGCCTGTGGCAGGAGGCGAGCACCGCGAGCCGCGAGCCCACAGCCCCCGTCCACCCGGTGTTGGCCGAGAGCGCCATCCCGTTCAACGCCGAGCTGCGCGATGTCTATCAGGAGCTGGCCAACGTCGCCATGGGTCAGGCCGCCGATCTGCTGGCACGCCTGCTCGACGCCTTCGTGCTGCTGCCCATCCCGAACGTCAATGTGCTGGAGGTCTCCGAGCTGCACATGGCGCTCTCGGCCGCCGCCGAGTCGGATACCCTCTCCGCCGTCTGCCAGGGCTTCATCGGGGCCGGCATCGCCGGGGAGGCCCTCATTCTGTTCCACGACGCCAGCTTCCAGGATCTGGCCCGGCTGATGAAGCACCAGGGCGTGCTGGATCACGGTGCCGAGCTGGAGCTGCTGATGGACACCGCCAACGTGTTGATCGGCGCCTTCCTGCGCGGCTACGCCAGCCAGCTCGATACCCCCTTCAGCCAAGGCCATCCGGTGGTGCTCGGTCAGCACAGGCCGATCCAGGATCTGATCCGCACCAACCAGAGCCGCTGGCGCCGCACCCTGGCCATCGAGATCAACTACAAGATCCGGGACTACGAAGTGCAGTGCGATCTACTGCTGCTGTTTACCGAAGATTCCATCGCCACCATGAACAACAAGATCATGCACATGCTCTAGCGGTTTGCTCCCATCGCCAGCATCCATAACAACATCAAGCACATTCTCCAGGAGTGACCATGGAAATCCGTGAATTTCATTGGCTGATGAACATAGTACAGAACCTGGACGTGGGGCTGGTGGTGCTCGACAGGGAGTACAGAATACAGGTGTGGAACGGCTTCATGGAGAGCCACAGCAGCCGGCTCGCCGGCGAGGTGCGCGATCGGGTGCTGTTCGACCTCTTCCCCGACGTGGATCGGGCCTGGCTGGAGCGCAAGGCCAACATGGTGTTCAAGCTCAACAACCGCGCCTTCAGCACCTGGGAGCAGCGCCCCTACCTGCTGCGCTTCTCCAACTACCGCCCCATCACCGGCTCGGCGCCCCACATGTACCAGAACCTGACCCTGGTGCCGCTGGCCGACTTCGGCGGCCAGGTCACTCACATCGCCATCATGATCTACGACGCCACCGACGAGGCCATGCTGATGCTGGACAGACGGCAGGGCTGATGCTGTTACTCCGACCTCATGAAGAAGGGCGCCCCGGGGCGCCCTTCTTTGCATCTGTGACCGAAGCCACTGTTAGCGCCCCATGTACTCGGTGAAGGCGTCGATCACCTCTTCGATGTCGTCGTCATTGATCTGCAGATGGGTCACCAGCCGCAGTTCGCCGTAGCCGGAGAAGAGGATGCCCCGCTCCTTCATGAAGGCGAGCAAGGGGGCGCTCTCACCAGAGCTCAGCCGCAGGAACACCATGTTGGTCTGCACCAGGTCCGGATCCAGCTCGATGCCGGGCAAGGCCGCCAGCCCCTCGGCCAGCCGTCTGGCACGGCGGTGATCGTCCGCGAGGCGGGTCACATGCTGCTCCAGGGCGAACAGCCCGGCCTGGGCCAGGCTCCCCGCCTGGCGCATGCCACCGCCGAGCATCTTGCGCAGCCGTCTGGCCCGCGCGATCAGGTCCTGCGCCCCCACCAGCAGGGATCCCACCGGTGCGCCCAACCCCTTGGAGAGGCAGATGG
Source organism: Aeromonas encheleia (assembly GCF_900637545.1). Taxonomy (NCBI): domain Bacteria; kingdom Pseudomonadati; phylum Pseudomonadota; class Gammaproteobacteria; order Aeromonadales; family Aeromonadaceae; genus Aeromonas; species Aeromonas encheleia. Next base: position 2,554,731 of record NZ_LR134376.1, read on the forward strand.
AGACGCTGTCGAAGGGGGCCGCAATCTCGTGCACCGCCTGACCGCTCGCCACCACGGCATTGAACAGCCGGGCGCCGTCCAGGTGCAGCCGCAGCCCCTGGCTGTCGGCGAAGCGGCGCATCTCGTGCAGATAAGCCAGCGGCAGTACCTTGCCGTTGTGGGTGTTCTCGAGGCAGATGAGTCGGGTCTGGGCAAAATGAGCGTCATCGGGGGCGATGGCGGCGCGCACATCGGCCAGCGCCAGGGTGCCATCGGCCTGCATGGGCACCGGCTGCAGGGCCACCGAGCCCAGCACGGCCGATCCTTGCGCCTCATAGCGATAGATGTGAGCGGCATTGCCGAGCACGGCCCCTTCCCCACGCTGGCAGTGACTCATCATCGCCAGCAGATTGGACATGGTGCCCGATGGCACAAACAGCGCAGCCTCTTTGCCCAGCAGCTCGGCGCCGCGGCGCTCCAGCGCGTTGATGCTGGGGTCTTCCCCATAGACATCATCGCCCACCTCGGCGTGCAGCATGCTCTGGCGCATGGCATCCGTGGGCTGGGTGACGGTATCACTTCGTAAATCGATATAGCGCATGACATCCTCCTGATGCAGGAGGATGAAGTTAGCCAGCCAGGGCTGACTTGGCAAGCAAACCGTCGCGGGAATGTGAGCCCGCTGACGGCTCACCAGGGCAGCGGCCTCCCCTGCAAGTCCACAAATGAGCCCGACTGCGCCAGCGACAGACCCGCGATGAGATCCAGCAGTTGCGGCGCCACCAGGTTGGGATCTTGCAGGCTGTCCGGGGGCAGGTCGTGCAGGAAGGGTTGCTGCATGGGGGTGTCCATGAGTCCGGGGTGGACCGTGATGACCCCGGCCTGAGGGAAGCGTTCGGCCCACTCGGCGGCCAGGATCCTGGCGCCCATGTTGAGTGCGGCCTTGCTCATCCGGTAGCTGTAGCGGCTGGTCGAATGTGGACCGCCCACCTCCTGGCTGCCCAGGCTGCCCGCCAGATCGGAGAGGGAGCAGAGCCACAGACGGGCATCCGGCGGCATCAGCCGGCTCAGGCAGGCGCCGAGGGCAAGGTGCGGCCAGGCATTGGCCTGCAGGCTCTCCCCCAGCCACTGGGGTGTGACCTCTTCCACCCGCCGCTCCGGCATGAAGTTGAGATCATAGAGCAGGCCTATGGTGTTGATCACCACGCTCGGCAGCGTCGCGGGCTCATAGAGGGTGAACAGCGCCTCGAAGGAGAGCGGATCCACCTCCTGCAGCGGAAAATAGCGGGCCGGATCCAGCCCCTTTGGCGGCAACCTGCCCGCCAGCTGCCACTCCTCGCCACGCTTGGCCAGCTCCCGTGCCAGCGCCGTGCCCAAGCCTCCACTGCCCAGGATCAGATAGCCCATATCACTACCCTTGAATTTGCCGTTTGTTTAGAGGGTATCAGAATAATGGCCGACGGCAGGCCGGTCGCCTCTCCCTGACTCAGGCATCGCCCAGATGGCGGCCAAATTCACGGGCCAGCGCCAGGTCCAGAAAACCGTCTGCCTGCTTGTGGCTGCGCAAAAACTGGTAATAGGCGAGCAGGGTCACCAGCTGGTGCTCGTCAGGCAAGGGGGAGTCCGGCATCCGCTCCTGCAGCAGAATGCCAGCTGCGGCCAAGGCCTCCCTGTCGACCACCTCGGCCTGACGATAGAGGTAGCCGCAGCCGGTGGCGAGCCACTCAAGCGAGCAGTTGGCCCCCATGGCGATCTGGTTGGCCTTGCCCAGACCGGGCTCGGCCCCCTTCAGATATTTGCGCAGCAGCGCCTCACTCAGCCCCACCTTGCGGGCGAAGGCGCTGACACTGCCCTCCCCGATCAGGCTCTGCAGCCTAGCGGCAAATCCTTCCATCTTTCTCTTCCCCCAGAACCAAAGTTCGAATTTGCGAGGGGCGCATTATTGCCTTGTCCAACAGAAGAGACCAAGATGCTGGCAGCATTTATTCCTCTTCATCTATCCGCCTAGGAGTCACCATGTCCGTATCCCGTCTCGCCCTGCACGCCCAGGGTCCGACCTTCTCCCGCCTCATCATGGGCTACTGGCGCCTGATGGAGTGGCAACTCTCCCCGGCCGCGCTGCTGGATCTGATGAAATACCACCTGGATCTGGGGGTGACCACCATAGATCACGCCGACATCTACGGCGGTTATCAGTGCGAGGAGGCCTTCGGTCACGCCCTGCGCCTCGAGCCCTCCCTGCGCAGCCGGATGGAAATCGTCAGCAAGTGCGGCATCGCCCTCACCGCCAAGCCGGAGCATGCCCTCAACCACTACAACACCGGCAAGGCCCACATCATCGCCAGTGCCGAGGCCTCCTTGCAAAAACTCGGTACCGACCATCTGGATCTGCTGCTGATCCACCGCCCGGATCCGCTGCTGGATGCCGATGCGGTCGCCGATGCCTTCATCACCCTCAAGCAGGCGGGCAAGATCAAGCACGCCGGGGTATCCAACTTCAGCGCCCGCCAGTTCGAGCTGCTGCAATCGCGCCTCGACTTCCCGCTGGTTACCAACCAGCTGGAGATCTCGCCGCTCAACCAGGACTGCACCCTGGACGGCACCCTGGATCAGTGCCAGCAGCTGCGCATCAAGCCGATGGCCTGGTCCTGCCTCGGTGGTGGACGGCTGTTCAACGATCCCGCCTATGGCCCGCTGCGCGCCGAGCTCGAACAGATCCGCCATGAGGTGGGTGCTGAGCACATCGAACAGCTGGTCTACGCCTGGGTGATGATGCTGCCGAGCCAGCCGCTGCCGCTCATCGGCTCCGGCAAGCGGGAGCGGATCGCCGCCGCTGTCGCCGCCGAATCCATCCAGCTCAGCCGCCAGCAGTGGTTCCGCATCCGCAAGGCCGCGCTCGGTTACGACGTGCCCTGACCCTCGCCGGCAAACCGCACAAACAAAAACGGCATGGAGTGATCCATGCCGTTTTGCGTTATCGAGACGATTCAACGATGGCGCTGGGGGCGACCACGAGGTGCATCTGTCTTCGGTTTGGCCTGATTGACTGTGATAGTGCGGCCGCCTATTTCGGTGCCATGCAATCCGGCGATGGCCTTCTCGGCATCCCCGTTGACAGGCATTTCAATGAAGCCAAATCCCTTGGACTGACCGGTATCGCGGTCGATGATGATATCGACCTTCTCTACCTCTCCAAATTGGCTGAACACATTTGTCAGTTCGTCGGCCGTCATCCGGTACGACAGATTACCTACGTAAATCTTCATGCCATCCACTCTCGATTCAAGGTGCCTTATCTATGCATCCACCGACCTGGAAGTAAGGGCACAACCCCCAGGCCGGACCTGCCATGGCATCATGCCGTGGCACTCCCCACCCCGTAGCCCAAGTCATTGATCTCTTGGACTAACGGAGCAGGAAAGATCAATTCGAATCAGAGGCAGTATCTGAGCTTTATGGCAAATTGTCGAGAAAATAGTCAACTCATATGGGTTGCAGCACACTCAGCACCTCGCCGAGGGCACGACGGCCGTGCCAGGCTCGCTTAAAGCCGAAACGGTAGATGCCGGGCGCCACTTCATGGGTGCCTTCCCGGCTCAGCCCCAGCAAGGCTGCGGCCTCGGCCAGGGTGTCGGCATCGAGCGCGAGATCCAGGCTGAAGTCGAGCCACTGACCATCGTGACCCACCTTGCGATCCCGCGCTATGCCGACCAGCGCCGATCTGGGCAGGGCCAGCGCCTTGTCGTCGCCGCCGTTGAGCAGATAGAGGTGGCGCTCGTCCCAGGAGAGCTCGGCCAGCCGCCAGCGCTGCCAGTTGCGCGGCAGCACCATCATCAGCAGCACTATGCCGCCAAACACCAGGCCGACCCAGGGCAGCAGCCCCATCTCGGGGTAACCCAGCCACAGCGCGGCCACGACTGTGCCCAGGCTCGCCAACAGCAGGCCGATCATGACCCCGTAGAAGCGTCGCACCGGGGGCATCAGCCAGCATATTCCCGCCTGCGCTGCCAATTCACTGACTCTCATCTCCAGCTCCTCTCTCGATTGGAACGGTCTTGGTGTTCCTGTTTGGCGTTGGCGCGCATTGTGCGTGAGCCGGCCCGCCCGTGGCAACCCGCTTGGCGATGCGGATGACGACCGGCCGGCTCTGTTGATATGATTGAGGTTCTCTGAGCCCAGCCACGCCACCATCGTCGAGAGTCTCATGCTTGCCACCACCTTGCTGTTCATGACCAGTGCCCTCTACGCCGAGGCCATCGGCGGTTACTCGGCCGGTTGCCTGACCCATGCCATGGCCCTGCCGCTGGAGGGACCCGGCTATCAGGTGATCCGCAGCAAGCGGCTGCGCTACTACGGCCATCCCGATCTCATCCACTACCTCACCCAACTGGCCAACCAGACCCGGCTGGCGGGCATGCCGGATCTCTATATCGCCGATCTGGCCATGGCGCGGGGCGGCCCCTTCAGCTCCGGCCATCGCAGCCACCAGACCGGCCTCGACGCCGACATCTGGTTCCGGATGGCCGATCGCCCCATCAGCAAGTGGGAGCAGGATGCCCCCAAGGAGTGGGCGCTGATCGACGAGCCCAGCTACCGGCTGCTGCCGGGCCGCTTCGGGCCGCAGCAACTCACGTTGCTGCGGCTGGCCGCCAGCCAGCCCGAGGTGACCCGCATCTTCATCAACCCCGTGCTCAAGGCCGAGGTGTGCCGGCGCGCGAGTGACGAGCCCTGGGTGCACAAGCTGCGTCCCTGGGTTGGCCACTTCAGCCACTTCCACGTCAGGTTGCGCTGTCCGGCGGGCAGCCCGGATTGCCAACCCCAGGCGCCGATCCCGCCAGGCAACGGCTGCGGCGCCGAGCTGGCCTCCTGGATCAAGGACAAACCCCAGCTGCCCAGGGTGTCAATGAGCTACCAGGCCCCGGTGCTACCGAGCCGTTGTGGCGGCTGACCACAAGCTGGTATGGTGTCAGCGCCGAATCATATAGATCCAATGGAGACAACAAGATGGCCACTTCTCTCTGGCGCACGACCACGCAGAGCCTGTTGATGCTGACCCTGCTGCTGGGGTTGACCGGATGCGGCATGAACAACATCCCGACCCTGGATGAACAGGTCAAGGCGAGCTGGGGCCAGGTCGAGAACCAGTACCAGCGCCGCGCCGACCTCATCCCCAACCTGGTGGCGACCGTCAAGGGCTATGCCAACCACGAGCAGGAGACCCTGAAGGCGGTGACCGATGCCCGCGCCCGGGTGGGCAGCCTGCAGCTAAGCGATCCGTCCCAGCTCAAGGCGTTTGAAGCCGCGCAGGATCAGCTCTCCAGCGCGCTCTCCCGACTGATGGTGGTGGTCGAACGCTACCCGGATCTCAAGGCCGATCAGCAGTTCCTCACCCTGCAGGCCCAGCTGGAGGGCACCGAGAACCGCATCGCGGTGGCTCGCCGCGACTACATAGAGGCGGTGCGCCAGTTCAATACCGAGATCCGCACCTTCCCGGGCGTCATCTGGTCCAAGCTGCTCTACTCGGACTTGACCGCCAAACCCAGTTTCAGCGCCAAGCCGGGTGCCGATGAGGCGCCCAAGGTCAGCTTCCAATGAGCTCAGTGATCCGCTGGCTGCTGCCCTGCCTGCTGCTGTGGGTGACGGCGTTGCAGGCGGCCCCCGCGTTTCCGGCCCTCAGCGGCCGGGTGGTGGACGAGGCGAGCCTGATGTCGCGCAAACAGGCGCATCAGCTCACCCAGCAACTGGCCGCCTTCGAGAAGCGCAGCGGCATCCAGCTGGTGGTGGTGTCGGTCGACAGCCTGGATGGCAACACCATCGAAGAGTACGGCTATCAGCTCGGTCGTCACTGGGGCATCGGTCAGAAGGCGCGCAACAACGGCGTGCTGCTGCTGATCGCCCAGGATGAGCGCAAGGTGCGCATCGAGGTGGGTTATGGCCTGGAGGGGGCCTTGCCCGATGCCATCGCCGCCAACATCATCCAGACCCGGATCCTGCCCGCCTTCAAACGCGGCGACATGGTGGCCGGCATAGTCGCCGGCAGCCAGGCCATCATGCAGGCCCTGGCCGGGGAATACCAACCGGCGGACGCCCCCAAGCAGGACGACAAGCTGGGGGGCCCCTGGCTGTTCATCCTGGCGGTGATCGTGATGCTGGTGCTGCACAACCTGCGAGGTGGCGGCGGAGGTGGCTCGGGCGGGCGTCGCCGGGCGGCCTATCTGGCCACGGGCTTCGGGGCAGGTCGCTCCGGCGGCGGTTTCGGTGGCGGCGGCTTCAGCGGTGGCGGCGGCAGTTTTGGGGGCGGTGGTGCCTCCGGTGGCTGGTAATCAGGGATAAAGAGACAACATAATGATTTCGAAACAGTTTTATCACACCTTGCAGGCCAGGGTACGGCAAGCCGAACAGGCAACGGACGCCGAGCTGGTCACGGTGCTGGCCCCGGCCAGCGATGGGTATCGCTACATCCCCACCCTCTGGGCCGCGCTGCTGGCCATGCTCACCCCCCTGCTGGTGTTCCAGCTCGGCTTCTGGCTCGGCTGGTACGAGATCCTGCTGGTGCAATGGTCGGTCTGGCTGCTGCTCAGCCTGCTGTTCCACTGGACCCCCATCAAGATGCGGCTGATCCCGAGGAAGGTGCGCCAGCACCGGGCCGCGCTGATGGCCCGCCTGCAGTTTGTCGAGCAAGGGCTGCACCGCACCCGGGACAGGCTGGGGGTGCTGATCTTCGTCTCGGTGGCCGAGCACTATGTGGAAATCCTGGTGGACGACGGCATCGCCCAGCACATCGACAACGCGCAGTGGCAGCAGATCATCGACGACTTCGTGGTGCGGGTGCGCAACAAGGAGGTGGAGCAGGGTTTCCTCGAGTGTGTGGAGCGTACCAGCGCCATCCTGACCGATGCGTTCCCGGCCACCCGGGATCAGAACGAGTTGCCCGACAGCCTGATCATCCTGGACAAACCCTGAACTGGTGTAAAAAACCGGCATTCTGTTCAAGGGATAGGCATTCGATAAAGATTCTGAAAAATAAGGGGAAAAGTGTTTGACCCCGGGTCAGCTTTCCCCTAAATTACGCCCCGTTCCGGCGCAATGGCGCAACGAACCGGTGTTGGCTGAACACCTTAAACAGCAGACAAAAATTTGGTGAGGTGTCCGAGTGGCTGAAGGAGCACGCCTGGAAAGTGTGTATACGGCAACGTATCGAGGGTTCGAATCCCTCCCTCACCGCCAAATAAAGCAAAAGGGCCTGTCGCAAGACAGGCCCTTTTGCTTTATCCGGTGATGGGCGGCTCGGTTCTAACCCTGGTTCGACAAGGGGGGCAGGACAGCCCCCTTGGACAGCCGCAGGCTGCCCGCAGGGCGAGCGCCAGGGATGGCGCGAGTCAATCCCGACCCACCGCCAAACAGTAAAACCCGACCTCATGGTCGGGTTTTTGCTTTGAGGGCCTGTCGCAAGACGGGCCCTTTTGCTTTATCCGATGGCCGAAGACGCAAGCACCCCTTGCTTCAGCAAGGTGGTGGTCACCCTCCCGGACGGCCAAAAGCTGCCCATGGGGAGCGTGTGTAATCCCGATTGAACACTCCATCGTAATACCCCCCCAGCCGGGCTTTGCTGGCTGGCCCCCCCTGGTTGCCACCGCCTCTCCCCTGCTCGACTCGACTGTAAAAACCACTTTCTCCCCTTCCCCTCATGATTCTCTCTCCCCGGCCGAAAACAAGGGGGATGCCGGCGTCGGTTTGGCCTCTCAGATATTGTTCATCGATTGGATATCGTTTTGAAAAACTGATAGTTAAATGGCTACACTAGCCGCATTCAATACATAGGGATCTGGATACATGAGTCTGATCGGTTTGCTATTTGCCTTGGCAGCCATATTGGGTGGCAACATGATCGAGGGCGGGCATCCGAGCGCCCTGCTCGATCTGCCCGCCTTCCTCATCGTGATCGGGGGAACCGTGGGGGCCGCCCTGACTCAGTTCCCCTTCTCCGTCGTCGGTAAAACCTTCAAACGCTTCAAGTGGCTGCTTACTCCCCTCAAGCTCGACATGCTGGAGCAGGCCCAACTGCTGGAAACCCTGGCGGGCAATGCGCGGCGCAGCGGCATGCTGGCGCTGGAGGGCATGATCGACGACATCAAGGATCCCTTCCTGCAGAAGGGGGTGCAGATGATGGTCGACGGTTACGAGAAGACCAAAATCCACGAGGTACTGGAGAACGAGATTGAGTTCGAGCAGGAAGATCTCGAGCAGACCGTCAAATTCTACGAGGCCATGGGCGGCTACTGCCCGACCATGGGGATAGTCGGTGCCGTGTTCGGCCTGATCCATGCCATGGGGCTGCTCGATCAGCCCGACAAGCTGGGGGGCGCCATCGCGGTGGCCTTCATCGCCACCATCTACGGGGTCGGCGCCGCCAACCTGATCTTCCTGCCGTTTGGCAATCGCTACAAGGGCTTCGCCCACCAGATCCGCCACTACAAGGAGATGACCCTGACCGGCATCCTTTGCATCGTCGACGGCGAGTCGCAACAGCGGCTGCAAGTGACCCTGGAACCCTACCTCGGAGGCCACGGTGGCGAAAAAGAAAAAGGCTGAGGCGCCGGAGAACCATGAGCGCTGGCTGGTCTCTTATGCCGACTTCATGACCCTGCTGTTCGCCCTGTTCGTGGTGCTCTACTCCTTCGCCATGGCCAAGCAGTCGGAGACCCGGGTGCTGATCCAGGGCTTCATCGAATCCCTCGGCAAGATCGGCCTCATCTCCCTGCCCGCCGGCTCCCCCGTGATGCAGGGCGGCACCGGCATCCTGGAGCCCGAGTCCAAGACCACTCCGGGGACCTCAGACAAGGAGAAGGTGCTGGAGACGGAGGCCCCCACCTCGGCCGCCGATCCCTTCAACGAGACCATAGGCGCCTCGGAGAAACCCAGTGCGACCGAAGCCTGGCCGCACAAGACCAAGGAGCAGGAGTGGGCCACCCTCACCAAGCAGAAGCTGGAGCAGCAGCTCAAGAACCAGATTGAGTCCAAGGATCTGGAGGTGGAGCAGCTCGGCAGCCAGCTGGTGATCCGCATCGGCGAGAAGAGCCTGTTCCCCGCCGACTCGGCCTTCCTCCAGCCCCAGTTCATTCCCCTGGTCAACAAGGTGTCCGATGTGCTGGCCGACATCCCCGGCATGGTGGTGGTGACCGGCCACACCGACAACTCGCTGACAGCGGTGGAGCTCTATCGCAACAACTGGGAGCTGTCGGTGCTCAGATCCGCTGCCATCGTCCATATCCTGCTGACCAACCCCAAGCTCGATGCCAGACGGATTGTGGCCCAGGGCGTGGCCGACACCCAGCCTCGCTATGCCAACGACACAGCTGCACACCGGCAAGCCAACCGGCGGGTGGAGATAGTGCTCTCCCAGGGCAAGGCGGCGGAACAAGCCCTTCCCCTCCTGGCCCCCTGATGAAAAGACCCCGCATTGCGGGGTCTTTCGTTTTTCCGATTAGTTTATTTTTCAAGCGAACTTGCCATTTTCCTTACCCCGTAAAAGCGATTGAAAATGATTCTCAAACAGGAAGATTGACCTTGCTAGCAAAAAGCGATTTTCCTCCCGCTGATTAATAATTAATCCTTTGAAATGACATGTAAATCAGTATGGAACTGGCATAATACGTAGCATCCTTGTTAAGTCACATGATTAATTCGGTTAGGGAAAACTCCTATGTTTGCTGATATTGCTGTCCAGCATTGGGCCTTTGCTGTCTATGTCATTGGGGCCATCTGCATCTGCCTGACCATGATAGGCGTCGCGGCCTTGCTGGGGGGGCGAGCCTATGGCCGCGCCAAAAACCGACCCTTCGAATCCGGCATCGAATCCGTCGGCAACGCCCGTCTGCGTTTCTCCGCCAAGTTCTATCTGGTCGCCATGTTCTTCGTCATCTTCGACGTCGAGGCGCTCTATCTCTTCGCCTGGTCCGTTTCCGTACGGGAAAGTGGCTGGGTCGGCTTCATCGAAGCCACCATCTTTATCACCCTGCTGCTGGTAGGCCTCATCTACCTGTGGCGTATCGGTGCCCTCGACTGGGCCCCGAAGAAGCGCGTCCTGACTGACAAGAAGCCAGACTGATTTACCGATTATCCCTTTGAGGTTGCACCATGAAGTACACCCTGACCCGGATTGACCCGGATGCGCCCGTTGAGCGCTACCCCCAGGAACAGCGCCAGACCGTCGATGATCCGCTGGCGCAACAGGCGAGCCGCGGCATCATGATCGGGCGGCTCGAGGAGGTGTTGCAAGACACCGTCAACTGGGGCCGCAAGAACTCGCTCTGGCCATACAACTTCGGTATCTCTTGCTGCTATGTCGAGATGTGTACCGCCTTCACCTCCCCCCATGACGTGGCCCGCTTCGGCGCCGAGGTCATTCGTGCCTCGCCACGCCAGGCGGACTTCATGGTGATCGCCGGCACCCCCTTCATCAAGATGGCCCCCGTCATCCAGCGCCTGTATGAACAGCTGCTCGAGCCAAAGTGGGTCATCTCCATGGGCGCCTGCGCCAACTCGGGCGGCATGTACGACATCTACTCAGTGGTGCAGGGTGTGGACAAGTTCCTGCCGGTCGACGTCTATATTCCCGGTTGCCCGCCCCGCCCCGAGGCCTTCCTGCAGGCCCTGATGCTGTTGCAGGACTCCATCGGCAAGGAGCGTCGCCCCCTCTCCTGGGTGGTGGGCGATCAGGGGATCTATCGCCCCGAGATGCCGGCCGAGAAGGATCGCAAGCGGGAAGAGCGCATCCAAGTCACCAACCTGCGCACGCCGGATGAGATCTGACCATGAAATTGACCCGAGAGTTTCCCAATAACTACAGCATGGCCCAATGGCAGCCCTCCGATCACGCCGATGCCCAGGTGGTCGGCGAGCTGTTTGCCCATTTCGGCGCCGAGCGCTTCACCGTCCAGACCACCCGTACCGGGGTGCCTGTGCTCTGGCTATCCCGCGATCTGCTGCTGGATGTGGTCAGCTTCTTGCAAAAGCTCCCCTCCCCCTTCGTGATGCTGTTTGACTTGAGCGCCACCGACGAGCGGATGCGCAGCCATCGCCACGGCCTGCCCGAGAGCGACTTCACCGTCTTCTACCACCTCATCTCCATCGATCGTAACGCCGATGTGATGCTGAAGGTGCCGCTGATGGAGAGCGATCTGCACCTGCCGACCATCAGCCGCCACTTCCCCAACGCCAACTGGTACGAGCGGGAAGTCTGGGATCTGATGGGCATCACCTTCGATGGCCACCCCCACCTCACCCGCATCATGATGCCCAAGAGCTGGCAGGGTCACCCGCTGCGCAAGGATTACCCGGCCCGGGCCACCGAGTTCGATCCCTTCATGCTCGACGCGGTCAAGCAGGATCAGGAGCAGGACAACCTGCTGTTCAAGCCGGAAGAGTGGGGCATGAGCCGGGGCAACGAGAACGAGGACTACATGTTCTTGAACCTCGGCCCCAACCACCCCTCCGCCCACGGCGCCTTCCGGCTGGTGCTGCAGCTCGATGGCGAGGAGATCCGCGACTGCGTGCCCGACATCGGCTATCACCACAGGGGTGCCGAGAAGATGGGCGAGCGCCAGTCCTGGCACAGCTACATCCCCTACACCGACCGGGTCGAGTACCTGGGCGGGGTGATGAACAACCTGCCCTATGTGCTGGCGGTCGAGAAGCTGGCGGGGATCACCGTGCCCAACCGGGTCGACATGATCCGGGTGATGATGTCGGAGCTGTTCCGCATCCAGAGCCACCTGCTGTTCCTCGGTACCTATATCCAGGACGTGGGGGCCATGACCCCGGTGTTCTTCACCTTCACCGACCGGCAGAAGATCTATCTCATCATCGAGGCCATCACCGGTGCGCGCATGCACCCAGCCTGGTTCCGCATCGGCGGCGTGGCGCACGATCTGCCGATCGGCTGGGCCCGCCTCATCCAGGACAACCTGCTGAGCTGGCTGCCCAAGCGGCTGATGGAGTATGAGAAGGCCGCCATGCGCAACAGCATCTTGCGCGGTCGCACCATAGGCGTCGCCGCCTACAACACCGCGCAGGCGCTGGCCTGGGGCACCACGGGCGGCGGTCTGCGCGCCACCGGCCTCAACTTCGATGTGCGCAAGTGGCGCCCTTACTCCGGCTACGATCAGTTCGAGTTCGAGGTGCCGGTGGGCAGCAATGGCGATGCCTACGATCGCGCCACCGTGCGCATCGAGGAGATCCGCCAGAGCATGCGCATCATAGAGCAGTGCATGAAGAACATGCCGGAGGGACCGTTCAAGGCGGATCACCCGCTCACCACACCGCCGCCAAAAGAGCGCACCCTGCAGGACATCGAGACCCTGATCACCCACTTCCTGCAAGTGTCCTGGGGGCCCGTGATGCCGGCCGCCGAGTCCTTCCAGATGATAGAGGCGACCAAGGGGATCAACAGCTACTACCTGACCAGCGACGGCTCCACCATGAGCTACCGGACCCGGATCCGCACCCCGAGCTTTGCCCACCTGCAGCAGATCCCCTCGGTGATCCGCGGCCAGATGGTGTCGGATCTCATCGTCTACCTGGGCAGTATCGATTTCGTTATGTCGGATGTGGATCGTTAAGTCCCCGCAGTGACGGGACAAGAAGAATAAACGACAAAAGGTTAAGTCATGAGCCAGCAATGTCAGTGCAAAAATACATCGTCCTCAGCGGGACAGAGTGCGTGTCAGGGCAAGGGCGACGGATTCGCCCTGAGCCAGGCCGAGCGCGACGCCATCTTGCATGAGACGCACCACTACGAAGATCCCCGCGCCGCCAGCATCGAAGCACTCAAGATAGTGCAGCAGGCGCGCGGCTGGGTACCGGACGGTGCCATCCATGCCATCGCCGCCGAGCTGGGCATCCCCGCCAGCGACGTGGAAGGGGTCGCCACCTTCTACAGCCAGATCTTCCGCCAGCCGGTCGGCCGCCACATCATCCGTGTCTGTGACAGCATGGTCTGTTACATCAACGGCCATGAGCAGCTGCTGGCGGGTCTGAAAGATGTGCTGGATCTGGCCCCTGGTCAGACCTCGGCCGACGGCCGCTTCACCCTGCTACCGGTCTGTTGCCTCGGCAACTGCGACAAGGGGCCGGCGCTGATGATCGACGACGACACCTTCGGCGGGCTGGATGCGATCGGCTTGCTTAAAACCCTGGAGGCTTACCCATGAGCCTGGCATCCCTTGGCACCGCCAACCGCACCCCCCGTGCCCCCGAGACCCATCCCCTCACCTGGCGGCTGCGCGACGATGGCCAGCCGGTCTGGATCGAGGAGTACCAGGCCAAGCAGGGCTACGAGGCCGCCCGCCGCGCGCTGGGCCAGATGAGCCCTGACGAGATCGTCAGCACCGTCAAGGACGCGGGCCTCAAGGGCCGCGGTGGCGCCGGCTTCTCCACCGGGGTGAAGTGGGGCCTGATGCCCAAAGACGAGAGCATGAACATCCGTTACCTGCTCTGCAACGCCGACGAGATGGAGCCGAACACCTACAAGGATCGGCTGCTGATGGAGCAGTTGCCCCACCAGCTGATCGAGGGGATGATCATCTCCGCCAAGGCGCTCAAGGCCTACCGCGGCTACATCTTCCTGCGGGGCGAGTACGTGGATGCCGCCATCCACCTGCGCCGTGCGGTGGAAGAGGCCAAGGCCGCCGGCCTGCTCGGCAAGAACATCCTGGGCTCGGGCTTCGACTTCGAGCTGTTCGTCCACACCGGCGCCGGTCGTTACATCTGCGGCGAAGAGACGGCGCTGATCAACTCCCTGGAAGGGCGCCGCGCCAACCCGCGCGCCAAGCCCCCCTTCCCCGCCGTCTCCGGCGTCTGGGGCAAGCCCACCTGCGTCAACAACGTCGAGACCCTGTGCAACGTACCCGCCATCATAGGCAACGGCGTGGCCTGGTATCAGGGGCTGGCGCTGCCGGGCTCGGAGGATCACGGCACCAAGCTGATGGGCTTCTCCGGCAAGGTCAATAATCCTGGCTTGTGGGAGCTGCCGTTCGGCATCACCGCCCGCGAGCTGTTTGAGAACTACGCCGGTGGCATGAAGGCCGGTTATCGCCTCAAGGCCTGGCAACCGGGCGGCGCCGGCACCGGCTTCCTGCTGCCCGAACACCTGGACGCCCAGATGTATGCGGGCGGCATCGGCAAGGTCGGCACCCGCATGGGCACCGGCCTCGCCATGGCGGTGGATGACAGCGTCAACATGGTCTCCTTGCTGCGCAACATGGAAGAGTTCTTCGCCCGTGAATCCTGCGGCTGGTGCACCCCCTGCCGCGACGGCCTGCCCTGGAGCGTCAAGCTGCTGCGGGCACTGGAGCGCGGCGAGGGCCAACCCGAGGATCTCGCCACCCTGGAGCAGCTGTGCAGTTTCCTCGGCCCGGGCAAGACCTTCTGCGCCCATGCCCCCGGCGCCGTCGAGCCCCTTGGCAGTGCGATGAAGTACTTCAGGTCCGAGTTCGAGGCCGGGGTCAAGGCCCCCCATGACAATCACAAGCTGTTCAAGGGTATCCAGCCCAATCTGCTGGGCGAACGCTGGTAACACGAGGCGTCATGCCTGCTGCGAGCCATGGATTTTATCTAATTTGATGTCAGGGAAGTTGTATGGCCACCATTTATGTAGACGGTAAAGAGTTCGAGGTAGACGGCGCAGACAACCTGCTGCAAGCCTGTCTGTCGCTGGGTCTGGACGTCCCCTATTTTTGCTGGCACCCGGCGCTCGGTAGCGTCGGTGCCTGCCGCCAGTGTGCGGTCAAACAGTATCAGAATGCCGATGACAAGCGCGGCCGCCTGGTCATGTCCTGCATGACCCCGTCCACCGATGGCACCTATATCTCCATCGAGGACGAAGAGGCGAAGGAGTTTCGCAAGACGGTGGTGGAGTGGCAGATGACCAACCACCCCCACGACTGCCCGGTGTGTGAAGAGGGCGGCGCCTGCCACCTGCAAGACATGACGGTGATGACCGGCCACAACAGCCGTCGCTACCGCTTCACCAAGCGCACCCACCAGAATCAGGATCTCGGCCCCTTCATCAACCACGAGATGAATCGCTGCATCGCCTGCTATCGCTGCGTGCGCTACTACAAGGATTACGCCGGTGGCGAGGATCTGGGCGTCTATGGTGCCCACGACAACGTCTACTTCGGCCGGGTCGAGGATGGCACCCTGGAGAGCGAGTTCTCCGGTAACCTGGTGGAGGTCTGCCCCACCGGCGTCTTCACCGACAAGACCCACTCCGAGCGTTATAACCGCAAATGGGACATGCAGTTCGCCCCCAGCATCTGCCAACAGTGCTCGGTCGGCTGCAACATCAGCCCGGGTGAGCGCTACGGCGAGCTGCGCCGCATCGAGAACCGTTACCACGGCGCGCTGAACCACTACTTCCTGTGCGACCGCGGCCGCTTCGGCTACGGCTATGTCAACCTGGCCGACCGCCCCCGCCAGCCCCTGCTCCATGATGGCAACGACCGACTCGCCATCACGGTCGACGGCGCCCTCAACCGCGCCGCCGATGCCCTGCGCACCGCCGCCGGTGTCATCGGCATCGGCTCGCCGCGCGCCTCGCTGGAGAGCAACTTCGCCCTGCGCGAGCTGGTGGGTGCCGACAACTTCTATTGCGGTGTCGAGCAGAGTGAATGGGAGTGCCTGCAGAAGATGCTGCATATACTGCAGCACGGCGGCGTGCGTACCCCCAGCCTGCGCGACATGGAGGAGGCCGACGCCATCCTGGTGCTGGGTGAAGATGTCACCATGAGCGCCGCCCGCATCGCCCTGGCCCTGCGCCAGGCGGTCAAGGGCAAGGGCCGCGAGCTCGCCCGCAAGCTGAAGGTGGACCTGTGGCAGGTCGCCGCGGTGCAGACCCTGGCGCAGAACGATCGCTACCCGCTGCTCATCACCAGCCTGGATCAGACCCGCCTCGACGATGTGGCCAGCGGCACACTGCATGCGCCCCACGCCGATCAGGCCCGGCTCGGCTTCGCCATCGCCCACCTGCTTGATGGCTCGGCCCCGACCCCGCACGACTTGAGTGCCGATCAGCAGGCCCTGGCCACGCGCTGGGCCGAGCTGCTCGGCAATGCCAAGAAGCCGCTCATCATCGCCGGCTCCGGCGCCCGCTCCCAGGCCCTGCTCGAGGCGGCCAGCAACATAGCGCGCGCCCTCAAGGGTCGTGCCCAGGAGGTGAGCCTGGCGCTGGTGGCGCAGGAAGCCAACAGCCTGGGGCTGGCCATGTTGGCCGCATCGGAAGCGCCGCTGGAAGCCGCCCTGAGCCGTATCGAAGGGGAGGAGAAGCTGGCGCTGATCACCCTGGAGAACGATCTCTATCGCCGCGCTCCGCGCAACCGGGTCGATGCCGCCATCAAGCGCCTGCAGCATCTGCTGGTGGTCGATCATCAGGACACCCAGACCGCCCAGCAGGCGAACCTGGTGCTGCCTGCCGCCAGCTTCGCCGAGGCCGACGGTACCCTGGTGAACATGGAAGGTCGCGCCCAGCGCTTCTTCCAGGTCTATGCCGCCGCCTTCTACGACGCCGACATCCAGGTACGCGAGAGCTGGCGCTGGCTGGCCGCGCTGCAGGGGGCGCTGGATCACACGCCGCTGCGCTGGACCACCTTCGACGAGGTGAGTGCCGCCTGCGCCGCCTCAGTGCCGCTGCTGGCCGCCATGCTGGAGGCCGCGCCCAACGCCGGGCTGCGCATCCGTGGCATGAAGCTCGCCCGCGAGCCGCACCGCTACAGCGGCCGCACCTCCATGCTGGCGGATCAGAACGTGAGCGAGCCCAGGGTGGCTCAGGATCCGGACTCCCCCTTCAGCTTCTCCATGGAAGGCTACGCCGGTGCCCGTCAGCCGATGCAACAGGTGCCGTTCGCCTGGGCGCCGGGCTGGAACTCCCCCTCTGCCTGGAACAAGTTCCAGAGCGAGGTGGGTGGCAACCTGCGAGCCGGCGATCCCGGTCGCCGTCTGCTAGAGCCGGGTGAAGACAGCCTCGGCTGGTTCGACACCATCCCCGCCCCCTTCGGCGCCCAGGCGGCGCTGCAGGTGGTGAGCTACGAGCAACTCTTTGGCGGGGAAGAGCTCTCCGCGCGCAGCCCTGTCATCCAGGCGCGCATGGCCGCCCCCGAGCTGGTGCTGAACCCGAGCGACGCCGCCCGCTTCGCCCTCCATGCCGGCAACCTGGTAGCCTTCTCCTGGGGCGGCCACCACTGGCGGTTGACCCTGCGGGTCAGCGAGCGGCTGGCACAGGGGCTGCTCGGTCTGCCGCTGGGCGCCCATGGCCTGCCGACCGCGCTGCACCAGGCCTATGTGACTGATCTGCAGGAGGCCATAGCATGAGCGATGAAATGATCGACCTGTTGCTGGAAGTAGGCAAGGCGCTGATCGTGCTGGTGGGGATAGTGGGGGCCGGTGCCTTCATGAGCTTCATCGAGCGCCGTCTGCTGGCGCTGTGGCAGGACCGTTACGGCCCCAACCGGGTAGGCCCCTTCGGCTTGCTGCAGCTGGCGGCCGACATGGTCAAGATGTTCTTCAAGGAGGACTGGATCCCGCCGTTCGCCGATCGCCGGATCTTCGTGCTGGCCCCCATCATCGCCTTCACCTCCTTCATCCTGGCGTTTGCTGTGGTGCCCATCACCCCGACCTGGGGGGTGGCGGATCTCAACGTGGGTCTGCTCTACATCCTGGCCATCGCGGGGCTGGCGGTCTACGCCGTGCTGTTCGCCGGCTGGTCGAGCAACAACAAGTACTCCCTGCTCGGCAGCCTGCGCGCCTCGGCCCAGACCCTCTCCTACGAGGTGTTCCTCGGCCTCTCCCTGATGGGGATAGTGATCCAGACCGGCAGCTTCAACCTGAGAGAGATCGTCGAGGCGCAGGCTGGCCTGTGGAACGTGGTGCCCCAGATCCTGGGCTTCGTCACCTTCCTGTTTGCCGGCGTCGCCGTCACCCACCGTCACCCGTTCGACCAGCCGGAGGCCGAGCAGGAACTCGCCGACGGCTATCACATCGAATACGCGGGCATGAAGTGGGGTCTGTTCTTCGTGGGCGAGTACATCGGCATAGTGCTGGTCTCCTCCCTCATCGTGACCCTGTTCTTCGGTGGCTGGCACGGCCCCTGGTTGCCGCCCTTCATCTGGTTTGCGCTGAAGACCGCCTGTTTCATGGTGTTCTTCATCCTGCTGCGGGCTTCCCTGCCCCGCCCGCGCTTCGACCAGGTGATGTCCTTTGGCTGGAAAGTCTGCTTACCGCTTACCTTGCTCAACATGCTGGTAACCGGCGCCGTAGTGCTGATAAATGTGCAGTGAGGCACGACTATGAAAATTACTAGCATTATCAAGGGTGTTGGCACCCAGTTACGCAGCCTGGGGATGGTGTTCTCCCATGCCTGGCGGCCCCGTGAGACCCTCAGCTATCCGGAGCAGGCGGTCTATGCCGCCCCCCGTTTCCGCGGTCGCATCGTGCTGACCCGGGATCCGGACGGTGACGAGCGCTGCGTGGCGTGCAACCTGTGCGCCGTGGCCTGCCCGGTCGGCTGCATCTCGCTGCAAAAGGCGGAGCGGGACGATGGCCGCTGGTACCCGGAATTCTTCCGCATCAACTTCTCCCGCTGCATCTTCTGCGGCCTGTGCGAAGAGGCCTGCCCCACCACCGCCATCCAGCTCACGCCGGATTTCGAGATGGGTGAGTATCGCCGTCAGGATCTGGTGTATGAGAAGGAAGACTTGCTGATCAGCGGGCCCGGCAAATACCCGGACTACAACTTCTACCGCATGAGCGGGATGGCGATCGACGGCAAGCCCAAAGGGGAAGCCGAGAACGAAGCCAAGCCCATCGATGTCAAGAGCCTGCTGCCCTAGGAGTCAATCATGGAACTGGCATTTTATGCCGCGGCCCTGGTCGCCGTTTACAGTACGCTGCGGGTGATCAGCACCAGCAATCCGATGCATGCGCTACTCAATCTCATCATCTCCCTCATCGCCGTGGCCATGATCTTCTTCTGCCTGGGGGCCTCCTTCGCAGGCGCCCTGCAGGTGATCGTCTACGCCGGCGCCATCATGGTGCTGTTCGTGTTCGTGGTGATGATGCTGAACCTGGGGTCATCCCAGGATCAGGAGCGCAACTGGCTCACCCCCATGACCTGGGGTGGACCCGCCCTGCTCTCCCTCGTCCTGCTCGGCTTTCTGGCCTATGGCATCCTCGGGGTCACCGGTGGCGAGCTCGGCCTGACCGACGTCAGCGCCAAGGAAGTCGGCATCGCCCTGTTCGGCCCCTATGTGCTGGCGGTGGAGCTGGCCTCCATCCTGCTGCTGGCGGGTCTGGTCACCGCCTATCACCTCGGTCGTGAAGACAAGAGCGGGGAAGTGCTCTCCGTCCCCAAACCCACCGCTCGCCCGTCCCAGGAAGGAGGTCAGTCATGAACGGAATCCCAATGGAATACGGCCTCCTGCTGGCCGCCATCCTGTTCTGCATCGGCCTGTGCGGCCTGCTAATTCGCCGTAACTTGCTGTTTATCCTCATGAGTATCGAAATCATGATGAATGCATCCGCGCTGGCGTTCGTGGTGGCTGGCAGCCGCTGGGCCCAGGCCGACGGCCAGATCATGTACATACTGGTGATTTCTCTGGCGGCAGCGGAGGCCAGTATCGGCCTCGCTTTACTACTGCTGCTCTATCGTCGTTACCACACCCTGAACGTGGACACTGTGAGCGAGATGCGCGGATGAGCCTCTTATACCTGACTTTCCTGTTTCCCCTGTTGGGATGGCTGGTGCTGGCCTTCTCCATCGGCCGCTTCGGTGAGCGCAGCTCGGCACTGATCGGCGTCGGCAGCATCGGCCTGTCGGCCCTCACCACCCTCTGGGTCGGTCTCGACTTCATGACCAAGATGCCGGTGGGCGGTGTCTACACCCAGACCCTGTGGCAGTGGATGTCGGTGGGGGAATTCACCCCCACCTTCCGCCTGGCGCTGGATGGTCTGTCGCTGACCATGCTGGGGGTGGTGACCGGGGTGGGTTTCTTCATCCACCTGTTCGCCTCCTGGTACATGCGCGGTGAAGAAGGCTATTCGCGCTTCTTCACCTACACCAACCTGTTCATCGCCAGCATGGTGTTCCTGGTGCTGGCCGACGATCTGCTGTTCGTCTACCTGGGCTGGGAAGGGGTGGGGCTGTGCAGCTACCTGCTGATCGGCTTCTACTACCGCAACCCGGCCAACGGCGCCGCCGCCCTCAAGGCGTTCGTGGTGACCCGGGTCGGTGACGTCTTCCTCGCCATCGGCCTGTTCATCCTCTACCGCGAGCTCGGCACCCTCAACATCCATGAGCTGCTGGTGCGCGCCCCCGTGGTGTTTGCCGAGGGCTCCCCTGCCCTGTCGCTGGCCTGCCTGATGCTCTTGGGCGGCGCGGTCGGCAAGTCCGCCCAGCTGCCGCTGCAGACCTGGCTGGCGGATGCCATGGCGGGTCCGACCCCGGTCTCGGCGCTGATCCACGCGGCCACCATGGTGACCGCCGGCGTCTACCTGATTGCCCGTACCCACGGTCTGTTCCTGCTGGCCCCCGAGATCCTGCATCTGGTGGCGCTGGTGGGTGCCATCACCCTGGTGCTGGCAGGCTTTGCGGCCCTGGTGCAGACCGACATCAAGCGGATTTTGGCTTACTCCACCATGAGCCAGATCGGCTACATGTTCCTGGCCCTCGGGGTCGGTGCCTGGGAGGGGGCCATCTTCCACCTGATGACCCACGCCTTCTTCAAGGCGCTGCTGTTCCTCTCCGCCGGCGCCGTCATAGTCGCGACCCACCACGAGCAGAACATCTTCAAGATGGGGGGCCTGCGCAAGAGCCTGCCGCTGGTCTATGCCTGCTTCCTGGTGGGGGGCTCGGCACTGGCCGCGCTGCCGCTGGTCACCGCCGGCTTCTACAGCAAGGACGCCATCCTGTGGCAGGTGCAGGCCAGTGGCCAGAGCGCCCTGCTGTGGGCCGGTCTGGTGGGGGCCTTCCTGACCTCCCTCTACACTTTCCGTCTGATCTTCATCGCCTTCCACGGCAAGGCCCAGACCGAGGCCCACACCGGTCACGGCCTGGCCCACAAGCTGCCGCTGCTGGTGCTGCTGGTGCTCTCCACCGCCGTCGGCTCCATGATAGTGCCGCCGCTAGCCGGGGTACTGCCGGCCGGCCCGGGTGACAGCATCGAGGAGGGACGCCACAGCCTTGAGATCCTCTCCGGGATCATCGCCGTGGCAGGCATAGCGCTGGCCGCCTTCCTGTTCCTCGGCGAGCGTCGCCTGGCGAAGGGGATCGCCGAGAGCGCTCCTGGTCGTCTGCTCAGCACCCTCTGGTTCAATGCCTGGGGCTTCGACTGGCTATATGACTGGATCTGGGTCAAGCCCTACCTGCTGGTGACCCGACTGCTCGGCAAGGATCCGCTGGATCGGATGATGAACCTGCCCGCCGTGCTGGCCCAGAGTGGCCACCAGCTGCTGGCCTGGACGGTGTCCGGCAAGTTGCGCTGGTACGCAGCCTCCATGGGGATGGGCGCCGCCCTGATCCTGGCCCTGCTGTTGCTCGGCTGACCCCGATGCGGTCCCTGAACTCACGGCAGGCCCGCTGGGCCTGCACTGCAGCTAGCAGCATGACTAGCAAATAGACGAGAGCTGATATCGTGACCTTACTCTGGATCTTGTTAATTCCTTTTATCGGCGGCTTGCTCTGCTGGCAGATGGAGCGGCTCGGTGGGCAATTCGTTCGCTGGGTGGCGCTGCTGTCGATGAGCGCCTGCCTGTTGCTCTCCGGTGCCATCTGGCTCAGCGGTGACTTCTCCCTCGCCAACCCGGGCCTCCCGGTCTGGGCGGCCGAGTGGCAACAGCCCTGGATCCCCCGCTTCGGCATCTCCCTGCACCTGGCGGTGGATGGCCTCTCCCTGCTGATGGTGATGCTCACCAGCTTCATCGGCGTACTGGCCATCCTCTGTTCCTGGAAGGAGATAGTGCAGCGCATCGGCTTCTTCCACCTGAACCTGCTCTGGATCCTGGGCGGCGTGCTCGGCGTCTTCATGGCGGTGGATCTGTTCCTGTTCTTCTTCTTCTGGGAGATGATGCTGGTGCCGATGTACTTCCTGATCGCGCTCTGGGGCCACTCGGTCACCGACGGCAAATCCCGGATCAACGCCGCCACCAAGTTCTTCATCTACACCCAGGCCAGCGGCCTCATCATGCTGGTCGCCATCCTCGGGCTGGTGCTGACCCACCACGCCGCCACCGGTGTCTTCACCTTCAACTACCTCGACCTGCTCAACACCCCGATGAGCATGGGCGTGCAGTGGCTGCTGATGCTGGGCTTCTTCGTCGCCTTCGCAGTCAAGATGCCGCTGGTGCCGCTGCACGGCTGGTTGCCGGACGCCCATAGCCAGGCGCCGACCGCGGGCTCGGTGGATCTGGCGGGCATCTTGCTGAAGACCGCCGCCTACGGCTTGCTGCGCTTCACCCTGCCGCTGTTCCCCGAGGCCTCCGCCGAGTTCGCCCCCTACGCCATGCTCCTTGGCCTGTTCGGCATCGTCTACGGCGCCCTGCTGGCGTTCGCCCAGACCGACATCAAGCGGCTGGTGGCCTACACCAGCATCTCCCACATGGGCTTCGTGATGATCGCCATCTACTCGGGCAGCGAGCTTGCGCTGCAAGGGGCCGTGGTGCAGATGATCGCCCACGGCCTCTCCGCCGCCGGCCTGTTCATCCTGTGCGGCCAGCTCTACGAGCGGCTGCACACCCGGGACCTGCGCCTGATGGGCGGCCTCTGGGGCCGACTGCGCTACCTGCCAGGGGTGATGTTGTTCTTCTCGGCGGCCTCCCTCGGCATGCCGGGCACCGGCAACTTCATCGGCGAGTTCCTGATCCTCATCGGCAGCTTCCAGGTGGCCCCGGTCATCACCGTCATCGCCACCTTCGGTCTGGTACTGGCCTCGGTCTACTCCCTCATCATGCTGCAACGGGCCTGCTTCGGTGCGCCCAAGGATGAGAAGCCGCTCAAGGGGCTGGATGGCCGGGAACTGGCCATGATGCTCACCATCGCCGGCCTGCTGGTGCTGCTCGGCCTCTATCCCCAGCCCGTGCTCGACACCGCCAGCAGCAGCCTGCTGAGCGTGCTGCACTGGTATGCGCTGCCAAGCACAGGAGCGCTGCAATGATGCTTTCTCTTTCGCCTTCTTCGTCCACGTCAGGAGCACTGTCATGACGTTCACCGCTTCTCAACTGCTGGCCCTGCTGCCCCTGCTGCTGACCACCGGGGCCATGGTGGCCCTGATGCTGGCCATCGCCTGGAAACGCTGCGATGACACCGCCTTCGCGGTGACCATCACCGGCCTGAACCTGGCCCTCTTCTCCCTGCCCATAGTGATGGCCCAGGGGGATCAGGGTGTCACCCCGCTGCTGCAAGTGGACAGCTATGCGGTCTTCTACATGGGGCTGGTGCTCATCGGCGCCCTGGCCACCTGTACCTTCGGCCGCTCCTGGCTCAAGGGCTATCCGGACAACCGGGAAGAGTTCTACCTGCTGCTGCTGATCGCCACCGCCGGCGGCCTGGTGCTGGCGGGCTCTCGCCACCTCGCCTCCCTGTTCATCGGGATCGAGATGCTGACCCTGCCCATGTTCGGCCTGGTGGGCTACGCCTACCGCGAGCGTCATTCGCTGGAGGCCAGCATCAAGTACATGGTGCTCTCTGCCGCCGCCACCGCCTTCCTGCTGTTTGGCATGGCGCTGCTCTATGCCCAGGCGGGCAGCCTGAGCTTCAGCGACCTCGGCCTGACCCTGGCCCAGAGCCCGGCTCACCATCCGCTGCTGATGGGCGGCCTGGGTCTGATGCTGGTGGGCTTCGCCTTCAAGCTCTCCCTCGCCCCCTTCCACCTCTGGACCCCGGATGTGTACGAAGGCGCCCCCGCGCCGGTGGCCACCTTCCTCGCCACCGTCAGCAAGATCGCGGTGTTCTGTGTGCTGCTGCGCTTCTACCTGGCGGTGCCGGCCACCTCGGATCCCATGATCCACTGGCTGCTGGCGGCCATGGCGGTCATCTCCATCGTCATCGGTAACCTCTTGGCGCTGATCCAGACCAACATCAAGCGGATGATGGGTTACTCCTCCATCTCCCACTTCGGCTACCTGCTGGCGGTGGTGGTGGCGAGCCGCCTCGGCCAGATGCCGGTGGAAGCGGCCGGGGTCTACCTGCTGATGTACCTGTTCACCAGCCTGGGGGCCTTCGGCGTCATCAGCATGATGTCCAGCCCCTATCGCGGCAAGGATGCGGACTCCCTGCACAGCTACCGCGGCCTGTTCTGGCACAGACCCTACCTGACCGCCGTGATGACGGTGATGATGCTCTCCCTGGCGGGCATCCCCATGACGCTCGGCTTCATCGGCAAGTTCTACCTCATCGGGGTGACGGTCGATGCCCAGCTGTGGTGGCTCTCCGGCGCCATAGTGCTCGGCAGCGCCCTGGGGCTCTATTACTACCTGCGGGTCATGGTCACCCTCTATCTGCGGGAACCCGGCATGCAGCTGCGCGATGCCAAGGCCGACTGGGCCTTCTCCTCCGGCGGACTGGTGGTGCTGCTCTCCGCCATCCTGGTGGTGGCGCTGGGTATCTACCCCCAGCCGGTCATCAGCCTGGTGCAGGGCTTCCAGAACGTGGTGCTGCGCTAGCATCACGCTCAGTCCCAACGAAAAACCGGCCTTTGTGGCCGGTTTTTTTTATCTCGCCAACTTGCCGAGGTACGTATCGCGTCGGCTCGGCTCGCCGGCCAACCCTCCCCCTTCAGCCCGCTCTGCCATCTGCCATCTGCCATCTGCCATCTGCCATCTGCCATCTGCCATCTGCCATCTGCCATCTGCCATCTGCCATCAACTCACAGAACCGGATGACAGACTCTTGAGCCAATAAAAAAACCGGCCACGGGGGCCGGTTTTTGATTTTCTGCGCAGTACGGGGCGGGATTAACCCAGGCGTACCCGCGCGTTGCGGAACATCCGCATCCAGGCACCATCCTCGCCCCAGTTGTCCGGGTGCCAGGAGTTCGCCACCGTGCGGAACACCCGCTCCGGGTGCGGCATCATGATGGTGGCGCGACCGTCAACAGTCGTGACCGCGGTGATACCAACCGGTGCGCCGTTCGGGTTGGCCGGGTACTGCTCGGTCACCTGACCGCGGTTGTCGACGAAGCGCAGCCCCACCAGACCGCTGGCTTGCAGCGCGGCAAGGTGAGCGGCATCGCGCACCTCCACCCGCCCTTCACCGTGGGAGACGGCGATGGGCATCACCGAGCCCGCCATGCCCGCGAAGAAGGCGGAGGGAGAATCCTGCACCTGCACCAGGCTGAAGCGGGCCTCGAAACGTTCGGAGCGGTTGCGCACGAAGCGCGGCCACAAGTCGGCCCCCGGGATCAGGGTGCGCAGGTTGGACATCATCTGGCAGCCGTTGCACACGCCCAAGGAGAGGGTATCGCCGCGCTCGAAGAAGCGCTGGAACTGCTCGCGGGCACCGTCGTTGAACAGGATGGACTTGGCCCAGCCTTCCCCCGCCCCCAGCACGTCGCCGTAGGAGAAACCGCCGCAGGCCACCAGGGTCTGGAACTGCTCCAGCTTGATGCGACCGGACAGGATGTCGCTCATATGCACATCCACCGCGGTGAAGCCGGCACGATCGAAGGCCGCAGCCATCTCCACGTGGGAGTTGACCCCCTGCTCGCGCAGCACCGCCAACCGGGGGGAGACCCCACGGGCGATGTAGGGGGCGGCCACGTCTTCACTCGGGTTGAAACTCAAGCTGGCGTGCAGACCCGGATCCGCGGCGTCCTGACGGGCGGCGTGTTCCTGATCGGCGCACTCCGGGTTGTCGCGCAGGCGCTGCATCTGCCAGCTGGTCTCGCCCCAGGCGGTACGCAGGGCGGTGCGGCTGGCGCGATAGAGCTCATGGCCCTCCCGCTGCAACGAGATGACATCGCCGTCACAGGCGGTGCCCAGCACGTGGGAGCAGGCCGCCAGACCGTGACCGGCCAGCAGGGTCAGCACCGCTTCCTTGTCGTCGCGGCGCACCTGGATGACGGCACCCAGCTCCTCGTTGAACAGCGCCGGCAGCAGCTCGCCACCGATGCGATCGAGCTGGATGTCGAGGCCGCAATGACCGGCGAAGGCCATCTCGGTCAGGGTGACGAACAGGCCGCCATCGGATCTGTCGTGGTAGGCGATGAGCTTGCGATCCGCCACCAGTGCCTGGATGGCGTTGAAGAAGCCCTTGAGCTGGACCGGATTGTCGAGATCCGGTGCGCTGTCACCGAGCTGGCGATAGACCTGGGCCAGGGCCGAGGCACCGAGACGCTGCTTGCCGTTGCCCAGATCGATCAGGATGAGATCCGTCTCGCCGAGATCGGTACGCAGCTGCGGGGTGACGGTGTTGCGCACGTCCTCCACCCGGGCGAAGGCGGTGATGAGCAGGGAGAGCGGCGAGGTGACGCTGCGCTCCTCGTCATCCTGCTGCCAGCGGGTCTTCATGGACATGGAGTCCTTGCCGACCGGGATGGTGATGCCAAGCGCCGGGCAGAGCTCCTCGCCCACCGCCTTGACCGCCTCGTACAGGCCGGCATCTTCCCCCGGGTGACCGGCGGCAGCCATCCAGTTGGCGGAGAGCTTGACCCGCTTCAAGGAACCGATGTGGGCCGGTGCCAGGTTGGTCAGCGCCTCGGCCACCGCCATGCGGGCGGAGGCGGCGTGGGAGAGCAGCGCCACCGGGGTGCGCTCGCCCATGGACATGGCTTCGCCGTGATAGCTGTCGTAGGTGGCGGCGGTGACCGCGCAATCGGCCACCGGGATCTGCCAGGGGCCGACCATCTGATCGCGGTTGACCAGGCCGGTCACGCTGCGATCGCCGATGGTGATGAGGAAGGATTTCTCCGCCACGGTCGGCAGGCGCAGCACCCGCTCGGCCGCCTCGCTCAGGGTGATGCCGTCCAGCTGCAGCGCCTTGCCACGGGCCGGCAGGCTGGCCACGTCGCGGTGCATCTTGGGGGCCTTGCCGAGCAGCACGTCCAGCGGCAGATCGATGGGCTGGTTGTCAAAGTGGCTGTCGGACAGGGTGAGATGCTTCTCTTCGGTGGCGGTGCCGATCACGGCATAGGGGGCGCGTTCGCGCTCGCACAGGGCCTTGAACAGCGGCAGCTTGTCCTGGGCCACGGCCAGCACGTAACGCTCCTGGGATTCGTTGCACCAGATCTCCAGCGGGCTCATGCCCGGCTCGTCGCTGGCGATGGCGCGCAGGTCGAAGCGACCACCGCGCTCGCCGTCGTTGACCAGCTCCGGCATGGCGTTGGAGAGGCCACCGGCCCCCACGTCGTGGATGAAGACGATGGGGTTGTCATCGCCCAGCTGCCAGCAGCGATCGATCACTTCCTGGCAGCGGCGCTCCATCTCGGGGTTGTCCCGCTGCACAGAGGCAAAGTCCAGATCCTCGGCGGACTGGCCGGAGGCCATGGAGGAGGCCGCACCGCCCCCGAGGCCGATGTTCATGGCCGGGCCACCCAGCACGATCAGGGCGGCCCCGACCGGGATCTCCCCCTTCTGCACGTGCTCGGTGCGGATGTTGCCGATGCCGCCCGCCAGCATGATGGGCTTGTGGTAGCCCCGCACCTCGACGCCGTTGTGGCTCGGCACCTTCTCCTCGAAGGTACGGAAGTAACCGAGGATGGCCGGACGACCGAACTCGTTGTTGAAGGCGGCGCCGCCGAGCGGCCCCTCCTGCATGATGTCAAAAGCGCTGACGATGCGGCTCGGTTTGCCGAAATCCTGCTCCCAGGGCTGCTCGAAGCCGGGGATCCGCAGGTTGGAAACGGAGAAGCCCACCAGACCAGCTTTGGGCTTGGCGCCACGGCCTGTCGCACCCTCGTCGCGGATCTCGCCGCCGGAGCCGGTGGCCGCCCCCGGGAAGGGGGAGATGGCGGTCGGGTGGTTGTGAGTCTCCACCTTCATCAGGATATCGACCCGCTCCTGGTGATATTGGTACTCACCGCTGGCGGGGCTCGGGAAGAAGCGGCCACCCTCGCTGCCTTCCATCACGGCGGCGTTGTCTTTATAGGCAGACAGGACATGATCCGGCGTCTGCGCGAAGGTGTTCTTGATCATCTTGAACAGCGACTTGGGCTGCAGCTGTCCGTCTATGGTCCAGTCGGCGTTGAAGATCTTGTGACGGCAGTGCTCGGAGTTCGCCTGGGCAAACATGTAGAGCTCGATGTCGTTGGGGTTGCGACCAAGCCGGGTGAAGTTCTCCACCAGGTAGTCTATTTCGTCATCGGCCAGGGCCAGACCCAGTGCCACGTTGGCCTCCGCCAGCGCGGTGCGGCCACCGGTCAGCACATCCACCTGGGTGAAGGGGCGCGGCTCCTGGTGGGCAAACAGGGCGCTCGCTTGGCTCAGCTCGTCGAACACCGTCTCCATCATGCGATCGTGCAGCAGGGCCGCCAGCTCGCCGCGCTGGGCGGCGGTCAGGGCCTGCTTGGGCTGCAGATAATAAGCAATGCCGCGCTCCAGCCGCTTGACCTGGTTCAGGCCGCAGTTGTGGGCGATGTCGGTTGCTTTGGAAGACCAGGGGGAGATAGTGCCGGGACGGGGGGTAACGAGAAACAGCTGACCGCTGGGGGTGTGTTCTGGGATGGTCGGGCCGTAGCGCAGGAGCTGGCCCAAGGTCGCTCGCTCGGGCGGCGACAAGGGGGATGATAGCTCGGCAAAGTGCACATATTCGGCATAGACGCTCTCTATCTCTACTCCTCTCTGCACGCAGCTTTGCAGCAGCTTGTGGACACGAAACTCAGACAGTGCTGGGGCACCACGCAAGATTTCCATATACCTTTCTCACCAAGTTTTAGAGTGTGGGGGGATTTGAGACGCGCGTATTATAGGGATCAGGCCCACAACGGACAAACGTTTTTCTCACTTAGACCGATGTGACTCGCTCCACACACTCTGGTATAAAGGAGCCTCTTTTTTGACAAATGCCGATTTTTTCAACAAGGGTATTCAACTACTTGCGCTGCATTTTTCGACTGTGTATCGGGATGTTGCTGACGCTGGCCCTGGCCGGCTGCGACTTCTATTCCCCCTCCAGCCAGCTGGAGCAGATCCGTCAACGGGGCGAGATCCGGGTTGGCACCCTCTATGGCCCCACTTCCTATTACCAACGTGACGACATCGCCCAGGGCTTCGATTACGAGCTGGCGCAGAACTATGCCGACTGGCTGGGGGTCAAGCTGACCATCATCCCGGCCTACAGCACCGCCGGGCTGGTCGAGCTGCTGGAGCAGGGCAAGCTGGATCTCGCCGCCGCCGCCATAGTGGTGACGCCGGAGCGGCGCAAGCTGTTTCGCTTCGGCCCCGGCTTCTACCAGGTCTCCCCCAAGCTGGTCTATCGCAATGGCTCCCCCAAGCCGAAGGATCTCGGCGACATCAAGGGCACCATAGTGGTACCCGCCGGCTCCACCGGGGAGGATCTGATGAAGATACTCGCCAAGCAGTACCCCAACCTCGACTGGAGCACCAACCGGGATGCGGATGTGGAGGAGCTGCTCAAGCAGGTCGCCGACGGCAAGCTCGACTACACCGTGGTACAGGACACCGTGCTGGCCCGCGCCCAACGCTACTACCCCGAGCTCACCGAGGGGCTGACCCTCGACAAGAAGCAGGCCGTAGCCTGGGCCATGACCAAGCTGCCCGATGACAGCCTCTATGCCAGCATCATCGACTTCTTCGGCCAGCGCTTCATGGACGGCTCCATCGCCAAGCTGGACGAGAAGTACTTCGGCCATGTGCAGAACTTCGACTTCGTCGACACCCGCACCTTCCTGCAGCGGGCCAAGAGCCGGCTGCCCAAATACCAGGAGCTGTTCCAGACCCACGCCAAGGAGATCGACTGGCGCCTGCTGGCGGCCATCAGCTATCAGGAGTCCCACTGGGATCCGGAGGCGCGCTCCTATACCGGGGTGCGCGGCATGATGATGCTGACCGAGCCCACCGCCAAGGCGATGGGGGTCAGCAACCGGCTGCACCCGGAGGAGAGCATCAAGGGCGGCGCCCGCTACCTGCAGGAGATGATGGAGAAGGTGCCGGACTCGGTGCCGGACGACGAGAAGGTGTGGTTCGCCCTCACCGCCTACAACATCGGCTACGGCCACATGATGGATGCGCGCCGCCTGACCAAGGAGCTCGGCAAGAATCCCGACGCCTGGAGCGATGTGAAGGAGGTACTGCCGCTGTTGCAGCAGGCCCGCTGGCATCGCAAGGTGCGCTACGGCTATGCCCGGGGTGGCGAGGCGCGCAACTACGTCAACAACGTGCGCCAGTACTACCAGAGCCTGCTCTGGCTCGACAACGAGCAGCAGAAGGCCCACCGCCGCGAGGAGCTGGACGAGGATGACAACAGCGAGCCGGCAGCGAGCGATGAGCACCCCACCATCATCGCCGAGGTGGTCAAGCAGATCATCGCCCCTTGACCCGGGTGTGTTATCCGGTTGAGTTCTCTGTTAACATTGTTCCAGGCCTGAGCCTGTCTGACAGGTGCTTATCGCAACATATTCATCACGTTGCGATACTGATAACAGAATGCACCGACGGGCCTCAACATCAGTGCCAGGATGACCAGGGAGGAGAACAAGATGCGAACTCGCAGAAGAGCCACGTTGACCAGGAAGACCAAGTGTTCCTGGAGCCCAAGACGCAAGCTCAAACTCAATGACATGAAACGCAAGATATGGCGCCGAAACCGCTCCTACACCTTGCTGATCGCAGAGCACACAGAATAAAAAACCCGGCAAATGCCGGGTTTTTTAATGCCTCACGCCGGCTCGATCGGACTCGCCGCAAGGAGCACCGCCCGCTTAGAGACCAGGCTGTTGCAGTGATTGCAGAAGTAATCCACCGCCCCGCAGGCCCTCAGCCGCTCCAGCGCCTGCTGGCAGCTCGGGCAGCGGGCCAGGATCCGGTAGCGGGTCTGGCATTGGCCACAGGCGGTCTCGCCGCTGCGGCTGTCCAGCTCGGCGCTGCAGGCCGGGCACGTCAGGATGCTCATCGATGACTCCTCATGAAGTGAATGAGCGCCGGGTGGGCCCAGGGCTCATCAACCTCCCGGTTCAAGGTAAAAAAACGGCTGCCGCGAGGGCAGCCGTCTCGGCTTATTTCTTGCTCTTGGTCCGCGCCTTGAGCAGGCGGTCCCGTTGCCGCTCCTGGCTCATGGTCAGGGTATTCTTCCTGCCCTCGAAGGGGTTGGCAGACTCCTGGAACTCGACCCGGATCGGGGTGCCCATGATCTTCAACGACTTGCGGAAGTAGTTCATGAGGTAGCGCTTGTAGGAATCCGGCAGATCGTTGAGCTGGTTGCCGTGGATGACGATGCGCGGCGGGTTGTAGCCACCGGCGTGGGCATACTTCAGCTTGACCCGGCGACCATTCACCATGGGCGGCTGGTGATCTTCCTGCGCCATCTGCATGATGCGGGTCAGCATGGCGGTACTGGTGCGGCGGGTGGCGGATTGGTACGCCTCCTGGATGGACTCGAACAGGTGACCGACACCGCTGCCGTGCAGGGCGGAGATGAAGTGCACCCGGGCGAAGTCGATGAAACCGAGACGACGGTCCAGCTCGTTCTTGACGTCCTCCTTCACCTTCTGATCCAGACCATCCCACTTGTTCACCACCAGTACCACGGAGCGGCCGGAGTGGAGCACGAAGCCGAGGATGCTGAGATCCTGATCGGTGATGGTCTCGCGCGCGTCTATCACCAGCAGGCAGACGTTCGCATCCTCAATCGCCTTGAGGGTCTTGATGACGGAGAACTTCTCCACCGTCTCGTGCACCTTGCCACGACGACGCACCCCAGCGGTGTCGATGATCACGTACTTCTGATCGTCACGCTCCATCGGGATATAGACGGAGTCGCGGGTGGTGCCCGGCATGTCATAGACGATGACGCGGTCTTCACCCAGCATGCGGTTGGTCAGGGTCGACTTGCCGACGTTGGGACGACCGACGATGGCGAACTTGATGGGCAGGTCGGCGAACGGGGTCTCCTTGGTGTCTTCCCTGGTGTCCAACTCACCGGCGGCAACCATGCGCAGCAGGGCTTCTTCGTCGAAGTCCTCTTCCAGTTCCTCTTGCGCATCCTCCTCGCTGCCAGCGGCGGCCTCGACCAGCTCTTCCAGGTGGGGGGCCAGCGCCAGTTCCAACAGGCTCAGCACGCCACGACCGTGGGCGGCGGCGATCTGGTAGACCTCCCCCAGCGCCAGAGCGTAGAACTCGGACACGGCGGAATCACCGTCGATGCCGTCGGTCTTGTTGGCGACCAGGAACACCTTCTTGTGGGTCTTGCGCAGGTGCTCGGCGATGGCTTGATCCGCCGCCGTCAAACCCGCCCGCGCATCCACCATAAACAGCACCACATCGGCTTCTTCGATGGCCAGCAGGGACTGCTCGGCCATCTTCAGCTCGATCCCCTCCTCGGTGCCATCGATACCGCCGGTATCGACCACGATAAATTCCAGCTCGCCCAACTTCGCCTGGCCGTATTTACGGTCCCGGGTCAGGCCGGGAAAATCGGCGACCAGGGCATCCCGGGTACGGGTCAGGCGGTTAAACAGGGTGGATTTCCCCACGTTGGGGCGGCCCACCAGGGCTACTACAGGAGTCATAAAAGCCTCATTCTCAAGACGACAAAGGCTCCGGGTCCGAAGACCAGGAGCCGGATATTCAGATTGAAGGGTGATCAGGGACGCTGCAAGGCGTACAACTTGCCACCACGGCTCTGCACATACAGGGTGTCACCGTCCACCAGGGGGGCGGCATAGAGACCACTGCTGTCGAGCTGCTGCATCGCCTTGATGGTACCGTCGGTACGATCCAGCCAATACAGGTAACCTTCCACATCGCCGACCACCACGTAGTCACCGAAGATGACGGGGGCGGTGACGCTGCGATTTTCCAGCTGGGTGTTGGACCACAGCTCAAGTCCGTTGCGACGATCGACCGCGAACAGGTGGCTGCGACTGTCGGTCAGCACTATGGCGTTGCCGGTCACCGCCAGGTCACGATAGCCGGAATACTTGCGCTTCCACACCTCGTCACCGGTCATCAGCTTGCGCGCCATCAACTGACCATTGTAGGCGATGGCATAGAGCTCATCACCGGCGATGAGCGGGGTCGCATCCACGTCCACCATGCGATCCAGTTCGGTCGCACCGCGGGGATCCGCCACCTTGGACTGGCGCACCGGCTGGCCATTGCTGAGCAGGGCGATGCCGACCTTGCCATCGGCACGGCCATAGAGCACGGCGCCGTTGGTGATGACGGGGGCACTGGCACTGCGCAGGGTCAGCGGGGGCTGCTCCTCGGACAGGGTCCACTGCTGCTTGCCTTCGTCGGTGTCCAGGGCAATCAGGCGACCGGAGGTGGTCAACACCACCACCCGACCATCCTCGACCGCCGGGCTCGCCACCACTTCACCCGGCACTGTGGTCTGCCACAGCACTTCCCCGTCCGCCTCGTTCAGGGCGTAGACCACCCCGTTCTCGGAGCCGAGGAACAGCTTGCCGTAGCGAGAGACCAGACCGCCGGAGAGACGGGCGCTGCGCTTGTCGACATTGGCCGGCAGTTCCGCCAGATCCACGCTCCACAGCACCTGACCGCTCTTGCGATCGAAGGCGGTGACATCGCCATCCCGGGCGGCGGCATAGATATGATCTTCTTCCACCGCAGGTTTCAACTGGGAGTAGAAGTCACCTATGCCATCGCCGACGGAGGAGGACCACTGGGTATCGGCGGTGAACGCCGACTCCACCACCGGCAGCGCGGCCATCGGGGTCAGATCTTCTTCCGAGCTGAACAGGGAGCAGCCCTGCAAGGCCAGGGAGACCGCAACCCCCAGCATCATTCGTTTGTACAGATTACGCATCCGGTGCCCCACCCGCAGTCACGGCTGGCAGCGCCAGATCGTCCATCTTCAGCTTGAGCTCGGCGCTCGCCTGCAGGCCGCCGGCATCGGCCGCCGCCTGGTAGGCTTCGCGCGCCTCTTCCGGCTTGCCCTGCTTGAGCAGCACATCGCCACGGGCCTCGGCAACCTGGGCCTTGAAGGCGTCGTTGTTGATCTTGGCGAGCTGGGCCAGGGCCTCGTCGGCCTTGCCCTGATCGTTCAGGACCCGGGCCAGACGCAGGGCGGCGATGGGCTTGAGGCTCTCGTCCCCGCCTGTCGCGACCAGGGTCAACTGCTCGACCGCCAGATCCAGCTTGTTGGCCTTGACGGCAGCCGCCGCCAGTTGCAGGGCCGCCAGCTCGGCGTAAGCATCGCCCTTGTGCGCCGTGATGAAGCTCTTCGCCTGCTCAAGGGCGGCATCGTCGCCCTTGGCCAGCTGGGCGGTCATCTCGTTGTAAGCCTGGGAGGCGGCCTCCTGGCTGGTCAGCTGATGCTCGTTGTAATAGCGCCAGCCAAAGAG
Organism: Aeromonas encheleia; assembly: GCF_900637545.1. NCBI lineage: Bacteria > Pseudomonadati > Pseudomonadota > Gammaproteobacteria > Aeromonadales > Aeromonadaceae > Aeromonas > Aeromonas encheleia. Next base: position 2,589,233 of record NZ_LR134376.1, read on the forward strand.
GCCGACCAGGCCGATCACAGTCCCTGCAAGTACCGAGGTCCCGTTCTCTTTCCACCAGCTCTTGATGACTTCGACCTGTTGTTCTTCGGTGGTATAAACTTCCACAGCTTATTCTCCTTTAGCTGCCAGCAGGGCGATGGCGGCATCGACCGTGACGGTCTGTTGCTCGGCCTGGCCACGCAGATACTTGATGGTGATCTCCCCGCTTTGCACCTCGGTCTCGCCGAGGATCAGGGCAATGGCCGCGCCGCTCTTGTCGGCACGCTTGAGTTGTTTCTTGAAGTTGCCGCCACCGCAGTGGCTCATCAGCCGCAGATCCGGCAGCGCATCACGCAGCCGCTCGGCCAGCTGGAAGCCGGCTTGCTCTGTGCCCTCGCCCACCATGGCGAGATAGACATCCACCGCCGGGCGGATGTCGGCGTTGAGCTCGAGGGTCTCCAGCATCAGCACCAGTCGCTCCATGCCCATGGCAAAACCGACCGCCGGGGTCGCTTGACCACCGAGCTGCTCCACCAGACCGTCATAGCGGCCACCGGCCAGGACTGTGCCCTGGGCACCCAAGCTGGTAGTGACCCACTCGAATACGGTGAGGTTGTAATAATCGAGACCGCGCACCAGCCGCTCATTCACCTCATAGCGAATGCCGGCCGACTCGAGCAGGCGCTTGAGCCCCTCGAAGTGGGCCAGGCTCGCCTCGCCAAGGTGATCGAACAGGCGGGGGGCGTCCGCCAGTATGGCCTGCACCTTCTCATCCTTGGAGTCGAGCACCCGCAGCGGGTTGCTGTACATGCGGCGCTGGCTCTCTTCGTCCAGCTGATCCTTGTACTGCTCCAGATAAGCCACCAGCGCATCGCGGTAAGCGGCACGCTCCTCAGTCTGGCCCAGGGTGTTGAGCTGCAGGGTGACGTGATCGCTGATGCCGAACAGCCGCCACAGGCGATGAGTCAGCATGATGAGCTCGGCGTCGATGTCCGGCCCGTTGATGCCAAACAGCTCGACCCCGAACTGATGGAACTGGCGATAACGGCCCTTCTGGGGACGCTCGTGACGGAACATGGGGCCCATGTACCACATCCGGCGTTCCTGGTTATACAGCAGGCCGTGCTCGATGCCGGCACGGACGCAGCTGGCGGTCCCTTCCGGACGCAGGCTCAGGCTGTCGCCGTTGCGATCCTCGAAGCTGTACATCTCTTTTTCGACCACATCGGTCACTTCACCGATGGCGCGTTTGAACAGATGAGTCTGCTCGACGATGGGCATGCGCACTTCGCTGTAGCCATAACTGGCCACGACCTGGCGCAGGATCTGTTCCACTTTCTGCCATACCGGGCTCTGCTCCGGCAGGCAATCATTCATACCGCGAATCGCTTGGATCTGTTTTGCCACGTTGATACTCGAGAAAAAGACGTGAAATTTGGCCGCATTATAGGGATTTTCGACCCCGAGGTAAAATCAGGGTGCCCAGATGCGGGATTTAAAATCAACTACCTAAAGCCGGGGCCACCCCAGGTGGCCCCGCTCTGGTTGAACCTTTACCGGTTCAACCCTTGTCTATCTGGATCTGGTTGGCCGGATCCAGCATGGCCGCCCGGGCACGGATGCGCCGCTCCAGGGTCGGAATAAGATCCTTGTTGTCGAGCCGGTCGACTCGCTGCCCCCCTTCGTAGAAGGCACTCTTGTTGGCGGCGCCCGCCAGCCCCAGATCCGAGACCAGCGCCTCGCCCGGGCCGTTGACCACACAGCCGATAATAGAGACATCCATCGGGGTGATGATGTCTTCCAGCCGCTCTTCCAGGGCGTTCACCGTGCTTATCACGTCGAACTCCTGACGCGAGCAGGAGGGGCAGGCGATGAAGTTGATGCCACGGGAGCGGATGCGCAGGGACTTGAGGATGTCAAAGCCCACCTTCACCTCTTCCACCGGATCGGCGGCCAGCGAGATGCGGATGGTGTCACCGATGCCATCGACCAGCAGCATGCCGAGCCCGATGGCTGACTTCACCGCGCCGGCGCGGAAACCGCCCGCCTCGGTGATGCCGAGGTGCAGCGGCTGCTCGATCTGCTTGGCCAGCAGGCGGTAGGCACCCACGGCCAGGAAGACGTCGGACGCCTTGACGCTCACCTTGAAGTTGTCGAAGTTGAGGCGATCCAGGTAATCCACGTGGCGCATGGCCGACTCGAGCAAGGCCTCGGGGGTCGGCTCGCCGTATTTCTCCTGAATATCGCGCTCCAGGGAGCCACCGTTGACCCCGATGCGGATCGGGATGTTGTAGTGGCGCGCACAATCGACCACGGCGCGCACCCGCTCCTCATTGCCGATGTTGCCCGGGTTGATGCGCAGGCAGTCGGCGCCGTATTCGGCCACTTTCAGGGCGATGCGGTAGTCGAAGTGGATGTCGGCGACGATGGGAATGCGGGTCTGCTGCTTGATGAGCTTGAAGGCTTCAGCCGCCTCCATGGTGGGCACCGAGACCCGGACTATGTCCGCCCCCACCCGCTCGATCCGCTGGATCTGCTCGACGGTGGCGGCCACGTCCGTGGTCTTGGTGTTGGTCATGGTCTGCACAGTGATGGGGGCATCGCCCCCAACCGGCACGTTGCCGACCATGATCTGCTTGGATTTGCGACGAATGATGGGGGATTCGTGAGCGGACATGGCGGACAGATTACTCCTGCGGCAGTGAGAAGCGAGCAGTCCGGCCGTTGTTGTAACGGCTCATGTCGAAGGACTTGCCCTGATATTCGAGATTGACCGCCATGGGCGCGCCAACGATGAATTTGAGTGGCTCGGGTCCTTCCAGCACGAGTACGTCATTTGCCTTCTTCAGACCGCTGAACAGGGTCTTGCCGTTGGCATCCTTGACATCCAGCCAGCAGTCGGCGGTGAAGCTCATCTTGAGCTGGGGTACCTTGCCCGGCTCGGTGCTGGCTTCATCGGCCGGAGCCACGGTCGCCACCGCGGCAGACGCCTCGGTTGTCACCGCGGCGCTGACCTCGACAACGGTCGGCTCGAGGGCAACGGCATCGCTCACCACGGGGTCGACGGCAATGGCCACCGCCTCGGAGGCGACGGGCAGCACGGGATCGGCCACATCTATGGCGGTCACCGAGTTGGCACTCGGCATGTTGCCGGTCGTCCCCATCTCGGTCGCCGCCAGGGCGTCATCACCGGCGGAGCGACGAGCCGTGCTCTGCCACCACCAGGCGATGGAGAGCGCGATCAGCACCAGGATCACCAACCAGGTCACCACCTTGAGCCGACTGTCGTTGGCTTGCTGGCGGGAGCGGCGGGAGAAGCTCTGCATGTCGATGTTATCGGGTGGCGTCAGCCCCAGCTTGTCGTAAGCCGCCAGTATGGTTTCCTCGGGGATGCCGACCAGCTTGGCATAGGCACGCAGATAGCCGCGGATAAAGGTATGAGAAGTGTGCTTGTCATAGCTATCCGCTTCGATCTCGGAAATCAGGGTCAGACGAAGGTGAATGCGGGACGCAACTTGCTCTCGTGTCCAGCCGAGCTGCTCACGGGCGTTGCGCAGCAGTTGGCCTGGGCCTACTGCCTGGGAGTCGTCTTGAAAATCGTGTGGCTGTTCAGTAGTCATTGGCTAAGTAACGCTTGGCTTGTTGCGAAGTGGGATATTGCTTTACCAGCTCAGTCCCGAATTGGTGAAGTAATGCCGGCTTGTCCATGGCTTGCGCCAGCCGTAGCCTCAACCAGAGGCTGTCCTCGTTTTCGTCTGCCACCTCGGCAAAACGAACGAGGTAAGACTGCACGTCAGGCAGCTTGCCATCTTTCATGGAAAGCTCGGCCATGTCCAGCAATAACCTTGGATTGCGAGGATTATACCCCAAGGCCAGACGATAGTATTCGCCAGCCTTATCATTTCTATTATTTTGCAGGGCGCAGAGCGCCGCATTCTCGTAGGTATCGGCGATCTTGACATAATCCGGCTGGCTGACCGCCTGCATGAAGGCCTTCTCGGCTTCGTCGAAACGCCCCCGGTTACAGAGGAAGGCACCGTAGTTGTTCATCGCGTCAGCATTGGTCGGATCTATGTCGAGGGCCTTGCGATAGTTGGTCTCGGCCGCCTTGAAGTCTTCGACCTGCTGGTAGAAGTAGGCGAAGCCGATATAGACCTGAGGGTTGCTGGGGTCGTACTGCAGGGCGCGATCAAGATTGAACTTGGCCTGTTCGGCATTGCCCTGGCGCAGATATTGAATGCCCAGATCGAGACGAGTCTGGGCAGCCGCCTTGAAGTCGGGTCCCACTTCACGCTGGGTCGAATTCTGGCCAGCGTAAGTGGTCTCGGTGACACAGCCTGGCAGCGCGCAGAGCGCCGCCACTACGATCAATGTACGGATATCCATTTCCTGTCTATACAATGGCTTAGCGGTTCAAACCATTTTGACGGAAATCCCATCCCGTTGCATCCGATTTTTCATGGTGCGTTTGGTGCGGTCGATCACCTCCCCCACCAGCTGGCCACAGGCCGCATCGATGTCTTCTCCTCGGGTCTTGCGCACTATGACGGTGAAGCCATATTCCATCAGCACCTTGGAGAAACGGTCGATGCGACTGTTGCTCGGCTTGCCGAAGGGGTTGCCCGGGAAGGGGTTGAACGGGATCAGGTTGATCTTGCAGGGGGTGTCTTTGAGTACCTTGGCCAACTCGTGGGCCTGCTGCATGTCGTCATTGATATGATCGAGCAGCACATACTCCACGGTCACCCGGCCACCGTTGGCATTGGACTTGGCCAGATAGCGGCGCACCCCGGCGAGGAAGTTCTCGATGTTGTACTTGTCGTTGATCGGCATGATCTCGGAGCGCAGCTCGTCGTTCGGCGCGTGCAGGGAGATGGCCAGTGCCACGTCAATCTGGTCACCCAGCATGTCAAGGGCAGGCACCACCCCTGAGGTCGAGAGGGTGACGCGACGCTTGGAGATGCTGAAACCGAAGTCATCCATCATCAGCTTCATGGCCGGTACCACGTTGGCCAGGTTGAGCAGCGGCTCACCCATGCCCATCATCACCACGTTGGTGATGGGACGCTTGCCACCGACGACCTTGGCGGCGCGCCACACCTGACCGATGATCTCGGACACCTTCAGGTTACGGTTGAAGCCTTGTTGGGCGGTGGAGCAGAAGGTGCACGCCAGCGCGCAGCCGACCTGGGAGGAGACGCACAGGGTGGCCCTGTCCCCTTCCGGGATATAGACGGTCTCGACTTCCTGATCGCCGACCTGCAACGCCCACTTGATGGTGCCGTCGGAGGAGCGCTGTTCGCGGCTGATCTCAGGTGCACGGATCTCGGCGATGGTCTTGAGACGCTCACGCAGCGCCTTGTTGACGTTGTTCATCTGATCGAAATCATCACAACCAAAGTGATAGATCCACTTCATTATCTGATCTGCCCGGAATGGCTTCTCGCCCAGCTCGACGAAGAAGGCACGCATGGCATCCCGATCGAGATCCAGCAGGTTGGTTTTTGTTTCGCTCATCAATGGCCTCAGCTCACACACTTCATAAATTATTGGCTGACTTACGTCAGGGGGCGGCATTGTACAAATAATGGGTCTGGCTTTCCACCTGGAGAATAAGAGGAGTTGGCCCAAAAGACCAAAAAACAAAAGGGAGCCGAGGCTCCCTTGGTCATCACCGGGTGAAATCAGCCGCGCGGGCAGATCTCGTCGTCGGAGAAGAAGTAGGCGATTTCACGGGCGGCAGAGGCCGGGGCATCGGAGCCGTGCACGGCGTTGCGATCGATGCTCTCGGCGTAGCAGGCACGCAGGGTACCGGCCAGGGCCTCTTTCGGGTTGGTGGCACCCATGATCTCGCGATGGCGACGGATGGCCTCTTCCCCTTCCAGCACCTGCACCATGACGGGACCGGAGGTCATGAAACCGACCAGCGCATCATAGAAAGGCTTGCCCTGGTGCTCGGCGTAGAAACCGGCGGCCTGCTCGCTGCTCAGGTGCAGCATCTTGGCGGCGATAACCTTCAGGCCAGCGCTCTCGAAACGGTTGTAGATGGCACCGATCAAGTTCTTGCTGACAGCATCCGGCTTGACGATAGAAAAGGTACGTTCGATAGCCATTGAGATCTTTCCTTAACTACAGAGTTTTATTGTAAGAATCCATGTTCGGCGGCGATTATACGTAAACAAAAACCGAAATAACACACAAAAAAGCAACTTTTTATTAAACAAACACATCGCTAAAACAACATCACCACTCATCTTGTCCCAGTGCGTCGGGAAAAAATGTGCGCTTGTGCACGATCACCGTGTTAACCCGCTAAAACTGTATCTATTGCTCAAGAAAACAGCACCATCGAAAAGGGCACCCTGGGGTGCCCTCGTTCTTCGTCATGCCGCTCAGCGCGTCTCCGCCAGCAGGGCTTGCGCTATGGTGCGCATCCCCAGGGTATTGGCGCCCGGTGACCACAGGTTGTCACCGTTCTCGCTGAAGCAGGCGGCGAGGTCGACGTGCAGCCAGCCCTGCCCCTCGTTGGCCACGAAGCGGGAGAGGAAGCCCGCCGCGTTGGAGGCACCGCCCGGGCCACCGCCCGGCACGGGGCGGCTGTTGGCCGTGTCGGCATAATGGGACGGGCACTGCTGCCGGTGCCAGGGCTCCAGCGGCAGCGGCCAGGCCGGCTCCTGCTCGGCATCCGCATAGGCCATGGCGCGACTCACCAGCCCCTTGTCCAGCCCGAACAGCGCGTTGTAGCGTCCCCCCAGCGCCATCACAGCCGCGCCGGTCAGGGTCGCGGCATCGATGACCAGCGGCGCCCCCGACTCGGCGGCGAGCTGCAGGCCATCGGCCAGCACCAGTCGCCCCTCGGCATCGGTGTTGACGATCTCCACAGTGGTGCCGTTCTTGTAGGTGAGGATGTCCCCCAGCTTGTAGGCATGGCCGGAGACCAGGTTCTCGGCACAGCAGAGGATGAGCTTCACCCGCTTGTCGAGCCCACGCAGTATGGCCAGCGCCAGCGCCCCTGTCACTATGGCGGCGCCTCCCATATCATGCTTCATGGTCAGCATGCCCTGGGAAGTTTTCATGGAGTAGCCACCGGAGTCGAAGGTGATGCCCTTGCCCACCAGGGCGGCGGCCACCGGGGCCTTGGGATCCCGGCTTGGATTGAAGTCCAGCTCCAGCATCACCGGCTCGCGATCGCTGCCACGACCGACCTGATAGAGCCCGACCCAGCCCGCCTGCTGCAGCGCCTCCCCCTTGAGGATGCGATGGCTGATGCGATCCGGCGCCAGCTCGGTGATGAAGGCGGCCGCCTCCACCGCCAGATCCAGCGGCCCCAGCTGTTCCGGGGTGGCATTGGTCATCTCGCGCACCCAGCGGCCGCACAACCAGCGCGCCTCCAGCTCCTCCCTGTCCTCTTCGGAGGAGGTCGCCCACTGCAGCTCGACCTCGGCCTTGGGGGTCTGCAGGCCCTGGGCAAAGGCCCACTGCTGCTCGCGTTCCCAATGACCGCAGAGCGCGGCCTTCTGGATCCCCTGACCACAGAGGCGGCGGGCCGCCTGCTGAATGTCCAGCAATGGGGTAGCGGTCACCAGATGGATCACCATGCCATCGGTGCGGTGCGAGAGCAGCGCCCCCTCGCCCCACTCGGGGGCGGCAAATTCGCGACTCAGCCAGACGTTCATGCACACACCTCCTGCAACCAGCGGGCGATAGTGCGCAGGCCGTGGCCCTTGGCGCCGGTCGCCCACAGCTCGTTGCCCGATTTTTGATAGGAGGCCGCCAGATCCAGGTGCACCCAGCCCTTGCCCTCATCGCGCACGAAGCGGGAGAGGAAGGCGGCCGCGGTGGTGGCACCGGCGGTGCCTTCGGCGGAGGCCACGTTGCCCAGCTCGGCGAAGGCCGAGGTGAGCTGGCCCGCATGCCAGGGTTCGAGCGGCAGGGGCCAGGCCTTCTCGTGCTCAAGCTTGGCGGCCACCAGGGCGCGCTGCTGCTCGGTTTCATCCAGCGCGAACACAGCGTTGTAGTCGCGGCCGAGCGCTGTCTTGGCGGCGCCGGTCAGGGTGGCGGCATCGAGGATGTAGGCGGCGCCACTGCCGCTCGCGGCCAGCAGGCCATCGGCCAGCACCAGGCGCCCTTCCGCGTCTGTGTTCTGGATCTCGACCGAGATGCCGTTCTTGTAGGTGAGGATGTCACCGAGCTTGAAGGCGTGGCCGGAGACCAGGTTCTCGGCGCAGCAGAGGATCAGCTTGACCCGCTTGTTCAGGCCGCGGCTGATGGCGAGCGCCAGGGCGCCGGTCACCATGGCGGCACCGCCCATGTCGGACTTCATCGGCAGCATGTTGTCAGAGGACTTCATGGAGTAGCCACCGGAGTCGAAGGTGATGCCCTTGCCCACCAGGGCCGCCACCACGGGGGCGTTGCGATCCCCGGTCGGGTTGTAGTCCAGCTCCAGCAGCACGGGCTCGCGCTCGCTGCCGCGGCCCACCGACCAGATCCCGATATGGCCGGCCTCACGCAGGGCTTCTCCTGCGGTGATGCGGGCGGTCACCAGATCGCCACCCAGGCCGCGGATCAGCAGCAGGGCCGACTCCGCCAGGCTCATGGGATAGATCTCTTCCGGGCAACCGTTGGTCACCTCGCGCACCCAGCGGGTCGCGCGGATCAACGCATCCAGCTCGCAGGCCTCGGCGGCACTCTGCTCGCCGAAGTGCAATTCACGCTGCCCCTTGGCGGCATAGAAGCCCTGGGCGAAGGCGTAACGGCGCTCCAGATCCCAACCCTCGCCGGCCAGGCTCACCCGCTTGATGCCGGTCGATTCGAGTCGGCGGGCCGCGCGCTGGATAGTGCGCAACGCATCCTTGTCCAGATGGATCAGGGTCTCGTCACCGCTGAAACTGAGCAGGGCGCCTTCGCCCCAGACGGCGGCGGCAGCCTGGGCGGATAACCGTACGTTCATCATGTCAGCCATCTTCTCTTGCTTCCTTTTTTATGGGCACTTGCATTAACGAATAGGGGAATAACGAATACAAAAAAGGCCGTACCCCCGAGGGTTACGGCCTTCACCATATCATTACTGCGCCATGAGATGCTGCACGTGCAATTCACTCATGTGTAATTAACGTCGCATCAATGGCGTTCGGAGGCGAGGTTGATGGTGTACTTGGGCAGTTCCACCACCAGATCCTCGTCCGCCAGGCGGGCCTGGCAACTCAGGCGGGATTCCGGCTCCAGCCCCCATGCCTTGTCCAGCATGTCATCTTCCAGCTCATCGCTCGGCTCGAGGGAGTCGAACCCCTCCCGCACCACGCAGTGGCAGGTGGTACAGGCGCAGGACTTCTCGCAGGCATGCTCGATCTCGATGCCGTTGCGCAGGGCGATGTCCAGTATGGTCTCACCGGTCGCGCCCTCGAGGGCAGCGCCGTCCGGACAGAGTTCGGGGTGAGGCAGAATGATCAGTTTTGGCATATTACACCTTGTTGACGTTTTGGCCGGTCAGCACCTTGCGAATGGAAGCATCCATGCGACGGGCCGCAAACTCGCCACTGACGGCATCCGCCGCCTCGATGGCATCTTTGATTTGATTGGTGGTGCCCGTGGCACGCATGGTCAGCAGGTGGGCGATGGCGGCGTCGATCTCGGCACGCTCGGCCGTGCTCAACAGCACCTCGCCATCGGCGGCCAAGGCGGCATTGAGGCTCTCGACCACGCGATCGGCCTCGACCTGCTGCTCCGCCAGCATGCGGGCCTCCATGTCCTGCTGGGCATTGGCGATAGAGGCGCTCAGCATGCCGAGGATGTCCTCCTCCGCCAGCCCGTAGGAGGGCTTGACCTGGATCTCGGCCTGCACACCTGAGGATTTCTCCATGGCGCTGACCGACAGCAGCCCGTCCGCATCCACCTGGAAGGTGACGCGAATGTGGGCGGCGCCGGCCGCCATCGGCGGAATGCCGGTCAGGGTGAAGCGGGCAAGGGAGCGGCAATCCGCCACCAGCTCGCGCTCCCCCTGCACCACGTGGATCGCCATCGCTGTCTGGCCATCCTTGAAGGTGGTGAACTCCTGGGCGCGGGCCACCGGGATGGTGGTGTTGCGCGGGATCACCTTCTCGGCGAGGCCACCCATGGTCTCGAGACCGAGGGAGAGCGGGATGACGTCCAGCAACAGCATCTCGGCATCGGGCTTGTTGCCCACCAGGATGTCGGCCTGGATGGCGGCACCGATGGCAACCACCTTGTCCGGATCTATGCTGGTGAGTGGCGGACGCTGGAAGAACTCCCCCACCAGCTCGCGCACCAGCGGCACCCGGGTGGAGCCCCCGACCATCACCACCTCCAGCACTTCCACCTGCTCCAGACCCGCGTCGCGCAGGGCGCGGCGACAGGCCAGCAGGGTGCGCTTGACCAGCGGCAGGATGAGCGCATCGAACTGGGCGCGACTCAGCTCCCCTTGCCAGCCGGCGAAGCTGCAGGCCACGCTGTCGGCATCGGTCAGGCCGTGCTTGACGGCGGCCGCCACATCCAGCAACTCGCGCTGGGTGCGGGCCTCGAGCTGGCCGCTCAGGCCGGCCTGCGCCTTGATCCAGTCCGCCAGCAGGTGATCGAAGTCATCGCCACCGAGGGCGGAGTCGCCACCGGTCGCCATCACCTCGAACACGCCGCGATGCAGGCGCAGGATGGAGATGTCGAAGGTACCGCCGCCGAGATCATAGACGGCGATCACCCCTTCCTGACCGGAGTCGAGACCGTAGGCGATGGCGGCCGCGGTCGGCTCGTTGAGCAGGCGCAGCACGTGCAGACCGGCCAGCCGGGCCGCATCCTTGGTGCCCTGACGCTGGGCGTCATCGAAATAGGCAGGCACCGTGATGACCACGCCGTCGAGGGCGCCACCGAGCGAGGCGACGCCACGTTCGGCCAGCGTCTTCAGGATCTCGGTCGAGACCTGCACCGGGTTGACCAGCCCTTGACGGGTCTGCAACTGGGGCATGCCGTTATCGGCGGCGACGAACTGATAGGGCAGCTGGCGGGTATCGATGTCGGCCAGCGCCTTGCCCATCATCCGCTTGACGGAGACGATGGTGTTGTGGGGATCGAGGGCGGCTTCGCGCTTGGCGTCGAAACCGACCCGGATGGCGTCGGCCTGATAGTGCACCACCGAGGGCAGCAGATCGCGCCCCAGCTCGTCACACAGGGTGTCGGCGTGGCCACTGCGCACGGCGGCGACCAGGGAATTGGTGGTGCCGAGATCGATGCCAACGGCACGTTTATGCTGATGAGGTGCGGCGCTCTGGCCGGGCTCGGCGATTTGCAGTAATGCCATGGGTAATCAAAATTCCAGCGTTAGAGGTTCAAGACTCGAACAGCGAGTCTTCGAATCGTTCCAGCTCCTCGAGGAGCTTGTCGACAAACTTGAGTTTGCGCACGCAATCGGCGGCAGTCTGATCCTCACCCGCGGTGAGACAGTCGGTCAGCCGTTGCATCAGCGACTGATGATCATGCCTGATCTCGCGGCGAAAATCTTCGATGGCGCGCTCAGGACTGGATTCCCCCTTCAACTCGGCAAGACGCTCACGCCACTCCAGCTGTTGCATCAGGAAGGCGGTATCTTGCAGGGTCTGTTGCTCGCCACGGATGTCGGTGCCACGCAGGGAAAGCAGATACTCGGCTCGGCGCAGGGGCGCCTTGAGGGTGGTGAAGGCATCGTTGATCTGGGCAGCACGCTGCACCGCGGCCAACTGCTCCCGTTCCGGGGCTGTGGCAAAACGATCGGGATGGAACTTGGTCTGCAACTGGCGGTAGGTCTCTGCCAGTTGTCGGGTATCGAGCTCGAAGCCCTGTGCCAGCCCGAACAGCTCGAAATGATTCATCTTGGATCCTCAGACAAGGAAGCTTGCGCCGCAATCACACTCGTCTTGAGAGTTGGAACGGCCGGATGGGAAGTCACCTTCCCGTCCAGCCGTATTGATTACCAACGCCTCAGACACTGAAGCTTTCGCCACAACCACACTCGCCCTTGGCGTTGGGGTTGTTGAACTGGAAGCCCTCGTTGAGGCCCTCCTTGACGAAGTCCAGCTCGGTGCCATCCAGATGGACCAGGCTCTTGGCGTCGATGATGATCTTGACGCCCTTTTGATCAAACACCTGATCCTCAGCGGTCAACTCATCCACGAATTCGAGCACATAGGCGAGCCCAGAACAGCCGGTGGTCTTGACGCCGAGGCGCAGGCCGATGCCCTTGCCCCGGTTGGTCATAAAAGAGGAAACCCGCGCCGCTGCGGCATCTGTCATGGTAATGGCCATACTGCTCTCCGGACCTTAGAGACCTTTCTTCTGCTTGTAATCGGCGATGGCGGCCTTGATGGCATCCTCCGCCAGAATGGAGCAGTGGATCTTCACCGGTGGCAGAGCCAGCTCTTCGGCGATGTCGGTGTTCTTGATGCCGGCAGCCTCGTCCAGGGTCTTGCCCTTGACCCATTCGGTCACCAGGGAGCTGGAGGCGATGGCGGAGCCGCAGCCGTAGGTCTTGAACTTGGCGTCTTCGATGATGCCGTCGTCGCTGATCTTCAGTTGCAGTTTCATCACGTCGCCACAGGCCGGGGCGCCGACCATGCCGGTCGCGATGCTGGGGTCGTTCTTGTCGAAGCCACCTACGTTACGGGGATTCTCGTAGTGGTCGATTACTTTTTCACTGTAAGCCATATCTAACTCCTGCTAATTCCGTTGTTCACCAAACCCTTGCCTCTCTGGCAAGCGATCAGTGATGAGCCCATTCGACCGTGTTCAGATCGACACCGTCCTTGAACATCTCCCACAGGGGGGACATCTCGCGCAGACGACCGATGGAGTCGCAGATGAGCTTGATTGCGTAATCAATCTCTTCTTCCGTGGTGAAGCGACCGATGCTGAACCGGATGGAGCTGTGTGCCAGCTCATCGTTCATCCCCAGGGCGCGCAGCACGTAGGAAGGCTCCAGGCTGGCAGAGGTACAGGCTGAACCGGAAGAGACCGCCAGATCCTTCAACGCCATGATGAGGGATTCACCTTCCACGTAGGCGAAGCTGACGTTCAGGTTGCCCGGGACGCGATGCTCCAGATCACCGTTGATATAGACTTCTTCGATATTCTTGATGCCATGCCACAGACGCTGGCGCAGGGCCATGATGTGCTGGCTCTCGCTCGCCATCTCTTCCTTGGCGATGCGGAAGGCTTCGCCCATGCCGACGATCTGGTGGGTCGGCAGGGTGCCGGAGCGCATACCGCGCTCATGACCACCACCGTGCATCTGGGCTTCCAGGCGCACCCGCGGCTTGCGGCGCACGTACAGGGCACCGATCCCTTTCGGGCCGTATACCTTGTGGGCGGACATGGAGAGCAGGTCGACCTTGAGCGCTTCCACGTCAACCGGGATCTTGCCGACGCTCTGGACCGCGTCCACGTGCAGCAGGATCTTGCGGGAGCGGCACAGCTCGCCGATGGCGGCGATGTCTTGGATCACGCCGATCTCGTTGTTGACATGCATGATGCTCACCAGGACGGTGTCATCGCGCAGGGCGCCTTCGATCTGCGCCAGACTGAACAGGCCGTTGGGCATCGGCTCGAGGTAGGTCACCTCGTAGCCTTCACGCTCCAGCTGGCGGCAGGTGTCGAGCACCGCCTTGTGTTCGGTCTTGGAGGTGATGATGTGTTTGCCCTTGCCAGCATAGAAGTGGGCAATGCCCTTGATGGCCAGGTTGTTGGATTCGGTCGCGCCGGAGGTGAAGACGATCTCGCGAGGGTCTGCACCGATCAGCTCTGCCACTTGATTACGGGCCTGATCCACCGCCTCTTCGGCCTGCCAGCCGAAACGGTGAGAACGGGAGGCAGGATTGCCAAACAGGCCATCCATGGTGAGGCACTGCATCATTTTTTCTGCGACACGCGGGTCCACCGGACAGGTTGCCGAATAATCAAGGTAAATAGGCAGTTTCATGTTTTTCTCCGTTACGACGGGGTCACACAGCGACCCGTCGTGGAAAGCACGTTTATAGTTGGACTTTCAAGCTCACATCACCGCGTTCAGCCCGTTCAACCAGGGACAACACGGTCTTCATTTGTTCATCTTGCTTGCCAGCGATGCGTCGCACGTCGGCTTGACCCACCAACTCCGCCAGGGTGATGTCCCCCAGGAAACTGGAGATGCGCTCGCTGAGATCGCGCCACAGGGAGTGGGTCAGACACTGGGTACCGCCATGGCAGCCCCCCTTGCCGAGACACTTGGTCGCATCGACCGACTCATCGACCGCGGTGATCACCTGACCCACCGAGATCTCGCCAGGGGCCAGTCCGAGACGATAACCGCCACCCGGACCACGCACGCTGCTCACCAGCCCATGTTTGCGCAGACGGGCAAACAGTTGCTCCAGATAGGACAAGGAGATGCCCTGGCGCTCTGAAATATCAGCCAGGGGCACGGGCCCCTGCTCTGCATGCAACGCCACGTCGAGCATGGCTGTCACAGCGTAACGTCCTTTTGAGGTCAGTCTCATATGCCTTACCGTCTTGCGAACAAATCAATATGGGCACATGGTCACATACCCGACTAAAACAGTCAAGTATATGGTTGAGTAAATCAGTCGGGATTAATCCTGCGGCCGGGCTTTCTGCACCGAGGTGAGAATACCGCGCAATATATTCAATTCAACCACTTCCGGCCGGGCACGATTGAACAGACGACGCAGCTTGCTCATCACATGACCGGGGTGCTCCTCGGTGATGAAACCGGTCTTCTGCAGGGTCTGCTCCAGGTGCAGATAGAACCCTTCCAGCTGCTGCGCACTGGGATAATCGACCCGCTCCTCGTCGGATTCGGGCAACTGATCCTGCAGCCAGCGCATCCGCACCTCGTAGCAGAGGGTCTGCACCGCCATGGCCAGGTTGAGGGAGCTGTACTCGGGATTGGCCGGGATGGCCACGTGATAGTGGCACTTCTGCAGCTCGTCATTGGTGAGACCGGTGCGTTCACGGCCAAACACCAAAGCGGCCGGGTGCTTCATTCCCTCCGTCACCAGCTTCTCGCCCGCCTCGCGGGGGTCCAGCATGGGCCAGCTCAGGGTGCGGGAGCGGGCGCTGGTGCCGATGACCAGACCACAATCGGCGATGGCGTCATCCAGCGTCGGGACGATGCGGGCATTGGTCAGCACGTCGCTGGCCCCCGCCGCCAGGGCGATGGCGTTGTCATCTGGCAAGGCTTGCGGATCCACCAACACCAGCTGAGTCAGCCCCATGGTCTTCATGGCGCGTGCCGCGGAGCCCATGTTGCCGGTGTGAGAGGTGTTTACCAAAACGATACGAATCTGATCCAACATGCCCAGTCAATCTTCAGTCAAAAAATGGCGCGTAATTGTAACATAACCAATCGCTATTTTGGCACCGGTTCTGACGCCACATTTCAGCACAAAAGTGGCCATTCGTATAACCAACCAGCATGAGCGCCGAGAAAGCGCGAGCTAACCTTAGAGGGTACAAGGTGCATCACCCGGAGTCGCCACCCCATGCTGCCCGCCTGGCTCTACGAGCAGTTACCCAACCTCTACCTGCTGCTGTCGGCGGGGCTGCTGCTGTTCGCCCAGACCCCGCTGCTCTGGCTGGCGGCGGCCCTGCTGTTTGTGGCAGGCGCCCTGGTCTGGATGATGCGCTCCAACTACAGGCGCACCGATCTCGTCATCTTCCCGGCCAAACACTGGTTTCAACCCGAGTGGTACTACGAGGCCCTGCCCTTCGCATGGCTGGCGCTGGGGCTCTTGCTGCTGCGCCTGCCCGACACCACGGCGCTGCTCGCCCTGCTACCCTGCCTGTGGGGTTGTCGTTGCCTGTGGGCCCGCCGCCATCGTCGCCACCATGCAGAGGGCATAGCACGGCACCTGAGGCGCAGCTCAGCCCACCGGCGCGGGCACTGGCTCCTGCGCTGAGCGGGTGCGCTCGACCAGGGTCGCCAGATCCATCAGGGGGTACTTCATCAGGCTGGGCAATGCCTCCAGATCCAGGCTGTCCAGCAGGTTCTTCAGCTCCAGCCCCAGCTCGGTATCCCCTTCGATCTTCAGCCTGCGCTGGAAGAAGAGGGAGTCCGGATCTTCCTTGCGACCGGCGATCAGGATGAGATCGTGACTGCAGCCACTGAAGCAGACATCGGCCCGCTCGCAGTCAGGGGCCACCACCAGCCTGCCCTCCTGCGCGCTGATGAACCAGCTGAGTTCGAGATCGGAGACCTCGACCTTGAGCCACTTGCCCGCCAGGAAATCGAAGTCTCCGTCCAGGATGGCCTCCTTGAACACTTGCGCCAGCAGGCGCTCCATCAGACTCTGTTGCAGGGTGAAGGGCACCAGCTTGAGCGGGCGGCGCAAGAGACGGGGTGCCTGTTCGACCAGGCGACGTTGCAGTTGTTGAAACACAATAAACTCCCAGTTTTTTGCGCATTCAAGCACAGGGGCCGCGGCAGGATCCTGTTGAAAATCAAACTTGTGCCGACTTACCTCAAGAAGGGTAAAGCCACCTAAAGCTGCCTCAGGTCAAAAAGTGGGGACGCGTCGATGCATACAATCGAGCCACTTTTGCATTTTTTGCCCTCTCGGAGCGTACTCGATGGAATTACTCTGTCCGGCAGGCAGCCTGCCGGCACTGAAAACGGCCGTGGATAATGGGGCCGATGCGGTCTATATCGGCTTCAAGGACGACACCAATGCCCGCCACTTTGCCGGTCTCAACTTCACCGACAGCAAGCTGGAAAGGGCGGTGGATTACGTACACCAGCACGGCCGCAAGCTGCACATCGCCATCAACACCTTCGCCCACCCGGGATCTGACGCCAGGTGGAAGCAGGCGGTGGATCGCGGGGTGGCGCTCGGAGCCGATGCCCTGATCATCGCCGATCTCGCCGTGCTCGATTATGCCAGCCGTCACCACCCCGACATGGAGCTGCACGTCTCGGTGCAGGCCAGCGCCACCAACGCCGCCGCCATCCGCTTCTACCAGCAGCACTTCAACGTCGGCCGGGTGGTGCTGCCGCGGGTGCTCTCCATGCATCAGGTCAGGCAGTTGGCCCGCGAGACCGACGTCGGCCTCGAGGTGTTCGCCTTCGGCAGCCTCTGCATCATGGCGGAGGGGCGCTGCTACCTCTCCTCCTACATGACCGGGGAAAGCCCCAACACGGTCGGGGCCTGCTCACCGGCCAAGTTCGTGCGCTGGGAGGAGACCCCGACCGCCCTCGAATCCCGCCTCAACGAGGTGCTGATCGACCGTTACGGCCCCGGGGAAAACGCCGGTTACCCGACCCTGTGCAAGGGGCGCTTCGAGGTGGATGGCCAGACCTATCACGCCCTGGAGGAGCCGACCAGCCTCAACACCCTGGGCCTCCTGCCCGAGCTGTTCCAGACCGGGATCCAGTCGGTCAAGATCGAGGGCCGCCAGCGCAGTCCCGCCTATGTGGAGCAGGTGACCCGGGTCTGGCGCGCCGCCATCGACAGCTACCAGGCCAATCCGCCAGCCTATAGCGTCAAGGCCGAGTGGGATGCCCAGCTCGCCCGCGTCTCAGAGGGGAGTCAAACTACCCTGGGCGCCTATCATCGCCAGTGGCAATAAGGAGACCCCATGCCATTTCTGCTCGGGCCAGCCGGCTCTGCCGCCAGCCTCTTCCGTCAGCGCGAGGACCTCATCTGATGCAATTTTCTCTCGGGCCCCTGCTCTTCTACTGGCCCAAGGCCGACACCCAGGCCTTCTACGACGCCGCGGCCCAGAGCCAGGCCGACATCATCTATCTGGGGGAGACGGTCTGCAGCAAGCGCCGCGAACTGAAAGTAGATGACTGGATTACCCTCGCCCGTCAGGTGGCCGGCTCGGGCAAGCAGGCCGTGCTCTCCACCCTGGCGCTGATCTCGGCCCCCTCCGAGCTCAAGGAGGTCAAACGGCTGGTCGACAACGGCAGCCTGCTGATCGAGGCCAACGATCTCGGCGCCGTCCAGCTCGCCCGGGAGGCCGGCCTGCCCTTCGTCTGCGGGCCGGCCATCAATGCCTACAACGCCGACGTGCTGCGCATGCTGCTTAAGAACGGGATGACACGCTGGGTGATGCCGGTGGAACTCTCCCGCGACTGGCTGGTGCAGCTCAGTCAGGATCTGGGCCCGGCCCGTCAGCAGTTCGAGGTGGAGGTGTTCGCCTACGGCCATCTGCCGCTCGCCTACTCGGCGCGCTGCTTCACCGCCCGCTCCCTCGACAAGCCCAAGGATGGCTGCGAGCTCGCCTGCATCCACTACCCCACCGGGCGGCTGGCCAGCAGCCGCGAAGGGCAGAAGGTGTTCAATCTCAACGGCATCCAGACCCAATCCGGCTACTGCTACAACCTTGGCAACGAGATCAAAGGCATGGAGGGCTTGGTGGACGTGGTGCGCCTCTCCCCCGAGGGGATGGAGACCCTGGACATGCTGACCCGCTTCAAGGCCAATAAACAGGGTCAGGCCCCCCTGCCTCTGCAGCAGGAGCGGGACTGCAACGGCTACTGGCGCCAGATCCCCGGCATGAGCCTGGTGGAATGAACCAGGATCCCCAGACAGCAAAAGGCCTTGGCGCGTCGACCGCCACGGCTACTGAGACCAGAAATCCCCGGCGTAAGCCTGGTGGAATGAGCCAAGAACCCCAGACAGCAAAAAGGCCTCGTTGAGAGGCCTTTTTTACATCGCTCGCATCCAGTATCAGGAGGCTTGCTTGCTGCTCTTGCCCTGTGCACTGGCACCCGGCGGCAGCGGCTTGCGCGCCATCAACTCCAGTTCGAGCAGGGCATAGCGGTGCTCGATGAAGTCATACACGTTGTTGGCGAGCGCCAGCTTGAAGTAGCTGATGGCTTCCTTGCGGTTGCCCTTGGCCAGCTCAAACTTGCCGAGGTAGAAGTAGGTTTCACACAGGCGCTCTGCCAGCTCCCGGTTATCCTTCACCCCTTTCACCACGTTGCCCATCAGCTGGGTGGCGTTGATCTCGCCGGTATAGAGGCGCACCAGATCCCAGTTCCAGGCGTCGTCGTCATACTTGCCCAGCCGCTCGCGCATCCGGCTCATGGCCGCCGAGGCATTGAGCTTCTGCTCGGCCAGATAGAGCCAGAGCACCCGGTAGGGATCTTCCGGTTGCGCCTCGTAGAACCGCTTCATGTCGGCGGCAGCCAGCTCGGGGCGGTTGCCGTAGTAGAGCGCTATGCCACGGTTGAGGTAGGCGTAGTCGTAATCCGGGGCCAGCTCGAGGGCGGAGTCGAATGCCTCGTAGGCCTCGTCATAGTTCTGTTGCTGAACCAGATAGACACCGATGAAGTTGTAAGCCTCGGCAAAATCGGGTTTTTCCCGCAAGGCGCGGTTGAAATCCAATCTGGCAAGGGAACGCAACCCGACCCGGTCAAACACCACGGCACGCTCATAAAACAGTTCGGCCCGCTGCTCTGTCGTCAATTCCATTTCACTGAGCATCTGCCCGAGTCGCGCCAGCGCCAACTCGCTCTGGTAAGAGACCTGCAGAGGGGTCGCCAATACCAGTGAAGCGGGTTGCGGCTTGGGAACTTGAGGAGCTTCAACCTGACTGCTACTGCTGCATCCCCACATGGGGAGCAACAACAGGATACCCGTGAGGTATCCAATCCCTTTCCTGACGTTCAATGAACACTCCGACGCTTACGCTTGACCCGCCATATGGTAAAGGTCCACCGACAGTTTGTCATGTGGCGGAACCCCTATCCTTCAAATAAATCAGGATTCGACAGGGTATCCGGCATCACTCCAACCACGAAAGCCCCCATCGACACTGACCACCCGGCTATAACCCATCTTCTGCAGGTTGGCGGCGGCCAGGATGGAGCGAAAACCCCCACCACAGTAAAGGTAAAGCTCGGTGGCTGGATCCGGATAACGGGTCTCGATGTCCCGCTCTATCACCCCGCGACCCAGATGCTCGGCCCCCGGCAGGTGACCTTTCGCCCATTCGTTATCTTCCCGCACGTCGATCAGATGAAAGGCCCTGCCCTCCTCTTGCCAGCGTTTGATCTGATGCACGTCAGTCTCTTGCACCTGGGGGCGAACGGCCTCTACCAGCGCCAGAAAACGGGGATTGTGATGCATGGCTTGCTCCTTGTTCTCGCACATTTAACCCAATTAATGGGGAGCATAATGACTCACCCTGACCCTAAGAGAAAGGGCGCCTTGTGGCGCCCTTGTCGATTACGGCAGGATCTCTTGTTGATCCGCACCCTCTTTTTCC
The DNA here is from genome assembly GCF_900637545.1 of Aeromonas encheleia. NCBI lineage: Bacteria > Pseudomonadati > Pseudomonadota > Gammaproteobacteria > Aeromonadales > Aeromonadaceae > Aeromonas > Aeromonas encheleia. Next base: position 2,609,462 of record NZ_LR134376.1, read on the forward strand.
ACCTGGGTCGGCAGCATGTGCTCCCGCTTGACCCCGAAGAACATGGCAGAGGCACTCGCCACATAGATGGAGGAGTAGGTCCCGAAGGCCACCCCGATCACCATGGCGATGGCAAAACCGTGGATCAGCGGACCGCCCTTGAGCAGCAGCGCCACCACCACCACGAAGGTCAACCCCGAGGTGATGATGGTCCGGCTCAGGGTCTCGGTCATGGAAAGATCCATGATCTCGGCGGTATCCCCCTTGCGCACCTTGCGGAAGTTCTCCCGCAGGCGGTCGAACACCACTATGGTGTCGTTCAGGGAGTAGCCCACCAGCGTCATCAGCGCCGCCAGCACGGTCAAGTCGAACTCGTACTGGAAGTAGGCGAAGATACCGAGGGTGATGATGACGTCGTGCGCCAGGGAGAGGATGCCCCCCATGGCCAGACGCCATTCGAACCGCACCGCCACGTAGGCCAGGATACAGAGGATGGAGGCCAGCATGGCCAGGGCACCGTCTGTCGCCAGCTCGTCACCCACCGAGGGACCGACGAACTCGACGCGCTTGAGCACGGCACCTTCATCGATCAGCTTGGCGGCCGCCAGCACCTCGTTGCCCTGCTGCTCCACCTTGACCCCCTCTTTCGGGGTCATGCGCACCAGCACGTCGCGGCTGGAGCCGAAGAATTGCAGGGTAGCCCCTTCAATCTTCTGCTGATCCAGTGCCTCGTGCATCTTGTCCAGGCTCACCGACTGCTGGAACCCCACCTCTATGGTGGTGCCGCCGGTGAAGTCCAGCCCCCAGTTCAGACCGCGATCGAACAGGCAGAACAGGGCGAACATCGTCAGCAGGGCAGAGAACACCATTCCCGACTTGGCGAAGCGCATGAAGGGGATCGGCTTTTCAAAATGTAGAATCTGAAACATGTCTCTTCCTTAGATCGGCAGCTTGTCGATGCGCCGTCCACCCCAGGCCAGATTGATAATGGCGCGGGATACCGTGATGGCCGTAAACATGGAGGCGGTCAGACCGATGCCCAGCGTCAGGGCGAAGCCCTTGATGGCGCCGGTGCCGATACCGAACAGGATCACACAGGTGATGAGCGAGGTGACGTTGGAGTCGGCGATGGTCGAGAAGGCACGGTCGAAGCCCATGTGAATGGCTTGCTGCACCCCGCGACCATTGCGGATCTCTTCACGAATACGCTCGTAGATCAGCACGTTGGCATCCACCGCCATACCCAGCGTCAGGACGATACCGGCGATACCCGGCAGGGTCATGGTGGCACCCGGGATCATCGACATGATGCCGACGATCAGCACCAGGTTCATGCTGAGGGCCAGGTTGGCCACCCAACCGAAGGCACGGTAGTAGATCCCCATGAACAGCACGATCACCAGCATGGCCCAGCCGATGGCTTCCATCCCGCTGTCGATGTTCTGCTGGCCCAGGCTCGGGCCTATGGTGCGCTCTTCCACGATCTGGATGGGCGCAATCAGGGCACCGGCACGCAGCAGCAGCGCCAGGTTGTGGGCTTCGTTGGCGTTGTCGATCCCGGTGATGCGGAACTGGCTACCCAGTCGTGACTGTATGGTCGCGACGTTGATCACCTCTTCCTGCTTGCGGAACTTGCGCTTGCCATCCGGGCCAGGCTGACCCACCGGCTTGTACTCGATGAACACGGTCGCCATGCCCTTACCAACGTTGTCCTTGGTAAAGTTGGCCATCTTGTTGCCACCCTGGCCATCGAGCTTGATGTTGACCTGGGGACGGCTGTATTCGTCGAAACCGGACTGGGCACCCACTATATGGTCACCGGTCAGGATGATGCGCTTTTGCAGCACCACGGGACGGCCGTTGCGATCGTTGTAGACCTTGGAGCTCGGCGGCACCCGACCATCGGCGGCAGCCTGGATATCGGCGCTCTCATCGACCATGTGGAATTCCAGGGTCGCGGTCGCGCCCAGGATCTCCTTGGCACGGGCGGTGTCCTGGATACCGGGCAGCTCGACCACGATGCGCTCGGCCCCCTGTTGCTGCACCAGCGGCTCGGCCACACCCAGCTCATTCACCCGGTTACGGATGATGGTGATGTTCTGCTCGAGGGCGTACTTCTTCACTTCCTTGATCTTGGCGTCACTCAAGCCGGCCAGCAGGATGAAGTCGTCACCCTTCTGCTCGGTGGTGAAGGTGAGATCCGGATTCTGGCGGCGCAGGAAAGAGGCGGCCTTGGCCTGATCTTCTTCCTCGCGGAACACCACCTGCACCTGATCGCCCACCCGGCGCACGCCGGAGTAACGGATCTTCTGGGTACGCAGCTCGGTGCGGAAATCCTGCACCATCTGCTCTTGCTGCTTGGTCAGCGCCTCGGCCATGTCCACTTCCATCAGGAAGTGCACACCACCGCGCAGGTCCAGACCCAGCTTGAGCGGCGCCGCACCTATGGCTTCGAGCCAGGCCGGCGTGGACGGAGCCAGGTTCAGGGCCGTGATAAAGTTGTCGCCCAGCTTGCCGGCAACGACATCGCGCGCCTTGAGCTGATCTTCGGTGTTGTTAAAACGGACCAGGATGAAGCCGTGTTCGAACGCCGCATGCTTGACCGGGATCTGAGCCGCCTCAAGCGTCTCCTTCACCAGATCCAGCGTCTCTAGTTTGACTTCGGCGCCGCGGCTGGCAGATACCTGCAGGGCCGGGTCTTCGCCGTAAAGATTGGGGGCTGCATATAGAAAACCGATGGCGATCACGAAGACCACCATCAGGTATTTCCACAGCGGATAGCGATTTAACACGCTGTGCTCCTCGGGAGATTAAAGGGACTGGATAGAACCCTTGGGCAGAACGGCAGAGACGAAATCACGTTTGATGGTGACTTGAGTCTGATCGTTCAGGGCCAGCACCAGGTATTCGCTATCGGCGGAAACCTTGGCGATCTTGCCGACCAGACCGCCGGAGGTGAGCACTTCGTCACCCTTGGCCAGGGAGCTCATCAGATCACGATGAGTCTTGGCACGCTTGGCCTGGGGACGATAGATCATGAAGTAGAAGATAAGGCCGAACACGGCCAGCATGATGATCATTTCCATGCCACCACCCTGTGCACCCGGAACCGCGCCTTCTGCATATGCCTTGGAGATAATGCTCATTTAACAACCTCTTGTTTGATGTAGATTTGATAACTAGATTATAAATCGTTGTTATTTCACGTCATTTTCAGCTATCGGAGGCACAGGCTTCCCTTGCCGACGGTAAAACTCAGTTACAAAGTCGTCTAATTTACCCTGCTCGATCGCGTCCCGCAAACCCTGCATCACCCGCTGGTAATAACGCAGGTTATGGATGGTATTCAGACGAGCGCCGAGGATCTCGTTGCACTTGTCCAGATGGTACAGATAGCTGCGGGTGTAGTTCTTGCAGGTGTAGCAATCGCAGTCCGCGTCCAGGGTGCTGGTGTCTTCGCGATACTTGGCGTTGCGGATCTTGACCACCCCATTGGTGGTGAACAGATGGCCGTTGCGGGCGTTGCGGGTCGGCATCACGCAGTCGAACATGTCGACGCCGCGGCGCACCCCTTCCACCAGATCCTCCGGTTTGCCCACGCCCATCAGATAGCGTGGCTTGTCGGCCGGGATCTTCGGGCAGACGTGCTCGAGGATCCGGTGCATGTCTTCCTTGGGCTCACCCACGGCGAGGCCACCGACCGCGTAGCCGTCGAAGCCGATCTCCAGCAACCCGTTCAGCGATACATCCCGCAACTCTTCATACACGGAACCCTGGATGATGCCGAACAGAGCGTTCTTGTTGCCCAAAGCATCAAACTTGTCGCGGGAGCGCTTGCCCCAGCGCAGGGACATCTCCATGGACTTGCGCGCCTCTTCGTAGGTCGCCGGATAGGGGGTGCACTCGTCGAAGATCATCACGATGTCGGAGCCCAGATCGTACTGGATCTCCATGGATTTCTCGGGGTCGAGGAAGATCTTCTCACCGTTGATGGGGTGACGGAAATGCACGCCCGCCTCGGTGATCTTGCGGATGTGACCCAGGCTGAACACCTGGAAACCACCGGAGTCGGTCAGGATCGGGCCCTGCCAGTTCATGAAATCATGCAGATCACCGTGGGCGCGCATCACCGCCTGCCCCGGCCGCAGCCAGAGGTGGAAGGTGTTGCCGAGCAGGATCTGGGCGCCGGTCTCGCGCACCTCTTCCGGGGTCATCCCCTTGACGGTGCCGTAGGTGCCGACCGGCATGAAGGCCGGGGTCTGCACCACGCCGCGTTCGAATACCAGCTGACCGCGACGGGCGCGGCCGTCTGTGGTTTTCAGTTCAAATTTCATTGCTACCTCGATTCAGTCAGAGAAACAGTCTGACAGCAGAGGACCCGATGGGCCCGGTATAAAGGGCGAGGCTTATGCCTGCGCCCGGCGACGGGTGACGAACATGGCGTCCCCGTAGCTGAAGAAACGGTACTGCTCGGCCACGGCCGCCTGATAAGCCGCCATCACATGGTCATAGCCGGCGAAGGCGCTGACCAGCATGATCAGGGTCGACTCCGGCAGGTGGAAGTTGGTGACCATGGCATCGACGATCTGGAACTCATAACCCGGGAAGATGAAGATGTCGGTGTCGCTGAAGAAGGGCGCCAGCGGCTTGCCCTGGGCCAGGCTCACCTTGGCCGCGCTCTCCAGAGAGCGCACCGAGGTGGTGCCCACCGCAATCACGCGGCCACCACGAGCCCGAGTCGCGTTGATGGCATCCACCACCTCCTGTGGCACCTCGGCATACTCCGAGTGCATGTGGTGATCTTCGATCCTGTCCACCCGCACCGGCTGGAAGGTCCCCGCCCCTACATGCAGGGTGACGAAGGCCGTTTCAACCCCCTTGGCGCGGATCTTTGCCAGCAGGGGCTCATCGAAGTGCAGCCCCGCGGTCGGCGCCGCCACGGCGCCCGGCTTCTGGTTGTAGACGGTCTGGTAGCGCTCCTTGTCGGCGTCCTCGTCGGGCCTGTCGATATAGGGCGGCAGCGGCATGTGGCCGATGGCCTCCAGGATCTCCAGCACCGGACGCGGGTCCAGAAAGTGGATCTCGAACAAGGCGTCGTGGCGGGCGCGCATCTCGGCCTCGACCTTTTCGCCATCGGGACCGCCATCCAAAATGAGCCGGGTGCCGGGCTTGGGCGACTTGGAGGAACGCACGTGAGCCAGCACGCTGTGCTCGTCCAGGATGCGCTCCACCAGCACCTCCAGCTTGCCGCCGCTGGCCTTCTGGCCAAACATGCGCGCCGGGATGACCCTGGTGTTGTTGAACACCAGCAGGTCGCCGGGGTTGAGCCGGTCCAGCACATCCACAAATTGACCATGGCGCAGGGCGCCGCTTTGACCATCGAGCTGCAACAGACGACTGGCGGTACGTTCCGTCATGGGATAGCGGGCAATCAGCTCGTCTGGCAGATCAAAATGAAAATCGGATACTTGCATCTTTCACCTCGGGGGAATCGGCGGCTAGTCTAGTTATCCCCTTCCAGCAAGGCAACCCAAAAGACCAAAAACCCAAGAGAGACAAGGGATAGCGCTCGTTTTTGTGACACCTTGCCGGTTAATGATTCTTTAATGATCTGTATTGACCCTGATCATGTTTTGGCGCCAGCGGCTGGACTATGGTGAAACCAGAGACACAAGGAGTCCCACCATGATGACCCTGTCCGAAATCATGACCGAACATCCCTTCACCCTGGGGCCACAGAACAGCGTCAAACAGGCGATGGATCTGATGCAGCAGGAGCGGATCCGCCACATCCCCATCGTCGACGAACACCATCACCTGCTGGGCCTGGTCACCCTCTCCGACATCCTGGCCACCCGCGAATCCAAGCTGCTGCTGATCAACCCGGAGCGGGAGGCCGAGTTCACCGACAGCGTCCAGCTCGACGAGATCATGACCCGTCAGGTGGCGAGCGTGGATCCCCACGCCGGTATCAAGGAGGCCGCACTCTATCTGCAGCGCCACAAATATGGCTGCCTGCCGGTCATCCGGGGCAGCAAACTGGTGGGCATAGTCACAGAGTCGGACTTCATCGCCGTCGCCATCAACCTGCTGGAGCTGATGGAGGAGCAGGAGCCACCTGCGGACTTCTGATCGCCAAAAACTGTAATTAAATTACAATAAAAGCGTTTTCAGCGGAAAAAATCGGCCATTAATCTGAAAGCCTTTCATTTTGATTGAAAAATTACACCACAACCTTGATTTGTGATCGTCGTCACACTATAGTGCCCGTCATGCAATTATTGCCGAAGGGGAGATAAGGGATTGTGCACCCGGGTCTTCTCTTCATATGTCTGCAAGTTTGCACACCCCGTAGTAAGTCTTTGCTGTAAAGCATTTGTTATATCGCCATTCCTTGTTTGATGACCCGGCCCTATCCTCGCGATAGCGCCGGGATTTTTTTGTCCGCCTCTCCCTGCCCCCCCTCTTTCGCGCCACAGGCCGATTGCCGCCCTAGCTTCCTCACATTTCATAAAACAAGATCCCATCCGGGCCTTGAAAATGTGAGCTACAGGACAGAAATTGAACTTCGCCAATGAGTTATCTTCGAAGGCCTGAGATATTCATGTTAGGTACAGTTGCGATGGGCTATCTAATAAGTAGATTTAAGTGATTCAAAATTGTGGCTTTAACCGATTAGCGAAAGGCCCTATGATGACCCCATCGAAAGTTAAGCGCCTCGTCTGGCAAGACTCTTCACTACCGGACGGGCATATGTACATCACCAAGGAGCAAATACATGTCTACCTATATCAACACTGAAATCAAGCCGTTCAACGCTACCGCCTACCACAATGGCAAATTCGTTCAGGTGTCTGACGCTGACCTGAAAGGCAAGTGGTCCGTGGTGTTCTTCTACCCGGCTGACTTCACCTTCGTTTGCCCGACCGAGCTGGGCGACCTAGCCGACAACTACGCTGCATTCAAGAAGCTGGGCGTCGAGATCTACGCCGTCTCTACCGACACCCACTTCACTCACAAGGCCTGGCACGACACTTCTGACACCATCAAGAAGATCCAGTATCCGATGATCGGTGACCCGACCGGCGCCATCACCCGCAACTTCGGCGTGATGATCGAAGAGGCTGGCCTGGCTGACCGTGGTACCTTCGTGATCGACCCGCAGGGCGTCATCCAGATCGTTGAAATCAACGCCGGCGGTATCGGCCGTGATGCTCTGGAACTGCTGCGCAAGGTCAAAGCTGCCCAGTACGTTGCCGCTCACCCGGGTGAAGTGTGCCCGGCCAAGTGGCAAGAAGGCGATGCCACCCTGGCCCCGTCCCTGGATCTGGTAGGCAAAATCTAAGCCTCCTGCTCTCCAAGACCGGCCCATCCAAGGGCCGGTCTGCTTTCTGGCTCAGTGCTTTCTGTATTCACTGCTTTTTGCATCCAGTGCTTCTGTATCCAGTAATAGTGCCGACCCGCCATAACAAGAAGGAATTCGAAGATGTTAGATAACAACCTCAAACAGCAGCTCAACGGTTACTTGCAGTACATCGTCAATCCCATCGAGATCAGCGTGTCCGGCAATGACAGCGACAAGTCCGCGGAGCTGCTGGCCCTGGCCACAGAAATCAGCGACATGTCCCCCAAGATTTCCATGACCGATGGCACTGCCGCTCGCAAGCCTTCCATGAGCATCGCACCGAAGGGCCAGGCCCCGCGTGTTCATTTTGCCGGCATCCCCATGGGTCATGAATTCACCTCCCTGGTGCTCGCCCTGCTGCAAAGCGGCGGCCACCCCTCCAAGGCCGATCCGGCCGTGCTGGAGCAGGTCAAGAACCTGAAGGGTGAGTTCCACTTCGAGACCTATATATCCCTCTCCTGCCACAACTGCCCGGACGTGGTGCAGGCCCTGAACCTGATGGCCACCCTGAACCCCGGCATCACCCACACCATGATCGACGGTGCCCTGTTCCAGGATGAGGTGAATGAGCGTCAGATCATGGCGGTGCCGAACGTCTACCTGAACGGTCAGCCGTTCAGCCAGGGCCGCATCTCGCTGGAAGAGATCGTCGCCAAGCTCGATACCGGCGCAAGCGAACGCAAAGCCGCCGAGCTGAGCGAGAAAGCCCCCTACGACGTACTGGTCGTCGGGGGTGGCCCGGCTGGCGCCGCCGCCGCCATTTATGCCGCCCGTAAAGGGATCCGTACCGCCATCGTCGCCGAGCGTTTCGGTGGTCAGGTGATGGACACCGTCGGCATCGAGAACTTCATCTCCGTGCCCTACACCGAAGGCCCCAAGCTGGCCGCGAGCCTGGAGCAGCACGTCAAGCAGTACGGCGTGGAAGTGATCACCGAGCAGCGCGCCGCCGCCATCAGCAAGGATGGCTACGTGAACGTGGCGCTGGCCTCCGGTGCCACCCTCAAGAGCCGCGCCGTGATCCTGGCGACCGGTGCCCGCTGGCGCGATCTGAACGTGCCGGGCGAAGTTGAATACCGCACCAAGGGCGTGGCCTACTGCCCGCACTGCGACGGTCCCTTCTTCAAGGGCAAGCGGGTCGCGGTGATCGGTGGTGGTAACTCCGGCATCGAGGCCGCCATCGACTTGGCCGGCATCGTCGAGCACGTCACCGTCGTGGAATTCGCCGACACCCTGCGCGCCGACGAGGTGCTGCAGAAGAAGGCGCGCTCCATGGGCAACATCGACATCATCATGAGCGCCCGCACCACCGAAGTGATAGGTGACGGCAGCAAGGTGGTCGGCATGGATTACGAGGATCGCACCACGGGTGAGATCAAGCATCTGGCGGTGGCCGGTATCTTCGTACAGATAGGTCTGGTGCCGAACACCGAGTTCCTCAAGGGGAGCGAAGTAGCACTGACCCGCTTCGGCGAGATCGAGATCGACACCAAGGGCGCGACCTCACTGCCCGGTGTCTACGCCGCCGGTGACGCCACTACGGTGCCGTTCAAGCAGATCATCATCTCCATGGGTGCCGGTGCCACCGCCGCGCTGGGGGCGTTCGATTACCTCATCCGCAATGCGGCGCCGGAAGCGCAAGCCGTCAAGGCCGATGCCGTGACCGCCTGATAGGCGCATCGCCAATAAAAAAGCCGACTCCCTGGAGTCGGCTTTTTTTATCTCCCTTGCAGGCCTGGCATGAGAGAGATAGTGCCTCCCTGACCAGACGGCTTGCTAGCCCTGACCTCCCCGCCCCAATCGATAACCCCAGCACAGGCGGGCTATCCTTAATGGGGTCCCATCACGGAGGTAGTCAAAATGAGGCTCATGTTGTTGTTGGCAGGCCTGCTCTTCGCCGGCACTGCCTTCGCGTTTCACTGTCCCATGGACATGAAGAGGATTGACGATGCTCTGGCCGCGGGCCCTCCCATCAGTGCCGAGCGGCTGGCGGAGGTGAAGCAGCTGAGGGCCGAGGGCGAGACCCTGCACAAGGAGGGCAAGCATCAGGAGTCCATCGATACCCTGGCCAAGGCCATGACCCTGCTTGGCATCGATAAGACCTGATCCCGCCTGCACATCCTGGCGACGAGAGGCATCATCCGGCCGGTGATGCCCAACGCAGCGGCGATACAAACAACAAGGCCCTCGCCATGGCGAGGGCCTTGTCATGCGGGAGCCGTATCACGCTCATCGAGCAAACGGTATGCCGCTTACTCCCCCTCGATGCGATAGATGCGGTTCTTGCCAGCCCGTTTGGCCTGATACATCGCATTGTCGACCATGGCCAGCAGCTCCTCGGGGGTGCGGCCATTGCTGCTGCCGATGCCGGCACTGAAGGTGACCAGCATCCCCTTCTCCCGCCACTTCAGCTCGCTGACGCGGCAACGCCACTGCTCCATCAGCAGCTCGGCCTCCGCCAGCGTGCCGTGTTCGAAGAGGGCGACCAGCTCCTCGCCGCCGTAACGGCACAGGGAGGCACTCTCACCCAGCAGCTCCTGACCCAGCTCGACGCTGCGACAAAGCGCCGCATCTCCGCCGGTATGGCCATAGACATCGTTGATCTGTTTGAAGTTATCCAGATCGACCAGGGCCAGCACGAAGGGGCTTCCCTCCTCATGCAGCTGACGAAGGCGCCCATCCAGGAAGCGTCGATTGTAGATGCCGGTCAGGGCGTCCCTGTGTGCCATGTCAAACGACTCTTGCAGATGATCGGACACCTGATTCAGCGCCTGATCCAGCAGCGCCATCTCCGGGAACACCGGCAGGACGCTCGATGAGGGCCCACCCATAGCGCCGGCTCCGAGTTGGCGGATCCGGTTGACCAGGCTGTCGATGAGCACCAGCAACCGCAGGCGGAAGAAGGCCGACATGGTGATGAAGAGCGCACAAGCGACGACCAGCAGCCCCAGGGCGAGGCTGCCCCCCAGCACGGCCACCGAGTCTCGCCTTGGCTGGACGGTGATGGCCAGCCAATGTTCACGCTTGGGTAGCGTCCCATAGGCCACATACTCGTTGCTCTGCTCCGAGTAGAAGGAGCCGGATTGTGAGGTCAGGCGCGCCAGCCAGGGGGCCTGCAATATCTGGCCGTTGTAGGCCGACTGCGAGCTCACCAGGATCTGGTTGGTGCGGCGATCGATCACCATGTGGCTCAAGGCGTTGTCCCCGTACAGCATGTCTCTGAGCATCTGCGACCATTCCGCGACGTTCACATCGGTGCCGATGACACGGGCCCCCTCCTGCTGGCCATCCGTCAGCCGATGGGCGAGGGTCAGGATATAGTCGCCGGTTAAGATGTCCTGATAGGCCGGCGTCCAGTAAAACGTCCGGGCCGCCAGCGCCCCCTTGAACCAGGCGCGGGAGTTCACATTGACCCTGGCGTTCACCCAGGCCTGATCCGCCTCCTCACTGCCGGAGAAGAAACGTCCGGTCGAGTCGGCATAGAAGATCAGCGTGATCAGGGAGTCGAGGGCGGCCTTGTTACCCCAGAGTTCGCGGTATTCCTGCCGGGCCCGGGTCGACGAGATCACCGGGTTCAGTTTGTCCGCGGTAACCTCGACGGCCATCAGCTGCTCGATGTGATCGAGCATTCTCGCCTCGGCGACCACGGCCATGCTGTTGAGGCTGACCAGCTTCTGCTCAACGACCACCCCATGGTTGTAGACCGAGAGGGCAAACATGCCGCCGATCCCGAGCAGCATCGGCAAGGCCAACAGCCAGAGATAGCCCGTAATAAAGGCAAAATTTTTCTTCGTGCGTTTGAAAATCAACATATCTGGGGTCCTGCTCATCACCTCGTGGTGCAACCTGCATGCGGCATGGCTCCATCGGAGGGCGCACAGTATGCCGCCATCACTTTAGGGGTAGTGAATCATTTTCCCGACCTCATTCAACTGTGATTCAGGCAACTTTTTCATCAAAATGGGGTTTCGTTAAGTGGAACAGAGAGATAGGAGATATTTTCTGGACAAAAAAAAACCAGTGGGCAAGCCCGCCGGTTTCGCCCGCCGCGAGGAGGGATCCTGGAACAAGGGGACAAACGGGGCACTTCGTCGGCAGACAGCACCATCGGCATGGGGCTTTCGTGAACATCACCCTGCCCGTGTCTCCCCCTGGTGTCCCCCATCGCCCGGGGCTAGACCCGGCCGCTGTAGACCAGGGTGCAATAGTTGAAGGCTATCTGGCCATCGACGGCGCAGCGGGCAAACTCGCGGCGGATCAGCGCCGTCAGCCCCTCATAGGCCGGCGTGCCCATGGAGGGTGCATAGGAGGAGGAGTTGAGCCGCCCCAGTACCCCATCGAGGTCGAACAGCTGGCGGTTTTCGAAGCGATCGAGCCGATAGTCCCCCTCGAAGAAGGCGCGAAAATCGGCCTCGCCGAGATTGCGATGGTTCACCTCCTCATAATCCCCGGAATAGGTGCGCAGCCCCGCCTCATAGGCCTCGAGGAAGGGGGTATTGGTCAGCCTGTCGTTCCAGATCAGCGCTACCCGGCCACCGGGCCTGAGCAGCCGACGGCATTCGGCCTTGAAGGCGGCGCGGTCGAACCAGTGAAAGGCCTGGGCGACGGTGACGAGATCCACGGCGCCCGCAGGCAAGCCGGTCGCCTCCGCACTGCCACTGTGCCAGCTGAGGTTGCCGGCCCCCGCCAACAGCCGCTCGGCGGCGCTGCGCATCTCGGCATTGGGCTCCACCGCCCACAGCTGACTCACCCTGGGCGCCAGCAGCGCCGTCAGTATGCCGGTGCCCGCCCCTATGTCGGCGACCACAGCCGAGGGCCCCATGCCGAGCTCCTGCGCCAGAAAATCCAGCATGGCCGCCGGGTAGCCGGGGCGATACTTCACATAGGCCTCGACCCGGGCCGAGAATCGCTGGGTACTGTCCATTGCTCACTCCTCTCTGGTTATCTCTGTGCCAACCCTGCGCCACGCCGCCCACTGGCAATGATTCAGGCATGGGCGCGCGTCGCCCTCCCCTGGTGGCCAGATTCACTATGCCACTACACTCAACACAGCACGAGCACATCAGGTCGGCTATCCAGCACCGCAGGAGTCCCCATGCCGAGATCCCGCTATCTACTCCCCCTCATCGCGGCCCTGCTGAGCGGATGCGGCGCCGAGGTGGTTGGCACGGCCGTGATCAACGGGAAACTGCAGGCAGAGCAGGCGGAACAAGCCAAGGTGCAGGCGGAGCAGCTCAAACTGCAGCTCGATGAGGCCATGAGAGCCACCCAGGCTGCCGCTTCCGCGGCCAACGCCCAGTAAACACACCGCCCCGTACCGGCTCACCCCTTTACCCGACTCGCATCACCACAGGAGGATTGCCATGAGAAGAGTCATCGTCTCTGCCTTTGTGTCCCTCGACGGCATCATGCAAGCCCCCGGCGGGCCAGAAGAGGACCCCACCGGCGGCTTTGCCCTTGGCGGCTGGATGTTCAACTATGCGGACGACAGCATGGACATCTCGGCCGCGGGCTTCGACGGCAAGGATCGCGAGCTGCTGCTCGGGCGCAGAACCTACCAGATCTTCGAGGCCTACTGGCCTTATCAGCCCCATGATCACCCCATCGCCAAGACGCTCAACGCCGCGAAGAAACACGTCGCCTCGCGCACCCTGACGCGGCTCCAGTGGCACAACTCGAGCCTGCTTGAGGGCGATGTCGTCGCGGCCGTCATCGCCCTCAAGGGCCAGCCTGGCCCCGATCTGCAGGTGATTGGCAGCGGCAACCTGATCCAGACGCTCCAGGCCGCGACCCTGGACCCGTCGCTGGGTATGCCACTGCCGGGTATGCCGCTGATAGACGAGTACCACCTCTGGACCTTTCCGGTGGTGCTTGGCCGGGGCAAGCGCCTGTTCGGCGAGACGGCCAGGCCATCGGCACTGCGGCTGGTGCGCTCCCGGGTGTCAGACTCCGGCGTGCTGATGAGCACCTATGTGCCGGACGGCGATATCCAGCCCGGCACCTTCCCCGGCAGCGCACCGAGCGAGCTGGAGTTGGCCAGGCGCCAACGGATGGCCAATGATAAATGGTGACGAAAAAGGACCCGCCTCCCTTGTGGCGGCGCAGGACGGCCTATCAGGATGGAGAAATGACATGAATACCCCCGCAAAGAACACCATTTGCCTCTGGTATGACGGCGACGCAGAGGAGGCGGCGCAGTTCTACGCCAGCACCTTTCCCGACTCCTCCTTCGGTGCCGTCTACCATGCGCCTTGCGACTTTCCGTCTGGCAAGCAAGGGGATGTGCTGACGGTCGAGTTCAGGGTGATGGGGATCCCCTGCCTCGGGCTCAATGGCGGACCCGGGGTCAGGCACAACTGGGCGTTCTCGTTTCAGGTCGCCACCCAGACCCAAGCCGAAACGGATCACTACTGGCACGCCATCATCGACCACGGCGGCCAGGAGAGCGAGTGCGGCTGGTGCCAGGACAAGTGGGGCATCTCCTGGCAGATCACCCCGGTCGCGCTGTTGCAGGCGATCACCGATCCCGACCCCGCCGCCGCCAGGCGCGCGTTCGAGGCGATGATGCAGATGAGAAAGATCGACATCGCGACCATAGAGGCGGCGCGCCGCGGCTGAGATTATTATCGCCTCAGGACGCATCTCGTATAAAAACAAAGCCCTCGCCAACTGGCGGGGCTTTTACTGGGGATAAAACGGCTGGTTCAAGTGGGAAACTGATTGCCTATCAAATGCCATATCAGGCACCGTACCACAAACCTTTAGTCAGACAACATCACCTCGATAAAGGCCTTGGCCGCCGCGGTCAGGGTTTTATGGAGGCATAGAACAGCGAAAAAACGCGCAGGCGCCCGCGCAGTTCCGGCATGATTTCCACCAGAGTGCCGCGCGCAATCCGCTCGGCGACGATGAAATCATAAGCCTGACAAATACCCAGCCCGCTCTCTGCCAGCGACACGACACCGAGGGGATCATCTGTGACCTCCAGCGCGGCCTCCGGCATCCAATCCACATCCACGCCCCCCTCGCACAATTGCCAGGGGAGCGCGCGGCCGGTGCTGGGGATCAAAAACAGAATACAGCGATGGGTTTTTAATTCCGCCAACGAAGAAGGCATGCCCATGCGCTCGATATAGTCGGGCGCCGTGAATAGCCCCAGGGGTACCTCTTCCAGCTTGCGCGCCAGCTCGTTACGGCTTGGATGGATACTGCTCAAAATAGCGACCGGCCAGTGCCTGCGCCGCTGCCAGTGCGGCGGGGGGCAATTCCTTGGCCACAGCGTCGCGCCACTCAGCCGCCTTGCCACTGCCGTTGGCCGCGGCAACCGAGAACCAGGCATATGCCTGTTTGACATCCTTCGGCACCCCTTGGCCGCTGGCATACATCATCCCCAGGCTGGTTTGCGCCCCGGCATACCCCTGTTCGGCGGCCTTGCGGTACCAGGCCGCGGCCTGCTTGAAGTCCTTTGGCACCCCATCGCCGCGGTAATACATCACCCCCAGGCTGGTTTGCGCCCCGGCATACCCCTGCTCGGCGGCCTTGCGGTACCAGGCGACCGCCTGCTGGTCATCTTTTGGTACCCCCTGCCCGTGTTCATACATCACCCCCAGACTGGTTTGCGCATTGACCTCACCCTGCTCGGCGGCCTTGTGATACCAGGCGAGCGCCTGCTTGAAGTCCTGTGGTACCCCATCGCCGTGGTAATACATCAGGCCCACATTGTTTTGCGCATCGGCATCCCCCTGCTCGGCGGCCTTACGGTACCAGACGAGCGCCTGCTGGTCGTCCTGTGGCACCCCTTCACCCCGTTCATACATCACGCCCAGATTGAACTGCGCTTTGGCATATCCCTGCTCGGCGGCTTTACGATACCAGGCTAACGCCTGCAGGAAGTCCTGTGGCACCCTTTGGCCGCGGTAATTCATCACCCCCAGGTTGTTCTGCGCCATGGCATACCCCTGTTCGGCGGCTTTGCTGATCCAGGCGAGCGCCTGCTTGAAGTCCTGTGGCACCCCTTCGCCGTTGTAATACATTACCCCCAGGTTAAATTGCGCATGGGTATCCCCTTGCTCGGCTGCCTTGCGATACCAGGCAGCGGCCTGCTTGAAGTCCTGTGCTACCCCCTGGCCGCGGTAATACATCAGTCCCAGGTTGTATTGCGCCCCGGCATCCCCCTGCTCGGCGGCTTTGCGGTACCAGGCGAGCGCCTGCTGGTCGTCCTGTGGCACCCCTTTGCCGTGGTCATACATCACGCCCAGGTTGAATTGCGCATTGGCCTCCCCCTGCTCGGCGGCTTTGCGATACCAGGCGAACGCCTGCTTGTCGTCCTGAGACACCCCTTGGCCGGTGGCATACATCAGGCCCAGGCTGCTTTGCGCCTTGGCATCCCCCTGATCGGCGGCTTTACTACTCCAGGTGAATGCCTGCTTGAAATCCTCTGGCACCCCTTGGCCGGTAGCATGCATCAGGCCCAGGTTAAATTGCGCCTGGACATCCCCTTGTTCGGCGGCCTTGCGATACCAGGCCGCGGCCTGCTTGTAGTCCTGTGACCCCCCTTGACCGCGGTAATACATCAGGCCGAGGTTGTATTGCGCCCCGGCATCCCCCTGCTCGGCGGCCTTGCGGTACCAGGCAAGCGCCTGCTTGAAGTCCTGCGGCACCTCTTCGCCCGTGGCATACATCAGGCCCAGGTTAAATTGCGCCTTGGCATCACCCTGCTGAGCCAGAGCGACAACATCGCCTGCCGGGGCCTTCACGCTGGCTTTCTCTTGCTTGTCTGTTGTCGGCTCCGCTTGCCGAT
Source organism: Aeromonas encheleia (assembly GCF_900637545.1). NCBI lineage: Bacteria > Pseudomonadati > Pseudomonadota > Gammaproteobacteria > Aeromonadales > Aeromonadaceae > Aeromonas > Aeromonas encheleia. Next base: position 2,625,643 of record NZ_LR134376.1, read on the forward strand.
CGGGGCAACCGGTTACCAGCAACACCGCCAACAACGGTGCCAACATCGTTTTTTTCATCCCTGGATACCGCCCTGCTGATGTTTGTTCCCCTTTCGCATTGTAGTGCAGCCGGTTATTGAGTCTCCAATCACCACGGGATGGATGGCGCTGCCAGAACTCGGTGGCCTGGTGCAACCACAGAGCGCAGTCTCGATGGATGTCCGGCTGGGTGGATTGAGAGTCCTCAGGGGAGTTTTATTGCGAGCGATGAACATGCCGCGGCCTTGTTGATCAAGGCCGAGACCGGGCCACCACCAACGCCGCCAGAATACGAATAAAAAAGACCCTGCCAATGCAGGGTCCTCTAGTTTCCAACTTCAATGTCACGATTTCCAACTTAAATGGCCGTGATCATCACCACCTGATCACGACCATTTAAGTTGGAAACAGGCAGGTCAAAAAATTCAATAAGTTATCGATACCCAATGTGACATTTAAGTTGGAAACTCAAAAGCGAACCTCCACCTGTACCACAAGCAAATAAGGCATTGAAGTTGGAAACCAATCTCCGTTTGACCTGATAGCGTTCATGTAACTTAATTACAAAAATAGGTGACTATTGCAGGTGGCTTCACCTGCGAGGCGGGCAGCGAAAAATCCACTTCGATGCATAACGCCTCACGGTTGAAGTCGTCTATCACATTGAACAACCGTACCGATGCGTATTCCGGCCAAGTTGAACAGCGATTCCGGAATCTGTGTACACCATTTCCGGAAAGGATGCCGACAGGGAGTACTCGAGCAGAAGCTGAGCTTTGAGGGGAGGCATCTTTTCGACTCGCCGAACAAGCCAGCAGCCAAGCACAGCACAGCACGGCACGGCACGGCACGGCACGGCAGTTATCATGCCCACAGGTCGAATCATGACCGTTCATTTGGCTCCAGAGTACGTGTCCAGAGCAGTCCGGAATAGGTGTTCATTTACGGCCGGAATATGCAACCGAGCGGCCATCAGACAGTTGGTCATGCATGAAGTCCATCGACCAGCAACTATTGGACCGCCAACGCCGCCGGTTTGGCACGTACCAGCCGTTTCCTGGGCTTTATCCGCAAGTTGAGTGCCAGTTCCAGATAAATCCGGTGAGCTAAAGATCCTGTATATGAATGGATATTGATGAACTCGATTACCATTCGCTGACCACTTTTTTACTTTGTGTGTCGGGTGTACCGGACGCTCTCCGCCGTTTTTTTCCTGCTAACTTGGCAAGTTGAAGTGGTGAGACGGGCACTGGGGGCAGGAAGCTATCAAGCTGGTCGGCAATATTCATTGCTCGCATCAATCTGACGACGGTGACTAGATCGGCATTGCCTGTCTCGGCGTGGATCACTTTCTTGCGAGTCACACCTGCCAGTGTTGCAAGTGCTGCCTGAGTGATATTGAGATTCAACCGTACCCGCTGCAATCTCACCCCCAGCTCTTGGGTGATAGCATCGACAGGATCGCTATTGGAGATGTTCATGTTATGTTCCATTATCGGGACACTGGAGCCTTTTTATGCCGTTAAGTTCCATATATGGAACATAATAGAAATGACGAGTAACACCGTCAAGGTTCCTTTTGGGGAACTAATTTGGCAATAAATGCCATATAAATCCGTTTTCAGCTCTATCGTATTTGCTAAATATTCAACGGGCCACCGTACAACAGGCGGGTCATCGAGAAGCCTCAGGAGCAGTAACATGACGCATCAAACCCTCACCGTAGAAAATAGCCGCATTCGCGTCACCGTCAGCCGCGACCTAGCCGATCAATTCCTGCCTACGGGCGTTATCGGTCGCGATGAATCCCCCGGTCAGGCGCAACGTGGTCGTCTGCTTTCTGCCGCGATGGGCAAATTGGCCAGCGCAACCGAATTGCGCCTTCGGCTCACTAACGCTATCGAGCTGGCTGATGTACTCGCGCTGGCCCACAAGCTCCTGGTGCGTGATTATCTGGAGGAGCACAGTCACTACAACGTCAACGAGGTGATCATGCGCCTCGAAGAGGGTCATCTCATGCACAAATACATGGCCCAAGAGGTCACGCTTGCCAACGAGTATGCTCGCGGTGTCTTGAAGCCAATTTCGCAAGACGACGCCCGTCTTTACGTGGCGTCAAAGGTGATGGCTGGGGTGCTCTCCCCCCATGAATGCAGGCAACTGGAAACCCGCGTTGAGCTATTGCTGAGCCGCATTGGCATCAATGCAACAGAGGCCCTGGATAAAGCCCGTCACGCCTTGCAAGCGCAGGCCAACATCGCGCACTACTATCACATGTGTCGTGCCAATATGACGGGTTGGGAGATTGAGGTCATCGGGGAACTACCGGCCCAAGTGGGCCTATCTCGGTTGCTGCCAAAGGACGATTGATGTATCGCAATCCCAGACCCGATAAAGTCTGCTGATACAGGGTTTTATCGTTTCCAATTTTAATGACCGCGAGCACCCATGAATCGCTCTAAAAAGATCAAATCTGATCTGTTTTGTAATTTAATTGCATATTTTATGGACGAGAATAAAAAAGACCCTGCCAATGCAGGGTCCTTGAGTTTCCAACTTAAATGGCCGTGATTACTTGGCGTAATCCTCGGTGGGGATACAGGAGCAGAACAGGTTGCGATCGCCATAGACGTCGTCGATGCGGTTGACCGAGGGCCACAGCTTGGCGGCGCGCACGGCGTCGGAGGGGAAGACCGCCTCGGCGCGGCTGTAACCGCGCGCCCACTGCTCGTCCATCACGTCATCCTGGGTGTGGGGTGCGTTGACCAACGGGTTGTCGGTCAGGCTCCAGTGGCCGTCCTGCACCTTGGCGATCTCGGCACGGATACGGGTCATGGCCTCGACGAAGCGATCCAGCTCGCGCTTGGATTCGGATTCGGTCGGCTCTACCATCAGGGTGCCCGCCACCGGGAAGCTCATGGTCGGCGCGTGGAAGCCGTAGTCCATCAGCCGCTTGGCCACGTCCATCTCGCTGATGCCGGAGGCTTCCTTGAGCGGACGAATATCCAGGATGCACTCGTGGGCGACGCGGTTGTTACGACCGGTATAGAGCACGGGGAAGGATTCCCCCAGCTTCTTGGCCAGGTAGTTGGCGTTGAGGATGGCCACCTGAGTGGATTTTTTCAGCCCCTCGTCCCCCAGCATGGCGATGTACATCCAGCTGATGGGCAGGATGCTGGCCGAACCGAACGGGGCCGCCGACACGGCGCCGTTGTTGCGGCTCTCCTTGTCGGTCTTGACCACCGCATGGCCGGCCACGAACGGGGCCAGGTGTTGTTTGACGCCGATGGGGCCCATGCCAGGGCCGCCGCCGCCATGGGGAATGGCGAAGGTCTTGTGCAGGTTGAGGTGGGAGACGTCCGCACCGATGAAGCCCGGCGCCGTCAAGCCAACTTGCGCGTTCATATTGGCGCCATCCAAGTACACCTGACCACCGTGCTGGTGCACGATGTCGCACACCTCCTTGATGGTCTCCTCGTACACCCCGTGGGTGGAGGGGTAGGTCACCATCAGGCAGGAGAGCTGATCCCCCACCTCGGCGGCCTTGGCACGCAGGTCGTCGAGATCCACGTTGCCGAACTTGTCGCAGGCGGTGACTATGACCTTGAGGCCCGCCATCTGGGCGGACGCCGGGTTGGTACCGTGGGCGGAGGCCGGGATCAGGCAGACATCGCGATGCCCTTCGCCGCGGGACTCGTGGTACTTCTTGATGGCCAGCAGGCCCGCGTATTCGCCCTGGGCGCCGGAGTTCGGCTGCATGCAGACGGCGTCGTAACCGGTCACCTTCACCAGCCAGTCTTCGAGATCTGCCAGCAGCAGCTGGTAGCCCTTGGTCTGGGCCAGCGGGGCGAAGGGGTGCAGCTTGCCAAACTCGGGCCAGGTCACCGGGATCATCTCGGCGGTGGCGTTGAGCTTCATGGTGCAGGAGCCCAGGGAGATCATGGCGTAGTTGAGGGCCAGGTCTTTGGCCTCGAGACGGTGGATGTAGCGCAACATCTCGGTCTCGGAGTGGTACTTGTTGAACACCTCGTGGGTCAGCACCGCATCGCTGCGCAGCAGATCCTGCGGGATGGCCTGATGAGCCTGGGCCTTGGCATCCAGTGCCTCGACATCCAGCCCGTGCCCTTGGCCCAGGAAGAGCTCAAACAGCTCGGCCACGTCGCCACGGGTGCTGGTCTCGGACAGGGAAACCCCGACGGCGCCATCCAGATCGGCCCGCAGGTTGATGTGCAGGGCCTCTGCCTTGGCGATCAGGGCTGCCTTGTCGGCTGTCAGCACAGTGATGGTATCGAACCAGCTGTCGTGCTTGAGGCTCAGCCCCTTGGCCTTGAGCCCCAGCGCCAGGATGCTGGTCAGACGGTGCACCCGGGAGGCGATGGTCTTGAGCCCCACCGGGCCGTGGTAGACGGCGTAGAAGCTCGCCATGTTGGCCAGCAGCACCTGGGCGGTACAGATGTTGGAGTTCGCCTTCTCGCGGCGGATATGCTGTTCACGGGTCTGCATCGCCATGCGCAGGGCAGATTTGCCACGGGCATCCTTGGAGACGCCGATGATGCGGCCCGGCATGGAGCGCTTGTAGGCGTCGCGGGTGGCGAAAAACGCCGCGTGGGGGCCGCCGTAGCCCATGGGCACGCCGAAGCGCTGAGCGGAGCCGAACACCACGTCGGCGCCCAGTTCACCGGGAGATTTCAGCAGCAGCAGGGAGAGCATGTCGGCACCGACGCAAGCCAGCCCCTTCTGGGCCTGGACCGCGGCAATCAGGGCGCGCAGATCGGTCACATTCCCGGTGGTACCCGGGAACTGGAACATGGCACCGAACACCTCCTCGCTCACCGCCTGGGCAGCCGGGCCGACGCTCACGTCGAAGCCGAAGTGCACCGCGCGCTCCTTGACCACGTCGATCACCTGGGGGTGAACATCGTCGGCCACGAAGAAGAGGTTGGATTTGGACTTGGCCATGCGCTTGGCGAGCGCCATGGCTTCGGCGGCGGCGGTGGCCTCATCCAGCAGGGAGGCGCTGGCCAGATCCATGCCGGTCAGATCCAGGGTGAGCTGCTGGAAGTTGAGCAGCGCCTCGAGACGGCCCTGGGCCAGCTCCGGCTGATAGGGGGTATAGGCGGTGTACCAGCCCGGGTTTTCCAGCACGTTGCGCAGGATGACGTGGGGTACGTGGGTGTCGTGATAACCCATGCCGATGTAGCTCTTGGCGATCTGGTTCTGGACGGCGTAGCCCTTGAGCTTGGCCAGCGCCTCGACCTCGGTCATGGGGGCACCGATGCCGAGCGGGCCCAGGCGGCGGATGGCGGCGGGGACCGTCTGTTCGATCAGATCGTCCAGGCTCTCGGCACCCACTTCGGCCAGCAGGGCACGCAGTTCTTCCTCACCCGGGCCGATGTGACGGCGGATGAAATCGGTTTTTTGCTCGAGTTCAAACAGTGACTGGGTCATTTCCCTATTCCTGATAGATGTTCCTGATAGCCGGCATGGGCCGACTCCACTCATGTTCTGGGTACCGCGGGCACTCTTCTGGCGCGGGCGGCACCGGATGCTGCGGGAGCATCGGCGGGGGGTCGCGATGCTGGCGCCGGCTCACCCCCTGATGCGGGTGACAAGCTGATTGGCGCGGGCGACTTCACCCCGTCCACCTAGCGACGGACGCCGGTGGGCTGTCATACAAAAAAGCCCTGCAAATCATTGCAGGGCCCGACAGTCTTACTCTTCGTCTACCACGTTCTGGTAGCCTTCGGCATCCAGCAGGTTGGCCAGCTCAGCGGCGTCATCCAGCTTGATGCGGAACAGCCAGCCGGCGCCGTAGGGGTCGGAGTTGACCAGCTCGGGGCTGCCTTCCAGCTCTTCGTTGATGGCGATGATCTCGCCGCTCACCGGGCTGTAGATGTCGGAGGCGGCTTTCACCGACTCGGCCACGGCGCAGTCTTCACCGGCGCCAATTTGCTTGCCCACTTCCGGCAGATCGACAAACACCATGTCTCCCAGCAGATCCTGGGCGTGTTCGGTGATACCGACCACGGCCTCACCGTTGGCTTCAACACGGACCCACTCGTGGGAGGTGGCATATTTCAGTTCGCTCGGGATATGGCTCATTTGTGCTTCCTTTATGCTCTTGGATCGCTTCAACAAAAATGGTTCGGCGAAGGGGCACCCCTTCGCCGCGATGGATAATTACACCAGGGGCTGGCCGTTACGGACGAAGGCCGGCTTGGTGACTTTGACGGTGACCAGCTTCTTGCGGATCTCCACCTGGGCCTCGGCGCCGATGTCACGGGGCACCCGCGCCAGGGCAATACTGTAGCCCAGGGTGGGGGAGAAAGAGCCGGAGGTGATCACACCTTCGCGAGACTCACCGCTGGCGCTGGTGAAGGTGATCGGCATGCCGGCACGCAGCACCCCTTTCTCTTCCATCACCAGGCCCACCAGCTTGGGCTGGGTACCGGCGGCCTTCTGGGCCTCCAGCGCGGCGCGGCCGATGAACTGGCGATCGGCAGGCTCCCAGGCCAGGGTCCAGGCCATGTTGGCGGCGAGCGGGCTGATGCTCTCGTCCATGTCCTGGCCGTAGAGGTTCATGCCGGCTTCCAGACGCAGGGTGTCACGGGCACCCAGGCCGCAAGGGGCCACGCCGTTATCCAGCAGCGCCTGCCACAGGGCACAGGCCTGCGGCTCGGGCACCACGATCTCGTAGCCATCTTCCCCGGTGTAGCCGGTGGTGGCGATGAACAGATCCCCCGCCTGCACGCCGAAGAAGGGCTTCATGCCGGCGACGGCGGCGTTTTGCTCGGCGCTGAATACTTTGGCTGCCTTGGCCTTGGCCTGCGGGCCCTGCACCGCGATCATGGCGAGCTCGGGGCGCTCGGTCACGCTCACGGCAAAATCGATGGCGTGGTGGCGGATCCAGGCCAGATCCTTGTCGCGGGTGGCGGAGTTCACCACCAGGCGGTAGAAGGTATCGGTCAGGTAGTAGGTGATGAGGTCATCGATGACGCCACCGTCCGGATTGAGCATGCCGCTGTAGAGGGCCTTGCCGGGGACGGTGAGCTTGGCCACGTCGTTGGCCAGCAGGTGTTGCAGGAAGGCTTTGACCCGCTCGCCGGTCAGGTCGACGATGGTCATGTGGGAGACATCGAACATGCCCGCATCGGTGCGCACCGCGTGGTGCTCTTCCAGCTGGGAGCCGTAGTTGATGGGCATTTCCCAACCGTGGAAGTCCACCATCTTGGCGCCAGCTTCCAGGTGTTTGGGATGCAGTACAGTAGTCTGGATCATCGCTGTGTTTCCTTAAGCGTTAGCGACAACACTCGCAATCCGTCCCATCTCGCTTGAACATCAGGAAGGGAGACAGGATCACAAGGTCTGTGCTCGTTCCCGCCCTTGCGGGCAAGAGTGATTCCTTGAACGGAGCGGATTATATGACAAGAGCGCTAGGGCGCCGCTCAAAAAAAACTAATCCGCTCACGGCAAACTGACACCAGACACTAAGGTAAAAACAGTGATAAAAACAGTACATGACCGACATTTACGAGATTTAATGTTGATTTTTACCGTTACGTCACAATTTGCAGAAAAACGTTTCGCCTGGCGCCAACATTAAAGGCTGACGCCCCGCAGGGGCAATCAGCCTCGTCAGATTAGTTTTGTTGTTAAAAACCCCGAGTAATATTAGATTTTTTCACCCTTGGTCGGCGCCAGCGGCTCGCCGTCCAGTCCCATCGCGGCCCGGATCACCCTCCTACTTCAGCCGGGTCGGCAAATTTTTCCCCTTGGCCAGGGCGGGCAACTCACCGTCCAGCCCCATGGCGGCCCGGATCACCCCTTGCTTGAGCGGCGTCAGCCCATCGACCGCCCGCAGCCCCACCCCGCGCATCAGCTTCTTGAGCGGATGGTTGCCGCTGAACAGCCGCTTGAGCCCCTCCATCGCCGCCAGCATGCGGGCGGCCTCGCTCTTGCGCCAACGCTCGTAGCCGCGCAGGTTGGCCAGCAGGCCGATGTCCGCCCCCGCGCTGTGGCTGCGCAGCAGTTGCTCGGCCAGGGCCGCCGCATCCAGCAGGCCCAGGTTGACCCCCTGCCCCGCCAGCGGATGTATGGTGTGGGCCGCATCCCCCACCAGCACCAGCCGTTCGCGGGCAAAATCGCGGGCATAGCGGGCGGTGAGCGGGATGGCGCTGCGGGCCCCCTCCACCTTGCACAGTCCCAGCCGCCCATCAAAGGCGGCGGTCAGCTGGCGATTGAACCCTTCGTCGTCCAGGGCACACAGCGCCTCGGCGCGGGCGGCGGGCACCGACCAGACGATGGAGCAGAGATCTGGCTGCCACAGGGGCAGGAAGGCGAGCGGGCCATCCGGGGTGAAGATCTGGCGCGCCACCGCCTCATGGGGCTCCTGGGTGCGTACCGTCGCTACCAGAGCGTGGTGGCCGTAATCCCAGCTGGTGAGCGGGATGTCGGCCTGGCGGCGCACCCAGGAGTGGGCCCCGTCGGCGGCCACCACCAGTTTGGCCGAGAGGGCGCGGCCGTCGTCCAGCAGCAGCACTGAACCCGCCGGGCTGCTCTGCAGGCTGGCGGCCCGGGCCGGGGTGAGCAGGCTGATGTTGCTCGCCCCCGCAATGGCATCCAGCAGCGCCAGCTGGATGACCCTGTTCTCGACGATGTGGCCGAGTGCCGGTTGGCGCAGACTGGCAGCATCAAAATCGATATGGCCGAAGCTGTCTTGCTCCCACACCTGCATCCTGTCGTACGGCTGCAGGCGCCGCGCCGCGATCCCGGCCCAGGCACCGACTCCTTGCAGTATCTGCTGGCTGGCGAGGCTCAGGGCGCTGACCCTGTTGTCCGGCGCGTCCCCGAGCGCGGGATCGGGCAGTTGCCCCTCCACCACCACCACCTTGAGCGCACTCTCCCTGAGCGCGGCGGCGAGCCCAAGGCCCACCATGCCACCACCCACGATCACCACATCCACCGTCTGCATTTGCATCATCTATTTCCTTTCATACCCGGCCGCACCGGGCCACCGGGAACATAAACCGGGGCAGGTCTGGCCTGCCGGTCGGACGCTCGACGCATCCCTCACCTTGTCGCCGTCTGGCTGACGAACCCCAGCGTCTGGGCTGCCAGCGGTGCCTTGAGGCAGGGCAGCAGTCCCATCAGGGAGAGCGCCAGATTGCGGCCCGCCACCAGGGGTGCGTGGCCATTGGAGAAGAGCTGGGCCAGGGACGAGGTCAGCCAGATGGTGTGGGCCTGATCCTCCTGGCGCCGCCGCCAGTAGCGGCTCAGCACCCCGAAGCTGCCGATCTCTTCCCCGGCCGCCAGCGCCTGGGCCACCGCCTGGGTGAGCAAGTCCAGATCGCGCATGCCGAGGTTGAAGCCCTGGCCGGCGATGGGGTGCAGCAGATGGGCGGCATTGCCCACCAGCACGGTGCGCTGGGCCAGCGGGTAGTCGGCGGCGGTCAACACCAGCGGATAGAGGTGGCGCTGGCCGCTGCGCTCGAAGCGCCCGAGCCGCCAGCCAAAGGCCTGCTGCAGGCGGGTCAGGAAGGCGGCGTCATCCAGCGCCATCAGTGCATCCGCCTCGGCTCGGGCGACACTCCACACCAGGGAGGAGAGCCCGTCCTGCATCGGCAGCAGCGCCAGCGGCCCCCCCTCGGTGAAACGTTCGAACGCCCGGCCAGCCGGATCTTGCGCCGTCCTGACGGTGGCGATGATGGCGCTCTGCTCGTAGTCGTGGCGGGTCACCGCCAGCTTGAAGTGCTGGCGCACGAAGGAGTTGCCCCCGTCGGCCGCCACCAGCAACCGGCTCTGGTAGCGCTCACCGCTCGCCAGGGTCAGGACCACCCCCTCCTCGAGCGGCTCAATGGCCGAGAGCTGGGCCGGGCAGCACATCCGGATATGGGGGCAGGCGGCGATCCCCCGCTGCAGCTCGATGCCCGCCGCCGACAACTCGATCACCTGACCGAGCGCGGGCAGTCCGTACTCCGCCGCCGACAGCCTGGCCTGGCCGGGATGACCCCTGTCCGAGACGTGGATGTCGGTGATGGGGGCGCAGTGAGGGGCGAAGCGGGACCAGAGACCGTGGCGCTCAAGCGCCTCGCAGGTACCGGCCGAGAGGGCGATGGCACGGGCATCGAAGCCGGGATGGGCATTGAGTTCGGGGGCGCTCGCCTCCAGCAGCAGGATCTGCAGGGGCGCACCGGTCGGCCCGCGCAGGGCCGCGAGGGAGAGCGCCAGCACGGCGCCACTCATACCACCGCCGACGATAGCCACATCGACGTGAACCAGAGAGGATTGAGACATGAGATGAGGGGAAGCAGCTAAAACATGGGCTCATGCTATCACAAAGCCGGGGGGCAGGATGCGAAGCCACGGGCAAAAACCGATTCTGGGCCATCGCTTAGCCGGGCAATCCGCTGCCAGGATTGGCCGCCCCCAATACAACGCTCCCATACACAAAGAGCGCCCTTCGGCGCTCTTTTCATGCAATGACGGGCACAGTCACGGGGATCAGTGCAGGGTCGGCGGCGTGTTCGGGGCATCTGGGCGCTTGCCGAACTCTTCGAAGGTCATCATGACCCCGAGACGCACGTGCTCGTAGAGCACCAGGAAGGAGGCTTCGTTCTCGTCATCCTCCTGATCGAACTCGGCAGAGACCTGGGTGATGCTGGCGATGTCCTGGATCATCTCCTGCAGCTCTTCCGAGGCCTTGGACAGCTCCTGCTGCACCACGCCGAAACCGGCAAGGAAGGCCTGGGACCAGTCCACCAGGGCGTCGATACGCTCATCGAGCGGCTCCTCGTCGCTTGGCAACAGCAGCTCGACCCCTTTCTGGGCCATCAGGCTCTCGATCACCTCGTGATAGAGATCGGTCATCAGCTGGCGCACCGGTGCCGGCAGACCGAAACCGTCGTTGACCAGATCGTTGAAGGGGGGCAACCAGCTCTTGTCATCCAGTGCCACGCCACCGCAGACCAGGCCACAGATCACGCCATGGGCCTCGACAGCCGTAGCCATCAGCTCGTGCTGTTCCATCAGGTCGGCCACGACCGCGTATTTCGGGGGGTTCGTTTTGCTCATCGAAGATCCGCTCAAAGTTCAGGCAAATATGCAAAATTTATGGCAAGGATCCTAGCATTCTCCCCCTTCCAGGGCCAGCAAGGCCTTGAAACTTCTGTATCTGCGCTATATAGTCCCGCCCAGTTGTCCACGTGGATAAAGGCGGAAATCAGCCCCGCCGTATTGAGGAAGGCATGAGCATAGAGGCCGTAGAAATCGTCATCTTGGGACGTCCCTACAAGGTATCCTGTCCCCTGGGACAGCAGGATGCCCTGCGCCAGGCCGCCGACCAGCTGAGTGACAAGCTTATCGAGCTGCGTCAACGCTCCAAGGTCTCCAGCAATGAACAGCTTGCCATCATGGCGGCGCTCAACTTCTGTCATGAGCTCTGCCTTGAAAAAGACAAGAACCACCAATATTCTGAGACCATGGACAAGCGGATCAAGATGCTGCAGCGCACCATCGAAGCTGCCTTGATCGAGCACGGACAATATGGTGATTCCAGCGAGCAGGGCCTGCAGCCCTAAACGCGACCCGTTTTAAAATTCCCTGGGATGTGCGTCAGCCGGTTCAAGTCCCCGAGCCGATAATCATACCCAACAGGAGTTCTATCTTCTGACTATTGCGCATGCTCGGCCCGACCGAGAAGCCTGCGGTCAGTTTAGATCTCCGCCTTGAACTCACGGTTCAAGGGCCCAAACCGGCAACGGCATCTCCGGGGTACCTAGTGCAAAAGCCCGTCATTGATATGACGGGCTTTTTTTATCCGCGGCCCGCGCCCAGCCCCTCCAACACCGCAAAACCTTTATTAAAAATACGCATAATATCAATGCGATATCTATTTGTTATTTTTTTGTTGCTTCAGCCTTGCGAACTCTCCCTGTCTCACCTAAAAATGTAATCGATTACATTTTAAACACAGGAAGCTGGAATGAGCCGCACCACCGCCCCCGTCAACCCCATCTCCATGGCCGCCGTGGCGGCCCGGGCCGGGGTGTCGGTCGCCACCGTCTCCAGGGTGCTGAACCATCAGGAGGGCGTCACCGGCAAGACCAAGGCCAAGGTCAACCTCGCCGTCGAGGAACTCGGCTACCGGGTCAATCAGCTGGCCAACAGCCTGCGCACCGCCAGAAGCTGGCTGCTGCTCATCATGGTGCCCGACCTCAGCAACCCCTTCTACATCGAGATAGTGCGCGGCATAGACAGAGTGGCCCGCCAGCACGGCTACTTCGTGCTGCTGTGCGACACCGGCGCCGATCCGGGCCGGGAGCGCTCGGCCTTCGAGCTGCTGCGCACCCACAGAGCCGACGGCGCCATCTGTCTGGATCCCGACTCCATCCAACTGGGGCTGAGCCAGGAGATCAACGCGCTGCCCTGGGTCGCCTGCTGTGAGTTTGACCCCGCCATGCCGGTTCCCTACGTGGGCATAGATAACCAGGCGGCGGCGGCGGAGGCGATCCGCTATCTGCTGAGCCGGGGCCACAGCCGCATCGCGCTGATAGGCGCGGATCCCGCCTACCTCTACGCCCGCCAGCGCGAGGCCGGGGTCCGCCAGGCCCTGGCAGAGGCCGGACTGACCCTGGCGGAGGAGTGGAACATCCGGGTCACCAGCTTCAGCTTCCTGGCCGGGGCCGAGGCGGCAAAGCAACTGCTCCGTTGCCCGCACCGTCCGACTGCCATCTTCGCCGTCGCCGATGCGCTGGCCATCGGCCTGATGCACAGCCTGCAAGAGGCGGGGCTGCGCATCCCGGACGACATCGCCATCATGGGCTTCGATGACATCGCCATGAGCGCCCAGCTCAATCCGCCACTCACCACCATGGCGCAACCCATGGACGAGCTCGGTGCCGAGGCCGCCCGCCTGCTGCTGCAGCGCTTGAATGCTCCCGACACCCCGCTGACCGGCCGCCTGCTCCCCCATCGGCTCGTCAGCAGAGGGAGCGCCTGATGCAAGCCCCCACAAGCAGGCCATTCTGGCTGATCACAACAGGAGAAACTGATGAGCCTCAGTGTCGAATTTAGCGGCGTCTGCAAGGACTTTGGGCCCATCCGGGTGCTGCACGGGGTCGACTTCAGCCTGGCGCCGGGGCGGGTCTACGGCCTGCTGGGGGAGAATGGCGCCGGCAAGTCCACCCTGATGAAGATCCTCGCCGGTTACGAGCCGATCAGCGCCGGGCTGATCCGCATCGATGGCGAGGTGCGCGGCTGGCACTCCTCCCGCGAGGCGGAGCAGGCGGGCATAGTGCTGATCCACCAGGAACTCAACCTGGCCGAGCACCTCACCCTGACCCAGAACCTGTTCCTCGGCCATGAGCTGACCCGGGGCGGCCTGCTGGACGAGCGCACCATGGCGACCCAGGCACAGCACTATCTGGAGCTGGTCGGGCTGCAAAGCGCCCCCGCCACCAGGGTGCGCCAGCTCATAGTGGCGGAGAAGCAGCTGGTGGAGATCGCCAAGGCGCTGTCACGCCAGGCCCGCCTGCTGATCATGGATGAACCGACCGCCACCCTGACCCCGGGGGAGACGGCGCGGCTGTTCGCCCTCATCGCCAGGCTCAAGGCGCAGGGCACCACCATCATCTACATCTCCCACAAGCTGGACGAGGTCCAGCGCATCACCGACGAGGTGGTGGTCATGCGCGACGGCCGCTTCGTCAGCCGGGGCGAGACATCGTCGTTCAGCCGTCAGCAGATGGCCAACCTCATGGTGGGGCGCGAGATGTCGGACATGTTCCCGCCCAGGCTGCTGCCGCCGGAGGGCACGGAGATCGCCCTCGCGGTGAGCGGGCTCTGCGTCCCCGGCTGGGTGGAGGATCTCGACTTTGAGGTGCGCAGCGGCGAGATCTATGGCTTCGCCGGGCTGGTAGGGGCCGGCCGCACCGAGGCCTTCGAGGCCATCCTCGGCTTGCGTGAGCGCAAGGCGGGCAGGATCCAGCTGGCAGGCAAGGAGGTGCGCATCGACAGCCCGCGCGCCGCCGTGCGCCAGGGGCTCACCTATCTGCCGGAGGATCGCAAGGGCAAGGGGCTGCACCTGCAGCTCGGGCTGGCCGAGAACCTCACCCTGATGACGCTGGCACGCTATGCCCACCCCTGGCTGGACAAGGGGGCGGAGCGGGCGGCCCTCACCCGGGCCATCAATGATTTCGGCATCAAGGCCGGCTCCCACTCGGCCCGGGCCCGCATGATGTCGGGGGGCAATCAGCAAAAATTGGCCCTCGCCAAGTTTCTGCACCCGGACCCCAGGGTCATCGTCCTCGACGAGCCCACCCGGGGGGTGGATGTCGGTGCCAAACGTGACATCTATTTCCTGATCCAGCGACTGGCCGCCGAGGGGCGCGCCGTCATCGTCATCTCGAGCGAGCTGATCGAGCTGATCGGCCTGTGCCACAGAGTCGCCGTGCTGCGGGCCGGCCGCCTCCAGGCGGTGCTGCCCGCCCATCATCTGACCGAAGAGGAGTTGATCGCCTATGCAACAGGTACCCACTGAAAGCCGCAAAGAGCGGTTGCTCTCCCTGCTAGCCGGGACGGGCCCGCTGCTGGGGCTGATCCTGCTGTGCCTGCTCGGGACCCTGCTCAACCCCGACTTCGCCACCCTGGACAACTTGCTCAACGTGCTGACCCGCACCGCCTTCATCGGCATCATAGCGGTGGGCATGACCTTCGTTATCATGTCCGGCGGCATCGATCTCTCGGTCGGCGCCATGGCCGCCCTGATCGCCGGCGCCATGATCCTCGTCATGAACCGGCTCGGCGCCGGGGCGCTGGCGGATGCCCCCCTGCTGGTGGTGATCCTCGGCATAGGGCTGGCCTTGCTGCTCGGCCTGTTGTTTGGCGCCGGTCACGGCCTGCTCATCACCAGGGGCAAGATTGAGCCCTTCATCGTCACCCTCGGCACCCTCGGCATCTTTCGGGCCGTCCTGACCTATCTGGCCGATGGCGGCGCCCTGACTCTGGACGATGCCCTCAGCGATAGCTACAGCCCCGTCTATTACGGCAGCCTGCTGGGCGTTCCCATCCCGGTCTGGGTCCTGCTGCTGGTGGCGCTGGCGGGGGGGCTGCTGCTCAACCGCACCGCCTTCGGCCGCCATGTGCAGGCCATCGGCTCCAACGAGCAGGTGGCGCGCTACGCTGCCATCCGGGTCGATCTGGTCAAGCTGCTCACCTATGCGCTGCTCGGGCTCTGCGTCGGCATCGCCACCCTGCTCTATGTGCCGCGCCTCGGCTCCGCCACCCCCACCACCGGGCTGCTGTGGGAACTGGAGGCCATCGCCGCCGTGGTGGTGGGAGGCACCTCCCTCAAGGGGGGAGAGGGCCGCATCTTCGGCACCCTGGTGGGTGCCATACTGCTGTCGGTCATCAGCAATATCCTCAATCTGACCAGCATCATCAGTGTTTACCTCAATGCCGCCGTGCAGGGCATCGTGATCATCATGGTCGCCTTCATGCAACACAGGCGTTGAGACTGTTGTGGACAGGAAGGCGAAGAAACGGCAGTGAAACGAGCGGCGGGGTCTTCCCTCGCCAGCGACAAGGAACGGGCGCAAGCCCAACAGTCAAGAGGCTATCAAGATGAACAAGATGCTACATACCCTGGGCGCCTGCGCCCTGATGATCGCTGCCGGCAGCGCCTCGGCGGCCGAGAAGATGACCCTGGGGGTCTCCATCCCGACCGCGACCCACAGCTTCACCGCCGGCATCGTCTGGTGGGCCAACAAGGCCAAGGAGGATCTGGAGAAGGCCAATCCCGATCTCAAGGTGATCGTCAAGACCGCCGCCAATGCCCCAGAGCAAGCCAACCAGCTGCAGGATCTGCTGACGGTCAACAAGATAGACACGCTAGTCATCTTCCCGTTTGAGTCAGCCTCCCTGACCAAGCCGGTCGCCCAGGTCAAGCAGAAGGGGGTCTATGTCACTGTGGTCGATCGGGGGCTGACCGACGTCAGCGCCCAGGATGCCTACGTGGCCGGGGATAACACCGCCTTCGGCAAGCTGCCGGCCGAGTTCATGGCCAAGACCCTGAATGGCAAGGGAGACATAGTCGCCCTGCGCGGCATTCCGACCACCCTGGACAACGAGCGCTTCGAGGCCTTCAGCGGGGTGATGAAGCAGCATGGCGGCATCAAGATCCTCGACGCCAAATATGGCAACTGGAACCGGGATGATGCCTTCAAGGTGATGCAGGACTTCCTGACCCGCTTCAAGCATATCGACGCCGTCTGGGCCGCCGATGACGACATGGCGGTAGGGGTGCTCAAGGCCATCGATCAGGCCAAGCGCACTGACATCAAGCTGGTGTTCGGTGGCGCCGGGGCCAAGGGGGCGATCAAGACCCTGATGGACGGCAGCGATCCCCGCATCCAGGCCAACGTCTCCTACTCCCCCAAGTTCATGTATGACGCCATCATGCTCACCGCCCAGGCTCGCCTCAAGGGCGAGCGCCTGCCGGCCAACACCATCATCCCCTCGGTGCTGATCACCCCGCAAACGGCCAAGGAGTTCTACTTCCCCGACTCCCCGTTCTAAGGGATGGCTGGCGACCGGAGGCTCCGGTCGCCAGCCTGTCGTCCTGAGACTCATCCCTCTTTTATCCAGGAGTGCCCATGAAGACCATCAAGGGACCGGCCATCTTCCTCGCCCAGTTCATGGGGGAGCAGCCGCCATTCGATACGCTCAGCGGCCTGGCGGACTGGGCCGCCGGCCTCGGCTTCCGCGGCCTGCAGCTGCCGACGGACCCGCGCCTGTTCGATCTGGGTCTGGCGGCCAACAGCCAGGATTATTGCGACGAGATAAGCGGCCTGCTGGCCGAGCGGGGCTTGGTCATCACCGAGCTCTCCACCCATCTGCAGGGCCAGCTGCTGGCCGTCCACCCCGCCTATGACAGCCTGTTCGATGGCTTCGCCCCGGCGGCAGTGCGCGGCAAGCCCGCCGCCCGCACCCAATGGGCCGCCGACCAGCTCAAGGCGGCCGCCCTCGCCTCCCGCCGGCTCGGACTCAGCGCACACGTCACCTTCTCCGGTGCCCTCGCCTGGCCCTATCTCTATCCCTGGCCCCAGCGGCCCTCCGGGCTCATCGAGGAGGCCTTCGCCGAGCTGGCCAGGCGCTGGCTCCCCCTGCTCAATGCCTTTGACGAGGCCGGGGTGGACGTCTGTTACGAGCTGCACCCGGGGGAGGACCTATTCGATGGCGCCACGCTGGAGCGCTTCCTCGAGGCAACCGGCGATCATCCCCGCGTCAACGTGCTCTACGACCCCAGCCACATGCTGTTGCAGCAGCTCGATTACCTCGCCTTCCTCGACCTCTATCACGAGCGGGTGCGCGCCTTTCACGTGAAGGATGCCGAGTTCAGGCCCTCGGGGCGACAGGGGGTTTATGGGGGCTACGCCCCCTGGCTCGGGCGGGCGGGGCGCTTTCGCTCCCTGGGGGATGGCCAGATAGACTTTGGCGCCATCTTCAGCAAGCTCGCCCAGTACGACTACCCCGGCTGGGCCGTGCTGGAGTGGGAGTGCGCCCTCAAGCACCCGGAGGATGGCGCCGCCGAGGGGGCCGACTTCATTCGCAATCATATTATCCGGGTCGCCGAGCGCCCCTTCGATGACTTCGCCGGCAGCGGCCTGGCGCGGGAGGCGGTCAGAAGCCTGCTCGGCCTCGGCGATAGCTTGAGCGGTAATTCGGGCGGCAAGACAGGAGAGAAAAAATGACGAGACGACTGCGTCTGGGCATGGTGGGCGGTGGCCAGGGGGCCTTCATCGGCGCCGTGCATCGGCTGGCCGCCCGCATGGACGATCACTATGAGCTGCTCGCCGCGGCCCTCTCCGCCGATCCCGCCAACGCCCGGGCGAGCGCCCTCGCCCTCGGGCTGGATCCGGCCCGCGCCTACGAGGATTACGCCAAGATGGCCCAGGCTGAGGCGGCCCGGCCCGACGGCATCGAAGTGGTGGCCATCACCACCCCCAACCACCTGCACGCCCCGGTGGCGCGCGCCTTTCTCAAAGCCGGCATCCACGTGATCTGCGACAAGCCGCTGGCGCTGACCCTGGCCGAGGGGGAGGAGCTCGCCCGGCTCGCCCGCCAGCAGCGGCGGCTGTTTGCCCTCACCCACACCTACTCCGGCTACCCCATGGTGCGCCACGCCCGCGAGCTGGTGGCCGCCGGTGAGCTCGGCGAGCTGCGCTACGTGCAGGTCGAGTACCTGCAGGACTGGCTCGCCAACCCCATCCCCCCCGGTCAGAACAAGCAGGCGGACTGGCGGGCCGATCCGGCCCGCGCCGGGCGGGCGGGTTGCCTCGGCGACATAGGCACCCACGCCTACCAGCTGGCGGCCTTCATCACAGGGCAGCTGCCGAGCGAGCTTGCCGCCGAGCTGCACAGCTTCGTGCCGGGGCGGCTGGTGGACGATCACCTGCAGGTCTGGCTGCGCTACCCCAACGGGATGCGTGGGTCGCTCAACGCGAGCCAGGTCGCCAGCGGCGAGGAGAACCGGCTGCAGATCCGCCTCTATGGCGACAAGGCCAGCCTCATCTTTCGGCAGGAGGAGCCTAATCAGCTCTGGCTGACCCCTATTGGCGGGGCCAGCCAGCGGCTGACCCGGGGCCGGGTGGAGAGCGCGGCGGCGCGCCACGCCAGCCGGGTGCCCGCCGGTCATCCCGAGGGCTATCTGGAGGCCTTCGCCCAGCTCTATACGGACGCGGCCTTGCAGATCCACGCCCTGGCGTCTGGTCTGGCGCCGCCCCCCGAGAGCCTGGCCCTCACCACGGTGGAGGACGGGGTGGCGGGGATGCGCTTCATCGAGGCCAGCCTGGCCAGTCACGCCGCCGGACGCTGGCTCCCGCTCTCCTGACGCCTGCACAGGAGGGACCCACCGCACGCGGCCCTCCTCCTTCCAGTCACCGACAGCGGGCAATAAAAAGCCCGCCGACGAGGGCGGGCTCTTCACCTATCTTCGATGCACTCAGACGGCCATCTGCTCGTGGGGCGAGCCATGGTGGCGCAGCCAGGTGAAGCTCAGCACCACCAGCAACACCATCAGCGTCATGATGGCGCCCAGGGTCACCTGCCCTTCCATCGGGAAGCAAGCGGCCAGCAGGGTGACTATACCCGCCCCCAGGTTCTGCATCCCCCCCAGGATGGCGCCGGCGGTCCCCGCCTGCCCCGGGAAGGGCTCGATGGCGCAGGAGGTGGCGGTCGGGTAGAGGATGCCGCTGCCGATGAAGTAAACAGCCGCGCCGCCCACCAGGGAGGCCGCGCTCACCAGCCCGAACAGGCCAGGCACCAGTATGATGAGCGAGCCCAGCGCCAGGAAGACGATGCCAAGGCGCATCAGCTTGCCCTGACTCAGGCGGAAGCTCAGCTTGGCGGAGAGCCAGGCGCCGAACAGATAGCCGGGCAGCGGCAGCACGAACAGCACGCTCACGGTACGCGCGCTCAGCTTCAGTACGTCGCCGAGCAGCACGCCCGCCGCCGCCTCAAACACCGCCAGGCCGGCGAAGGTCGCCATCAGGCAGAGCAGGTTGCCCTGGAAGCGTGGATTGCCGAGCACGTGGCGATAGGCGGCACCGACCCGCAGTGGCTGTTGACGCGCGGTCACCGGCAGGGTCTCGCCAAACCAGGCCAGCAGGGCCAGGGTGGTCAGGGCGCCGAAGCCGAACAGGAACCAGTAACCGGCGCGCCAGTTGAACAGCTCGGTCAACCAGCCACCCAGCACGGGCGCCAGCAGCGGGGAGAAGATCACCCCCATGCTCACCAGGCTGTTGGCCCGGTTCAGCTCGGCGCCGCTGTAGCGATCGCGCATCACGGTGCGGCTCATGGCACCACCGGCACCTGTGCCCAGCCCCTGAATGAAGCTGCCGATCAGCAGCGCCATGAAGCTCGGGATCAGCTGGATGGTCAGGGTACCCACCAGAAACACCATCATGCCGATGAGCAGCACCGGGCGACGGCCGATGCGATCCGACAGCGGGCCATAGACAAACTGGGAGAGCCCGTACGGTATGAGGTAACAGGCCATCACCGCCTGCAGCTGGCCGGAGGCCACATCGAAGTCCCCCGCCATCATGGGAATGGAGGGCACATACAGGGTCTGGGTCATCTGACCCACGGCGACCATCAGAATGGTCAGAAGAAACAGGGGGTAAAAACTGTGCCGATACATATCTCAGTCCCGCAAATCATCAAAAAGCTGCCGCACCCCTGGCAGATAGCTGCGGAGGGGATCCAAACAAGGGTCAATCAAGGGTAAAAAAACAAGGCGGAGAACCCGCACCGGCCGGGAGCAGGACGCTCCCTTGGCTTGCCGTGATCTTAGTGATTCAGCTCACAAAAAACGAACGAATCTTTATAATCGGCTTTCCCTAGTTTTTCTAATATAACTATCTCTATGCCCCTTTCCGGCTCGCCAAATCAAGGTGTTATCTGCTCGGCGACCTGGCCTGTTCATAGCGGGCCTGATGACTACGAGAGCCGCACGCGGCCATGGGCAGAGAGGCCGTGGATCATGGGTCCGGCGCATCGGGGACGGGAGTTGTTCAGGCAAAATCGGATGACGGGCGGAATAGAAGGAACAGATAAAAGAGATGGCCCCATGACGGGGCCATCTTGACCTCAGCGGGTCATCATCTGCTGCACCCGCTTGGCCGCCTCTTCAGGCGTCTCTTCCTTGCGGGGCGGAATGTTGACCCCCTTCTGACACGCGGGCTTGGCGGCCATCCGCTCCATCCAGGCTTGCAGATGAGGCAGGCCATCGATGGAAATCCCGCTCCAGTCATGGATCCGCACCCAGGGCCAGGTGGCGATGTCGGCGATGCTGTACTCGTCGGCCAGGTACTCGTGATGGGCCAGATGGACGTCCAGCACCTCAAACAGGCGGCGCCCCTCCTTCTGATAGCGTTCGATGGCCGCCGGGATCTTCTCCGGGAAGTAACGGTAGAAGACGTTGGCCTGCCCCATCATGGGGCCGACCCCGCCCATCTGGAACATCAGCCACTGGATGGCCTGGGAGCGGCGCTTGGGGTCCTGCGGCAACAGCTTGCCCGCCTTCTCCGCCAGATAGAGCAGGATGGCACCGGATTCAAACACGGCGAAGTCACCGTTGTCCCGATCGACGATGGCCGGGATGCGGCCATTGGGGTTGATCGCCAGAAAGTCGGGCTGCTTCTGATCCAGCGCCGACAGGTCGAGCGGGATCACCCGGTAGGGAAGGCTCAGCTCTTCGAGGGCAATGCTGACCTTGAAGCCATTGGGGGTTGCTGCAGTATAGAGATCGATCATCGTGGGCTCCTTGTGATTCAAGCCTGGGCACTTGGACGGGCGCTGACCCGTTCATGCCAGTCCTGCAAATGCAATTGGTTGGGGGCGATGCGCAGTCCGACCACCTTGCCAAAATCTATGGTACAGAGGGTCAGGATATCGGCGATGGTGAAGCGCTCTCCCGCCACATAGGGGACCTCGGCCAGCCGCTCGTCCAGCTTGCCAAACCAGGCCAGCGCGTTCTGCTTGCACTCCTCCCCCCATTCGGGAAAGGGGGTCTCGCGATCCTTGTAGAACCCGGTGATGTGGCGAAATGCCATGCCGGTGGGCAGCCAGAGGTTGAACTCGATGAAACGGCTCCACATCTCGATGGTCGCGCGCTCCAGTGGCGTGGTACCGAACAGGTTAGGGTCGGGATAGAGCTCCTCGAAGTAGCGGCAGATGGCCAGGGTCTCGCTGATATGGGTGCCGTCATTGAGTTCCAGCACCGGGATGCGTCCGGCCGGGTTCTTGGCCAGAAACGCCGGGCTCAGGTTCTCCCCGGCCCCCAGGTCCACTTGCTGATAGGTCATCTCGACCCCCTTCTCCGCCAGAAACATCCTGACCCGGCGGGCGTTGGGAGCACGCTTGAGCTCATACACCTTCATCTCATTCTCCGTTGATCGCCATCCTGTTCGCCGTGTCCGTCGACCCTGAGAGTGACACAAAGCCGCGGCGCAATACCGGTCAGTTATGACAAATATTGCGCCGCTTGAACAGTCCATCAGTGGAGATAACTAGCTGAGCAGCCCTGCGGATTGGCGCTGGCGCAGCAGGGTGAGACGGGCCAGCAGGGGGAAATAGGACTCCAGCTTGCTCTGCAGCACACGGCTGCAGGCGGGATCCGCCAGCTCAGCCTCATCCAGCACAATGCCGTTGGAGACGAAGTAGAAACGTGGATCCCGCACATCCGGCCCCTGGGTGGGCAGGTTGTCGGCCTGCCGGCTCACCCGCAGCGGCAGGACGGGCAGTCCCAGAGGTGCATTGCCGAGCGGCCAGGCAAACTCGGGCCAGGCAACATCATCCTCTTCCTGCAACAGGATGGCGGCCTCCCCCGGCTCCGGCCGCCATTGTGCCGGTTGAACGACGCGCACCTCGTCGACGCAATGACCCTCACCACTGACGGCTTGCAACGCGATCAGCACTCCCTGTGCCGTCGCAGCCGATGGTTTTTGACTGATTAATGACAGATTCATGGTTCATATCCCTATGCTCACCACAGCCTGTTATTCAGCTGCCGCGATAAGACTAGACCAAAAAGAGCCTTTATTGGAGCCGTCAGATCTGGCAATCGTCAACGCGCAGGAACCCATGTATAACGGTTGCCATTCCTGAATATCCTGATAAGATACCGCGTCCTTTTGTCCCCCGTTCTTTAACATCCAGTGGTGAACCTATGCATCCGATGCTGAATATCGCCGTGCGCGCTGCGCGCAACGCCGGTCAAGTTGTAGTAAAAGCCTTCTCCCAGCCTGAGAATATCGAGGCTATCCAGAAAGGCAGCCATGACTTCGTGACCAACGTTGACCGTGAAGCCGAAGCGGCCATCATTCACACCATCAAAAAATCTTACCCGGAACACAGCATCATCGCTGAAGAGTCTGGTGAGATTGCCGGTACCAATCCGGACTACCAATGGATCATTGACCCACTGGATGGCACGACCAACCTGGTCAAAGGCATTCCGCACTTTGCCGTCTCCATCGCCCTGCGCGTCAAGGGCAAGACCGAACAAGCCGTCGTTTACGATCCTATCCGTGACGAGCTGTTTACCTCGACTCGTGGTAACGGCGCCCAGCTGAACGGCTACCGCATCCGTGTCGGCAAGGCCAAAGAGATGGCTGGCACCGTACTGGCGACCGGTTTCCCGTTCAAGCAGAAGCACCACATCGAACCCTATCTGAAGATGTTCCAGAGCATGTTTATCGAGTGTGCCGATATCCGTCGCGCCGGCTCCCCCGCGCTGGATCTGGCCTATGTGGCCGCCGGCCGCATCGACGGCTACTGGGAAATCGGCCTCAAGCCTTGGGAAACTGCCGCCGGTGAGCTGCTGGCCAAGGAAGCCGGTGCCATCGTCACCGACTTCGTCGGTGGTCACAACTACGAAAACTCAGGCAACATCGTGGTCGCCAACCCGCGCGTCCTGAAAGAGATGCTCGGCAAGATCCGTGAGAACCTGCCGGACTCCCTGGCCAAATAAGCCGGTGTTTTCCAATAAAAAGCCAGTCAGCTCAGCTGACTGGCTTTTTTTATGGCCGTCGTACGGGAAGAACGTGCCTTCGAAGGTTGCAAGGGAGGTGCGGCAACAAGCGCCAACATGGGGCAGACAGGAATGTAGAGAGGATAGAGGCGGCGCCGTCGCTCAGATGGTGCCGTTGCGCCCCATGTTGATCACCACGCGCCGGTTCTTGGCACGGCCACCTTCGGTTTCGTTGGATGCCACGTGTTGCTTCTCACCGTGCCCCTCCACCGAGATCTTGCCCTCCTCGACGCCAAGATCCATAAACACCTGCTTGATGGCGTCGGCCCGCTTCTCGGAGAGCTTCTGATTGGGCCAGCGCCCGCCATAGCTGTCGCTGTAGGCGTCGATCACCACCACGTCTATGCTCTTGTCCGCCTTCAGATACTCGCCGATCATCGCCAGCCGCCGCTTGGAGGCGGTGGACAACTCGTCGCTGTTCTTGTCATAGGAGAGCACGCTGAACGCGATGTCGTTGAAGTTGTAAGGCAGCAGGCCGCTCAGGCAGTCCATGAAGGCCTGGTATTTGACTCTGAAGTTGACCGAGGAGAGCGACACCCGCACCGGCCTGTCCTGGCGATACCAGTCGCGATACTGGAAGGTGGGCATGCGCCCCCCCTCCAGCTCATCCAGCATGGTCCAGGCGGTCTGGCCGGCCACCAAACCGTCAAACTGCTGGTAGAACTGCAGCTGGCTGATCTCGCGGCCAGCCACGCCCGGTCGCCAGATGGGGGGCATGATGCCGAGGCTCACTCGCTGGGTTCGCGCCTGGGGCCGTTGCCCCTTCAGCTCGAAATCCAGGTTGATCTTGCGACCGGCACGGCTGACGAAGGCCCCCGTGCCCCAGCGGGGAATGGGGTGCTCGAGGCGACACTCCACCTGGGTGTCCGAGGTCAAACGCCAGACGGATTGATCCAGGCCGGCACCAAATTCGGTGACCCCCGCCTGCAACTGCATACTCACTGATATGCTGACCAACCCTAACACCCAAGCATTCAACGGCTTGCCCTCCATACGATCTCGGATTAGGTATCGGCAGGGGCTGGGCAAGCTTTAGCAACAAACCAATGTGGCCTGAGGAGAAAAGCCGAGCGAGTGGCCTCGGCCTGACAAGCGGCAGTGCATCGGGCAAAAATCGCGGGCCAGGCCGCCGCTGACCGGTCGTCCGGGGGGACAAGGGCGCGCTTTTTTGCCATAATGCCGCCTTCTTTCACGCCGACCGAGATACCATGACCGACGCAGTTCACACCCTCAAGGGCCGCTTTCGTGGCTTCTACCCCGTCGTCATCGATGTTGAAACCGCCGGGTTCAATGCCAGCACCGACGCCCTGCTGGAGATCGCCGCCTATACCCTCAAGATGGATGAGCAGGGCTGGCTCCTGCCCGATCAGGTCTTTCACTTTCATGTCGAGCCGTTCGAAGGCGCCAACCTGGAGAAGGCGGCGCTGGAGTTTACCGGCATAGATCCCTTCAATCCGCTGCGCGGTGCCGTCAGCGAGAGAGAAGCGCTGACCGAGATCTTCAAGGGCATTCGCAAGGGAATGAAGGAGCACGACTGCGGCCGCGCCATCATAGTGGCCCACAACGCCACCTTCGATCACGGCTTCGTGATGGCCGCCGCCGAGCGGGCCGGCCTCAAGCGCAATCCGTTTCACCCCTTCGCCACCTTCGATACCGCCGCCCTCTCCGGCCTGGCCCTGGGCCAGACAGTGCTGGCCAAGGCCTGCCAGAGCGCCCGCATCCCGTTTGACAACAAAGAGGCGCACTCCGCCCTGTATGACACCGAGCGCACCACCGAGCTGTTCTGTCATATCGTCAACCGCTGGAAGAGTCTGGGCGGCTGGCCACCGGTCAACCCGGATGAAGTCCCCGCCGATGACAGCCCCCAGTAGTCGCGCCGGAGCATGAGAAAGAGGCTGCCGTGGCAGCCTCTTTCCATGAGGCAGCTGGGGCACCACCTCATGCCATCTGGTTCGACCAGAACGGCATAAACAGGGCCATCCAGCACCGTTTTTAGCATTCCATCCCGGCCATTCCGGATTAGCTCGGCAGGAATGCCGTGAAGAGGCTATTTTGCCGATTTTTTTCTCGACATTTGTCACGTTTTTCGCAAACTAGCTGACTTTCACACGACAGACAGCAACACAATCTATAAGGAAATCAAATGAATCCTGTTGTTATCGCGGTTGCGCTGATGCTGGTGCTCAGCCTGCTGCGGATCAATGTGGTGGTCTCCCTCGCCATCGGCGCCATCGTGGGCGGCCTGGTCGGCGGGCTCTCACTGGAGACGACGCTCAGCACCTTCAGTGGTGGCCTGGGTGGCGGCGCCGAGATCGCCCTCTCCTATGCCATGCTGGGGGCCTTCGCGGTTGCCATCTCCCGCTCCGGGATCACCGACTTGCTGGCCCGCAAGGTGATCAGTCAGCTGGGCAAGGATGCCAGCACCTCTCGCATCCTCTGGGTCAAGACCCTGCTGCTCTCCTCCGTGCTGGGGGTCTCCATCTCCTCCCAGAACCTGATCCCGGTGCACATCGCCTTCATTCCCATCCTGATCCCGCCGCTGTTGCACGTCATGGCCCAGATGCAGATCGATCGCCGCCAGGTGGCCTGCGTCATCACCTTCGGCCTGACCGCGACCTACATGCTGTTGCCGGTGGGCTTTGGTGGCATCTTCCTCAACAACATCCTGGCCAAGAACCTGATCGATAACGGCGTGCCGGTCGAGCATGGCCAGCTGCCGCTGGCGATGGCCATTCCGGTGCTGGGCATGTTCATCGGCCTGCTGGTTGCGGTCTTCATCACCTACCGCAAGCCACGCCAGTATGATCTGGAGAAGATCCTGGCCGCCGAGCCGGAGACGGTCGAGCTCAACCTCAACCACATCTGGGTCGCCCTGCTGGCCATCGCCGTCGCCCTGGGGCTGCAGCTGATGACCAACAGCATCGTACTCGGTGCGCTGGCGGGCTTCGTCATCTTCACCTGTGGCGGCGTCATCAAGTTCCGCGAGAGCCAGGATGCCTTCACCCAGGGCGTGCGCATGATGTCCCTCATCGGTTTCATCATGATCTCCGCCGCCGGCTTTGCCGCCGTGATGAAAGAGACCCATGGGGTGGAGAGCCTGGTGCAATCCGTCTCTGCGGTGATCGGGGATCAGAAAGGGCTCGCCGCCTTCCTGATGCTGCTGGTTGGCCTGCTGATCACCATGGGGATAGGCTCCTCCTTCTCCACCGTGCCCATCATCGCCACCATCTATGTGCCGCTGTGCATCCACCTCGGCTTCTCCCCCATGGCCACCATCGCCCTGGTGGGGGCCGCCGGTGCGCTGGGGGATGCGGGCTCTCCCGCCTCCGACTCGACCCTGGGCCCGACCTCGGGCCTCAACGCCGATGGTCAGCACGATCACATCTGGGACAGCGTGGTGCCCACCTTCATCCACTACAACATCCCGCTCATCATCTTCGGCTGGATTGCCGCCATGGTGCTCTGAGTCAGCGACTAAGATAGCTGCATACGAAAAGGCGACCCTGGGGTCGCCTTTTTTGTCTCTACAGGGAGGCGCCTCGGCCTCGTAATACCGCCGAGTGGACTCACTCCTGCTCTCCCCGTAGAGGAGCCCGGCAGAACCGGCGCTAGGCCACAGAGCCTCCCCTGCCCCCCATTGCCAGGCCAGCATGGTCCCGCTGGAACCCAACGTCCCCCAAGAAACATGCCCACCCTGAACAGGGTTGTGAGCCAGCCCCTCGCCGCCTCCCTCTGGCCATAGCTGAATGGCTGATGGGCGATCAGGGCACATGCCCCAGACCCAGCAAGACACCCCTACTCCTCTTCTGCCATCGACGCTCACGGGATACGAGATGAAGGAGAGCATCTTTGTTCGCGTAGAGGAGATAAGAGCGTCTCAACCTTCCCACCACTCAGGTGAATGCCCATAAAAAAGGCGCTGTCCCAATTACGTGTTGAAAGGCTAACCTTGAAGTAGGTCATCACCCTGAGGGCCGTCGTCATGGATACCCAAGCCTTTCAACACCTGCTGTCTCTCTTCCCACAGCTCACTTTACGCCAGCGCCGTCTCGCAGAGCAGGAACTCACAATCCCCCATCCCATCACCTCGCTGGCCGCTCAACTCCCTGCTTGCCGATGTTGCCCCCACTGTCAGGCCGAGGCCGCGCAATTGGCCCCCTGGGGCTGGAGCCGAGGACTGCGCCGTTATCGCTGCAAGCAGTGTCAGCGCACCAGTTCCGTCCTGACCAAGACGCCCATGGCCAGACTGCGCAAGGCCCAATGCTGGGAGGACTACGCCCAGGCACTCATCGACGGCCTGACTGTCCGACAAGCCGCCCTCCGCTGCGGGGTCTGCAAAAACACCGCCTTCTTGTGGCGTCACCGTTTCCTGAAAGCCATGGCAACCCATCAGGCGGCACGGGAAGAGGGTATCGTCGAGGTCGATGAAACCTTCTTCCTGGAATCGTTCAAGGGGCAACGTGGATTGCCCCGTCCAGCCCGCCGCCGTGGTGGCAAAGGCCGCCCCCGTGGCACCGGACCGGATTACATCCCAGTGATGGTGGTGCAGGACAGAGCTGGCCATCTGGCTGATTTTCAGCTTGAGCGGCTGGATGCCAGGACCGTCAGGACGGTGCTGCAGCCGCTAGTCGCGCCGGATGCGGTGCTCTGCAGCGATGGTGCTGGGGTGTATGCCAGTTTCAGCAAGTCGCAGGGCATGACCCACCAGGTGGTGCACAACCGTGCGGGAGAGCGAGTGGTGGGGGCGTATCACATCCAGCATGTGAATGGTTACCATCGGCGGTTGAAGGAGTGGATGGAGCGGTTCCATGGGGTAGCGACCCACTATCTGAGGAATTATCTGGGCTGGCGTAGGATGCTGGAACGTTATGGGCAGGAAGTGGATGTCCCACATTGCTTGCATGAGGCGCTGGGGCGCCCCATGCAACACGTAATTGGGACATAGCCATAAAAAAGGCCGCTCGATGAGCGGCCTTTTATCAGTGCGATCTGGACTTAGCTGTCGCGGCGCTTGGGGCCACCGAACTTGCGATCCTTGTTGAAGCCACCTTCACGGCGCTCCCCGCTCTTGTTGAACGGACGGTCACCGCTGGGACGGCGATCCTTGTTGAAAGGACGGTCCTTGTTGAAGGCGGGACGATCGCTGGACGGACGGGGAGCAGTGTTGCTACCGGCCGGCACTTCGGTGTAGTGGCTGATCTGCAGCGGACGCTGACAGACACGGGCCTTCTTGATCACTTCCAGCACATCGGCGGTCATGCCCTTGGGCAGATCGACGGTGGAGAAGTCATCGGCGATATCGATGTTACCGATGAAACGGCTCTCGATGTTCGCTTCGTTGGCGATGGCGCCAACGATCTGGCCCGGCTTGACACCGTGGTTAGCACCCACGTCTACGCGGTAACGCTCCATCTCTACGTCAGGATTGTCTTTGAGCGGGCGCGGCTCCAGGGAAGGCATGCGACGGGCAGGACGATCGCCACGGTCGGCGAAATCACGGGGAGCACGATCACCGAAGTCACGGCGCTCGAACTCACGGCCAGCACGATCGCTTGCCGGTTCAGTGATGGAGTCATCCAGCAGCAGCGGTTGGTCACCCTGCACCAGCTTGGCCAGGGCGGCAGCCAGCTCCAGCGGATCGGCAGAATCTTCTTCGATCAGCTCGTTCACCAGGTTCACGTAGATCTCAAGCTCTTCGCCCATCATGGTTTCCCGGATGCGCTCCTTGAACTTGGTCATGCGGTGCTGGTTGATGTCCTCGGTGCTCGGCATCTTCATCGGCTCGATGGCCTGACGAGTAGCGTGCTCGATGGCGCGCAGCATGCGGCGCTCGCGGGGAGCCACGAACAGGATGGCCTCACCCTTACGACCGGCACGGCCGGTACGGCCGATACGGTGAACGTAGGATTCGGTATCGTACGGAATGTCGTAGTTCACCACGTGAGTGATGCGCTCAACGTCCAGACCACGGGCGACGACGTCGGTGGCGATCAGGATGTCCAGCTGGCCTTGACGCAGCTTGTCGACGGTACGCTCACGCAGCTTCTGCGGAATGTCACCGTGCAGGGCTTCACAGGCGTGACCACGGGCGGCCAGCTTGCCGGCCAGCTCTTCGGCCGCGTTCTTGGTGCGTACAAACACCAGTACGGCTTCGTAGGGCTCGACTTCCAGCAGACGGGTCATGGCGTCCAGCTTGTGCAGACCGGTCACCTGCCAGTAGCGCTGGCGGATGGTCGGTGCAGTGGACGTCTTGGTGATGATCTTGATCTCTTTCGGCTGCTTCAGGTGCTTCTGGGCAACACGACGGATCTGGTCCGGCATGGTAGCGGAGAAAAGGGCAACCTGACGGGTGGCCGGGCACTGTTCCATGATCCAGTCCACGTCGTCGATGAAGCCCATACGCAGCATTTCATCGGCTTCATCCAGCACCAAGGCTTTCAGACCGGAGAGATCCAAGTTCTTGCGACGGATCAAGTCCATCACACGACCCGGGGTACCCACGACAACCTGAGCACCACGACGCAGGGCGCGGGTCTGGGTTTCGTAGGAGGAACCACCGTAGATCGGCAGGACATGGAAGTCCGGCATGTGCTTGGCGTAACGTTGGCACGCCTCAGCAACCTGCAGCGCCAGTTCACGGGTCGGTGCCAGCACCAAAACCTGGGTGTTACGGTTACCAGCTTCCAGACGAGACAACAGAGGCAAGGCAAAAGCAGCGGTCTTCCCTGTACCGGTTTGCGCCTGCCCCAGCAGATCGTGTCCCGCCATCAGGTGGGGGATTGCTGCGGCCTGGATGGGAGACGGGCGCTCATAGCCCACGTCCTGCAGCGCTTTCAATACAGGCGCGGCCAGTCCAAGCTCACTAAAAAGGGGCAGTTGTTCGGTATCAGACATAGATTCGATTCTTCCAGATTAAGGCAGGCGGCTAACACCGCGGAATAGCAAAAAGGCGGCGATTATAGCGCCACTTTGTTCTGCTGTCTTGAAAAATGTGATAAGCATCTCAAGACGTTGGCAATTATAGAGGGATCTCGCGACTATGGCTTGCTTATTTTGCACGCATGGTGCGTTATTGCAGATCACTTCTCGCGAAAGTCCTTGTCCAGCTTGTGTTTTAACACTGCCATGGTGAGCCGGCTGGTACACAACAAACGCCCCCTTTCATCCCGAATTTCAATCTGCCAGACCTGGGTCGTGGCCCCCAGATGCAGGGGCGAGCAGCGCCCTGTCACCACCCCTTCCCGCTTGGCCCGCAGATGGTTGGCGTTGACCTCCAGCCCCACACAGTAGCTGTCCGGTCCGACCGCCATATTAGCAGCCAGCGACCCCAGCGTCTCCGCCAGCACCACGGAGGCGCCGCCGTGCAGCATGCCGAGTGGCTGATGGGTGCGGTGATCCACCGGCATGGTGGCCTCCAGCCAGTCGGGACCAAAGGCCGTGTAGCGGATGTCGAGATGGGCCATCAGGGTATTGCGGGAGCTGGCATTGAGCACGTCGAGGCTCATGGGTTTGCGCCAGATGGGGGCGATATCTTGGTTCATGACGAGATGACTCCTTGTATGATCAATGGGTTGAAACATGCTGCGTCAGAGAGAACGCACAAGAAGAGATGCCCCGCAGTGCAGGGCATCCGGCAAAAATGATAACCGACTCACCAGGGGTAGGTCACCCCTGGCCACTCGGCCCAGGGCAGCTCCCGCCCCGGCAAGCGCGGGGCTGACCAGCGCCACGTATTGCCAAGCCAGGCGCGCAACTCGCGCTCCAGCTCGCCATCGCTGAGCGGTGCCTCGGCCACCTTCCAGAAGAACAGCTCCACTTCCACCTCCGGCAATACCGAGGGGTAGAGATAGACCCCGCCCCAGAACTGGGGCTCCCGCTCAGGGCTCCACAGGCCATAGGCGAAGGAGCGCTTGGCCAGAAACTCGGAGCGCTGCCACTCCAGATCGGCCTCGTGCTGACCCAGGCTGAAGTGGGCGGAGGGCCAGACATCGTCGGGCCGAAACAGCTGTTGCAGCTGCTGCCGCTCCCGCAGCATGGCGACGAACTCCACCACCGCCTGCTCCGGACTGGTCGGCAGCAACAGGAAGTGCGGGTGCCGAAAGGCGGGCGGCACCCGGAACCGTTTGGGCAGGGTCAGCATCAGAGCAGTTCCAGCAAGGCCTGCAGCGGGTGCTTGAGTTTCTCCCCTTCCATGCGTTTGACCTGGCTGCGGCAGGAATAGCCGGTGGCGAGGCAACGGGCCTTCGGCAAGCGGGCCAGCGGCTCGGCCCAACTCAGCCCGTAGATCCCCTTGGAGTTGTCCACCTGCTTGGCATCGTGGCCATAGGTGCCGGCCATGCCGCAGCAACCGACCGAGACCGGCTGCAATTTGGCGCCGATGCGGCCGAACAGCGTGCTCCAGTCGCCGTGGGTCGAGGGCTTGGCGGTCTTCTCGGTGCAGTGGGCAAACAGATACCAAGGTTCGGCCTGCTCGCCATCCACCGCTTTGGCTTCAGGGGCGGGCAAGGTGTCTGCCGGAAGAGAGAGCAGCCACTCCTGGGGCAGCAGCACCTGGAAGTCGCCACGGGCGGCGCCCAGCGCCTTCACATACTCATCCCGATAGCAGAGCACCAGGGAGGGATCCACCCCCACCATGGGGATGCCAAGGGCCGCGATCTTGTTGAGGAACTGGGCACTGTTGGCCGCGGTGCGGGCGAAGGCACGCAGGAATCCCTTCACGTGTTGCGGCTTGCCGTTGGGCTTGAACGGCAGCAGATAGGGCTGATAGCCCAGCTTGCTGGCGAGTCTCACCAGGTCGCGCACCACGGGGGCATCGTAATAGCTGGTGAAGGGATCCTGCACTATGAGCACCACCTGCTGGCGCTGCTCCGCCGTCATGGCCTCCAGGCCCGGCAGGTCGAAGTAGCGGGCGCGGTGATCGCGAAGAGAGTCCGCCAGGGTCGGCACCGAGAGCAGCGGCACATCCACCATGCCGATGCTCTTCTCGGTCGTCTTCTGGGCCCACTCTTTTTCCAGGAAGAAGTTGACCAGCTTCGGCGCCTTGGCGAGCAGCGGCGCATAACTCTCGACGGTGCCGACGAAGTAATCCTTGGGACCACGCAGATAGCGGCTGTGATAGAGCTGCATGAAGCGGGCGCGGAAATTGGGCACATCCACCTTGATGGGGCACTGGCTGGTGCACGCCTTGCACGCGAGACACCCTTCCATCGCCTCCATCACCTCGTGGGAGAAGTCATACTGGCCACGGGCGCGGGCCACCGTATTGCGGAACTTGTCGACGATGGCCTTGATGCGCAGTCCGCCGCTTTGCAGCGCCACCTCCTCAGCGAGAGGATCGAAGCCCTGCTCCGCCAGCTGGCGCAGCCATTCGCGCATCAGGCCCGCCCGGCCTTTCGGCGAGTGGCGCCTGTCCTTGCTGATCTTGACCGAGGGGCACATGGGGGAGTCGGTCTCGAAGGTGAAGCAGAGGCCGTTGCCGTTGCAGTCCATGGCGCGGGTGTAGCTTGTCCGCACCGCAATCGGGATCTGGCGGTCGAACTTGCCGCGCTTGGGGCCGTCTACCGACACCAGCTCGGCCCCGCTGCCATAAGGTATACAAATTTTGCCGGGGTTGATGCGGTTGTCGGGGTCGAAGGCCCCCTTCACCCGCTGCAACTCCTCCCACAGCTCGCCGAAGAAGGCGGGGCTGTACTCGGAGCGGAAACCCTTGCCGTGCTCGCCCCACATCAGGCCACCATATTTGGCGGTGAGCGCGACCACCTGATCCGAGATGCGGCGCAGCAGCACCTCCTGCTCGGGATCGCACAGATCCAGCGCCGGCCGCACGTGCAGCACGCCGGCATCGACGTGGCCGAACATGCCGTAGTCGAGGCCATGGCCGTCGAGCAGGGCGCGAAACTCCATGATGAAGTCGGCGAGGGATTCCGGCGGCACTGCGGTATCTTCGGTGAAGGCCACCGGCTTCTTGCGCCCCTCGGCGTTGCCGAGCAGCCCCACCGATTTCTTGCGCATGCCGTAGATGGTCTCGATGCTCGGCAGGTGGCTGCACACCTGATAGCCGATGATGCCAGCCTCGCCGCGCGCCAACAGCCCATCGATGCGCCGGCACAGCTCGGCCACCTTGGCCTGGTGCTCGGTTTCATCGGTGTCGGCAAATTCGACGATGTTGAGCCCCTGCAGATCCTTGCCGGGCACGTCCTCAATGAACGCCTTGACCGAGTGCCAGATGATGTCGGCGCGGGCCAGCCCCAGCACCCGGGAATCCACCGTCTCCACCGACAGGGCGTGGGCCTGCACCATAAAGGGGGCATTCCTGAGGGCCGAGGGGAAGCTGTCGTACTTGACGTTGACCAGGGTGCGATAGCGCGGAATGGCCGTGATGTTGAGTCTGGCCTCGGTGATGAAGCCGAGCGAGCCTTCAGAGCCGCACAACACCCGGCTCACATCGAGGGTGTCGCTGTCGGGCTGATAGAGATGCTTGAGATCGTAACCGGTCAGGAAGCGGTTGAGCTTGGGGAAGATCGCCTCTATGTCGGCGCGGCGCTCCTTACCGATGCGGTACAGGGTGCGGTAGATCTCCCCTTCCCGATTCTCGAGGGCCAGCTTGTCGGCCAGACGCGAGCCGGTGACCGGCTCTGTGGTCATGAGATCGCCGTTCTCCAGCACGGCTTTCAGGCCCAGCACGTGATCCGAGGTCTTGCCGTACACCAGGGAGCCCTGCCCCGAGGCATCGGTGTTGACCATGCCCCCTAAAGTGGCGCGGTTGGAGGTGGAGAGATCCGGCGAGAAGAAGTAGCCGTGGGGTTTCAAATAGGCGTTGAGCTGATCCTTGATCACCCCGGCCTGGGCCCGTACCCAGCCCTCCTCCAGATTAATTTCCAGGATCTGGTTCATATGGCGCGAGAGATCGACGATAATGCCGCCGCCCAGGGACTGGCCATTGGTGCCGGTGCCGCCGCCGCGAGGGAAAAAACTCAAGGCGGCATAGGCGCTCTCCTGAGCCAACCTGAGCATGACCGCAATGTCATCCGCGCTACGCGGATAGAGAACCGCCTGAGGTACGACCTGATAGACGCTGTTATCCGTCGCCATCGCCAACCGGCTTGCATAAGACTTTTCGATATCACCACGAAATGCGCTGCGTCCTAGCAACTCAAGAAACTGCAGGGTTGTGGGTGACAAACTGTCCTGGTAATCGAGTCTCGGGATCATGAATCCTTGTTCCCATCCTTTGCTTGATGCCGGAACTCCGGCGACAACGACCGCCAGGCCCGCCTCTATCGGGCTGCCTTGGCCGATCCGCTCACTGAGCGGGCAGTATATCAGCTAGAAAACCGCTTGCGCTCTGCAATCTTCACCATTTGAAAGGAGGACTTTTATGGCTCACCACAGCCATGTTATCAGTACGTTTGTCAGCACCGAGAAACAGGCTTTGACCCTGTCACTGTTCGGCTGCATCAGCTTCGCCATCTTCGGGATCGGCTACGGCCTGTTCGTCGGTTCCAACGCCATCATGCTCGATGGCATCTTCACCCTGTTCAGCATGGGCATGACGGGTTTAGGGTTAATCACCGCCTACCTGGTGACCCGCCCCTCCGACGATCGCTTCCAGTACGGCTACGCCCACTTCGAACCCATCACCAACGTCATCAACGGCACCGTCATCCTGCTGCTCTGCCTCGGCGCCTTCTATAGCGGCATCACCTCCTTGCTGGAGGGCGGACGGGAGATCGACCTCGGCCACGCCCTCATCTACGCCGCCGTCTGCACCTTCTTCTGCGCCATCATCTACCGGATCGAGGCCGGCGTCGCCGAGCGGCTCGACTCCGAACTGGTGCGGGTCGACTCCAAGGAGTGGCTGGTCGACACCCTGCTCAGCGCCACCCTGCTCATCGGCTTCGTGGTCGCCATCGGCCTCGAGGCCATCGGTTACGGCCACTACAACCGCTACATAGACCCCGTGCTGGTCACCCTGCTCGCGCTGTGCGCCACCCTGATCCCCATCAAGGTGCTCGGCCGCAACCTGCGTGAGGTGCTCAAAGTGGCCCCCAAGGGGGATGTGCCCCAGCGGGTCGAGCACGAAATAGAGGCCCTGCGTCAGCGCCATGGCATCGAGTGCTACAGCCATCTGGCCAAGAGCGGGCGCCGCTTCGATCTCGAACTCAACATTCTGGTCGCCCCGGATCAGGAGTGGTCCGTCGAGCGCCAGGACGCCCTGCGCCAGGAGCTCTGGTCCCGCCTCGGCGACACCCTGGGCGATGCCTGGCTCTCGGTCTGCTTCACCCGCGAGAAGCGCTGGCTCTGATCTGCCCCGTGGCGAAGGCCCTTGCCGGCCTTCGCCCATCGACCGGCAATCGCATCATCCCCCTTGCCAACGCCGCCATTCCCGTTATCATCGGGACTCACTTTCGCTAAAAGGTACAGTTGCCCATCATGGACAACCCTCGAAGTTGCTCATTTATCCCCCCCGTCAAAACCTATCTCTATCTGCTCAACCAACGCCTCTGAATCGCGCCGTCGCTATCGCTTTCTAGTTCGGCACCCTTGCCGCCATCTGCGTCTGTTCAATTGAGGTCATGTCATGGAATTTTTACTGGACCCTGCCATCTGGGTCGGTCTGTTCACCCTGATCATCCTGGAGATAGTGCTCGGGATCGACAACCTGGTGTTCATCGCCATCCTGGTGAAGAAGCTGCCTCCCGCCCAGCGGGACAAGGCGAGGCTCATCGGCCTGTCGCTGGCCCTGCTGATGCGCCTCGGGCTGCTCAGCATCATGTCCTGGCTGGTCACGCTCACCCAGCCCCTGCTGCAACTCGGTGAGTTCGCCTTCTCCGGCCGGGATCTGATCCTGATGGGCGGCGGCCTGTTCCTGCTGTTCAAGGCCACCACAGAGCTGCACGAGCGGCTGGAGGCCAAGCCGGAGGAGCAAGGCCCGGCCGGCGTCTATGCCGGCTTTGGGGTGGTGATCGCCCAGATCCTGGTGCTGGATGCGGTCTTCTCGCTGGACTCCATCATCACCGCGGTCGGTATGGTGGATCACCTCGGCGTCATGATGGCCGCCGTGACCATCGCCATGGTGGTGATGGTGCTCGCCTCCAAGCCGCTGACTCGCTTCGTCAACGCCCACCCGACCGTGGTGGTGCTCTGCCTGAGCT
This sequence comes from Aeromonas encheleia, assembly GCF_900637545.1. Taxonomy (NCBI): domain Bacteria; kingdom Pseudomonadati; phylum Pseudomonadota; class Gammaproteobacteria; order Aeromonadales; family Aeromonadaceae; genus Aeromonas; species Aeromonas encheleia. The sequence continues at coordinate 2,662,406 of NZ_LR134376.1, forward strand.
TCCTGCTGATGATCGGCTTCAGCCTGGTGGCGGAAGGCTTCGGCTTCCATATCCCCAAGGGCTATCTCTACGCCGCCATCGGCTTCTCGGTGCTGATCGAGTTCTTCAACCAGCTCGCCCAGCACAGTACCCAGCGCCATGAGTCCAGGCAGCCCCTGCGCGAGCGCACCACGGCCGCCATCTTCAAGCTGATGGGCGGCAACCGGGCCAGCCAGCTCCAGCAGCAAGATGAGGAAGAGGATCAGGGTGCCCCCCGCCCCATCAGTTTCGGGGACGAAGAGCGTTACATGGTGACCGGGGTGCTCTCCCTGGCGGAGCGATCCATTCGTACCATCATGACCCCCCGCGCCGAGATGGAGTGGATCGATCTCAACGACTCCATCGACGAGATCCGCGCCCTGCTGCAACGGGCACCCCACAGCCTGTTCCCGGTCTGCGACGGGGAGCTGGACGAGATCATCGGCGTGGTCAAGGCCCGGGATCTGCTGTTTGCCCTGAACGAGGGCCAGTCCCTTGCCCAGCTCGCCAAGCAGAACGACCCCATCATAGTGCCGCAGACCATCAACGTGATCCGGCTGCTGGCGGAGCTGCGCCAGGCCAAGGGCAGCCTCATCCTGGTGGCGGACGAGTTCGGCGTCATCCAGGGGCTGGTCACCACCCACGATCTGCTGGAGGCCATCGTCGGCGAACTGCCGGACGAGGACGAGACCCCGGACATAGTGCCCGACGGCGAGGGCTGGCTCATCAACGGCAGCACCAACATCCACCATGTGGAGCAGGTGCTGGAGTGCGATGGCCTGGTGAGCGACAGCGACGAGTACGTGACCCTGGCGGGCATGCTGCTCTCCCACTTCGGCGTCCTGCCCGACGCGGGCCAGCAACTGCGCCTCGGCAAGCTCTGCTTCGAGGTGCTGGCGGTGAGCGAGCGTCGCATCGAGCGGGTGCGGGTAATCCCGCTGAACGGCTGATAGCTCTGCCATGCCTTGATATGAAGAGAGGGCCCGCGGGCCCTCTTTCTCATGGTGCTAGGCAAATTGCTGCGTGAGCGACAATTCTCTTCTGCAATTACCCCTCTTTTTCACAATGACACCGGGGGGTAGAGTCGCCTCAATCCCACCATGAGGAACTCAACATGCCACACGATGCCCTGTTCTGCCCCCTGCGCCTCGGCCAGCTGCACCTTAACAACCGAATCGTCATGCCCCCCATGACCCGCTCCCGCGCCAGCCAGCCCGGCGATGTGGCCAACGCCATGATGGCCACCTATTACGCCCAGCGCGCCGAAGCCGGTCTGATCGTCAGTGAGGGCACCCAGATCGACCCTCTTGGCAAGGGCTATGCCTGGACCCCGGGCATCCATAGCGCCGAGCAGGTCGCGGGCTGGAGGCTGGTGACCGAGGCCGTGCACGCCAAGGGTGGCACCATCTTCGCCCAGCTCTGGCACGTGGGTAGGGTCACCCATCCGGACAACATCGGCGGCGCCCAACCCATCTCGGCCTCGGCCATCCCGGCCGCCGGCGTCAGGGTGTTCGTCGACAACGGCAGCGACGCCCCCGGCTTCGTCGAGACCGCCACCCCGCGCGCCATGAGCCAGCAAGACATCGACGCCGTGGTCAGCCAGTTCCGCCAGGCCGCCCGCAACGCCATGCTGGCCGGCTTCGATGGCATAGAGCTGCACGCCGCCAACGGCTACCTCATCAACCAGTTCCTCGACTCCGAGTCCAATGCCCGCACCGACGGCTACGGCGGCTCGCTGGCAAACCGGCTGCGCTTCCTGAGAGAAGTGACCGAGGCGGTCAGTGCCGAGATAGGGGCGGATAGGGTCGGCGTGCGGCTCGCCCCGCTCACCACCCTCAACGGCACCGTAGATGCGAAGCCGCAGGAGACCTATCTGGCCGCCGCCAGGCTGCTGGGGGAGCTCGACGTGACCTATCTGCACATCGCCGAGGCCGACTGGGACGACGCCCCGCTGATGCCGGAGGACTTCAAGCAGGGGCTGCGGGCGGCCTTCCCCAACACCCTCATCTATGCGGGCAAGTACGACGGCGCCCGGGCACGGGCCGCGTTGCAGGCGGGTTGGGCCGACATGATTGGCTTCGGTCGCCCCTTCGTGGCCAACCCGGATCTGCCGAACCGACTGCGCCACGGCTACCCCTGGGCCCCACACGATCCGGCCACCCTGTTTGGCGGTGCCGAGCAGGGGCTGACCGACTACCCCCTCTATCAGGGGATCCGCGAGCCGCAATCCGCCTGAGGCGAGGCGACGAGCCAGCAAGCCATAAAAACCAACGCGCCCCTGAGGGCGCGTTGTGCTTTGTCGCGGCGGCAGCCGTTCACACAGAGCCCTAGTTGAGGGTGACCCCGTGACAGGCGGCGTAGCATAGGATCTCCCGGGTCAACCGCGCCTTGTCCGCCAGATCGAGCCAGCTCGCCTCCACCCCGTTGAGGGACAGCCGACAGAGCTGCTCCCGGCTGGCGCCGAGCTCCGCCACCAGCGCCTGGAAGTTGGCGGCCATGTAGCCGCCGAAATAAGCGGGATCATCGGAGTTGATGGTGACGCACAGCCCCTGCTCCAGCAGCTGGAGCACGTTGTGATCGGCCATCTGCGCGAACACCTTGAGCCGGGTGTTGGAGAGCGGGCAGACGGTGAGCGGCAATCGGGTGTCCGACAGGTAGCGCAGCAGCTCGGGGTCGTCGACACAGCGCACCCCGTGATCGATGCGCCTCACCTGCAGCTCGTTGATGGCCTGCCAGATGTAAGACGCCGGTCCCTCCTCCCCGGCATGGGCCACCACCGGCAACCCCAGCGCCCTGGCCTGGGCAAAGACCCCGGCAAACTTGGTGGGCGGGTTGCCCAGCTCCCCCGAATCGAGCCCGATGCCGTGGATCCGCTCCAGGAAGGGCTCGGCCTCGCGCAGGGTGACGAATGCCGCCTCTTCACTGAGATGGCGCAGGAAGCTCATGATCAGCCGCCAGCTGATGCCAAAGGCCAGCTCCCCTGCCTGCAGCGCCCGCTCTATGCCGCCGAGCACTGTGGCCAAGGGGATGCCGCGGGCACTGTGAGCCTGGGGATCGAAGAAGATCTCCACGTGCACCACCTGCTCGGCGGCGCAGCGCTCGAGGTAGGCCCAGGTGAGATCGAAGAAATCCTGCTCGGTGATGAGCACGCTGGCGCCGCGGTAGTAGAGGTCGAGGAAGGATTGCAGGCAGTCGAACTCATAGGCGGCCCGCAGGCTCTCGACATCGGGCCAGGGCAGGGCCACCCCGTTGCGGCTGGCCATGGCAAACATCAGCTCCGGCTCGAGCGTGCCTTCGATATGCAGATGCAGTTCCAGCTTGGGCAAGCCGGCAATAAAGTTATCCATGATGACGGCTCCATCGTCAGACCCAGTGCGGGCGCCCCCTTGAGGCGCCCTCCCTCTGCCCCCATTGTGCACCTATCTGGCGCGGCGGGGGAGACTTGTCATCAAAGCGCCTTATAATGGCGACACAAAAAATCATAACCGATTGAAGACATTCAAAGTCGGCGCCCGCCTCGCGTCCGCTCTTGCGCCCTACAAGGAGTTCTTATGAAGAAAAACGTCATCTGTGATATCGACGGCGTCATACTGCACAACAACGATCTGGTGCCCGGCGCCGACCGTTTCGTCCATCGCCTGCTGGAGCAGGGCAGCAAGCTGCTGTTTCTCACCAACTACCCGGCCCAGACCCAGAAAGATCTGCAGAACCGCTTCCGCTCCGCCGGCATCGAGGTGCCCGAGGAGTGCTTCTATACCTCCGCCATGGGCACCGCCGACTTCCTCAAGCGCCAGGATGGCAAGAAGGCCTATGTGATCGGCGAAGGGGCCCTGACCCACGAGCTCTACAAGGCCGGCTTCACCATCACCGACATCGATCCCGACTTCGTGGTGGTGGGCGAGACCCGCAACTACAACTGGACCATGATGCAGCTGGGCGCCAAGTTCGTGGATCAGGGGGCGCGCTTCATCGCCACCAACCCCGATACCCACGGCCCCATGATGTACCCCGCCTGCGGTGCCCTCTGTGCCCCCATCGAGCGGATGACAGGCAAGAAGCCCTTCTACGTGGGCAAGCCGAGCGCCTGGATCATCCGGGCGGCACTCAACCGGATGGAGGCGCACTCCGATGACACCATCATCATCGGCGACAACCTGCGCACCGACATACTGGCGGGCTTCCAGGCCGGCCTCGAGACGGTGCTGGTGCTCTCCGGCGTGAGCAAGGTGGCCGACATCGACCGCATGCCGTTCCGACCGAACCACATCTTCGACTCAGTGGTCGACATCGATATCGTCTGAGCCCGCACTCGGGGCATCCTCATGCCCCGGCAGGGCGACCCCTTGGCAGGGGGAGGCAGATCGTTTAACTTAACTGCAACATCGTTAAGAAAAGTAAACGATAACGGGATCGGGACGATCCCGTTGCCCCTCCGCCATCGCAAGGAAGCCCCATGAAGAACCTGAATGACTGGATCCTGCTGGACCAGCACCCCGTCTCCCCCACCCCGCTGACCCCTCCGAGCGATCGCATCAGGGCGGGCAATCCGAGCCAGACCCTGTGGAATCACTACTCGGATCCGAGTCAGCAGTTTCACGTGGGCTTCTGGGCCTGCGAGCCGGGACGCTGGGCCGTCCACTACACAGAGCACGAATATTGCCAGCTGCTGGAGGGCGAGGCGCGGATCCACGACGGCCAGGGCGGCCAGCTGCACCTCAAGGCGGGGGATCAGTTCGTCATCCCGGCGGGCTTCGTCGGCGAATGGGAGACCCTCATCCCTTGCCGCAAACTCTATGTGATCTTCGAACCCGCCGCGGCCTGACGTCCACGTCAAGCACCCGCCCTTTTCCTGCCGCTTGTCCATGCCGCCAGCTTGACGCTTGCGGCATGATTTTCTGCGGTTTTCCCGCTTGCAAAAGGGTTTTACGCTAGGCATTGTGATTGGCGAGGAATGTAAATGGAATTTCGAGCCCAAACGTGGGGGGCTCACATAAAAATCAAGAGGATTACCGCCAATGTGTTCTATTTTCGGCATTCTGGACATCAAATCCGATGCAGCAGCCCTGCGCAAATCGGCCCTGGAGATGTCCAAGCGACTGCGTCACCGCGGCCCCGACTGGTCCGGCGTCTACAGCTCCGACAAGGCCATTCTGGTGCACGAGCGCCTGGCCATCGTCGATCCGGGCAATGGCGCCCAGCCGCTCTACAACCCCGAGCGCACCCACGTATTGGCCGTCAACGGCGAGATCTACAACCACAAAGAACTCGAGAAGAGCCTCAAGGTCGACTTCCAGTTCCAGACCCACTCCGACTGCGAGGTGCTGCTGGCACTCTACAAGGAGAAGGGCCCGGCCTTCCTGGACGATCTCAACGGCATCTTCGCCTTCATCCTCTATGACGCGGAGCAGGATGCCTATCTCATCGGCCGCGATCACATGGGGATAATCCCGCTCTATAGCGGCCGCGACGAGCACGGCAACTTCTATGTCGCCTCCGAGATGAAGGCCCTGGTGCCTGTGTGCAAGAGCGTCGAGACCTTCCCGCCCGGACATTACCTCTGGAGCAAGGATGGCGAGCTCAAGCAGTGGTACCAGCGCGACTGGATGGAATACGACGCGGTCGAACAGAACGTCAGCGACAAGGCCGAGCTCAAGGCCGCGCTGGAAGCGGCGGTCAAGCGCCAGCTGATGTGTGACGTGCCCTATGGCGTGCTGCTCTCCGGTGGTCTCGATTCCTCCGTCATCTCCGCCATCACCAAGCTCTACGCCGCCCGCCGGGTGGAAGACGATGGCAAGAGCGAGGCCTGGTGGCCGCAGCTGCACTCCTTCGCCGTGGGCCTGGAAGGCTCGCCGGATCTCGCCGCCGCCCGCAAGGTGGCCGACCATCTGAACACCATCCACCACCAGATCCACTTCACCGTGCAGGAAGGGCTGGATGCGCTGACGGATGTCATCTATCACCTCGAGACCTATGACGTCACCACCATCCGCGCCTCCACGCCGATGTATCTGATGGCCCGTTACATCAAGGCGATGGGCATCAAGATGGTGCTCTCGGGCGAGGGCTCGGACGAGCTGTTCGGTGGTTACCTCTACTTCCACAAGGCGCCGAACGCCCGGGAATTCCACGAAGAGAACGTGCGCAAGCTCGCCTCTCTGCACCTCTATGACTGCCTGCGCGCCAACAAGTCCATGGCCGCCTGGGGCGTGGAAGGCCGCGTGCCCTTCCTCGACAAGGAGTTCATGGACGTGGCGATGCGCCTGCAGCCCGCCGACAAGATGTGCGGCAACGGCAAGATCGAGAAGCACATCCTGCGCGAAGCCTTCGAGGAGCTGCTGCCCCACGAGGTGGCCTGGCGTCAGAAGGAGCAGTTCTCCGACGGCGTGGGTTACTCCTGGATCGACAGCCTGAAGGCCATGGTCGAGGTCGAGGTGACGGATCAGATGTTCGAGGCAGCCGCGTTCCGCTTCCCCATCAACACCCCGCTCACCAAGGAGGCCTACTACTACCGCGCCATCTTCGACGAGCACTTCCCGCTGGAGTCCGCCGCCCGCACAGTACCTTATGGCAAGTCGGTCGCCTGCTCCACCCCGACCGCGCTGGAATGGGATGCCAAGTTCAAGGAGATGGCCGACCCCTCAGGTCGCGCCGTGATGGACGTCCACCAGCAGAGTTACTGATCCGTTGACGGACAGCCTGTTGGCCCAAGCGCCAACATCAAAAAAGCCCCTTTCTAGGGGCTTTAATTTTTGGTCATTGTTCGCAGACGCTCGTCGGCTCAGCTGGCCGCCGTTGCCGCTGGTAGCGGCATCAATCCTTCTTCGCCTTGTTGGCAAAGAAGATATCGGCCTGAATATCCTGAGTGCGGACGGTAAAGATCTGGTTGGTCAGCGCCTCGGTCAGTGCTTCCGCATCCTTCATCACCCGCAGATTGAAGTCGTTGAGCATGCTGTTGGCCGCGGCCTTGTCCGTTTTCACCGTCTTCAGATAGCGGGCTTCCACCTCTTCTTGCTCTTTGGCGATCTCCGTCTCCCAGCTCTTGTATGCCTGCTTCACGATCGGAGCCAGTTTGGGGTAATCCGTCATCACCAGGGTCTGCAGCTTGCGGTATTTCCAGTAGATGGAGTCACTGTCCGCCTTGTCGCTGCCCAGAGCATAGTGGGCCGGATACGCCTCCAGGCCGCTGTAATAGGGCACAAATGCGGTCAGATCCGCCATCCCGAGGCCGACATAGGTCACCTCCCCCACCTCTTTCGGCATCCAGGGACGCACTTGCATCACATGGGCCTCATAGGTGCGAAACACGCTGATGGGGCGCCAGGGCTCCTGCCCGTTCAACCCCTTGCCGTAGGGGTCGTGCTCGGTGCCATCATAGTGATTGCGCAGCACCGCCTTGACCTCATCCAGGCTCATCTTCTTCTCGGGAGTCAGATAGACCGGGAATTGCCGGCCCGCATCCACCGCCTGCTTGAGCGAGGGGTTGAACATCTGCTGTATGGTCCAGACCCTGGGATCGTTGTAGGTACGATCCCGCTCGTCATCGCGGGTATAGGCCTTCGAGAAATTGAAGGCCCCATCCTTTTGTGGCTGGTAGAGCCCCTTCTGCGTCGCAAACTCGATGAGATTTTTTGAGCCCATCATGTCGGCACTCTTGGGATCGTATTGCTGCAGGCGCCCCTGATTGCCCGAGGCGAAATACTGGTTGTTGGGCACACGCTGCGCCATCCAGTGGTGGCCGGTCGCGGTTTCCAGATACCAGAGCTCGTTATCGTCCACGACGGCAACGCCGAAGCCCTCGCCCGCCCCTATGGTCTCGATGATGTTGCCAAGCAGGGCGACCGCCTCGCGGGCCGTGCCGGCGCGGGAGAGCAACACATCCGGAATGTCATCCTCGGTGATGCCCTTGTCCTCGACGTAAGGATCGAAGGCGAGCGCCGCCGGCGAGGCGAAGATAGATTCGGTACCGCTGACCCCGACGCCTTTCTCATAAAACCGGTCGCACCGTGCAGCTGGGTCTTCCAGTTCGGCACAGTGGTGTAACGCAGGGAGTTTTTCGGCAAGGGGTAGCTGAAATCATTGGCGCCGTTGTGGGCCTTGGAGCTGTGCACGCCGCTCTGCCCCTGCTTGGCCGGATGGATCACGAAATGCTGGGCTTTCAGCGCATCGCTGTCGGCACTGCGGGCCACCATCATTGAGCCATCGGCGGTGGCCTCACTGCCGACCAGCAGGGTCGTACAGGCGAACGCCGAAGAGAAGAGAGCCAGGTTGATAGAGAGTGCGACGACGCACTTCTTGAAGGAATGCATAATATCTCCTTGTGGCAGAATTAACGTAACGCTCGGCCCTCCCATATCGGGATGAATATAGGTAAGGCGGTGGTATGTTCGGTGAATATATATTCCCTGTGACAGGCCGGCTGATTATTCAAGCCACCTAGCCCAAGGCAATAGGTCAGGAAGATTATTTCCAGATGGGCAATAAGAGTTCAGGAGTTGTGCGGACAGGCCACCCATCATAAGCAATGCGTCTCACATGTCATGCACCCCAGATTGGCACAGACCCATGTTCCCGATAGGCGACCCTTCATATCTGCCTGAGTGTGGCGATACTAGGTTTTATCCACTGACATAAATGTGACAAAAGGCTCAAAACACCAAAAACGCATTTTTTTCAATTTAAAGTGTCGCCAAATCTGGCAATGGCAGAATCCTTGTCACGACTCAGCGCCCCGTTGCGGGAGCCCTATCCCCACAGCCCTGGAGTCGCACTATTGTGTGCACGCCGAGCCCATTAAAGGCCTCAACGAGCCGATTAAATGACGCTGGGAAGCTTAACCATATGGATTTTTAAAGCTGGGTTATCTTATATGTGGAGCCTGAGCGCATAGCTATATGGAAAGTACAGCTTACCTTTGGCGCCTGCACGGCTTGCATAAGGTCATCATCACCATGGGGCCTGACGATGCTATATAAACGAACATGACGGCGGCTTATTATTTACCATTTCCAAGCCATCAATAGCCTAGAGATTCAAGCCTTATTCCGCCCTCCCACTCATCCCCTTAAATACCCGCGTTCATTTTGCCTGTGACTGCACGCAATCGATCGTAATAAAGGGAATGCAGACATTCCGTCCGACGCTCTTTGCTGGTTTGACCACAAGCACGACTGCCCCACACTGGCCAAGATAGGGGCTCCTGCCTCTCCCCCATTCCCGTTTTTCGCATATTCACTGCCACTCTGGCTACTTGGCGAAGGGGCTCGCTCGTGTCACATTGTTCCGGCTTGGGAGCAACAAAAACAACACAAGGAGAATCTGATGAAGCGACTGCTATTGCCGCTGGCGCTTGGCGCCACCCTGTTCCACGGCGCGGCCCTAAGCGCCACACCAACCTGGACCCAGGCCCTGCCCGATTACAGCCAGGTGTATGACGAGAGGCGGGATCCGGCGCAGGATCTCGCCGCGGCGACCGCCAAGGCAAAGAGCGAGGGCAAGAAGGTCCTGCTGCTGGTGGGCGGTGAATGGTGCAGCTGGTGCCAGGAGATGAACCACTTCCTGGACCGGGAGCCGGACCTGGCAAGCCAGCTCAAGCAGACCTTCGTGGTGGTCAAGGTGAACGTCAGCAAGGAGAACAAGAACGAGCCCTTCCTCAAGCGCTACCCCGAGTATCTGGGGGTGCCCCACTTCTATGTGCTAGATGCGCAGGGCAAGCTGCTGGAATCCTTCAACACCGGTCTGCTGGAGCAGGGGAAGAGCTACGACGAGACGAAATTTGGCAAGTTTGTCGCCTTCTTCCAGCCCAAGACAACCCCTGGCTGAATGACCGGGCCATGATGCAAACGCCCCGCACGGTCGGCTGACGGTACGGGGCGTCGGCTGTGTATCCCTAAACTTGCAGTCATTGGCCTCAGGGCTGAGCATCCGGTTACGGCTTTTGGCGCAGGTAGAGATCGCTCAGCAGTAGCCATCGATTTCTCCGCTTGAGCGATGCAAGGCGGTCATCAATGAATCCCCGACTTTCCATGCAAGGATGAAGAGATGTTACGGATATTGGGCAAGGCCTCGTCAATCAATGTGCGCAAAGTGCTTTGGACCTGCGCCGAAATAGATCTCCCTTTCGAGCGAGAGGAATGGGGAGCTGGCTTCAAACCGACTGATACCCCCGAATTTCTGGCGATGAATCCGAACGCAATGGTGCCGGTCATTCAGGATGGTGGTTTCACGCTGTGGGAATCGAACGCCATCATCCGCTACCTGGCCTCGCGCTACGGTAACGCCACTCTCTACCCAACCGAAGCTCGCGCGAGGGCCATGGTCGATCAATGGATCGATTGGCAATCGTCGGATTTGAACCGGTCTTGGAGCTACGCATTCATGTCGCTGGTCAGGCATTCACCCTTGCATCAGGACAGCCGGGCACTCAGCGCAGGTTGTGCGGATTGGTCCAGATACATGCAGACCCTGGATCGGCATCTCCAATCAACGGGGGCTTATGTGGTTGGGAACAACTTCTCACTCGCAGACATCCCAATCGGTCTTTCAGTCAACCGCTGGCTGGAAACGCCATTTGACCGTCCATTACTGCCAGCAGTGAGTGACTATTACCAGCGATTAGGTCGTCGGCCTGGCTTTCGCCTGTATGGATGTAACGGGACGCCCTAGTCGAGCAAGGCAAGATGAGGATAGCAACGAGAAAAACGGCAGGCCGGGATAAGCAGACCTACCAACACAAGAGATCAAAGCTGGGCATCCGACTGATTGGCGGGAGCGGCCTTGATGAAGGCCTGCAACTGCTCGCAGTTGGCGCGATGTGGTTGATGATGGGGGAATCTTCCAGCGTCATGTCGTATATGTTGGGCTTCGAAACAAAGCCCAACATTCATATCTTGAATATCATTCGCCCGGTTTATGCTCATGAGGCTTTAGCGCTGGATGTTCCTTTTGCTTTTTAGGCGTAACCCGTTGCCGCTTATCTGGTGTTCCGTCTTCATTTTTTCTTTTTGGACCAGGTTTGATTCCCATCATTAACTCCTTCTAACAGTGGTTGACGTGGAAAATAATACTTACGGCTGGGCATCCGGCTGCAGCTCCGGGGCGGCCTTGATAAAGGCCTGCAGTTGCTCGCAGTTGGCGACGATGCGGGTAATGGTGGGATAGTCATCCAGCGTCATGTTGTAACGGCGGGCGTTATAGACCTGAGGCACCAGCATGCAGTCCGCCAGGGTCACCTCGTTGCCGACGCAATAGACACCGGCGGTGGTCATCAGCAGCGGCTCCAGGGCCTTGAAGGTCTCGTCAATCCAGTGGCGATACCAGGCATCACGCGCCGTCTTGCTCTGTCCCAGCTCCTGCTCCAGATAGTTGAGCACCCGCAGATTGTCCAAAGGGTGAACGTCGCAGGCGATCATGTTAACGATCTGGCGCACCCTTGCTCGCTCCTGGGCGGCCGAGGGCATCAGCGGATGGGCGGGATAGGTTTCGTCGAGGTATTCCATGATGGCGACCGACTGACCGACCTGCACCTCGCTGTCGATGAGAAAGGGCACCAGCCCCTGCGGATTGATCCGGCGGTAAGCCTTCTCCTTCTGCTCGCCCTTGCCCAGATGCACCGGGTGCTGCTCATAACTCAGTCCCTTGAGTTGCAGCACCAGGCGCACCCTGAAACTCGCCGATGAACGCCAATATCCAAACAACTGCAGCATAACTCTGTCCCTCTTACGCTTGGCGGACGGCGAGTGGCGAACGAAAATCGGCAGGTGGCCACCACCTGCCGTCTCCCCCGCCGACTCCCCCGCCGGCCACGGCTTCCTTAGCTCGTCTGGCTGGCGCCTCCTTGCGTGACGCGCTGCAAAATGGTGCCAAACAGACTCATTCCATTGCGATCCAGCATCGCGATGGACACTGTATCACCAAAGCGCAGGAAGGGTGTAGTGGCCTGACCTGACTCGATTATTTCCAGCATACGCAGCTCGGCGAGGCAGGAAGAGCCGGCGCTGCGGTCATAGTTGGAGACGGTGCCTGAGCCTATGATACAGCCCGCCCCGAGCGGCCGGGTCTTGGCGGCGTGGGCGACAAGCTCATGGAAGTTGAAGGTCATGTCCACCCCCGCATTGGGGGCCCCGAACAGGCCACCGTTGAGGTGGGTCATGAGCGGCAAGTGCACCTTGCCCTCCTGCCAGTCGCTGCCCAGCTCGTCCGGGGTGATGGCCACCGGCGAGAAGGCGCTGGAGGGCTTGGACTGGAAGAAGCCAAAGCCCTTGGCGAGCTCGCCCGGGATGAGGTTGCGCAGGCTGACGTCGTTGACCAGCATCAGCAGCTTGACGTGGGTGGCCGCGGCCTCCGGGCTCGCCCCCATGGGCACGTCGTCGGTGATGATGGCCACCTCAGACTCGAAGTCGATGCCCCACTCCTCGGATCCCATGACGATGGGACCACGGGGGGCCAGGAAGCTGTCGGAGCCCCCCTGGTACATCAGGGGATCGTGCCAGAAGCTGTCCGGCATCTCGGCGCCGCGGGCCTTGCGCACCAGCTCCACGTGGTTGACGTAGGCGCTGCCATCCGCCCACTGGTAGGCGCGGGGCAGCGGGGAGAGACAGGCCGCCTCATCGAACGGGAAGGCCTCGGGGCAGGCACCGGCGTTCAGCGCCTCATAGACGGCGGCAAGCCGCGGGGCCGTCTCGGCCCACTCATCCAGCGCCCCTTGCAGGGTGGGGGCGATCGCGGTGACCCGCACCGCCCGACTCAGATCACGGCTCACGACCAGCAAGGCGCCATCGCGCTTGCCATTGTTCAGGGTTGCCAGTTTCATAAAAGTCCTTATTTGCCGCTGTGGTCGGGGTTGAGTGCCGGGCGCAGCCAGCTGTTGACGTAGCGCGGGTTCTCCACCCCCTCGCACAGGCTGCCGACGCTCAGGGCGTCGCGGGTGTCGAGCATCACCGCCACCTCGTCGGTGAAGGTCTTGGCATGGGCGCGGCCGGCCGCGAACGCCTTGGGATGCGGGCCGTGGGTGAAGCCGGCGGGATGGAAGGTGACCATGCCCCGCTCTATGTTGTCCCGGCTGAAGAAGTCGCCGGCGTGGTAGAACAGCACCTCGTCGAAGTCGTCGTTGCTGTGGTAGAAGGGCACCCGCAGGGCGCCGGGATCGCTCTCGATGGGGCGCGGCACGAAGGTGCAGACCACGAAGCGGCTCGCCACGAAGGTGGAGTGGGCCGAGGGCGGCAGGTGATAGCGGTGGCTCATCAGCGGGCGGATGTCGCGCCAGTTGAGGCGCACCACGCAGAGATCCCCGTGCCAGCCCTGGGCATCGAGTGGGTTGAACGGCCAGGTTATGACCGACACCTGATCGTGACGCTTGACCTGCAGCGACCAGGGATTCTCATCCTGCTGGGCCAGGAAGGCGTCGTCGATGGCGGGCACGTCCAGCGCCGCCGGATCGAAGATGGCGTGCTGACCCACCAGCCCCTTGTCCGGCAGCTGATAGCTGTCCCCCGTCGCCTCTATCATCAGGATGAACAGCGGCGCGGTCGGCTCGATGCGCCACATGGTGCCACGGGGGATCACCACATAGTCCCCGTCCCTCAGGGTCAGATGGCCGTAATCGCAGTAGAACTCCCCGCTCCCCTCGTGGATGAACAGCAGCTCGTCGCCGTCGGCGTTGCGCACCAGGAACGGCATGGTCTCGGCCAGGCGCCAGATCCGGTAGCGGCAGTGGGCATTGTGCAAAATGTCCGGCATCACCCAGGGGGAGAGGGAGCTCACCTCCTCCTGCAAGCCGTTGAGATCGAACGCCCGCGGCCGCAGCGGTCCCTCCCAGTTGATCCAGTCGGTGGGGGCGTGTTTGTGGTGCATGTGCGTGGCGGGGCCGAAGAAACCGGCCCGCCCCAGTTCGCGCTCATAGATGGCCTGCTCGGGCAGATCGGCATGAGCCTGGCGGGAGTGGGTCCCCTCCCGGTGGGGGAAACTGATCCAGTTACGCATGGCTGAGTACCTCGTATGAAATGAATACCGCTCGACGGTCTCGCATCCCGTTACGCATCGCTGGGCTCGCCGCTCAAGACGCCACGGCGGATCTGGTCCAGCTCGATGGATTCGAACAGTGCCTGGAAGTTGCCCTCGCCGAAGCCTTCGTTGCCCTTGCGCTGGATGATCTCGAAGAACACCGGGCCGATGACGGTGTCGGTGAAGATCTGCAGCAGGATGCCATCCTTGGTCGGCGAACCGTCGATCAGGATGCGCAGCGCCTTGAGCGCCTCCAGATCCTCCTGATGCCCCTCCACCCGGCTGTTGACCTTCTCGTAGTAAGTCTCCGGGGTCGGCATAAAGCCGGTGCCACGGCCACGCAGGGTGCGGATGGTCTGATAGATGTCGCCGGAGGCCAGGGCTATGTGCTGGATCCCCTCCCCCTTGTACTGGCGCAGGTACTCCTCGATCTGGGACTTGTCGTCGGAGGACTCGTTGATGGGGATGCGGATCTTGCCGCAGGGTGCCGTCATGGCGCGGGAATGCAGGCCGGTCAGCTTGCCCTCGATGTCGAAGTAGCGGATCTCGCGGAAGTTGCCGATCCGCTCATAGAAGTTCGACCAGAGATCCATGTTGCCGCGCTGGACGTTGTGGGTCAGGTGATCGATCTCAAGGAGCCCCGCATCCACCTCGGCCATGCGCGCCTGCCAGTCGGGATAGAACACGAAATCCACGTCATATATAGAGCCCTTGTCGCCGTAGCGGTCGACAAATGACAGGGTGCTCTCGCCGATGCCGTAGATGGCGGGGATGTTGAGCTCCATGGGCCCTATCTTGCCGACGAACGGCTTGGCCCCCTTGCCGATGGCATGTTGCTGGGCCTTGCCCGCATCCGCCACCCGAAACGCCATGCCGCACACGCTAGGCCCGTGCAGGCTGGCGAACTGCTCGGCCTGGGAGTGGGGCTCGGCGTTGACCACGAAGTTGATGTCTCCCTGGCGGTAGAGCCAGCACTGCTTGTGCTTGTGCTGCGCCACCTCGGCGAACCCCAGCGAGACGAACAACGCCTTGAGGGCGGCGATGCCCTTGGGATCCGGCGCCGTGTATTCGACGAATTCGAAGCCATCCGTGCCGAGCGGATTGATGGTGTGGGAACGGGAAGAGGAAGTGGTCGTCATGATGCGCTCCTTGCGGCGCTGCCCTGTGGCAGCTGCCATGGCCAAACCGATGCAGATCCGCGCTGGGGGATCTAGTGTTAACAACTTGTTTCATTAGAGGCAGCGGGCGCGCAGAAGAGAAGAGGCGGGATGACGATAGTTTTTCCGGTTACCCCGTCAAAAATGTAAATGAATTGTGACATTGAAGGCGCAGCCTTGCGGGGCAACCCATGGCGACCCGCAGGGCTGTCAGCCCTGGCTTACAGCCGCCACTGTCTGGGTTCGATATGGGGCAGGCGCTCCCGCACCCGTTGCAGGCGAGCGGGGCTGGGATTGATGAGCCAGGCCTCTGCCCCCAACGCCAGCAAGGGCAGATCGTGCGGGCTGTCGCTCAGGGCCAGGGCGATCTCGAGACCCAGGATCCTCGGCAGTATCTTGTGTTGGCCATGACAGTAAAAACGCGGCATCAGGCCACCAAAGCGGTAGTGCATCCGCGAGCCGATGATCCGGTGCGGCATGCCTGGCAACTGCCGATGAAGCTGGCCACGCACCAGGGCGCGGGGGCTGGCGGAGAGCACCCAGCAGCGCTTGCCCTCGGCCACCAGCAAGGCGCGCGCCTCCTTGAACAGGCCAGGGCGGGTGCGGCAATAGTCCCGCACCAGGGCGCGCCAGCCGAGGGGCGAGAGCCCTAGGGTGATGGCCCACCAGATGAGCGAGATCCCCCGCTGCCGCTGGTTCGGCAATAGATAGACAAGCCCTCCCAGCGCGATCAGCGGCAGCAGCAACAGCGGCCAGCGACGACGGCGCAGTATGTAACGAAGCAGGCCGGCGTGGCTGTCGCCCGGGGCCAGGGTGTCGTCAAAGTCCGCCAGGATCCAGCCCGTGGGCAAGGCCCCCAGCTCGTGGCTCATTCGCTCAGCCCGGCGATAGCGGCATGGAGTTCGGGGGTGAGGAACTCGGCCCCCTCCTCCGGCGGGCAGATGAAATCGAAGGGCACGCCATCCAGGCTGAAACTCAGCCGCCAGGCATGGAGGTAGCCGCGATCCGCCGGGGTGCCGCCGTAGCGCTCGTCCCCCAGGATAGGCGCCCCTATGCTTTTCAGGGCGACCCGGATCTGGTGGGTCTTGCCGGTCTGGGGCTTGATGCGATAGAGCCGCAAGCCTTCGCGCACCGGGCAGGAGTCGAACCAGCTGATGGCGGGATTGTCCAGGCTGCGTGCCAGCATCCAGCTGCCGCCTCGCCCTTTCTGCATGTCGCCCTTGACCCAGCCCTGCTTCTTCTTCGGCTTGCGATCCGAGAGCGCCAGGTACTGCTTGCTCACCCGCCGCTCGGCAAACGCCATGCTGAGCGCCCGATTCGCCGCCGGGGTGCGGGCCAGCAGCAACAGCCCCGAGGTCATCTTGTCCAATCGATGCACGGGGTAGAGCTCCAGCCCGGTCTCGGCACGCATCAGATTGATCAGGCCGGGCGCGCCCGCCTCATCATGCATACCAAGGCCTGGCCCCTTGTTGATCACCATAAAATCTTTCTGCTGCGACAGTATCCGGTACATCTAGAACCCTTTAGAATGACATTTATTAATAAGTTGTGATCGGGCGACTGGCCACACCCCATGGACCTTCAGCACAAGAATCGCACGGATGAAGAGATGCTTGCTTTGGCTGCTATTGCTCGTTGCCAGTTCCCCCCTCCAAGCCGGTGAGCGCTCGCTCGACTCTCCCGATCGGGTAGTCCTGCAGCTGCGCTGGCTGCACCAGCCCCAATTTGTGGGCTACCACATGGCCAAGGCCAAGGGCTTCTATGCCGATGTCGGCCTGGATGTCGAGATCCGGCCGGGTGGCAAGGGAATAAGCCCGGTACAGGAGGTGCTGGCCGGGCGCGCCGATTTTGGCGTCGGCAACACCGAGGTGCTGACCGGCTATGCCCATGGCGAGCCCCTGCTGGCCCTCGCCAGTGTCTATCAGCACTCCCCCTCGGTGTTCCTGGCCCGTCGTGACAGCGGCATTCTCACCGTTGCGGACATGAGGGGCAAACGGATCATGATGTTTCCCGGCCATCAGGATGCCGAGCTGCTCGCCACCCTCTACTATCAAGGGCTGCACGAGCGCCAGCTCACCCCCATTCCGACCTCGGTCAATATCGACGATCTGATCGAGGGCAAGGTCGATATCTTCAACGCCTATCTCAGCAACGAGCCCTTCTACCTGGAGGAGCGAGGCATCGCGGTCTCCATCATCAACCCTCGCAACTACGGCATCGACTTTTACAGCGACATCCTGTTCACCACCCAGGCGCAAGAGCGGATCGACCCGGCGCGGGTGGAGCGCTTTCGCGCCGCCAGCCTGAAGGGGTGGCGCTACGCGCTGTCCCATCCGGCGGAGGCCATTGCCCTGCTGCGCAAGGAGTATGGCGTCAACCGCAGCCAGGCTCACATGGAGTACGAGCTGCAGATGAGCAAGGAGATGATACAGCCGCTCTATGTGGAGATCGGGTATATGAATCCGGACCGCTTCGGCCACATCATGGAGCAGCTGACGGAGATAGGCCTCATCCCGCGGCCCCTGCCGCTGGCAGACTTCCTCTATCAGGCCCCCTCGGAGCAGTGGGCATTCTGGCGCCCCTGGTTCTTGCTGAGCCTGGCCGTGGGCGCCCTCATCCTGCTGCTGAGCATCTACCTGCTCATCAACAACGAGCGACTCAACCGGGAAGTTGCCCTGCGCAAGCTGCGAGAGCAAGAAATATTACAGCTGGCGCGCCAGGATCCGCTCACCGGGCTGCCCAATCGCCTGAGCCTGATGGAGCAACTGGAGCTGCAGATCCAACACCCCGATCCCGGCTGCCTGCTGTTCTGCGATCTCGACAGCTTCAAGCAGGTCAACGACAGCTACGGCCACAGCTGTGGCGATGCCCTGCTCTGCCAGCTGGCGGAGCGGATCAATCACAGCCTCGGCCACCGACGTTTCTTCGCCAGGCTGGCGGGGGATGAGTTCGTGCTGTTGCTGCCCGACCACGACAGCTGGCAGGCCGAAGAGGTGGCCGAGGTGATCCGGCTGGCCATGATCCCGCCCTTCGAGGTCAATGGCCACTCCCTGTCGGTCGGGATCAGCGTGGGGGTCAGTCCCTACCAGGCCGGCTGGAGCGCGGAGCAGTGGCTGATCAACGCCGATCAGGCCATGTATGGCGACAAGGGCATAGTGCTGGAGAAACAGCGGACCCTGGGTTGAGTCGCCCCTCCCGGGCTTTCTCGTCACCAATCCATGCAGTCCTCATGCAACAAGGCCACCCTGGGGTGGCCTTGTTGCATTTTCTGCATTGAGACGGTCCCCGAGTCAGCCGAAGGTCTGCCCCAGAGACTTGAGTTGCCGTGCCTTGGTGAGCAGGATATCGCTCGATTCGTTCACCACCTGCATCTTGCTGCTGTTGGTGTGGGAATGCTGGGAGATGACGTTGACGTTCTGACTGATGTCCTCGACCACCACCTGCTGCTGCACCGCCGCGGCCGAGATCTGGGTCGAGAGCGCCACCACCTGCTCTATCTCCGTCAGCACCTGCTGCAGGCTGTCCGATCCCTGCCGGGTCAGGGCCACGCAGGACTGGGTCTGCTGCAGGTTTTTCTGCATCATCCCCTTCCAGTCGTTCAGGGTGCGCTGGATCTGCCCTATGCTGCCCTGGATCTGCTCGGTCGCCTTGTGGGTGCGGGTCGACAGGGTGCGCACCTCATCGGCCACCACCGCGAAGCCGCGCCCCTGTTCCCCCGCCCGCGCCGCCTCGATGGCCGCGTTGAGGGCCAGCAGGTTGGTCTGATCCGCTATCCCCTGGATCTCGTTCATCAGCACCCCGATGCGCTCCGACTCGTCGGCCAGCGCCACCGCCGCACTGAAGGCGTGCTCGGCCTGGGTGGCCAGCTCGGTGATGCCCTGCTGGGTGTCCCCCAGCTGCCGATCGGTGTGCAGGCAGTGCACCTTGGCCTGGGCTATCTGGCTATCCGTCTCCTCGATGTTGCGGGCTATCTCATGGGCCGTTGCCGCCATCTCGGTGATGGCCGCCGCCACCTGCTGGGTCTGGATATCCTGCTCGGCGATGTCGGCACTCGCCTCACTGGAGGCCGTCTTGAGGTGCACGGCCAGATCCTGCAGGGAGAGGGTCGCATCCTCCACTCGCCCCAGCACGGTCCGGATCCTGGCCTGCAGCAGCTTGATGTGGAAGTCCGCGATAGCCTTGGGCTCATTGCCCGAGTAGATGAGCCGGGTCAGGCTGTCGTACTCGCTGGCCAGCTGGCGCAGGTAACGGGGGGTGCCGATCAGCTCGTGGCGATAGAGCAGGACAAGCCAGGCCAGCGGCAGCAGTATAAACAGCGGCCCCCAGGCGCCCAGCAGATGGAGGCTCCCCCCCAGCATCGCCAGCAGCCCGAGCAAGGCCACCCCATGGCGCACCCAGCGGCCCAGGGCGACACCGGCGCGGCGCTCCCCGCGCTCACTCGCCTTCAGCCTGGTGTAGGTGCGGGTGGCAATGGCCTTCAGCTCGGGTTCGGCGCGGCTGCGCACCGACTGGTAGCCACTGATCCTGCCCTGCTCGAAGATGGGGGTGACATAGGCATCCACCCAGTAGTAACGGCCATCCTTGCAGCGATTCTTGACCATGCCGCGCCAGGGCTTGCCCTGTTTCAGCTTGCCCCAGAGATCGGCAAAGGCCACCTTTGGCATGTCCGGATGGCGCACCATGTTGTGATGCTGACCTATCATCTCCGCCTGGCTGTAGCCCGCCACCCGGCAGAAATTTTCATTCGCGTAGGTGATGACACCCCGCATATCCGTGGTGGAGACCAACTGCTCATGGGCGGAAAAATCTACTTCTTCATCAACGAGATGACTCTGCGTCTTACTCATGGCACACGCCTTTTGTGTTAAAACTCAATTAGCGTAGTCAAGGCGATTGACCCCGACAATAAAGGCCCTCATTCCGTAGGGAAACTGAGGGCCTTTCTGTTCATTTCATGACGCTGCGCTCAATTTTCCCTGGTCGCGCTCAGCTCCTGCTCCCGGATAAGCTTCTTGTTGACCTTGCCGACACTGGTCTTGGGGATCTCCTGCACGACCCGGATCTGGCGCGGGATGGCCCAGCGGTTGATGCGGCCGCTATCGACGAAGTGCTGCAGGTGGGTCGCGATGGCTTGTTGATCCAGGTGGTTCCCCTCCTTGCACACCACCAGCGCCAGCGGGCGCTCGCCCCACTGCTCGTCCGGGATCCCCACCACGGCCACCGCGTGAACGGCGGCATGGGCGCTGATGAGATTCTCCAGCGCCAGCGAGCTTATCCACTCACCGCCGGTCTTGATCACATCCTTGATGCGATCCTTGATCTCCACGGTGCCGTGGGGATCGATGGAGGCCATGTCCCCGGTGTGCAGCCAGCCGCCCTGCCAGAGCTCGGCGCCTTTTTCCGGCTCCTTCAGATAGCCCTGCGCCAACCAGGGGGCGCGTACCACTATCTCCCCCATGGCCTGGCCATCGTGCGCCACCTCCCGGCCCTGCTCATCGATGATGCGCAGATCTACCAGCGGGATCGGGGTGCCGGTACGGATCCGCAGGGGGAGCTGCTCCGCCATGGGCAGCGCCAGCTCCTCTTCGCTCAGGTGGACCACGCACAGCAGTGGGCAGGTCTCCGACATGCCATAGCCGGCGTGGATCAGAATCCCCTTGTGGTGTGCCTGGGTGGCCAGCCCCAGCGGCAGGGCACTGCCCCCCAGCAGCATCTTCCAGCCCTCAAACGAGGTCTGTCTGGCCTCCTCGCAGTCGAGGATCATCTGCAAGATGGTCGGCACGCAGTGGGAGAAGGTCACCCCCTCCTCGCGATAGAGGCGCACCAGCTTGTTGGGCTCATAGCGGCCCGGATAGACCTGCTTCACCCCGAGCATGGTCGCCACATAGGGCACGCCCCAGGCGTGGACGTGGAACATGGGGGTGATCGGCATGTAGACATCGTCGGATTGCAGCAGCGACTGGCCCGCGTGGGCCGCCAGGGTGCCGAGTTCGTTGAGGGTGTGCAGCACCAGCTGGCGGTGGCTGAAATAGACCCCCTTGGGATCCCCCGTGGTGCCCGTGGTGTAGAACAGGGTGGCCACCGACTGCTCATCGAAATCGGGGAAGTCGAAGTGACAATCCGCGTCGGCCAGCAGTGCCTCGTACTCGCCCAGGCTGGGCAGGCTGGTGGCCTGAGCCTCGCCATCGGTGAGCTGGATATAGCCGCGCACCGTAGGGAGCGCGCTCTGGATGGATTCGAGGATCGGCAGGAAGTCATCGTGCACCAGCACCAGGTGATCCTCTGCGTGGTTCATGGTGTAGGCGATCTGCTCCGGTGAGAAGCGCACGTTGACCGTGTGCAGCACGGCGCCAATCATGGGCACCGCGAAGAAACATTCGAGGGAGCGGTGGCTGTCCCAGTCCAGCAGGGCGACGGTGTCGCCGGGCCCGACTCCGGCCGCGGTCAGCATGTTGGCCAGGCGCTGGATACGCTGGTTGAGGGTGCGATAGTCGTAGCGCAACCTGTCTGCGTAGACTATCTGCTGATCGGGGTGATAGCGCACTCCCGACAGTAACAGACTCTTGATCAGCAACGGATAAGCATGGGCTCCCTGCGCTGGCGGTATGATCCTGGTCTTCACCATATTCACTCCTTGCGATTCATATGCTCAATGCGATGACTGACGAAGGGGGCATCCCTCCCCCTGTGAACTGACCTTGCCTGCGCCGCGCCTGCCGCTCAGGCATCGAGACTCAACAACAGGGCTTCCGCCTGGGGCCAGGGGCCGAAGCCGCTGGCCGGGTTGAGGTGACCCACCTCCCCGATATCGACCAGCTCACTCCCCCAGTCGTGGGCCAGGGCGCGCACCGCCTCCTGGCTGGCCAGGGGATCGTTGCGGCTCATGGCCACCAGGCTGGGAAAGGGCAGACGCATGCGGGGCAGCGGGCGCCAGCCACCTTCCGCCATGGCTTGCGGGCTGGGGTAATGGGCCGGCCAGCTGGCGTCCAGATCCGGTGGCGTGACCAGCAGCGCCCCCTTGATCGCACCTTGATGGCGCGCGGCCCAGTGCGCCGTCATCAGCACCCCGGCGCTGTGCGCCACCAGGATCACCGGTCCCTCTATGGTCGCCAGCGCCTGCTCAATGGCGTCGACCCTGGCCTGGCAGCTGAGCTTGTCCGAGGTCAAAGGCGGCACCGTATGCACCTTGGCCAGACGGGCCGCGAGCAAGGTTTGCCAGTGATCCGATACATGGTCACGCAGGCCGGGCACGATCAATACCGTGGCCCTGGTGTGCAATTTATTCATCTCACTCCCTCATGCTGGCTCGGCGCGGGCCAAGCGATTGAGAGACACAGTAAGGCGCCCCGCCGCCGGCTGCTTTACCTTGGGTGCCATGGGCTTGTCATTTTGTGACAGGGGGAACGAGGCGGCGGCGACCGCTTGGCCAGCGAAAAACGCGGCGCCCAGAATGGTGATCAGATGAAACACAGGACTAATTGACTAGTGACAAGTCGCTTCTCATTTTGTAAATGAAATGATAAAAGTAGGTTAATAACAAGCAAGTCAGCATGTGAGCCGTTGTCATTGGAGCTGTAATATGACCCTCTTCGCCAGAGCCGCTACCCTTACCAATTATCTCGACGTCGCCCGCCAATTGGGATTGAACACCCCCAGCCTGCTGGCACAAGCCGGACTCAGCGCCTCTGTGCTGGATGTCCCCAACCAACGGGTTCCCGTCTCGGCCATCGTCAAGTTGCTCGAGCTGTCGGCCCGGGTCGGTGCTTGCAGCAGCCTGGGTTTGCGCATGGCGGAACATCGCCAGCTATCGGACTTTGGCGAGGTCAGCCTGCTGCTCAGCTACCAGCCCAATCTGCGTGAAGCCCTGCAGGTGATGGTGCAATACATCCAGCTGTTCAACAATTCGCTGGCGATCTTCATCGAGGAGGCGGGCAAGACCGTCATCATCCGCGAGGAGATCATCACCGATGCCCCCATGCCGTCACGCCAGGTCACCGAGCTGGCGGTGGGCGTCATGTATCGCTTCTGCGCCGCCCAGGTCGGCGTCGGCAGCAACTGGCACCCCATCAGCGTCAACTTCACCCATGATGCGCCGGCGGATCTCAGCCTCCACAAGCGCCTGTTTGGCTGCAAGCTGGAGTTTGGCAGCGAGTTCAACGGCATAGTGTGCCAGTCCGTCGACCTGGACGTTCCCAACCCCCTCGCCAATCAGGCCATGGCCCGCCATGCGCGCCAGTACCTCGACACCCTGCTGGTGGAGACCCAGCAATCCGTGCTGGTGGAGGTGCGCAAGGCCATCTACCTGCTGCTCCCCATGGGGCGCGCCACCATAGAGCAGATCGCCAGCACCCTGGGGATGAACGTGCGCACCCTGCAGCGTCATCTGGAAGAGAGCGGCGCCACCTTCAGCGAGCTGGTCAACGAGGTGCGGCGGGATCTGGTGATCCGCTACCTGAAGAACGCGGGCTACTCCCTCGGTCACATCGCCGACATGCTCGGCTACTCCATGCCCAGCTCCTTCACTCGCTGGTTCAGCGCGCAGTTCGGCATGCCCCCCGCCACCTGGCGCTCCCGCCACAAGATAGTGCCCAAGGCGGTCCAGAGTGCCCGCACCAGCCTGGCCTATGGCTGAGTGACCCCCTGCGGGAGGCGACCCTCCCGATGCCATGAGATAACAAAACAGAGAGGGGAGGCAGATGCCTCCCCTCTCTGTTACTGCTTCTCCCTTTGTCAGGCCTGCCGACAACCCCTCACTGACATCGACAGCGGCGGGCAGCTGACTCGCGCAGCCTTGGTTACGTCTGATGAGGAGGGTTCGACGTGGGTGGCAAAGCGGTGCGCCCTGAGGGTCGTGACATGCTGGCCGACAGACGTAAGAGAGGGAGGCATCCTGCCTCCCTCTTATTGCTTTCTGGGTTCTCAATCATCCGAGCCTGGCGTGCTCGTCCGCCCTCTCCTCTTAACCGACGTCGACACTGGCGGCCATCTGGTTAGGCGTTACCTTGGCGGCGTCTGGCGAAGAGGGCTCCTCCTTTGCCTGGGGGGACGCAGCCGCCAGCCCCTTGGGGCCGGACAGCAGGAAGTAGGACAGCGCCGGGATCCCGATCAGCGCCCCCAACATGTTCCACAGGAACATGAAGGTGAGCAGTATGCCCATGTCGGCCTGGAACTTGATGGGGGACCAGGCCCAACCCACCACGCCGGCCGCCAGGGTGATGCCGACCAGGCCAACCACCCGGCCGGTGAAGGCCACGGCGTTGCGATAGGCCTCCATCAGCGGCATGCCCTGGCGCTGGTAGTGCAGCTGCACGCTCAGCAGATAGAGCGCGTAGTCCACCCCTATGCCGACCCCGAGCGCGATCACCGGCAGGGTCGCCACCTTGACGCCTATGCCCATGGCCACCATCAGCGCCTCGCACAGCACCGAGGTGAGCATCAGCGGCACCAAGGCCACCAGGGTCGCCCGCCAGCTGCGGAAGGTGATGAGGCAGAACAGGGTCACCGCCAGATAGACGTAGAGCAGCATGGTGCGGTTGGCGTCGTGCACCACCATGTTGGTGGCGGCCTCGATGCCGGCGCTGCCCGCGGCGAGCAGGAACTGGCGATCCGCCGTGCTGTTCTCACGGGCGAACTTGTCGGCGATGGCCACCACCGCGTTGAGCGTCTCGGCCTTGTGATCCTTGAGGTAGGCGATCACCGGCATCACGGAGCAGTCGGTGTTGAACAGCTCGGGGGCGTTGACCGAGGCCTGCTGGGCGGCATAGTTCAGCACGTTCTGGTTGCGCTGGATGCTGGCGAGCTTGGGGTTGCCCTCGTAGGTGCCGGCGGTGATCTGGCGTACCGCATTGACCAGCGACGAGGTGGCCTGCACCCCCGGGTACTGCTGCAGATCCCAGGCCAGGCGGTCGGCCAGGATCAGGGTCTTGTAGTCCAGGCAGCCTTCCGGCGCCGTCTTGATCATCACCGCGAACAGATCGCTGGAGAGCGCGTAGTGACGGGTGATGTAGCCGTTGTCCAGGTTGTAGCGCGAGTCGGCCCGCAGCTCGGGCGCCCCGCTGTCGAGATCGCCGATCTTCAGCTGCTGGCTGACCAGGAAGCCCCCAATCCCCATCGCCAGCCCCGCCAGCACTATGCCGGTGGCCCAGTTGCGGGTGGTGAAGCGATCGAGCAGATCCCACAGCTTGCCGAAGCCCCGGTGCGCCGCGGCGCGGTTATCGATCCGCAGCGCCCGCTCGGCCGCCTTGCGACCGACCCCGACGAAGGAGAGCGCCACCGGCATCAGCAGCAGGGAGGTGAAGATGAGCACCGCCACCCCTATGCTGGCGGTGATGGCGAGATCCTGAATGACCGGGATGTCGATCAGCATCAGCACCGCGAAGCCGACCGCGTCGGCGAGCAGCGCCGTGACCCCGGCGAGGAACAGCCGGCGGAAGGTGTAACGGGCGGCGATCAGGCGATGGGTGCCGCGGGCTATGTCCTGCATGATGCCGTTCATCTTCTGCGCCGCGTGGGAGACGCCGATGGCAAAGATCAGGAAGGGCACCAGCACCGAATAGGGGTCTATGGCGTAGCCGAGCCAGGCGACTATGCCCAGCTGCCACACCACGGCGATGAGGGAGCAGCCCACCACGAGCAAGGTGCTGCGCACGCAGCGGGTATAGAGGAAGATGATGCCGAGCGACGTCAGCACCGCCAGGCCGAAGAACATGATCACCTGGATGAGGCCGTCGATCAGGTCCCCCACCAGCTTGGCGAAGCCGATCACCCGGATCTTGTACTTGCCCTGCCCCTCCTCGCCCGCCTGATGGGGCGCCCCGGCGAACTCGATCTTGTCGCGCAGCTGCTCGATGCGCTGGGAGAACTGGTGGTAGTTGAGCGGCTTGCCGGTGGCCGAGGCCTTGTCCAGCAGCGGCACTATCAGCATGGTCGACTTGAAGTCGTTGGCCACCAGGCTGCCGACGATGCCGGCCCGGTTGATGTTCTGGCGCAGCTGATCGATGTCGGCGGGGGTGCCTTTGTAGGAGTCGGGCATCACGGGGCCGCCCTGGAAGCCCTCCTCCGTCACCTCGGTCCAGCGCACCGCCGGGCTCCACAGGGACTTCATCCAGGCGCGGTCCACGCCGTCGCCGAGGAACAGCTCGTCGTTGACCTGCTTGAGCACGGCCAGGTAGTCGGGATCGAAGATGTCACCCTGGCTGTTCTCCACCACCACCCGCACCGAGTTGCCAAGGCCCCGCAGCGAGTTGCGGTTCTCCAGGAAGTTTTTGATGTAGGGCTGGCTCTGGGGGATCATCTTCTCGAAGCTGGGGGACAGGGTCAGCCTGGTCATCGCCATGTAGCCGAACACCAGGGTGGCCAGCGTCATGAAGAGCATGAATAGCGGCCTGTGGTTGAACACCATCCGCTCCAGCAGATTGCCGCTGCGCTTGTCGAACTGTGCCAGGTC
Source organism: Aeromonas encheleia (assembly GCF_900637545.1). NCBI lineage: Bacteria > Pseudomonadati > Pseudomonadota > Gammaproteobacteria > Aeromonadales > Aeromonadaceae > Aeromonas > Aeromonas encheleia. Next base: position 2,689,025 of record NZ_LR134376.1, read on the forward strand.
GCGGATCACCGGCATGGTCTCTTGCTTCACATTGCTCATGTCTGCGTTCTCGCTCTCGTTATTCTCGTTATTCTCGTTATTCGGCGGCCAGGGTGCGCACACCACGGCTGCCGACCAGCGCCAGCGTCCCGCTCGCGGTCAGCGCCGCGCCGGCCACCGGTGAGGGTTCGGCCTGGGGCAGTCGCTGCAGAGGGCCGTTGCCATCCTGCACCCGCAGCATCTGGCCGGCCTGGGTGAACAGGCGATAGTGGCCATCGCTGCCTTGCACCGCCGCGCTGATGCTGATGGGCAGGCCACTGTCGAGCTGGGCCCAGTTGTTGCCCCCGTCGGTGCTGCGGAACACATGACCGCGCAGGCCATAGACGATCAGCTCGCCGGCCCTGCCGATCACGCCAAAGTAGCTGCCTTCATAGGGGGTGGGAACGTCGAGGAAGCGCTGCTGGGTCTCGTCCCACTTGCGCAGCAGGCCCTGCTCACCGACCAGATAGAGTCCGTCGCCGGTGGAATTGATGGCATTGAGGTGAAACCCCTGCGGGTTGTCGGTGCGATCCTGCAGCGGCGTCCAGCTCTGGCCGCCATCCTCGGTGCGCAGGATCAGGTTGAAGACGCCGACCACGTAGCCGAGCCGGTCGTTGGCGAACCAGACGTCGAGCAGCGGCTTGTCGGCCCCCTCCTCCACCAGCCGCTGGCCCTCTTCGGTCAGGGCGGCCCACTGCTCGTTGTCCGGCTCGGCCTTGGCCAGGGCCGAGTAATGGCGCAAGACCAGCTCGCCTATCTGGCGGCCGTCCAGCTGTTTTTGCCAGCTGGTGCCGGCATCCTGGCTGTGCAGCACCACCCCATCGCCGCCCACCGCCCAGCCCTGTTCGGGGGTCGGGAAATAGACCGCATTGAGATCGGCGCTCACCGGCACAGTCGCTTGCTGCCACTGCTTGCCGGCATCGTCGGAGTAGAGAATATGGCCGCGCTGCCCCACCGCCACCAGCCGCTGGCCGGCCGTGGCCAGGTCCAGCAAGGGGCTGCGCTGGGCCAGCGCGCTCGGTTTGGCCGGCAAGTCCAGCACGTCAACATAGTCGGACGCCTGCGCCGCGCTCGGTGTCAGCAGGGCGCAGAACAACCACGGTGCCAACTTCTTGAATGAACCCATACCACGTCCTTTTGTCAGGGCGCGCCGGGGGACTGTGCCCCCGGCGCCAACATCAAGGGGTCCGGCCCCTTCCCGGGAGCCGGACCTCTGTGACGACTAGCGGATCCCGGCCCCGGCCAGGGACTCCGGCGACCACTTGGCCTTCGACAGGGAGGCGCCATACTTGATGCCGCCGTAGGGACCCACCACACCGTTGATGTTGTAAGAGCCCGCCACCAGGTCATAGATCATGAACGGCGTGGCATCCGGGGTCTGCTTGTCGTAGCTCTGGCTCAGGAAGGCGAAGGAGCCGCGATAGAGCTGACCACGGGCGTCGTACTGGTCGGAGGCCAGCGCCATCCAGCTGTCCTCGTCGATGTAGAAGCGACGCTTGGCATAGATGTGGCGCTCACCGGCCTTCAGCGAACCTTCCACCACCCAGACCCGGTGTTTCTCCCAGCGCACGAAGTCCGGCGACAGGGTGTTGGGGGTGGTCAGCGCCCTGGCATCGGGTTCATAGGTCAGCTTGTAGGTGTTGTAGGGCACGATCATCTCTTGCTTGCCCACCAGCTTCCAGTCGAAGCGATCCAGCGCCCCGTTGAAGACGAAGACGTCGTCATAGGTGCCGGCGCCCGAGGTCCCCGGGTTCGGGGTGTCATAGGCCAGGTTCGGTGCCAGCTTGACCCGGCGCTGCCCCGGCAGGTACTGCCAGGCCTTGCGCGGTTGCTCCAGGGGGTTGGCGGCATCGCGCAGCATGATGGCCTCACCGGCACGGCGGGCGGGCCCGGTGTAGTACAGCTTCATCTGGTAGTAGGTGTCCCTGGCCGAGATGGGCTTGGCCATGTCCTCGTAGATGGCGTAGTTGATGAAGGCCTGACCTGTGGTGGAGAGCGCCGCCACACCGGACGAGTCGACGTTCCAGGAGTCGTACTTGGTGGCGATGTTCACCCCCTGATAGCGCAGCAGGAAGTTCCACATCACCTCGGCCCCCGACTGGGGGATCGGGAAGGGAATGCCCGGCAGCACGTTGTCCACCGCCAGCCCGCCTTCCAGGGTCTTGGCGCTGAGCGCGTTCTTCTTGGTGTTGTCCAGCACCGCCTGTGGCAGGGCCACGCTGCGGTGCGTCGGGTAGACATCGACCCTGAAGTCCGGGAAGCGGGTCAGCAGCTCGGCGGTGGTCGCGGTCAGCTGGCCCTTGTACTGGGCCAGGTTCTTGCCGTCGATCACCAGCAGCGGCTTGTCGCTGGCATAGGGATCGGGGCGCATGCTGTCGCCGGCCTTGAAGCTGGCGGGCGGGGTGGTCAGGCCCCCGGTGTAGGCCGGGATGCTGCCATCGCTGTTGGCCGCCACTTCGGCGCCGACCTGCGTCAGGCTGCTGCCCAGTTTGCCCGCCTCGGTGGCGGTGACGGCCGCCTCGGCCTGACCGATGAGGGCCAGGGTGAGGGATGCGGCCAGCACTGTCCGTTCACATTTCATCATGTTGTGCTCCTGCTCGGTGACTCACCGAGGATCAGTAAGAGGTCTTCAGGGTCAGGTAGATGGCGCCTCTGTCTTCCGTGGTGGCGCCGCCACCGGAGAAGGAGGAGTAGCCGCCTGCGTAGCAAGTGTTGCGTTGGGTCGCGTCCAGCGCATTCGGGGTAGAGCCATCGGTGCCGCCGTCGTTGCAGTCGGCCGACTTGCCGAAGGAGTCCACGTATTTCAGGTCGACGAAGTACTGGTTGTAGATGGTGGCCCCCAGCCCGACGGCGTAGTTGCCGGTGTCTTTCGCCCCGCCGGCCTGCACCGGGGAGATGCCCGCCAGGCCCCAGTTGACCGACAGCGGCATGCTCATGTCGACACCCGGGAGCACCTGATACCAGATAGGCGTGAAGTTGACCGCCAGCCCCCAGTTGTCCGTGGTCGGCTTGTCGATGCCGGTGTAGCTGTCCTCACCCTTGTAGAGCGCCTTGTTGTGATCGTTCAGATCCAGCAGGTTGCTGTAGTAGAGCTCGCCGAGCAGGGCGGCTGCATCGAACAGCGGGGTGTCGGCTATGGTCATCAGGCCGTTGAGGGTCCAGTGCAGGGTCTCGCCGGTGGCGCTGTAGCCATCGCTGTCATCGGTGATCACCCCGGTACTGTCGTGGCGCGGAGGCAGGGCCCCCAGGCCGGCGGCCAGTCCACCCGGGCCCGAGGCACTGAGCAGCGCCGGGATGCTGGAGAGCGGCATGTTGTGGCGATAGTTCAGGTCGCTGCCGACGCTGACCCCGGCCACGTCCTTGGAGAGGCTGAGGCCGAAGATGTCGATGTCTTCGCCATAGGCCAGGGAGTAGCTGGTGGTCGAGATGGAGTTGCGCAGGTTGAGAATCGGGTTGGCGGTGGCGCCACGGACACTCAGGCCACGGGCATCCAGCACCGCCTGGGGCAGGATGTCGGCGGTACGGCGGTAGAAGGCGCCCAGGGTGCCGTCCAGTGCCTCCGGTGACCACTTGGCCATGATGCCCCAGTCGCCGTGCTTGCCCGGCTCGATGTCTTCACCGCGGCGAATGTTGCTCAGGGTGCCGCTCGGCCCGGCCAGGCCGGGTCCCCCGGTGTGACCCAGCAGGAAGGACTGGGCGCCGAAGCCCACCAGATCCGAGCTGCCGTAATAGGTGCCCGCCTCCGGCAGACGCGCGGCATCCCACTCGAGGAAGTACTGGGCGGCGAAGGTCAACTCCGGGTTGAGGGTGAAGGAGGCCGAGATCTGGTTGCGCGGCACGAACAGCTCCTTGGCCTCGGTGCCCGGGGAGGCCGCCAGCTTGGCGAGATCCAGGCCGGACTGGCCGTAGCTCATCGAGTGCACCGGGTTGAGCAGGGTCTCACCCCAGTAGAGGTTGTGCTGGCCGACCTTGACGCTGACCAGGGATTCGTCGCCCACCTCGGAGCTGAAGAACACGAAGGCGTCGAGCAGCTCGCCGGAGGGACCGTGATAGTAGCGATCGGCGTAGTCGCTCAGGTGACGGTTGCCCGCCACCGGGGGCAGCCCGACGATGCCGGAGCTCGCGCTGTTGCCGTTGATGAAGGGGTTGTCATCGGCGCCGACGTCGTTGTAGGCGTAGTCATACCAGCTGGCGGCGCTGATGCGAAAACCCTTGTTGCCCTGATTGACCACGTCCAGCTCGGTCAGCAGGTCGAAGCGGGTGGCGACGGTGTCACCGGAATCCTTGAAGTTGTAGTCGCCATCGTTGTTGTTCGGGGTGGCGAGCATGCGGTCATCGGCACTCTCGGTACGCATGCCGTAGTTGAACTTGCCGGTGTTGTCGAAGCGGACAGACCAATCCTCGCTGTCCGTGTCGATCTCGACGGCCTGGGCGGCTGGCATGAGGGCGGCCATGATGGTGGTGGCCAGCAGGCTGAGGCGAAGGGCGCCGCAGCCATGACTCGATTGCTTGTAATCCATTACAGTCTCTCCGAGTGTTGTCGTCGTTTTGTTATTTTTGTTGCCGTTTCCGTTGGCTTTTTTATGGCGCTGGCCGGGGCGTTTCGCCGGGTTTGGCAAGCTGGCCGTTGGCCGGTTGCCTCCCCTGGGTATCGCTTGTCCGAGTGCGCTCTGTGTTCTTAGTGCCGACTGTAAGGCCTCGCTCAGGGGGCGCGCTTGCCATTGAACGTCAGTCACTTTTCATTTGGTGACAGCGGCTGCATCCCGCGGCTGGCGTGGGATTCGCTCGTCGTCGACCGGCCCCATACAGCCCCTGTTCAGCTGAAAACAGTGATCTGGGCGACAGAAAAGGCGCCAAGGAAACCGGGGAGGAAAACCAGCGGGAAGCGACGGGTCGGTGCAGGATAGCCAAGGGAAAGAGGCGGGCATGGCGGGCAAAAAACAACGGGGAGTGCGCGAGCGCCCTCCCCGTGGATGGCTAACCGTCAGCGCAGTATGGTGCAGCCGGTGGCGGCTTGCAGCGCCTCGAACTCGATGCCGGGGGCCATCTCCACCAGGCGCAGGCCGGCGGGGGTGACATCCAGCACCGCCAGATCGCTGATGATGCGATCCACCACCCCGACCCCGGTCAGCGGCAGGTTGCACCACTCCAGGATCTTGTGTGCGCCGCCCTTGGCGCAGTGCTCCATCAGCACCACCACCCGCTTGACCCCCGCCACCAGATCCATGGCGCCGCCCATGCCCTTGACCATCTTGCCCGGGATCATCCAGTTCGCGAGATCGCCGCGCTCGGACACCTGCATGGCGCCGAGCAGTGCCAAGTTGATGTGACCGCCGCGGATCATGGCGAAGCTCTCGGCGCTGTCGAAGAAGCTGCTGCCGGGCAAGGTGGTGATGGTCTGCTTGCCGGCGTTGATGAGATCCGGGTCCAGCTCCTCCTCCCCCGGGAAGGGACCTATGCCGAGCAGGCCGTTCTCGCTCTGCAGCCAGACCTCCATGCCGCTCGGGATGTAGTTCGCGACCAGGGTCGGCAGGCCGATCCCCAGGTTGACGTAGAAGCCGTCTTGCAGCTCCAGGGCGGCGCGTTGCGCCATCTCTTCACGGGTCCAGGCCATGTGATAAATCCTTTCTCACTGTGCGCAGGTCGCTGCGCTGTTCAAAATGGGGGGAATCGAGTGCCCGTCGCGACACCTCAATACCGGCATGATCGCTCGGTCAGCTCCTCAGGGTGCGTACCTCGATGCGCTTCTCGGGATGGGGGTTGAGCACCAGCCGCTGCACGTAGATGCCGGGCAGGTGGATCTCGTCGGGGGCCAGCTCGCCCACCTCGACTATCTCCTCCACCTCGGCCACGCAGACGCGCCCCGCCTTGGCACAGAGCGGGTTGAAGTTGCGCGCCGTCTTGTTGAACATCAGGTTGCCCGCCTTGTCGGCCCTGGCGCCCTTGATCAGCGCCAGATCGGCGGTCAGGGCGCGCTCCATGACGAACCACTCACCGTCGAACTGGCGGGTCTCCTTGCCCTCGGCGATAAGCGTCCCGTAACCGGTGCGGGTGAAGAAGGCCGGGATGCCGGCGCCGCCGGCTCGCAGCTTCTCCGCCAGGGTACCCTGGGGGGTGAACTCCAGCTCCAGCTCGCCCGCCAGGTACTGGCGCTCGAACTCCTTGTTGCCCCCGACGTAGGAGGAGATCATCTTCTTGATCTGGCGGCTGTAGAGCAGCGGCCCCAGCCCGAACTCATCCACCCCGCAGTTGTTGCTGATGATGGTGAAGTCGCGCTTGCCGCTCTCGCCCAGCGCCTCGATGAGCCGCTCGGGGATGCCGCACAGGCCGAAGCCGCCCGATGCGATGGTGATGCCGTCCTGCACCAAACCGCTAAGAGCGGCCTGGGCGCTGGGATAAATCTTGTTCATAAATACCTCTCTGGCTAATCCATTGGCCACGGGGGCGCTGTCGTGTTTATTGCATTTTCTTGATTTGAGGTGATGTCGCGAGCGTCCGATTACGCTCACGCTTCGAACCCATGAATTCAGTTGGTGGTGTAGGTTCGATTAGTCGCGCAGCGGCGTAATCGGACGTTTGTTATCAAGGCTTCATGCCCCAGTGCATCAGCAGCAGGACCAGGGCGGCGAGGAAGGTGGTCTCCCCCACCATCAGCAGGATCGGCTTGATGCCCACCCTGGCCAGCTCCTTGAGCTGCGTCTTCATGCCGATGGCGCTGATGGCGATGACCAGGCACCAGCGCGACAGATCGTTGATCCCCCCCTGCACCACGGCGGGCACCCAGCCGGTGCTGTTGATGCAGGCCAGCACCAGGAAGCCGACGGCGAACAGGGGCAGCAGCGGCGGACGCTTGCCGGAGGCGGGATCCGCCCCCTGCATGCGGGTGATCATGGCGGCCACCACTATCACCGGCAGCAGCATGGCGACCCGCATCAGCTTGACCACGGTCGCCACGTCCCCGGTCTCGGTGGACATGCTGTAGCCGGCCCCCACCACCTGGGCGACGTCGTGGATGGTGGCGCCGAGGAAGACCCCGGACTCCACCGGCGTCAGCTCGAAGAAGCGGGCGATCATCGGGTAGAGGATCATCGCCAGGGTCGAGAGCACCGAGACCCCGATCACGGTGAACAGGGTGGCCCGCTCCTTCTGCGGATGGTTGGGCAGGGACGCGGCCAGGGCCAGGGCGGCGGAGGCGCCGCAGATGGCGGTGGCCCCCCCGGTCAGCATGCCAAACAGGCGCTGGAACCCCATCAGCTTGGCCGCTACCACCGAGAGTCCTATGGTGACCACCACCAGGGTCACCACCAGCAGCACCGGCATCCAGCCCAGCTCGGCTATCTGGCCGAGGGTGATGCGCATGCCGAGCAGGGCGACCCCGATGCGCAGCACGCTGCGCGCCGTGAACTCGATGCCCGCCTTGCAGGTCCCTTCGGCGGAGAGGAAGTTGAGCCCCATGCCGAGCAGCAGGGCAAACAGCAGCACGGGGGCGCCGTAGTGTTCGGACAGGAAGGTCGCGGCGGCCGCGACCGTGATGCTGACCGCCATGCCGGGCACCAGTTCGCGCACCCGCTGATAGCGATCTGTCATGGCTAGGGTGTGCATGGGATAGACTCCTGCGGTTCGATGACGATAAACAGGCTCTCACCCTCCTGCTCGACCGGATAACGGCCGACCCTGAGCTGATCCGAGTTGAGCAGATAGCCGGTATGCAGGTTGAAGCGCAGGCCGTGGGCGCAGCACTGGATCACCGCCCCCTCCAGCCGGCCCCCGCACAGGGAGGCGCCCTGGTGGGGACAGCTGTCATCGATGGCGTGGAACTGGCCGTCGATATTGAACAGCGCCAGGCTCTTGCCTTGCGCCTCGATCAGCGCCCGCTTGCCCGGCGCGGGCACCCGCTCGGCCGGCACGGCGATGCGCCGCCCGCAGGCCGGCGCTTGCCGCGCCAGCGCCTGGTGCAGCGCGGCCAGCAGTTGCTCGGCGGGCTGCGCCCCGGACAGGGTCAGGGCCTCGTCGATGACGAAGCTCGGCACCCCCTGGCTGGCCGCCCCGGCGACGTCGCACAGGAAGGGAGCCCCATCCCCCTGCAGGCTGCTCACCAGCGCGGCGGATGAGAAACCGGCCGCCTCGGCCAGGCCCAGCAGGGTGGCGCCATCCCCCAGATCGGCGCCCCGCTGGAAGTGGGCCACAAAGAGTTGCTCCAGCAGCGCCTCCTGCTGCGCCGCCGTGCCCAGCTGGCTGGCACGCTGCCACAGTCGATGGGCGTCGGCCGTGTTCGGCATGCGGGGAATGTTGCCAAAGTCCAGGCTGAGCCCGACGCTGGCCGCGGCCTGCTGCACCTGGGCCTGGCGCAGCCGCACCGCCTGCGCAGAGCCGAGGCGATGCTGATAGAAGCTGTTGAAGTCCTCCCCCTGCACCGGCAGATAGGGCAGCAACTGCACCCCGCGCCAGCTCACGGCGACCCGCACCTCGGGCCGCTCGACCCGCAACCGGGCCAGGGCCTGCTCCAGCTGGCGCTTGCCGATGAGGCACCAGGGACAGATAAAATCGAAATAGACTGCAATGTTCAGGGTACGACTCATGCCCTTTCCTCCGGGTTCTCGGTCCCTGTCCGGCGGCCTGCCGCGGGACAGCTCATATCCATCAAATCAAAATAGCCCCCTGTGTTCGGGGCACCGCTCATGCCCCTTCCTCCGGGTTCTCGGTCCCTGTCCGGCGGCCAGCCGCAGGACAGCTCACATCCATCAAATCGAAATAGCCCCCTGTGTTCGGGGCACCGCTCATGCCCCTTCCTCCGGATGCTCGGTCCCTGTCGGCGGCCTGCCGCAGGACAGGGAAAATCAACATGGTTCCCTGTTGTCAGGGTACGACTCAGGCCCTTGCCTCTGTGGTATGGGCGGCGCCGGTGACGGGGGCGCAGGCAACGGGTGGCTCGGACTCCCCTTCCAGCCTGGCGACATCCTTGTGGTAGTGGCGCTTGCCGTAGAAGAAGACGGCCGCCGCCGCGATGCTGATGAGCGGCACCAGCTGGAAGGCGTTGTCCAGGCCGATATGGTCGGAGACGCGGCCGGTGATGAAGGGGCCGGGGGCCAGCCCGAGCAGGTTGTTGGCCAGGGTCAGGGTGGCGAAGGCGGTGCCGTGCACGCTGTAGTGGGTCAGGTTGGCCACCATGGCGCCCGCCGGGCCCGAGGTGCCGGTGGCGATGAACATGCCAAGGCAGATGAGGGCCAGCTGGGGCAACCCGAATGGCAGGGCGAAGGCCAGCGACAGCAGGGCGCAGCTCCCGAGGCAATAGCCAATGGCCAGGCTGATCTTGCGATCCGGTCGATCTCGGCACAGCTTGTCACTGAGCATGCCGCACAGGATCATGCCGGCGCCGCTGCACAGCACTATGATGGCGGCCACCACCCCCGCCCTGTCCGTGTCCATCCCGTAGAAACGGTTCAGGTAGCTCGGCATCCAGACGATCACGGTGCCGCCGACGAACAGCTGCAAGCCGCTGCCGACGTAGGCCGAGAGCACGGAGCGCGTGGAGTAGAGGGTGCGCAGCGGCTTGCCGTGCGCCTTGCCAGCCGCCCTGGCTCCCGCCGGGGCGATCCGCGCCTCCTTGACGATGAGGGGGTAGATGGCCGCCAGCAGCAGGCCGAACAGCGCCATGCCGGCGAAGGCCCAGCGCCAGCCCAGCAGATGGGCCAGCACGCCGCCGGTGGCCATGCCCAGCACAGAGCCGAACATGCCGCCCGAGATGAAGGCGCCGGACAGGGTGGCCCGCATCTCCCGCGGGAACACGGACACCACCACGGCGATGCCGACGCTGCCATAGGCGGCCTCCCCCACTCCCACCAGGAAGCGGGCGATGAACATCTGCTCGTAACTCTGGGCCAGGGCGCAGCCCAGGGTCGCCAGGCTCCACAGCATGGCCATGATGGCAAGGCTCTTCACCCGACCGAAACGGTCCGCCAACAGGGAGAGCGGGAAGGTCAGCAGCCCGACCATCAGCGCCACTATGCCGCTGAGCAGGCCAAGCTGGGTATCGGAGAGGGTCCACTCCCCCTTGAGCATGGGGAAGACGGCGTTGAGCACCTGGCGCGACATGTAGTCGGAGATGAGCAGACCGAAGGTCAGCGCAAACACAATCCAGGCATAGCGACGCGGTACGGCAGCCTTGCCAGCGTCGACATCGTCATTGATATGATAGGTAGCCATACAGTCCCTCGTGCTACGACAAATTGGGTGGGGTACTCAAGCAGCGAGCCTGCGAGTCACCCACCGCCTTCCTTTGGTGATAGATGACTCAATTGCCCGCCCCCCGCATGTTGCAAGGGCAAACGTCATTTGGCAAACAGAGTTATAGGGGGCGCAGCCTCTCTTTAGTCGAGCTGCGACCCATCTGGCTCAGACGCCCCGTGGCACGCCTTTCTCCCCGGTACGGCGATTGGGCGCCATGCCGTTGGCCTGCAGCGTCTCTTCGATGCTGTCGTACTGGACGCCGATGCGATAGATGGCGCGGGCCTCCTTGCCGTTCGCCACCTCACGCCCCAGCTCGTGGGCGACCCGCACGCACTGGCGGATCTGCTCGACCGAGCTCATGCGCTGGCCGTGCTGGCCTATGATGGTGTCCTCGATGCCGCAGCGCGGGTGCAGCCCAATGGACATGGCCATCATGTTGAAGGGCAACACGTTCTTGAGCAGGGATTCGGCGGTCAGGGTGCAGCCATCCGGTGCGCGGTGGACGAAGTTCATGAAGTTGAACGGGTTCGGGCCGTCGAAGCCGCCGCCGATGCCGATCCAGGTCAGGTTGAGCGGCCCCATGTAGACGCCCCTGCGCACCAGCCGCTCCAGGGTCTCCATGGCGTGCATGCCGGTCAGCTGGAAGTGGGGCTGGATGCCGTTGGCCATCAGTCGCTTGAGGTGCTCGGCCACCCAGGCCGGACCGGCCGGGACCGTCATCTCGCTGTAGGCCGCCTTCAGGGCCGGGTGCTCCAGGGAGGTGCCCGCCAGGTATTCCGGGTAGAGCAGCTCCATGATGTTCATCTGGGTGGTGTTGATGGCGACCGTGACCTGATCCGGCTTCGGCGTCAGCTCGGCCAGCATGTGGCGGGTGTCGTCCGACAACCACTTGGCCGCCTCCCCCTCGCCTTCCGGCGCGAAGGAGATGGAGCCGCCGACCTGGATGATCATGTCAGGCACCGCCTTGCGCACCCCGGCGATCAGCTCGTTGAACTTGGACAGGCGCTTGGAGCCGGAGCCATCCAGCTCGCGCACATGCAGGTGCAACACGGTAGCGCCCGCTTCGTAGCAGTCGACCGCCTTCTGGATTTGCTCCTCCATGGTCACCGGGATGTCTTCCGGGAAGTCGCCAGGCGCCCACTCGGGACCGTACGGGGCCACGGTGATCACCACTTTTTCCATGTTTTCCGGGTGCAGGGAATCGTCAAAGAATTGCATCTGTTCTCTCCTTGAATGAAGACTGGCTGTGTGCCGGGCAACCCTGCCCGGCGTGATATCAGAAGGGTTGGTCGCCCATGATCCCGGCCCGCTCCATCTTGCGGTGGCAGGGCGGATAGTCCATGGCGGCATAATGCTGGGTGCTGCGGTTGTCCCAGATGGCGATGCTGTTGGGCTGCCAGCGCCAGCGCACCTGATACTCGGGGACATAGGCCTGGCTTATCAGATAGCGCAGCAGATCGCTGCCGCCCATGCTGTAGTCCTGACCAACGCGCACGTGCTCCGGGGTGTGGTAGTTGGTGAAGTGGGTGGCGAAGGCGTTGACGAACAGGATCTTCTCGTCGGTGTCCGGATGGGTGCGCACCACGGGGTGCTCGGCATCCGGGAACTGGGCCTTGAGCGCCAGCCGCTTCTCGATGGGCATGGCCGCCCCGAAGCTCGCCTCTATGCTGTGGCGGGCGCGCAGGCCGGCGATCTTCTGCTTGATCTCCTCCGGCAGCTTCTCATAGGCCACCACCATGTTGGCCCAGAGGGTGTCGCCGCCCACCGGCGGGCACTCCACGCAGCGCAGCACGCAACCGAAGGGCGGCTTGTCGCGCCAGGTGGCGTCGGTGTGCCAGGCGTTCTCGTAGCGATCGTTGGGCACCTCCGGCGACTTGTAGATGCGCACCAGCCCGGGATGCTCGGGATCGCTGCCCGCCACCGGGTGATCCTCCAGCTCGCCGAAGCGGCGGGCGAAGGCCACGTGATCGCTGCGGCTGATATCCTGCTGCCGCAAGAACAGTACCCTGTGCTTGAGCAGCAGGGAGCGGATCTCGGCGAACAGCCCTTCATCATGAACGGCATCCGCCAGGTTGACGCCACTCAGTTCCGCTCCGATATGGCAGGTCAGTTGTTCTACACGCATGTCATGCACTCCCTCGATGACAAGTCTGTTGCGCCATGCGCCTCGCAGGCCGGCTCCTCCCATGAGGGGCCGCCTCGCGCGCTTGCTAGATAACGAAAACCGATGAGCCCGTGGTCTTGCGCGACTCGAGATCGCGGTGGGCCTGCACCGCATCCTGCAGCGCATACTTCTGGTTGATCTCGATCTTGATCCGGCCGCTGCCCACGTGGTCGAACAGCTCATTCGCCAGGGCCGTCTTCTCGGCCGGGTCGGCGATGTAGTCGGCCAGAGCCGGACGGGTCAGATAGAGGGAGCCCTTCATCGCCAGCAGCTGCGGGTTGAACCCGTCGATGGGGCCGGAGGCGGTGCCGACGCAGACCATCAGGCCGCGGCGTTTGAGGGAATCGAGCGAGCCCAGGAAGGTGCTCTTGCCGACGCTGTCGAACACCACGTCGACGCCGGCGCCCTCGGTCAGTGCACGCACCCGCTTGGCCACGTCTTCATGGCTGTAGTCGATGGTGAAGTCACAGCCGTGGGCCCTGGCCACCTCGGCCTTGGCCTCGCTGGAGACGGTACCAATCACGGTCAGGCCGAGCAGCTTGGCCCACTGGGCGACGATGAGCCCCACCCCGCCCGCGGCGGCGTGCAACAGGATGCTGTCACCGGGTTTGAAGTCGTGGATGCGGCGCATCAGGTAGGCGGACGTCAGGCCCCGCATGGTCATGGCGGCCGCCGTCTCGAACGCTATGTTGTCCGGCAGCTTGATGAGCGGGGCGGCGGGGATCAGGCGCTCGGTCGAGTAAGCACCGAGGGTGTTGAGGAAACCGGTGTAGGTGACGCGATCGCCCACCGCCACATGGGTGACGCCCTCGCCGATGGCCTCCACCACGCCGGCCCCCTCGACGCCCATGCCGTTGGGCATGGGGATGGGGTAGGTGCCGTTGCGAAAATAGGTGTCGGCATAGTTCAGGCCGACCGCGGCATGGCGCAGGCGGACCTGGCCCGGACCGGGTTCACCGACCGCCACCTCTTCGTAGCGCAGCACTTCCGGGCCCCCGGTTTCATAAAAGCGTATGGCGTTGGCCATCTCAGTTCTCCAATCCGTTCGTGAGTGAAACTCTTCGTCCGGATTGAATCTAGGGGGTTACGTAAACGGCCGCTTTTCATCGGGCGACAGCCACTTTTCATCTCATGACAACCCCGCTCGAATTCGTTGCCCCCCCTCGGGGAAGACGCCAGAATCGGCCCTGACCCACCATGACGGCGCCGCGACGGCGACCGCCCATGTTGTTGGCAATGAGAGATACTTGATTGAATTAAATGGAATTATCCAAGAGGCAGCCGCCTGAGCCTGCCGATTGGCGGGCCTTTGACTTAAGCATAATTGACGTTAACGTCAACGTAGTGTGAGATGGGTATATCCGCAGCATGAAAGGAGTCACTATGTCTAACTTATCCCATTCGGCCGGGGCGCGTTTTCGCACCGCGCTGGCCAACGAGAAACCCCTGCAAATCGTCGGCACCATCAACGCCTACATGGCGCTGATGGCCGAGCGTAGCGGCTTCAAGGCGCTCTATCTGTCCGGTGCCGGGGTGGCCAACGCCTCCTTCGGCCTGCCGGATCTGGGCATGACCTCCATGAACGACGTGCTGATCGATGCCGAGCGGATCACCGCCGCCACCCAGGTGCCGCTGCTGGTGGATATCGACACCGGCTGGGGCGGCGCCTTCAACATAGCCCGCACCATCCGCGCCTTCGAGCGGGGCGGTGTCGCCGCCGTCCACATGGAAGATCAGGTTGCCCAGAAGCGCTGCGGTCACAGACCCAACAAGGCGGTGGTGAGCATGGCCGAGATGGTGGATCGCATCAAGGCGGCGGTGGATGCCCGCACCGACGAGAACTTCGTCATCATGGCCCGCACCGACGCCCTGGCAGTGGAAGGCATCGAATCCGCGCTGGAGCGCGCCGCCGCCTACGTGGCCGCCGGGGCCGACATGATCTTCGCCGAGGCGGTGACCAAACTCGACCAGTACGACCGTTTCAAGCAGGCGGCCGGGGTCCCCATCCTCGCCAACATGACCGAATTCGGCCAGACCGAGCTGTTTGACAAGGGTCACCTCGCCGACCACGGCGTCGACATGGTGCTCTACCCCCTGAGCGCCGCCCGCGCCGCCAACCAGGCCGCTCTCAACGTCTATCAGCAACTGCGCCAGGATGGCCACCAGCGCGCCGTGGTCGACAGCATGCAGACCCGGGAAGCGCTCTACGACTTCCTCGGCTACCACCACTACGAGCAGACACTGGATCGCCTGTTCACCAAGGAATGACAGACCCGCCGGTCGCCCCCTGTGTGACAGGTAAGGGGCGGCCGACAGGCTCAAATGTATAAGGAGAGACAAGCAATGAGCGCAATCACCGAGACCACCACCCCCGTCTTCAAAGCCAAGAAATCCGTGGCCCTGAGCGGCACCGCCGCCGGCAACACCGCCCTCTGCACCGTGGGCCTCAGCGGCAACGATCTGCACTACCGTGGCTATGACATCCTCGATGTCGCCACCAGCTGTGAATTCGAGGAGATCGCCCACCTGCTGGTGCATGGCCATCTGCCCAATGTCGCCGAGCTGGCCGCCTACAAGGCCAAGCTCAAGGCCCTGCGCGGCCTGCCCTCCGGTGTCAAGACCGCACTGGAGCAACTGCCTCCCTCCGCCCATCCGATGGACGTGATGCGCAGCGCCGTCTCGGTGCTGGGCTGTGTGTCGCCGGAGAAGGACGACCACAACCACCCGGGTGCCCGCGACATCGCCGACAAGCTGATGGCCTGCCTCGGCTCCGTGCTGCTCTACTGGTACCACTTCAGCCACAACGGCAAGCGCATCGAGGTGGAGACAGACGATGACTCCATCGGCGGCCACTTCCTGCACCTGCTGCACGGACAGACACCACGCGACTCCTGGGTGCGCGCCATGCACACCTCCCTCATCCTCTACGCCGAGCACGAGTTCAACGCCTCCACCTTCACCGGTCGGGTGATCGCCGGCACCGGCTCCGACATGTTCTCCTGCATCACCGGCGCCATCGGTGCCCTGCGCGGGCCCAAGCACGGCGGCGCCAACGAGGTGGCCTTCGAGATCCAGAAGCGTTACGACAATCCCGACGAGGCGGAGGCCGACATCCGTGCCCGCATCGAGAAGAAGGAGGTGGTCATCGGCTTCGGTCACCCTGTCTACACCGTCTCGGATCCGCGCAACAAGGTGATCAAGGAGGTGGCCCGCGAGCTCAGCAAGGAGCAGCACAACTCCAAGATGTTCGACATCGCCGAGCGGCTGGAGTCGACCATGTGGGACGCCAAGAAGATGTTCCCGAACCTCGACTGGTTCAGCGCCGTCAGCTACCACATGATGGGCGTGCCCACCGCCATGTTCACCCCGCTGTTCGTGATCGCCCGCACCTCCGGCTGGTCGGCCCACGTCATCGAGCAACGCATCGACGGCAAGATCATCCGCCCGAGCGCCAACTACGTGGGCCCGGAGGATCTGGTGTTCGTCCCGCTCAAGGATCGCAAGTGATGAACAGCCACTATCGCAAGCCCCTGCCCGGCACGGTGCTGGACTACTTCGACGCCCGTGCGGCGGTCGAAGCCATCCAGGCCGGCGCCTGGGACAAACTCTCCTACACAGTCCGTGTCCATGCCGAGAAGAATCAGGAGCGCAAGTGATGACCAACGCACAATACCGCAAGCCCCTGCCCGGCACGGCGCTGGACTACTTCGACGCCCGTGCGGCGGTCGAAGCCATCCAGCCCGGCGCCTGGGACAAACTCTCTTATACCGCCCGCGTCCATGCCGAGAACCTGGTGCGCAAGTGCGACCCGGCCATCCTCGGCGAGTGCCTCGGCCAGATCGCCTTGAATAAACGCGATCGCGACTTCCCCTGGTTCCCGGCCCGGGTGGTGTGCCACGACATCCTGGGCCAGACCGCGCTGGTGGACTTGGCCGGTCTGCGCGATGCCATCGCCGATCAGGGCGGTGACCCCGCCCAGGTCAACCCCGTGGTGCCGGTGCAGCTCATCGTCGATCACTCGCTGGCCGTGGAGTGTGGCGGCTTCGATCCCGATGCGTTCGCCAAGAACCGCGCCATCGAGGATCGCCGCAACGAGGATCGCTTCCACTTCATCAACTGGACCAAGCAGGCGTTTCGCAACATCGAGGTGATCCAGCCGGGCAACGGCATCATGCACCAGATCAACCTGGAGAAGATGTCGCCGGTCATTCACAACGACAGGGGCCTCGCCTACCCGGACACCTGTGTCGGCACCGACAGCCACACCCCTCACGTCGACGCCCTCGGGGTGATAGCTGTGGGCGTGGGCGGCCTGGAAGCCGAGAACGTGATGCTGGGGCGCGCCTCCTGGATGCGTCTGCCGGAGATCGTCGGCGTCGAGCTCAGTGGCAAGCCGCAACCCGGCATTACCGCCACCGACGTGGTACTCTCCCTGACCGAGTTCCTGCGCAAGGAGAAAGTGGTCGGCGCCTATCTGGAGTTCCGTGGTGAGGGCGCAGGCGCCCTGACCCTGGGGGATCGCGCCACCATCTCCAACATGGCACCGGAATATGGCGCCACCGCGGCCATGTTCTTCATCGATCAGCAAACCATCGACTACCTGCGGCTCACCGGCCGTGACAGCGAGCAGGTCAAGCTGGTGGAGACCTATGCCAAGGAGGCGGGCCTCTGGGCCGACTGCCTGGCGAATGCCCAGTACGAGCGCGTGCTGCACTTCGATCTGTCCAGCGTGGTGCGCACCCTGGCGGGCCCCTCCAACCCGCATCGCCGCCTGCCAGTTTCCGACCTGGCCGCCCGCGGCATAGCGGTGGATCTGGACAAGGCCCGCGCCCAGGAGGCCGACGGCCTGCTGCCGGATGGCGCCGTGATCATCGCCGCCATCACCAGTTGCACCAACACCAGCAACCCGCGCAACGTGATTGCCGCCGGGCTGCTGGCGCGCAACGCCAACCAGCTTGGCCTGACCCGCAAACCCTGGGTCAAGTCGTCCCTGGCACCGGGCTCCAAGACGGTGGCGCTCTATCTGAAGGAGGCGGGCCTTGACCACGAGCTGGAGCAGCTCGGGTTCGGCATAGTGGCCTTCGCCTGCACCACCTGCAACGGCATGTCCGGCGCACTGGATCCGGTCATCCAGCAGGAGATCATCGAGCGCGATCTCTACGCCACCGCCGTGTTGTCGGGCAACCGCAACTTCGACGGTCGCATCCACCCCTACGCCAAGCAGGCCTTCCTCGCCTCGCCGCCGCTGGTGGTGGCCTATGCCATCGCGGGCACCATCCGTTTCGATATCGAGAAGGATGTGCTGGGGGTGGTGGACGGGCGCGAGATCCGCCTGAAAGATATCTGGCCGTCGGATGACGAGATCGATGCGGTGGTCAGGGCCTCGGTGAAGCCGGAGCAGTTCCGCCAGGTCTATATCCCCATGTTCACCATAGAGGAAGACCATGGCCCCAAAGTGGCGCCCCTGTATGACTGGCGTCCGCAGAGCACCTATATCCGTCGCCCACCTTATTGGGAAGGGGCGCTGGCGGGTGAACGTACCATGAAGGGCATGAGGCCGCTGGCGCTGTTGCCGGACAACATCACCACCGATCACCTCTCCCCGTCCAACGCCATCATGATGAACAGCGCGGCCGGTGAGTACCTGCACAAGATGGGCCTGCCGGAGGAGGACTTTAACTCCTACGCCACCCACCGCGGCGATCACCTGACCGCCCAGCGCGCCACCTTCGCCAACCCTCAGCTGGTGAACGAGATGGCGGTGGTCGATGGCCAGGTGAAGAAAGGCTCGCTGACCCGCATCGAGCCGGAAGGCAAGGTGACGCGGATGTGGGAGGCTATCGAAACCTACATGGCCCGCAAGCAGCCGCTGATCATAGTGGCGGGTGCCGACTACGGCCAGGGCTCGTCCCGTGACTGGGCGGCCAAGGGCGTTCGACTGGCAGGGGTGGAGGTGATAGCGGCGGAAGGCTTCGAGCGCATTCACCGCACCAACCTGATCGGCATGGGGGTGCTGCCGCTGGAGTTCAAGCCGGGCACCACCCGCCTGACCCTGGGGCTGGATGGCACCGAGACCTATGACGTCAAGGGTGCACGCACCCCGCGCACCGATCTCGTGCTGGTCATTCACAGGCGCAACGGCGAGACGCTCGAGGTGCCCATGACCTGCCGCCTCGACACCGCCGAGGAAGTCTCGGTCTACGAGGCCGGCGGCGTGCTGCAGCGCTTCGCCCAGGACTTCCTGGAAGCGACCACCCACAAGGCCGCCAGTTGATATATGGTATTCCCCCTCCCCTTGCGGGGCGGGGGAATCGACCCTTATTACCCGAATCATTCAGGACGATCCTTATGGCCCATCCATCTGTGGCTCACCCAGGCCAAGTGAAAATCCCGGCCACCTATCTTCGCGGCGGCACCAGCAAGGGGGTGTTCTTCCGCTTAGGTGATCTGCCCGAGCGCTGCCAGGTGCCGGGCCCGGCCCGCGATGCGCTCTTCATGCGCGTGATCGGCAGCCCTGACCCCTACTCTGCCCACATGGACGGCATGGGCGGCGCCACCTCCTCCACCTCCAAGTGCGTGATCCTGGCCAAGAGCCGCCAGCCGGATCACGACGTGGACTACCTCTACGGCCAGATCGCCATCGACAAGCCCTTTGTCGACTGGAGCGGCAACTGCGGCAACCTCTCCACCGCCGCCGGCGCCTTCGCCATCCATGCGGGGCTGGTGGATCCGGCCCGCATTCCCCACGACGGCATCTGCGTGGTGCGGATCTGGCAGGCCAACATCCACAAGACCATCATCGCCCATGTGCCGATCAGCAACGGTCAGGTGCAGGAGACAGGTGACTTCGAGCTGGACGGGGTCACCTTCCCCTCCGCCGAAGTCGTGCTGGAGTTTCTCGACCCGTCCGACGATGGCGAGGACGGCGGCGCCCTCTTCCCCACCGGCAATCTGATCGATGACCTGGAAGTTCCGGGCATCGGTACCCTCAAGGCGACCCTGATCAGCGCCGGTATTCCCACCGTGTTCGTCAATGCGGAGGAGATCGGCTATAGCGGCACCGAGCTGCGCGAGGCGATCAACGGCGATCCCGAGGCGCTGGCCCGCTTCGAGGCCATTCGCATCGCCGGCGCCCTGCGTATGGGCCTCATCAAGACGCCTGCCGAGGCGGCCACCCGCCAGCACACCCCCAAGGTCGCCTTCGTCGCACCGCCCAGGGATTACCGCACCTCCAGCGGCAAGGAAGTATTGGCTGGCGAGATCGATCTGCTGGTGCGGGCGCTTTCCATGGGCAAGCTGCACCACGCCATGATGGGCACCTGCGCCGTGGCCATCGGCACCGCAGCGGCCATCCCCGGCACCCTGGTGAACCTGGCGGCCGGTGGCGGCGAGCGCGAGGCCGTGCGCTTCGGCCACCCCTCAGGCACCCTGAAGGTCGGCGCCCAGGCGAGGCAGGTGAAGGGTGAGTGGACAGTGACCAAGGCGGTGATGTCGCGCTCCGCCCGCATCCTGATGGAAGGCTGGGTACGGGTGCCGGGGGATGCCTTCTAGCCCCGGCAAGTCCTTCCGCCATCGAAATGAAAAGGCCCAGGCAACTGCTTGGGCCTTTTTATGGTGATGATCCTGTCGGGGCCTGACATCCCCCTGCCCGCTGGCAAGGGCCCCTGCTTATCCGCCAGCTATTGGGGGCGCGGCACGCACTCCACGTGGCGAGGGATATTCTTGCTCGCATCGCCGCCGATCAGCCGCTTCACCTGGCCATCCGGGCATTGGCCGTCGTCGACATAGACGACCCTCCCATAGGGGATGGTGCCTGGCGGGGGATCCTGGCTCAGATACTCGATGTGGGTCGGGGCGAAGTTGGCACAACCCGACACCAGCCCCACCAGCAACAGCCCTCCTGACAACACAACTCTCTTCCATATGACAACCATCGGCCGTTCCCTCTGTGTGATCCTGCTACTGCGCCAATCTGCGCACATGCCCTCCGTCCTTTCAACCCAGCCAGTGTAGTCACCGATCACCGCCGACCGATAGCCTCCCCCGGCGGCGCACCGACGGATCCAGACACAACAAAAAACCAACCCCTTTCCCATATTGGAAGCACTGGATTGGCCCTCTATCCCTCCTGCTGAGGAGATGGGAACTACGTGCCGTCAGGCTGCTCGTGAATGCATGCCGTCACGGAGGATGAGAACGCTACTCAAACCATTAGCAATTCCACCGTATGAACAGAGCAGTACACCGTCGAACACATAGATGTGTTGCATAAAAAGAGCGCAAACCAGGCCATCAAGACGCTGGATGCAGGGATGAAGCAGCTTGGTGTTCAGCGCTCTTACATTGGGGTGCAGGATAATACGCTAGATGCCACTGTCCGTAATCTCAGCACCACTCATGAATGTCTGAATGCGGTACGATCCCGGCTCAAAGGTACCAATATGGCTAGTGAATCGGCAAATTCAGTGCGCACTCAGATCTTGCAGCAAGCCAGCTCGGCTATCTTGAGCCAGACCAATAGCCGCCATAATATGGGGATCAGTCTATTTCAGGCTTGATCGGTATTAACCAGAAGTTCTTCATGACATTCGAGCCATAAAATCCAACATATAAATTTAATATGCATTTAGCGACCTGTGACACGAACACCTTTTGGTACTGGCAAGAGCCGTTGATGCATCATCTATACCCTCTGTAAATCCGACGAAACAAATCCAGGCACCTAACATGGGATCGGCGAAGAGCCTAAAAAAACGCCTGCTAAAAGCAGGCGCTAGCGTATTTATTTTATCAATCAGATATAGCGGATAGCTGTCAGCACCATCACCACAGCCATGCTCGCCATCATGGGCACGAAGGTGCGTTTCACCACATCCACCGGGCTCAGGTTGGCGATGCCGGCGACGGTAATGATCACCCCAGCGACCGGCGAGATGGTGCGGCCAATCCCAGCGGCAAACAGGATGGGCACCAGCAGCAGCAGCGGGTTGATGTCGAACTGGCCCGATACCAGCGGCACTATGGGGATGAACGCCATCACGGGGGCATTGCCAGAGCCGGTGATGAAAGCGGTCAACAGGATGAAGAGGGAGAATACCAGCGACAGCCCGAGGGGGTTGAGGTCGAAGGACTTGGCCAGATCGATCAGCTGGGTGATGGCACCGATATTGGTGAGGCCGGCAGAGAAGAACTCGGCCGCCAGCATCAGGGTCAAGACGCTGCCGAATATCATGCCGGTACCTGTCAGCCAGGCTTCGAAGTTGGCAAACGCCTTGTTGAGAGAGCGGTAACGCAGTGCCTCAATGATGATGCAGAGGGTCATGGTCGACATCATGGCCACCGGGATGGTCATCTTGATGACGCTGACAAACAGCTCGGAGAAGCCGAACAGAAACACGAAAGGGATCACTGGCAGCAGGGCGTAGTAGCCAGGTGTGTTTTCGTGTTTTGCCTCCAGCTCGTGCAGATACTTGCCCCGCTCGGCGGCAGCATCGTGCCCCTCTTTGCGGTCACAGTGACGCTGCCACATGATGTTGACGAACGGTATGGTCACCAGCAGCGCAATCTGGAACAGCAACTGGTGATCCACCACAAATGGCATCACCTCGATATGGATCGCCTTGGCACCGATCACCGCATTGATCTGGCCGGGGCCAAACTCCCAGGCGGTGGGAATGACGATGGTCGCCACCGCCGTCTTGGCGCTGATCCCGGCGTTACGCAGCAATGGATAGAGGGTGCCCATCAACAGCAGGGAGAGCGACGTCGCCCCCGTGATGAAGACATAGAGGATAGAGACCAGCAGCAGGATTATGGCCAGCAGTACATAGGGATTCTTGAGAGCCATGATTGGCTTGGACGTGGCCTTGACCAGAGCGGCAGAGGCACCAATCTGGTTGAGGTAGGTTGCCACACCGGCGATCGCCACCAAGGTCAGACCGGTGGAGGCCAAACGGGAGTTGGTCACCATGGCAAACTTCTCCCACAGATCGAAGAACCAGAATCCCTGGCTGTTCTCGGCAGGCAGAATATTGCTGATCCCCGCCCACTGGGCATAGGCCAGCAGCACCAGGCCCGCCGTCAGCAAAGTTGCCTGCGGGTTGAATCGCTTGAGCATGGCGTAGGCAACCAGCCCCACCACCACCAGGATCAATATTGTCGACATATAAAACACCCCTTTTACAGCACGGATTACGGCCCAATCACACCAGATTGTTATTTCTTTAAATTGGGGTATGGAGGTTATCAGTGGTCTCTGCAAAATAGAACTGGCGGGTGTGACAGGCACCTCAATAATAAATATTTCTCAATATTCAGATACCTGAAAAATATCTCGCTATCACAATCACTATTTCCATAACGTGGGGATGCTCTCACTTATTATCACACGGCTGCACGACCCCTCATGAAATGTGCATGTCGGAAGTGGCCGTTATTTTTCACGGCCCCCTTCTCACAGCCGGATTGAGCCGGGGCTATATAGGATTACCATCGTCAATTAACCATCTTGAATACGGTATAAAACAGCCTGGCGATGACAGATTTATGGACCTGTTGGCTGTCCACAGGAGAAGGGGATATAGAGAATAACTGACGCTTTGTTGGAATAATATGCACCGGGCTGGCTGATCGAGACTGACTATCGCGTGGTGTATGGCGATGACGTGCTCCCCGATTTGGATAACCAATGGCAGGATAGCCTTAGTCCAAAGCTGTGCTGCAGGGTAGTCTGCCAGCCAACACCAACTGGCATACATCAGTGGCATGCCAAGCATGCATATACACAAAAAAGCCCAAGCGATGAATCGCTTGGGCTTTCTCTGAAGATGGCGGAGGAGGTGGGATTTGAACCCACGGATGGTCGCCCATCGCCGGTTTTCAAGACCGGTGCATTCAGCCGCTCTGCCACCCCTCCGAACGGCGTGCATACTACGTCAGGCCCTCGTTCATATGCAATACATATTTACTCTGGGATAGTAGGGCGCAACAGGCTGGGGGGCCGCTTGAAATCAGCGCTCGTCATCCACACATTCAGTGCATACAATGCGTTAACGAAGCGGAATCTGCCGCCTCAACCCGGAAATCAAGAGGACACCAAGATGGATACCCGTTCTATCTACACTGGCACCCAGAGTGCCGCGCGTGACACCAACAAAGTGCTGCGCAACACCTATATGCTGCTCTCCCTCACTCTTGGCTTCTCTGCCGTGGTGGCCGGGGTTGCCACCGTGATGAACATGCCGCCCCTGCACTGGGCCGTGTTCCTGATCGGTGTCTATGGTCTGATGTTCCTGACCCAGAAGAACCGCGAAAACGGCATGGGGCTGGTGTTCACCTTCGCCCTGACCGGCCTGCTCGGCTATAGCCTGGGCCCCATCATCAACATGTATATGAATAATGGTGGTGGCGAGATAGTGATGACCGCACTCGGCGGCACCGCGCTGACCTTCTTCGGGCTGTCGGCCTATGCCCTGACCACCAAGCGTGACCTCTCCTTCATCGGCGGCATGCTGTTCGTCGGTTTCTGGGTGCTGCTGGTGGCCATGGTCGCCAACATCTTCCTGCAGATGAGCGCCCTGAGCCTGGCCCTGTCCGCCATGTTCATGCTGTTCTCCTCTGGCGCCATCCTGCTGACCACCCAGCAGATCATCCGCGGCGGCGAGACCAACTACATCTCCGCCACAGTGACGCTCTATGTGTCCATCTACAACATCTTCCTGAGCCTGCTGAGCCTGCTTGGCGGCAACCGCAACTGATGAACAACCCCGCTTCGGCGGGGTTTTTATTGGCACCTGTTTTTGTCAGGATAAGTTGTAAATCAAGGATATGAAGCTAAGCGGCCCTGATCCAAATCAGGGCCGCTTAGCGCTTGGCGGGTTAGTATCCCGTTCTCGTTTCATTCAAGGGTTGCTCTTGTCTCATGCCCATGGACTTCTCCAGTTTGTTGCGCCGTCTGCTGACCGACAGCCACATCTACTTCGCCCTCAAGGTGCTGCTGGCCATAGTGGGTCTGCTCGCCTTCGCGCTGATCAGTGGCGACATCTCGCTGACCGTGCTGCTCTCCCTCGGGGTGGTGGCGGGTGCCATCGCCGAGACCGATGACAGTCTGTGGGGCCGGGTCAAGAACCTCGCCATGACGCTGGTCTGCTTCCTGTTTGCCTCCCTCTGCGTGCAGTACCTCTTCCCTACCCCCTGGCTGTTCGCCCTGGGGCTCGCGGGCTCGACCTTCATCTTCGTGATGGTGGGGGCGCTGGGCCAGCGTTACGCCACCATCAGCTTCGGCTCCCTGCTCATCGCCATCTACACCATGCTGGGGGCCGCCAAGGCGCCGGATCTCTTCTACCAACCGCTGGCGCTCGGCGCCGGCGCGCTCTGGTACGGGCTGGTCTCCCTCGTCTGGCTCTGGCTGCTGCCCTACAAGACGCTGCACGAGCAGCTCGCCCAGAGCTACTTCGCCCTCGGCCGCTACCTGCTGGAGAAGTCCCGCTTCTTCCCGGCCGACGAGCACGGCGCCCAGGCCATTCGCCACAACCTGGCCCAACTCAACATCAACCTGGTCAATGCCCTCAACCTGACCAAGACGGCGCTCAACGCCCGCCTCAGCACCCGCCATCAGGCGGCGCCCGAGCTCGCGAGCCTGCTGCGGCTCTATCTGCTGGCACTGGAGATCCAGGAGCGCGCCACCTCCAGCCACTACCCCTACAGCAAGCTGGAGGCCGAGCTCAAGCAAGGCATAGTGCTGGATGGCTTCCAGGAGGTGTTCCTGCAACTCTCCGAGGCCTGCCAGCGGCTCGGCTACGCCATCCTGGTGCACAAGCCCTATGCCCACCACAAGCGCATCCACTGGACCCTGGAGGCGCTCGGCGATCAGCTGGAGTTTACCCACCTCAAGCAGCACTATCCCAAGACCCTGCTGACGCCGATGAAGTTCCTGCGCCGCAACCTGGCCAGCATCAACCAGCTGCTGGCCAGCGCCGAGGAGCTGCAGAACCCGGCGCTGCCCTCAGCCAACCTGCCCGCCCTGGCAAGGCCGACGCCGCTGCCGCTGCTGACCCTGCTCAAGCAACACCTCACCCCGAACTCCATGGTATTTCGCCACGCCCTGCGCCTCTCCCTCGGGCTGGTGGTAGGCTACGGCATACTGCAGGCATTCAGCCTGGACAAGGGTTACTGGATCCTGCTGACCGTGCTGTTCGTCTGCCAGCCCAGCTACAGCGCCACTCGTCGCCGGCTGGTGCAACGCATGCTCGGCACCTTCGCCGGCCTGCTGATCGGCGTGCCCGTGCTCTGGCTCTTCCCCCAACTGCACCTGCAACTGGGGATCATGGGGCTGGCCGCCTTCCTGTTCTTCACCCAGGTGCGCAGCAACTACAGCGCCGCGGTCTGCTTCATCACCCTCTATGTGCTGATGGCGTTCAACCTGCTGGACGGCATCGGCTTCGCCATCCTGGGCCCGCGCCTGCTCGACACCTTCCTCGGCTGCCTGCTCTCCTATGCGCTGGTGGCCTGGCTGTGGCCGGACTGGCAATACAAGCGGCTGCCGACGCTGATCGCCAACTCCCTCTCGGCCAACGCCCGCTATCTCTCGGCGGTGCTCGCCAGCCTGCACCGCCAGCGGGATGAGTCCCTCGACTACCGGGTGGCCCGCAAGTGCGCCCACCTCGCCGACAGCGAGCTGGCCATGGCCTGGCAGAGCATGCTGGTGGAGCCGAGCAAGCGCCGCCGCTTCCTCGAACTCTGTTTCACCCTCACCTGGCGCAACCACGCCCTGCTCTCCTACATCTCGGCGCTGGGGGCCCATCGCGACAAGCTAGAGCCCATCCCCGAGCTCGACGAGATCAGCCGCCACATCAGCCATACCCTGGAGCGGGCCGCCGGTCATCTGGCCGGCGAGGTACCGGCCCAGCTCGAGGGACAGTGCCCGCTCATCGCCCCGGACAGCAGCGAGGAGCAGCTGATGCTGACCCAGCAGCTCAATCACATCAGCCAGCTGGCGGATGAGCTGCTGATGCTGGCCAACGATGGCCAGCTGCTCACCCAGCAAGGACAATGACCTAACAGTGCCGGCGGATAAGAGGCTGATCCTGGTCCATATGGATGGCCAACTGCGCACCCGGCAGGGACAATGACCTGATCAGCACCAAGACAGCGCCGGCGGCTGAATGGCTGCCGCCGGTTGCTCAGTTGGGATCAAGGCGCTACCATGCCCGCCCAATCCTGATAGCCCCCGAGGAGCCCCTTATGTCTGAGCAGCCGCCCGAAACGCACGTGCTGGAATTCAATGACCACATCATAGAGACCGATGCCAAGGGCTATCTGCGTCATATCGAGGACTGGAGCGAGGCGCTGGCGCTGGTGCTGGCCGAGCAGGAAGGCATAGTGCTGGAGGAGCCGCACTGGGAAGTGGTGCGCTTCGTACGGGCGTTTTATCTGGAGTTCAACACCTCCCCCGCCATCCGCGCCCTGGTCAAGGCGATGGAGAAGCAGTACGGCCCCGAGAAGGGCAACAGCCGCTACCTCTACAAGCTGTTCCCGGAGGGACCCGCCAAGCAGGCGACCAAGATAGCCGGTCTGCCCAAGCCGGTGAAATGTATCTAAAAACCGGCCCGGTCTCTCGCTGTGAGACCATGAACAGGTTCTAAAAAAATACCGCGCCGAGGCGCGGTATTTTTTTGTTCGGCGTTCGTCAAACCCGCATCAGGGGTTGTACGCCACCACAGAGCCGCTGAGCCCGGTCATCTGACCTATCTTGCTCTGCATTCCCTGTAGCTTGGCCTTGGAGACATCCGGCCCGATGAAGACCCGGTTGAGCTGCCCCTGTACCGGCGTTCTCGGCGAGGTGTGGGCCGAATAGCCCGCCGCCCGCAGCTTGCTCACCAGCACATTGACGCTGTCCACGTTCTTGAAGGCGCCGAGTTGCAGGATCCAGCTGCCCTGGGCAGGCGCGGCCGCGGCGGGCGCCGGGGTCGTGGGCTGCTGCACCATCTTGCTCGCGATGAGATCGTCCATCGACTTGATCTGGCCAGCCTGCTGCTTGGTCTCCACCGGCTTCTTCACCTCGACCGGCTTGGGCGGTACCAGCTTGGGCTTGGGCGGCTCGACCGGTTTCTTGGCGATCACCTCGGGTTTGGGCTGCGGCTTGGGCTGAGTCACCGGCTGCTGCGCCTGGGCGGCTGACGGCTGATTGGCGGCCAGGGTCACAGCCCCCCCGATCTCCTCCACCTGCCACTGCTCGGCCGCGGCGGCCTCCTGCTGGCTGGCCACGTGCTCGGCCGGCAGGGTCGTAGCCGCCGAGACCTGCAGCGCCGGCTTGGCCGGCTCCAGTTCCGGGCGCAGCGGGATCTTGGCAAACGCCTCGTCCTTCTGCTCCAGCTTGTGGCCGTCCATCAGATCCGGCAGAAAAATGACAACCAGGGCGACCAGGATGACGGTCCCCACTAATCTGTTTTGAAACTTCGAAGCCAAGTTAACTCCTACCCATATTGCTTAGCCGTTATTGCCGGGTCGATGGCGCCGAGCAGGGACATCGCCCGCGGTCGGGGCGGCATCGGCGTCGCGCAGGCCGTCGTACCCGCCGGAATGTCGGCGACAGTGTAAAGCGAACAACACACAATGACCATATCAACTGGACTCGATACGGCCAGACCAGGAGTCGGGCTGGCAAGCCCCAGCGGTGCAACCCAGGTCTGACCGATTCCTGCCGGACTAGGCCTGAGCCGTCGGCTCTGCCAGCACGGCTGCGACAGTGTAAAACGAGCCGAAGACGATGACCATGTCCTCCGGCTCAGAGGCAGCCAGTGCGGCGTTATAGGCCATGCTGACCGATTCGAAGGTCGCCGCCGGGCCCTGCTCCCCGAGCGCCGTCGCCAGCTGGGCCGCCGAGGCGGCGCGGGGGCCGTCGAGGCTGGCCAGGAACCACTGGTCGACGAGGCCATCGAGCTCGGCAAGCGAGCCGGCCATGTCTTTGTCTTTCAGCATGCCGACCACGGCGCGCCGTCGCCCGTTGCAGGGGATCTGGCGCAGCTGGCTGGCGAGGTAGGCCGCCGAATGGGGATTATGGGCCACATCGACGATCACCAGCGGGTGGGTCTGTAGTCGCTGCATCCGGCCCGCCAGGCAGGCCTCTGCCAGCCCCTGCCTAATGGCCGCTTCCGGCAATGGCAGCCCAAGGGACTCCAGCGCCGCCAGTACGGTCACTGCGTTCATCAGCGGCAGCGCGGGTTTGGGCAGATCGCTCCAGTGGTTAAGGCCGTGGTAATCCCAGCCACTGTCGTGCTCGGTGGCAGAGAAGTCGACACCGACCTGACGCAGGCAGGCGCCGAGACGCTGTGCCTCGCTGGCGATGGTCGCCGGCGGGTTGGGCTCGCCGCTGATGGCAGGCTTGCCGGCCCGATAGACGCCGGCCTTCTCCACCGCCACCGCCTCCCGGGTATCCCCGAGCCAGTCGCAGTGATCCAGCGCGATGGAGGTGATCATGGCGACATCGGATTCCACCACATTGGTGGCGTCGAGCCGTCCCCCCAGCCCCACTTCCAGCAGCAGCACGTCCGGCACGGCACGCCGGAACAGCCAGAGCCCGGCGAGGGTCGCGAACTCGAAGAAGGTGAGCGCTATCTCGGCGCGGGCGGCTTCCACCGCGGCGAAGGCGGCGCAGTGCTCGCTATCGGCCAGCTCGGTACCGTCGACGCGCACCCGCTCGGTGAAACGCAGCAGATGGGGCGAGGAGTAGACCCCGACCCGGTAGCCGGCGGCCATCAGTATGCTGGCGGCCATGACGCAGGAGGAACCCTTGCCGTTGGTGCCCGCCACCGTGATCACCTTGAACGGCAACCGGGTGAGACCCATGCGACGGGCGACGGCCCCGACCCTGTCCAGCCCCATGTCGATGTTGACCGGGTGGATCTGCTCCAAATAAGAAAGCCAGTCGACCAGCGACCGGCTTTGGGATTGTTGCATGTGCGAACTCATGTTCAGTCTTCGATGACTTGCTGGTTCATCAGCTTGGCCAGCAGGCTGGCCAGGCGATTGCGCATCTCGCGGCGATCGATGATGAGATCGATGGCGCCCTTCTCCAGCAGGAACTCGGAGCGCTGGAAGCCTTCCGGCAACTTCTCGCGCACCGTCTGCTCGATGACGCGCGGGCCGGCAAAGCCGATCAGCGCCTTGGGCTCGCCCACGTTGATGTCACCCAGCATGGCCAGGCTGGCGGAGACGCCACCCATGGTGGGGTCGGTCAGCACCGAGATGAAGGGCAGGCCCGCCTTGGTGAGGCGATCCAGCGCCGCACTGGTCTTGGCCATCTGCATCAGGGAGAACAGCGCCTCCTGCATCCGCGCCCCACCGGAGGTGGAGAAGCAGACCAGGCCGCGGCCTTCCTTCATGCACTCCTCGACGGCGCGCACGAAGCGGGCACCGACCACGGAGGACATGGAGCCCCCGATGAAGGAGAACTCGAATGAACAGGCGACGACCGGTACCCCCTTGAGGGTCCCCTTCAACACCACCAGCGCATCTTTCTCTCCCGTCTCTTTCTGAGCGGCAGACAAACGATCCTTGTAGCGCTTGGAATCCTTGAATTTCAAGATATCTTGCGGTTCCAGCTCGGCACCGATCTCGGTGCGGCCCGGCTCGTCGAGGAAGCTCTCGAGGCGGGCGCGGGCGCTGATCCGCATATGATGATCACACTTGGGGCACACTTCGAGGTTGCGCTCCAGTTCTGCCCGGTAGAGCACCTGTTCGCAAGCACTGCACTTGGTCCAGACCCCTTCCGGGATGTTGTGACGACGCGGTGTAGTGATCTTGCTCTTGGGAAGGATCTTCTCAAGCCAGCTCATGGAATTCCTTAATGCTTTTGTGCCTGACAAAACGCATCGGGCCTAGATTGTTCAATGACTTAACGGCTCGATGGCAATAAATAACGGGTCATTAAACCACAAATTTTCGGGCCCAGTTACTAAAAACTGGTCGTACCCGGTGCCGAGTCAGGCAGCCAGAGCGGGCCGAGCGGCAACTGCGGCAGGGCAAACTCCGCCGGGTAATCCACGTCCACCAGATAGAGGCCCCCCGCCTTGGCGGTCGGACCGGCCAGATTGCGATCCCTGGCGGCCAGCACCTCGGCGATCCATTCCACCGGTTTGAGCCCCTGCCCCACCAGCAGCAGGGAGCCGGTGATGTTGCGCACCATGTGGTGCAAGAAGGCGTTGGCGCGGATATCCAGCACTATATAGGGCCCCTCCCGGCTGACGCAGAGGTGGGTCACGTTGCGCCAGGGGGTGTTGGACTGGCAGGCGATGGCCCTGAAGGTGCTGAAATCGTGCTCCCCCAGCAGGCTCTGACCCGCCTGGTGCATCAGCGCCGCGTCTATGGTCTCGTGGTAGTGGCTGACACCGCTGCCGAGGATGGCGGGGCGATAGTTGTGGTTGTAGATGACATAACGGTAGCGACGGGCGGTGGCGCTGAAGCGGGCGTGGAACTCCTCCCCCACCTCCTTGACCCAGCGCACGGCGATGTCCGGCGGCAGGTTGGAGTTGAGGCCCAGGGTCCAGGCGGACTCCGCGCGCACCGCGTGGGTATCGAAGTGGATCACCTGGCCGGTGGCATGCACCCCGGCATCGGTGCGACCGGCGCACTGGATGGCCACCGGATGGTTGGCGATGCGGCTGATGGCCTTTTCCAGCTCGGCCTGCACGCTGATCACTTCGCGCTGACGCTGCCAACCGAAATACCGGCTGCCGTCATATTCAATACCTAGGGCAATTCGCATGGATAACTTTTGTCTTATAAGGAAACGATGAAAGAAACGGGGCGGATTATACGCGCTCAGAGCCAAAAGTCCCAAACCACAGCGCGGCCGGCATGGACGAGGCCATCAACAGCAAGGGCAGCCCGCGGGCTGCCCTTGTCATCATCCCAGACCGACGGGGTCTATCCCAACCGTCTGAGCAGCTTCTCGGCCTCGGCACGCTGGTGTTCGCTGCCCTGGGCCGCCGCCTCGCTCAGCAGCTCGCGAGCGCTCTCCTTGTCGTCGATCTCGAGGTAGGCGCGGGCCAGATCCAGCTTGGCCCCCACCCCGCCATCGTCGGCATCCACATCGAAACCGGTGGACTGGGGCAACACCTCGGGGAAGCCATCCAGCCCCACGTCCAGGGAAAAGCCCTGATAAGGTTCCTGCTCGGCACTGCTGGCATTGGCCTCGGCCAGCAACTTGTCGATCTCGACATAGTCGTTCGCCTGCGCCTGCGCCCGTGGCTTCAGATCGCTCGGATGGGAATCCACCTCGGTGAAGGCATCCTCGAAATCGGCAAGCGCCAGCTCGTTGGGATCCCAGGCCGGCGCCGCGGTTGCCGCCTTGGCCTGGGTGGGCTCGAGTCCCAGCTCCGCCAGCATGTCGTCGATGTCGTCCTTGCCATAACCGCTGGCATCGCTGCGCGCCACCTGATCGGCCGCCGGCTCGTCGAAGCCGGATTCGAAATCGCTCAGGTCGAAGTCGGCGAGCTCCTCGTCGCGGCGGGAGCGAGTCGCCTGCTGATCGTGATCCCGCGCCAGATCGGCATCCAGCTCGGCAAACAGCGCCGCCTGCAGCTCCTCCTCACTCATGATCTCGTCGCGGGAGCGGGCGGAGGGGTTGAACTCCCCTGCCAGGTCGAGATCCGGCTCGGAGGGCAGCTCGAAGGCGCCCTCGTGGGCCAGATCGAGCTCGGGCACCAGATCCGGATCCCGGCCGGGATGCACTGCAGCGGGTTCTTCGTCGAACGCCGACAGGGCCAGATCGCCGTCATCGCTGAAGATGACATCCGTCGAGTCTTTCGGCTCGGCCACCGCCACATAACCGTCCGGCCCATTGAGATCCGGCATGGGGTGCATGGGCTCGTCGTCGGCGATGCCGACCGTCATCAGCTGATCGAACTCGCTGCTCTCTTCGCTCATCACCATGGAGGTCGACTCGGAGAGGCTCTTCTCCTGCTCTTCCAGCTCACGACGGGCACGGGCCCGCAGCCAGAGCGTCACCAGCGCCAACACCAGCAGCACGGGCAGCAGTATGATCATGGCGAGGTTGAGCGGCGAGGCGAGCAGCTCCATCAGCCAGTTCTGCTTGGGCGCAGGGGCCACCACCGGCGGCACCGGCTGGGCCTTGAGCTCGGCCACCTCTTTTTGCAGCGCGGTCTGATCCTGCAATTGGACCTTGAGGGTCTCCACCTCTTCGGTCAGTGCCTGCAGGCGCAGCTTGAGCCTGTGGTTCATCTCGGTGACCTGACCGAGCTGGGCATTGGCGTCTTCCAGTGCCAGCGCCATCTCGGTGGAGGGCTTGCCGACCGGGGTACCCAGATCCGCCGGCAAGGGAGCCGGGGCGCTCGCACCGGCGGCGCTGGCCGTTGCCGCCTTGGCGACGGCCACCTCGGTGGCGGCTTGTGGCGTGCTCACCTTGGGCGCTGCCGCCGGGATGGGCGCCGCCTTGGCAACCGGGGCCTTGGCCGGCACGGCGGCGGCCTTGGTCTCAGCCGGGCTGACGGGCTGGGCCTGCTTGCTGGCCAGGTATTTGGGGCTCAGCCCCTTCCAGCTGGCGTTGTCGCTGTTGAAGCGCTGACGCGCCTGCGCATCGGTGATGCGGCTCGCCTCGGCGGCCGTCGGCAGCAGAATGCGGGAGCCCACCAGGATGTGGTTGATGTTGCCATCGGCAAAACTGCGGGGATTCTTGTCGTAGATCGCCACCATGGTCTGGTAGACGCTCACCCGACTGGAGGGGCGATGCTTGCTCGCCAGGCTCCACAAGGTATCGGTGGGATGGACCGGGCCATAGCTGCCCGCCTGGGTGCTGGCGGTCTGACGCACTATGGGCTGCGCCTTGGGCAGGCTGGGCTGTGCCACCGGCTGGGCCTGTGGCTGAGGTTGAACCAGCGGCGGCGCGGCGTCATCCGGCCCCTTCAGCTCGACAAAGAAAGGTTCTTTCCCCGACTCATCGGCCTGAACCGTGCCCAGAAGACCCAATGCGAGTAGCGTTGCCAGCGTTATGCGGGAATGTCCCATATTCGTTCCTTCGTATGACGGCCCTATCACATTGAAAAATCTGGATAGTTACCCCAAAACAATCGGCTCAATATAAATCAGGCTAGCGTCTCAAGCCAGCAATCCGACACATTTAGCACCCCACTCCTGCCAGAATGCTGGCAAGAGTGTAGGAAAAAACTTAATCGACTGATATCACGCAAAATTTTTAAAACCGGAGAGTGCGGTGCCGGTCACATCCGGGCACCAGCACCGGTCAAGGGGCGGGGTTCCCTTCCCGCCAGGGCCGGTGTCAGCCTCAGAGGTAGTCACGCACCAGCAGTTCGGCGATCTGCACGCTGTTGGTCGCCGCGCCCTTACGAACGTTATCGGCCACGATCCACATATTGATACCGCTCGGGTGAGAAATATCCTGGCGCACCCGGCCGACCAGCACCTCGTCCTTGCCGGTGGCGTCGCGCACCGGGGTCGGGTAGTCGGCGTCGTCATCGAACAGGGTGACGCCCGGGGCGTTGCGCAGCAGCTCCTTGACCTGATCCGCATCCAGCGGCTGGTGCAGCTCGACGTGGACCGCCTCGGCGTGACCGTAGAACACCGGCACCCGCACGCAGGTCGGGTTCACGGCGATGTTGGCATCCCCCAGGATCTTCTGGGTTTCCCACACCATCTTCATCTCCTCACGGGTGTAACCGTTGTCGGTGAAGGCGTCGATCTGCGGGATCAGGTTGAAGGCGATCTGCTGCGGGTAGAGGGTCGGCTCCACCGGACGGCCATTGAGCAGGTGCGCGGTCTGGCCGGCCAGCTCGCTCACCCCCTCCTTGCCGGAGCCGGAGACGGACTGATAGGTCGCCACGTTGATGCGGGCGATGCCCACCTCGTCGTGCAGGGGCTTGAGCGCCACCAGCATCTGGATGGTGGAGCAGTTCGGGTTGGCGATGATGTTGCGGTTGCGAAAATCCGCCAGCGCGTCCGGGTTCACTTCCGGGATCACCAGGGGGATGTCTTCGTCGTAACGGAAGCAGGAGGTGTTGTCGATGACGATGCAGCCATGCTCGGCGGCGATCGGTGCCCACTTGGCAGAGATCTCGGCCCCGGCGGAGAAGAGCGCGATCTGCACCTGGCTCCAGTCAAAATCCTCCACGTCCAGGATCTCGCGGTTCTTGCCACCAAAGCGCACGGTATCACCGGCGCTGCGGCTGGAGGCCAGCGGATAGAGGGTGGCGACCGGGAAGGCACGCTCCTCCAGGATCTCGATCATGGCCTGACCCACGGCGCCGCTCGCGCCCAATACCGCTACGTTGAATTGCTGACTCACTGATGTTCTCTCCTTTATGGATGCCGATGACGCGCGAAGCATCACCGCTGGCAGGCGGACCTGCCTGATAGCGGGTTTGACGGTGCCAAACCACACAGGGGGCGGACCTGAGTCCGCCCCCTCGTTGATATTGAACCCGATTCAGATCGGGCGGATGACAAAGCCCAGTCGGGCCAGCCTGTCGCTGGCGAAGGGGCCGCAGACCAGCAAGGATGATAGCTCCCGCCGCTCCGGGTAGTGCTTGCGCTGCTCGTCGAAACTGCCTGGCAGATCGATGCGATTGCGAAAACGGGCATCGTCCCGGCGCACGTCATAGATAAGGTGGACCAGCTGCTTTATCAACGCCTGATCCGTGGCCTGGCCCGGCGTCAGCTCGCGCACCTCGGGGGCTGGCAAGAGCGCTTGCAGATCCTGGCGCGGGTCGCGGCTCTGCTGCTGGCAGAGTGCCTGATAGAGCATCCAGGTGCCACGCGCCTTGCCCTCCAGGCTGTAGCCGGCGATGTGCGGGGTCGCGAGCTCGGTATGGGGTACCAGGGCGCGCAGGGGTTCCGGCTCCCCTTCCCATACGTCCATCACCAGCCGCAATGGCTCGTCACCCAACTGACGGGCGAG
The DNA here is from genome assembly GCF_900637545.1 of Aeromonas encheleia. Lineage (NCBI taxonomy): Bacteria > Pseudomonadati > Pseudomonadota > Gammaproteobacteria > Aeromonadales > Aeromonadaceae > Aeromonas > Aeromonas encheleia. Next base: position 2,724,364 of record NZ_LR134376.1, read on the forward strand.
CAGCGCCTGGTTGTCCCACACCTCGCCACGGGAGGCATTGATGAGGAACTGCCCCTTTGGCCTTGCCGCTATCTCGCGCTCCCCCAGCAGGTGGAAGGTGGCATCGACGCCTTCGCGGGTGAGGGGCACGTGGAAGCTGACAACATCGGCCGAGAGTGCCATCTGGTAATCGACGAAGCCCGCGGCCCCCTCGGTACCCTTGCTTGCAGCCGTGATGGCATTTGCCTCGCGGCGGGCCCGCGGCGGATCGCAGCGCAGCACATTCATGCCGAGCGCCTCGGCCTTGCCCGCCACACATTCGCCGGTATTGCCGGCGCCGATGACGGCGAGGCTCATCTCGCTCAGGTTGAGCTCGTGGCGCTCCGCCAGCACCAGCAGGGCGGAGAGCACATAGTCCCCCACCGAATATTTGTTACAACCGGGGGCGCTGAAGAAGGGGATGCCCCGCTCGGCCAAGAGCGCCTTGTCGATGTGATCCGTGCCTATGGTGGCGGTGCCCACGAAGGCCAGCCGCGGACAACTGGCGAGCAGTCTGGCATCGACCCGGGTCACCGAGCGCACCAGCAGCACCTCGGCATCCTGCAGATCCGCCGCCGCTATCTGCCGCCCCGGCAGGGGTACCACCTCGCCAAACTCGGCAAACAACTCGCAGGCGTGGGGCATGTTTTCATCAACGACGATCTTCATCGGGCTCTCTTCTTGGTAACTGAATGCGCGCAACCGGCCACAGGCGCGCCATTCTAGCCCATATGGCGCAAGTTTTCAGAGGCATCTTCTCGGGCCGGCAGTTGCCACCGGCGCCCCGCCCCAGCCCAGACGACGGGCGTTTTCAGCCTCCGCTGCCCGGGCCGCCCTCCGCGCTCAGTCCATACTGCCCCATGCCCATGAGCCCAGGGGGATATGTAACAAGCTGTTGCCCCCCGGCCCCGCGGCTTGACCGGCGAGCCTGGGCTGGCACAATGGCGCCTCTTCCATCACCGCCACCGAACCGCCCCGTGACCAGCCCTGTTATGTCGATTCATGCTTCTTCCTTGCCGCGCCGCCAGGTGCTGGGTTTCAGCGCCGCCCTGATCCTGCCCTTGCTGCTGCTGACCTGCCTGCCCTGGCAACCCTTCCTGACGAGCGCCCTGCAATCGGGCTGGTTGTGGGGGCCCTACGCCCTCACCCGCATGGTGGACTTGCCCGGCCTCGTCGTCACCATCGCCGCCCTGTTGCTGCTGACCCGACACAAGCTGACGCTTAAGCCTCCCGCCCTGCTGGCCCTCGGTGGTGCCCTGTTGGCAGTGCTGGCGGGGGACTGGGCCATCAAGAGCCTCATCAAGCAGCTGACCCAGGAGCCGCGCCCCTATCTGCTCTGGCTGGAGAGCCAGAACCTGATCCCCGCCATCTCGCAGTTCTACGCCGCCAGCGTGGCGGAGCGCAGCGAGCAGGTGCATGCGGCCAGCCAGCTGCTGGCGCTGCCCCGGTGGCTCGGCAACCACTGGCAGGCGGAGGTGAACTACGCCTTCCCCTCCGGTCACAGCATCGCCGCCATGAGCCTCGCCCAGTTCTTCGGCCTGATCTGGCTGGCCCGCGCGCCCCGCGGCGTCTGGCTGCTGCCGCTCTGGGCCATCGGCATCGCCCTGTCACGCACCCTGATCGGCATGCACTGGCCGCTGGATGTGCTGGCGAGCGCCCTGCTCGGCAGTCTGACCGCCCTGTTCGCCGCCCGCTGGTGGCTGCACCACTACTGATCCGGCACCAGGACGCGACAAGCCAATAAAAACGGGCACCCTGGGGTGCCCGTTTTTCGGCTCATGATGAGGTGACTCAGCCCTTGCTCTGCCCCTGCCAGCCCTGCGGGTACTTGTAGCCAGCGAAGCGCTTGGCGGCATAGGCCTTGAACTCGGGGGAATTGTAGGCGGCAATCACATCCTTGGCGAACGGCTTGTCGGCATCGGCGCTCTTCACCACCACCCAGTTGATGAAGTCGTAGCTGCGCTCGAGGAAGAGCCCCTCGCTGAACGGGATGCCGCTGGAGGCGGCGAAGTTGCCATTGATGACAGAGAAGTCCACATCCTCCCTTGAGCGCGGCAGTTGCGCCGCCTCCAGCAGCACCAGCTTGATGTCGTGCGGATTCTTCACCACATCGAACTCGCTCGCCTTGAGCGGGTTGATGCCCTCCTTCAGGGTCAGCCAGCCCAGATCCTGCAGCATCAGCAGCGCCCGCGCCTGGTTGGTGGGATCATTGGGGATGGCGACCGTGCTCCCCTCTTTCAGCGCCTTCAGATCGCTCAGCTTGCCCGAATAGAGTCCCATGGGGCCGGTCGGCACCTGGGTGATGGGGGCCAGCGACAGCCCTCTATCCTTGGCGAAGCTCTCCAGATAGGGCTTGTGCTGGAAGCAGTTCACATCGAGCGAGCCATCGGCCAGGGCGATATTGGGGGTCACATAGTCGGTGAACTCCACCAGCTTCACCTGGTAGCCCTTGGCCTCCAGCTGCGGCTTGATGGAGTCGGTCACCATGTCGGCAAAATCCCCGACTGTGGTGCCGATCACTATCTCTTTCTTCGCCTCATCAATGGCAAAGGCTGACAATGGCAGGCTGCTGGCGAGCAGAGCGAGGGCGGAGAGCTTGAAGAGGGAACGGCGCTGCATGGGGACTCCTTGTCAAAATGATCGTCGAAACGGTGGCCGGGTTGCGACTCCTGCCCTGCGAGCAGAACCACCACAACCATCTAGCCATCCAAATGGCTAATTAAGCTCACCATAACAGAGCCACCGCCCTTCGCCAAGCGACAAAATCGGCTGAGCTTGCGCAAAGATGGCGAGCACCAGTGCCGATGCCGAGGCGCGGCCCGTCACCGCTCCTCGCGCGAAAATCTTTGATAAGCCACACAATAATGATGAGCAGGATCTCGCCATCCCGGCCTCATCCGGCATAGGATGGTCATTTGGTGCCCTTTTTCTACCGGGTACCCAAGAGCGGGCCTGTGAGCGCAGGCATTATTCAGGGGCGGTAGCGTCTTGCCCGCCCAGTCAGCAACAGGAGTGGCTGTGTTCGATCACGTTGAAATCAAGACCGTCAGGTTTCAGGCATGCCGGCGCTTCTATGAAGCTGTCTTCACTCCCCTGCAGATAGAGCTCAAGTGGGCGGATGAGCAAGCTGCGGGGTTTGGCCAGATTGAGCAAGACAAGGTGAGCTTTCTGATAGAAGGCGGCGAGCAGAGCCCCCCCGGCCACATAGCCTTTCGCGCCAGACACCCCGCCGAGGTGGATGCCTTCCATCAGGCCGGTATCGAGGCGGGTTTTCGCTGCAATGGGCAGCCAGGGCTGCGCCCCCACTATGCCCCCAACTATTACGCCGCCTTTCTGCTCGACCCCGATGGCAACAATATCGAGGCGGTCACCTATCTGGGCGACGAGTAGCGCAGTCCGACCGTGCGGGCGCCATGCCCTCCATAGCAAAAAGCCCCGGCGTCATCGACACCAGGGCTTTGGGAATACACCGACGGATTAAACCGACAACGCCTTACTTGACCGCCTTGCTGGCGTTCTCCATCGCCTGCTTCTCGGCGGCGCCGAGGATGGCAGTCTGGCGATTTTGCTCTGCCAGGTAGCAGGTATCCTTGCTGATCCCCTGCGCCTGGCAGTCCGCCATGCGCTGGGCAGGGCTGGAACAACCGGCCATCAGACCAGCGACGGACATAAGCAGAATGATTTTCTTCATGGTGATTCCCATCGTTAAGTTAATCGCGGCGCACTCTTGAACAAGGGCTGGAACTGCTTTAATAACAAGATCTTCCCACTCGTTCGGCCGGACTCGTTGCCAAATTTGGCGACACTGGTCTTAGCACTGTCAGGTGCTTTTTCATGGCCCGACTCTAGCGCCGTCCGCCCGGTGCGTCACTGGCGCTCTGGTAACAATTTGTTTCTCTCTATATAAAAAGGGGTATCGCGCCGAGCCTGCTCGCCGCTCCCCATGCCGTTCGCGGGCCACCTAGCACGCGATCCCTTGATAAGGAGTCACCATGTTGATCACCTCCACCACAGGCCTGCTGGTCGTCGATATTCAGGGCAAGCTGGCCCGCCTCGTCGAGGAGAGCGAGCCCCTCATCGCCAATACCGCCCGGCTGGTGCAAGGCGCCCAGGCGCTGGGCTTGCCGGTGATCTGGCTGGAGCAAAATCCGGACAAGCTCGGGGCCACGGTGCCCGAGCTACAGCCGCTGCAAGCCGGGGCACAGGTGCTGCCCAAGTTCAGCTTCGGCGCCCTGGGGGAGCCGCAGGTGGCGGCGGCGATCCAGCAGAGCGGTGTCAGCCACTGGCTGGTATGCGGCATCGAGGCCCATATCTGTGTCTATCAGACGGTGCAGGGGCTGCTGGACGGGGGCGCCCAGGTGTCATTGGTGGTGGATGCGGTGTCGTCCCGCACCGCCGCCAACAAGACGGTGGCCGTCGATCAATTGGCGGCATTGGGGGCACGGCTCAGCTCGGTGGAGATGTGCCTCTATGAGCTGCTGGGGGATTGCCGCCATCCGGCATTTCGCCAGATCCTGGCCCTGGTGAGATAAGCGCCATGATGGATAACATGGCGCCCTTTATGTTTGGTCTGGTCGCTTTCCAAGTCGCACTTGCAGTGACCATGATCGGCATGGCGGCTACCCGTCTCTATCTGGGCTGGCTCTGGATGGGTGCCATGCCCTTTTACACACTCTGGTGGCTGCTCCTGGGCTACCCCCCACTCCTTCCCGAGGGGTGGTCAACGCCGTCCCAATAAAGAGCACCGAGGCCCGGGCCAATCACAATGACTCACCTTCCCCCAGCCTCTCTTGCAGATAGCGATAACCACCGGTGCCGTCGGGCACGAAGCTCAGCCTGTGGGTCAGGCCGGGGGGCGCATCCTCGGGATGGTGGGAGACGAACAGCAGCTGGGTGCCTTGGCCTATGAGGCGCACCACCATCTCTCGCACCAGATGGCGGTTGAGGGGATCCAGCCCCTGCAGCGGCTCGTCCAGGATCAGCAGCGGCGGATGCTTGACCAGCGCCCTGGCGATCAGCACCAGCCGCTGCTGGCCGAAGGAGAGGGAGTGAAATGGCAAGGCCCCCTGCGCACCGAGCCCGAGCAGGCTCAGCCACTGGTTAGCCAGCGCCAGCTGGCGATCGCCGGGGCGGCTGTAGAGGCCGATGGAGTCATAAAACCCCGACAGGATCACCGTCAGCACAGAGCCATTAACCCGGTAGTCGAGGTGCAGCGCCGGGCTGACCAGACCGATGTGACGCTTGATCTCCCAGATGCTCTCGCCGCTGCCACGGCGTACCCCGAACAGCACGAGATCGTTGCTGTAGCCTTGCGGATGATCGCCGGTGATGAGGGCGAGCAGGGTCGACTTGCCGGCGCCGTTCGGGCCAACCAGCTGCCAGTGCTCCCCCTCCCCAATGGTCCAGTCGAGCCCGTCGATCACCAGCTGCTCGCCATAGGCGACCCGCAGGTTGCGCATCTGCACCCGGGGGCCGGCGGGCAAGGGCGCGGGCGCCGTGAGCGGCGGCGGCAGCCGCGGACTCTGCCCCTCGACCCGCGCCAGCTGGGCCACCTCCTGGCTCCCCAGCACGGCGTCGCGCTGCCCCGCCAGCAGCAGACACAGCTCCCCGAGCAGGCCGAGGTGGCTGGCGAAGGGGGGGATCTCGTCGAATCGATTGACGATGATCACCAGGCGCTGCCCCTGCGCCACCAGATCAGCCAGCAGCGCCATCAGCTCGAGGCGCGAGCCCTGATCCAGGCCATCGAACGGCTCGTCCAGCACCAGCAGCTCGGGCCTCGACAGCAGGGCGCGGGCCAGCAGCAGCTTGCGTCCCTCACCGCTCGAGAGATGACGGTAGGGACGATCCCACAGCGCCGCTATGCCAAAGCGCGCCAGCAGCGCCCGTGCCTGCGGCGCCTCCCCCACCTCCAGCATCAGGGTCGATACCTTATACCCCGCCTCCTCTTCTTCCCCCAGCATGTCGGTGTTGCGCCGCTGCCAGTCCTGCTCCCCCAGCTGCTGCTGCGACTCGAAGGAGAGGCGCACGGCATTCAGCTGGCCCAGGGCCTGCCCCGAGCGCAGGCTCAGCTCGCCGCACAGGGCCGAGGCCAGCGCCGTCTTGCCGCTGCCGTTGCTGCCGACGAAGGCCCAGCACTCTCCCTGGGCAAGAGTAAGTTCGGGGATGAAGAGGGTACGGTCACCGCGAAGGGCCAGCCTGGCCGAGTGCCACTGCAATAGGGTCATGGATCCATCCTGATTGTCTGTTTGCCGTTACCTTAACAGGGTTCACATCAGACCACAGCCATGGCGATTCCCCCCTGCGGGCGAGCAGGGGCGCACCTAACAACAGAATGATCTATAGACAAAAAGATCACTAATGACAGATGCGAATAGCTCTCAATAAAACACGATCGTCGTCACATTGATACCCCCATATGGGCTCAAATGGGGTTTATATGAACCCCTTCACAACTCTGAATTGAGAGTCTTTTGAATCGTATTTTCTCATGTATAGATGCCAGCGCACCTCGGACGGTGCGCCCTTAAGATGGAGTTTATCAATGAGAAAGACATCGTTAGCGTTGGCAATCACGGCCCTGCTCTCGGCCCTGCCTGCCGTCTCGGTTCAGGCCAATGAGAGTTGTACCCCCCTCACCGGCAGAGAGGCCGGCATGGATACCGGTCGCGGCAGCGCAGCGCGTTGCCTGCCCGGCATCAACCCCCTGCAGGATCAGCAGTGGCACCTGCTCAACAGTGGCCAGGATGCCTTCAGCCCCCGCGCCGGCGTGGCAGGCAATGACCTCAACCTCTGGTGGGCCCACCGCACCGAGGTGCTCGGTCAGGGCATCAACGTGGCCGTGGTGGACGATGGCCTGGCCATCGCCCACCCGGATCTGGTCGACAACGTCCGCCCCGGCTCACGCAACGTGGTGACCGGCGGCGACGACCCGACGCCAACCGATCCGGACAGTGCCCACGGCACCTCGGTGTCCGGCATCATAGCCGCGGTGGATAACGCCATCGGCACCAGAGGCGTGGCGCCCCGCGCCCAGCTGCAGGGGTTCAACCTGCTCGACAACGACAGCCAGCAGTTGCAGCAGGATTGGCTCTATGCCCTCGGCGACAGCCCGGCCAGCGGCGATAACCGGGTCTTCAACCAGAGCTACGGCATGAGCCTGGTCGATCCACAAAGGGCCGACGGGCTGGACCAGCTACAGCTGGATCGCCTGTTCGAGCGGATGACCCAGCAGGTGCAAGGGGCGGCCTACATCAAGGCGGCGGGCAACGGCTTCAGCCGGATTGCCGCCGGCAACTATGCCCTCAACCGCAGCGGCGGCGATCTAAGGTTGCCGTTTGAAAACAGCAACATCGATCCCTCCAACAGCAACTTCTGGAACCTGGTGGTCAGCGCCAGCAACGCGAACGGAGTGCGATCGTCCTACTCCAGCGTCGGCAGCAACGTATTCCTGACGGCCCCCGGCGGGGAATACGGCACGGACGCGCCAGCCATGGTGACCACGGATCTGCCTGGCTGCAACATGGGTTACAACCGGCTGGACGATCCCAGCACCAACCGGCTGCACGGCAATCCGCAACTGGATGCCAGCTGTGACTACAACGGCGTGATGAACGGCACCTCCTCGGCCACCCCCAATACCGCCGGGGCCATGGCGCTGCTGATGTCCGCCTATCCGGACCTGTCGGTGCGGGATCTGCGCGATCTGCTGGCCCGCAGCGCCACCCGCCTCGATGCCGAGCAGGCGCCGGTGCAGCTGAGCTACACCGCCGCCGATGGCCAGCGCCGTCAGGTGACGGGGCTGGAAGGCTGGGAGCGCAACGCCGCCGGCATCTGGTACAGCCCGACCTATGGTTTCGGGTTGGTGGATGTGAACCGGGCCCTGGTCGATGCCGCCACCCATGAGCCCCTGCCGCCGCTGGTGCAGCTGCCGTGGCAGCAGGTGACGGTGCGCGATCGCGCCGCCGGGGCCATCCCGGATCTCGGCAGCGCCCCGACCCGCTCCGGCGCCCGGGTCGATCAACCCCTGACCGTGGAGGCGGTGCAGGTGCTGGTCAGCCTGGATCACCAGCGCCTACCCGATCTGCTGATCGAGCTGGTCTCCCCCTCCGGCACCCGCAGCGTGCTGCTCAACCCCAACAACAGCCTGGTGGGCCAATCCCTCGACCGGCAGCAGCTGGGCTATGTGCGCACCCGGGGACTGCGCGACATGCGCATGCTCTCCCACAAGTTCTACGGCGAGCAGGCTCAGGGCGAGTGGCGACTGGAGGTGACCGACGTCGCCAGCGGCAACCGCCAGGTTGCACTGCGCAACCTCAGCACCAACGCCCGCAGCACCCTGACCGAGCGCAACAACAGCCAGCCTGGCCAGTTGCTCAACTGGTCCCTGCGGGTGCTCGGCCATGACGCCGCCCCTCTCTAATTGCACAGGAGTCACAACATGAAACACAGCTTACTCAGCCTTGCCCTGGCAGGCCTGCTGGCCTCGCTCTCCACTCAGGCCATGGCCGGGGAATCGGTGCTGATCGACGGCAAGCAGTACAGCACCATAGAGGTGAACGGACAGACCTACCTGACACCTTACAACGGCAGCAAGAAACGGGTGGCCCGCAGCCTGGACGGCCAGGCAACCCAACCCAGCCTGCGCAGCGGCGACATCTTGCTGCAAGGGGCGGCCAGCCCCGAGCTCACCGTCAGCGGCACCCTGCTGGTGGAGGCCGACGACAATCAGGCCAGGGCACTGGCCACGCGCCACGGCCTGCGCTTCAAGCAGAGCAGCGGCGGCATCGCCCTGCTGGAGGCACAGTCCGGCACCGATCTGAACGCCGTCGCCACCCGGCTCAAGCAGGAAGGAGTGAAGGTGCAGGTCGAGCTGGCCGGCGCCGAGCAACAGCCCAGGTGATCTATCTGCTCCCCGAGCCGAACACTCATGCCATCGAGGGGGCCATAGGCCCCCTTTCTCCATTCTCACCTCCCCCGATGGAGACAAACCGGGTCGCCCGCCAAGGCTCCGATGCGACCGCGGTCACAACTTCGCACCCTTGCCCCCAACTGCACATTTAGCGCCCCGCCGAGGCAAGGCGGGCCGACGCCGACTTGCTAACCTGCCTGCGGCCCGGGCTCATGACCACGCACGGCCCGCCCGATGCCTTCATCGATATCCATGGCAAGCCGCCAGCAGAGCGGCCCGGTCAGCTCCCGGAGTCGGTATCACACTTACCTTTTTATTCAGACAGTTACGAGGAGGCCTCCATGCCTATCACCACCACAAGAATGAAAGCGGTTTCACTTTCCGTCAGCCTGGCCCTGGCCGGGATCCTGGTGGGTTGCAACCAGAACGACTCCGACGCCCCCATCGTCAAGGATGACGCCTATTACCGTGCTCAGGCCGAAACCATGGTGGCCAGGCTGACCCTGGCCGAGAAGCTGGATCTGCTCTCCGGCCCCGGTTATGGCAGCGCCAACGGCGCCGTCAACGTCAAGCAGGATGTCGCCGGGGTGGCGGGTTACATCAACGGGGTGAGCCGCAGTGCCGACGGCATCGACATCCCGGCCCTGAAGCTGGCCGACGGCCCGGCGGGCCTTAGGATCAGCGCCAACCGCGACGACGACAGCGCCACCTACCATGCCACCGCCTGGCCCATCGGCTCGCTGCTGGCCTCCAGCTGGGACGTCGAGCTGGTCGAGTCCGTGGGGGAAGCCATGGGGGATGAGGTCAGGCAGTACGGGGTGGACATCCTGCTGGCGCCGGGCATGAACATTCAGCGCAACCCGCTCAATGGCCGCAACTTCGAGTACTACTCGGAAGATCCGCTGCTGACCGGCAAGATGGGCGCCGCCATGGTAAACGGGGTGGAGAGCAACGGGGTGGGCACCACCATCAAGCACTTCTTTGGCAACAACTCCGAGACCAACCGCAACCAGATCAACGACATCGGCGAACCGAGAACCTTCTGCGAGATCTACCTGCGCGGCTTCCAGATCGCCGTGGACGAGGCCCAGCCCTGGGCGATCATGACCTCCTACAACAAGGTCAACGGCACCTATGTGAACGAGCGCAGAGATGCGGTGACCGAGGTGCTGCGCGACGAGTGGCAGTTTGACGGCCTGGTGATGTCCGACTGGTTCGCCGGCGACGTGGCCAACAACGCCTACAAGCAGGTGCTGGCAGGGCAAGATCTGATCGAGCCTGGCAACGTCAAGGAGCAGCTGCAGCAATCCATCGACCACGGCGATCTGAGCGAGGCCAAGGTGACCGAGGCCGCCATCCATATCCTGACCCAGGTGATGAAGAGCCCCTCCTACAGCCAGCTGGCCGTCAGCAACAGCCCGGATCTGGCCGCCCATGCCAAACTGGCTCGCCAGGCCGGCGCCGAGAGCATGGTGCTGCTGCGCAACGAAGCCGCCGCCCTGCCGATTGCCGCGACCAGCAAGGTCGCCAGCTTTGGCATCAACCAGATCAACACCTACAAGGGTGGCACCGGCAGCGGGGACGTGAACGCAACCGGCACCACCACCATAGCCCAGGGACTGGCCAGCCGTTTCCCGGTCAACGAGGCGCTGCAGAGTTACTACGGCGATTTTTATGAGGCCAACAAGGTCTATCACGAGGGCCAATTCGGCTCCAAGGGGTTCTATAGCTGCGCAGAGGCCGCCGTCGGCCCCGAGCTGACCGGCTTGATCGCCACGGCCGCCAGCGAGCAGGACGTGGCGGTGATCAGCCTGGGCCGTCAGGCCGGCGAGGGGGCGGATCGCAGCAACAGCAAGGGCGACTACCTGCTCGGCGATGACGAGACCGCCCTCATCGATGCGGTGAGCAACGCCTTCCACGCCCAGGATAAAAAGGTGGTGGTGGTGCTCAACGTCAACGGGGTGATAGATACCGCAGAGTGGAGTCACAAGGTGGACGGCATCCTGCTGGCCTACATGGCGGGTCAGGAGACCGGCCACGCGGTGGCGGATGTGCTCTCAGGCGCGGTCAACCCGAGCGGCAAGCTGGCCCAGAGCTTCCCGCAAAGCTACGCCAGCGTCCCCTCCTCGACCAGCTTCCCCGGTGAGGACACCGACGGCGACGGCGAGCCGGACGATCTCTATTACAACGAGGGGATCTACGTCGGCTATCGCTACTACAGCACCTTCGACAAGGCCGTCTCCTACCCCTTCGGCTTTGGCCTATCCTACACCAGCTTCGGCTACACCAGCCCGGCCATCGCCAGCAATACCCTGGCCGATGGCGCGGCCGGCAGCATAGTGCTGACGGCGACCATCACCAACACCGGCGGTGTGGCGGGCAAGGAGGCGGCCCAGGTCTACATCACCGCCCCCGAGGTCAAACTGAAAAAACCGACCATAGAGCTCAAGGCCTTCGCCAAGACCAAACAGCTGGCCCCTGGCGCCACCGAGCAGCTGAGCTTCACCATTCCGGCCAGCATACTCGCCAGCTTCGATGAGGCCAGCAACCAGTGGATCCTGGAGCCGGGCAGCTACAGCGCCTACATCAGCCCCTCATCGGACGTCTCCGCCACCACCCCCGTCACCTTCAAGCTGAGCAAGGAGATAGTGGTGAGCAACACCACGGCGGGCGCCCTGGCCCTGCCAAGCGGTGTGGATGCCGCCACCGTCACCACGGTGACAAAATAAGAGGACGGGAGCGGCGCCCCGGCGCGCGCTCCCATGAGGATCCGAGCACCTTGACGGGACCAGGCCTGCGCCTGGTCCCGTTCTTATTGGCGGGTATTGCGGTAGGCCAGCGGGGTCATATTGGCGTTGGCCTTGAAGAAGCGATTGAGCGCACTCTGGGAGGAGAAGCCCACCAGATCGCTGATATTTTGCAGCGGCTGCTCCCTCTCCCCCAATAACCGGCAGGCCTCCATCATCTTGACCCGCTTCAGGATGGCGGAAAAACTGCTGCCCTCCCCCTGCAATTTGCGGTTCAGGGTCCAGCGGCTGATATTCATGGCCGAGCAGACGTCCTTGAGGAGATGGTCATCGCTGTCCATGACACCGCCGCGGATCCGGTGACGGATAAGGTCAGCCACCAGATTGGCAAAGGGCACCCGCTCATCGATGTCGGTGCAGATGCTATCCAGCTGACTTGTCTGCAAGCGGCACAGCAAGCCGTTGTAGCTATCGATGCGGGTATCCAGCAGGGCATTGCCGATGAGCAGGGTGTTGCCCGGCTGATCCCAGCGGCAGTGGGTACCGAAGAAGTGATCCAGCTGGCGGTGATGGGCAGGCGGCCTGCCGACGAACCCCACCGACACGGCGAGGGCGGGCACATAGGCCCGCAGGATCCGGAAGAGGATGACAAAATTGGGGATGGCCTGGCTCGCCCCCAGGGCGGCGGGTCCTTGATTGATGTACTCATATTGGGTGTGCAGCGCCCCCAACCTCACCTGATAATCGTCGCAGTTGCCGATGACGGTGCGATAGCGCAGCAGGGCCTCGATGGCGGCGCGAGGGGATGGCTGGTTCAGGCAGAGGCTGATGAGCACCGGATAGTGCTCATAGAGCTGAGCGATCTCATAGGACAAGATGCCCTCGTGAAATCCGCTCAGATAGCCCTGCATCAGACTCAGCAGGCGGTAATGGCTCTGGGCCAGGATCCGGCCATGCTCACGGTTGATATCGAATGGGGTCAGACCGGCGGCCAGCAGCAGGGCATCCGGATCTCCCCCCTGTTGCTGACAGGCCGTCAGCATTCTCCTGAGAACTTGATTTGCTACGCTCTGTGCCATCTGCCTACCCTGGCCTCATAAAACACCAATAACTGATTGATGGGCGAGCGCAGGCGGAACCTCTTTCTCCAACCCGGCTCGCATGACCTAAAAATGCGGATCCGCCAGCCTGTCCATGACATGGCAGGCTCATTATGGGGGGATGAGGAAGGGCGCCGATGTAACGGAGTGTAAGACCACGATCTGGCACGCTATTTTGGCGCAGTAGGAGGCAGTCATCGGACAAAAAACAAAATAGAAATGCACCGTATTCCGACATAAAAACGGCGCCCTCTCGGGCGCCGTTTTTATTTATCACAGTGCGGCACTATCGCCGTATGGCATCCGCAAGCGCGGCTCAGCTGGCCTGGTGCTGCTCGGCCAGATAGAGCCAGGTGTCGACCACGGTATCCGGGTTGAGCGACACAGAGTCGATGCCCTGCTCGACCAGCCAGGCGGCGAAGTCCGGGTGATCGGACGGGCCCTGGCCGCAGATGCCGACATACTTGCCCGCCTTGCGCGCGGCCTTGATGGCCATCGCCAGCAGCGCCTTGACCGCCTCGTTGCGCTCATCGAACAGGTGGGCGATGAGGCCCGAATCCCGGTCCAGTCCGAGCGTGAGCTGGGTCATGTCGTTGGAGCCGATGGAGAAGCCATCGAAGTGTTGCAGGAACTGATCCGCCAGCAGGGCGTTGGAGGGCAGTTCGCACATCATGATGACCTTGAGGCCCCGCTCGCCGCGGCGCAGGCCGTTCTCGGCCAGGATCTCCACCACCTGCTCCGCCTCGCCCACGGTGCGCACGAAGGGGATCATCACCTCGACGTTGGTCAGACCCATGACGTCACGCACCCGCTTCATCGCCTCACACTCGAGCGCGAAGCAGGGACGGAAGCTGTCGGCGATATAACGGGAGGCACCGCGGAAGCCGATCATGGGGTTCTCTTCGTGGGGCTCGTAGCCACGACCGCCCACCAGGTTGGCGTATTCGTTGGACTTGAAGTCCGACATCCGCACTATCACCCGCTCCGGCCAGAAGGCTGCAGCCAGGGTGGCGATGCCTTCGGTCAGCTTGGCGACGTAGTATTCACGGGGGCTATCGTAACCGGCGATCATCTTGGCTATGGTGGCCTGCAGCTCGGGGCTCTGCTGATCGAACTCCAGCAGGGCCTTGGGATGCACGCCTATCATGCGGTTGATGATGAACTCCAGGCGCGCCAGGCCCACGCCGGCGTTTGGCAGCTGGGCGAAGTCGAAGGCCCGATCCGGGTTGCCGACGTTCATCATGATCTTGATGGGCAGGCGCGGCATGTTGCCCACCTCGGTCACCGCCACCTCGAAATCGAGTTCGCCGTCGTAGATGAAGCCGGTGTCCCCTTCCGCGCAGGAGACGGTGATGAGCTGACCCGCCTCGATGCGAGCGGTGGCGTCACCACAACCCACCACGGCCGGGATGCCCAGCTCACGGGCTATGATGGCGGCGTGGCAGGTGCGGCCGCCGCGGTTGGTGACGATGGCCGAGGCCCGCTTCATGATGGGCTCCCAATCCGGATCCGTCATGTCGGTAACCAGCACGTCGCCGGGCTGTACCTCGTCCATCTGGCTGATGGAGGAGATGACCCGCGCCGGGCCAGAGCCAATCTTGTGGCCGATGGCACGCCCCTCGATCAGCACCTTGCCGCCGGACTGCTTGAGCGCGAAACGCTCCAGGGTGTTTGCCTCCTGACGGCTGCGCACCGTCTCGGGACGGGCCTGGACTATGTAGAGCTGGCCGTCCTGACCATCCTTGGCCCACTCGATGTCCATCGGGCGGCCGTAATGTTGTTCGATGATGAGCGCCTGTTTCGCCAGCGCCATCACCTCGTCGTCGCTGATGCAGAAGCGGTTGCGCTCGGCATCCTGGGTGTCGACGATCTTCACCTGACGACCGTGACCGGCGTCCTCGGAGTAGGTCATCTTGATGAGCTTGGAGCCCAGCGTCTTGCGCACCACGGCGGGGCGGCCGGCCTTGAGGGTTGGCTTGTGCACATAGAACTCGTCCGGGTTGACGGCCCCCTGCACCACCATCTCGCCGAGGCCCTGGCTACCAGTGATGAAGACCACGTCGTTGAAGCCGGATTCGGTATCCAGGGTGAACATGACGCCGGAGGAGGCCAAGTCCGAGCGCACCATGCGCTGCACCCCGGCCGAGAGCGCCACGCCCTTGTGGTCATAGCCCTGATGCACCCGGTAGGAGATGGCGCGATCGTTGAACAGCGAGGCAAACACATGCTTGATGGCGGTCATGACGGAGTCGATGCCGCGTACGTTGAGGAAGGTCTCCTGCTGACCGGCGAAGGAGGCATCCGGCATGTCCTCGGCGGTGGCGGAGGAGCGCACCGCAAACGACGCCTCAAGCCCGGCACTCAGCTTGTCATAGGCGGCACGCACGGCCTGCTCCAGCGCGGGCTGGAACGGTGCGTCCACCACCCAGTCACGGATCTGCTGGCCGGCCCGGTTGAGGGCGGCGATGTCGTCCACGTCCAGGCTGTCGAGCAGGTCGTGGATCTTGCCGTTGAGACCGCTTAACTCCAGAAACTCGTTAAACGCAAAGGCAGTGGTCGCAAACCCGCCAGGGACGGATACACCGGCACCGGAGAGGTTGCTGATCATCTCGCCAAGGGATGCATTCTTGCCGCCGACTCGTTCTACATCCTGCATTCCGAGCTGTTCGTACCAGAGTACGTACTGTTGCATTTGCATGTCTCCAGATTGGTGGGCCAGGGTGCCTACGCACCTGCTGTGCCAAATTATGTGTTTTTGTTGGTGTGCTGTTGCCAACGACCATGAAAACGTTTTCTACTTATTGTCAAAAAAATCCCCGTGCAAGATTTGGGGATGGCCGTCTGACACAGACATTCTACAATGCCGATACAAAAAGGTAACGACTCAGGTTTGCAAGCGAGTTCACAACTTGGAAACAGCAGACCTGTTGACAAAAGTGATATGGTTTCGAGAGATACTTCCTGCTCGCAACCCCGCCAGCCCGCATCACAGGAGCGCATCGTGCACACCGTATTCTATGTATCCGATGGCACCGCCATCACCGCCGAGGTGTTCGGCCATGCCGTGTTGAGCCAGTTCCCGCTGGTGTTCGAACAAGTCACCATTCCCTTCGTGGAAACCCTGGAGAAGGCGCGTCAGGTACGGGCCAGGATCGATGAACAGTTTCGCCAGACCGGGATCCGCCCCATCCTGTTCCACACCATAGTCGACGCCCTGGTACGGGAAGAGGTGCTCAAGGCCCAGGCCAGCAGCCACGATTTTCTCAACACCTTCGTCAGCCCGCTGGAGCAGGAGCTGGGGATCAAGGCCGAGCCCAGGCTGCATCGCACCCACGGCATGGAGAACCGCAAGCTCTATGACGATCGCATCGAGGCGGTCAACTTCGCGCTCACCAACGACGACGGCATCACCACCAGAGAGTACGACGAGGCGGACATCATCCTGATCGGCGTCTCCCGCTGCGGCAAGACGCCGACCAGCCTCTATCTGGCGCTGCAGTTTGGCATCCGCGCCGCCAACTACCCCTTCATCGAACAGGACATGGGCACGCTCGAGCTGCCAACGCCCCTCAAGGCCAATCGCCACAAGCTGTTCGGCCTCACCATAGCGCCCCAGCGGCTGCACGAGATCCGCAACCAGCGCCGCGCCAACAGTCGCTACTCCTCGCTGGTGCAGTGCGAGCAGGAGCTGGCAAGCGTGGAGCGGCTGTTTCGCCAGGAGGCGATCCGCTTCCTCGATACCAGCTCTCATTCGGTGGAGGAGATCAGCGCAAAAATTCTGGAGGCTACCGGGCTGCGTCGCCAGCTCTGCTGATAGAGCGAGCAGACGCGGCGGCCCCATCGAGGAATAGGCCGCTGGCAAGCTGGCAATACGGATGAGGGGCAGTAAAAACGGAGCCAACAGTGAACCTGTGGCTCCGTTTCACATCATGAACGGGGAGGCATGGGCGGGTTGTTGAGCTCTCTGTTGTTCATCAGCATGGCATGAAAGTTCAGCAGGCCATGGCGTCTTCGTATCCGCTCGCTCAACCAGCAGGCGGGTAGCAAGCCCACACCGGCGGCCACCGCCAGTACCATGGTGACATGCGCCACCAGATAGTCGCCTCCCTGCCATCCCCAGACCAGCCCGCAGGCCGCCGCCATGGTCAGCAACATGGGGGAGAGCCAGAGCGCCAGCCAGAGGGTGACGGTCAGCAGAGCACCCACAATACACTCGATCATATGAGTCCTTATTGGAGAAATAGCCATAAACCCACAACCAAATCTCCGAGTCAATAACCACAAAACCAATCGAACACAAAACCAGCAATCGCTTCACAACCCCCTTCCCAGATCATGAAAAACCTGATTAGAGCCGAAAAAACCACCCGAACATGAGGAAATCAGGTGCATTGGCGGTCGATTATCACTATTCTGCTCGGGTTGGTAGCTGCCACAAAAAACAACAAGTGGCACACCGTAACGAAATTAATACGGATTTCGTCACGTTTTCAGCACGGAGTGCCGACCGGCTCACAGGATGTGGGGCGGCAGACGAGACGACAGACGAGTGACTTCAGCGACGTAAGGAAGGAAGAATGGATCTTCAACAAAACGGCGAAGAGTTGAAACGCGGCCTGAAAAACCGCCATATCCAGCTCATCGCATTGGGCGGTGCCATAGGTACCGGCCTGTTTCTCGGCATTGCCCAGACCATCAAGATGGCGGGCCCCTCGGTGCTGCTCGGCTATGCCATCGGCGGCTTCATCGCCTTCCTCATCATGCGCCAGCTCGGCGAGATGGTGGTGGAAGAGCCGGTCGCCGGCTCCTTCAGCCACTTCGCCTACAAGTACTGGGGTGACTTCGCCGGCTTCGCCTCCGGCTGGAACTACTGGGTGCTCTACGTGCTGGTCAGCATGGCTGAACTCACCGCGGTTGGCATCTATGTCCAGTACTGGTGGCCCGAGATCCCGACCTGGATGTCGGCCGCCTTCTTCTTCGTGCTGATCAACGCCATCAACCTCTCCAACGTCAAGGCGTTTGGCGAGATGGAGTTCTGGTTCGCCATCATCAAAGTGGTGGCCATCGTCGGCATGATTGGCTTTGGCGGCTATCTGCTGTTCTCCGGCGGCGCCGGTCCGGAAGCCAGCGTGACCAACCTGTGGGCTCAGGGCGGCTTCTTCCCCAACGGCATCAGCGGACTGGTGATGGCGATGGCGGTGATCATGTTCTCCTTTGGCGGGCTGGAGCTGGTCGGTATCACGGCGGCAGAAGCCGATGATCCCGAGAAGAGCATTCCCAAGGCCACCAACCAGGTGATCTACCGCATCCTGATCTTCTATATCGGCGCCCTGGCCGTGCTGATGTCCCTCTACCCCTGGGTCAAGGTCGTCGAAGGCGGCAGTCCGTTCGTGATGATCTTCCACGCGCTGGACAGCAACCTGGTGGCCACGGTGCTCAACATAGTGGTGCTGACCGCCGCGCTCTCCGTCTACAACAGCTGTGTCTACTGCAACAGTCGCATGCTATTTGGCCTGGCCAAGCAGGGTAACGGCCCGCGCAGCCTGCTCAAGACCAACAAGAGCGGTGTGCCACTGGTCGCCCTCTCGGTGTCTGCCGCCGCTACCCTGCTGTGCGTGCTGATCAACTACCTGATGCCGGGCAAGGCCTTTGGTCTGCTGATGGCGCTGGTGGTCTCCGCCCTGGTCATCAACTGGGCCATGATCAGCCTCGCCCACCTCAAGTTCCGCAAGGCCAAGCAGACCGAAGGGGTAGAGCCCAAGTTCAAGGCATTCTGGTACCCGTTCGGCAATTATCTCTGCCTGGCCTTCATGGCCGCCATCCTGGTCATCATGTACCTGACCCCGGGCATGGAGATCTCGGTGATGCTGATCCCGGTCTGGCTGGTGGTGCTGGCGATCGGCTATCAGTTCAAGCCCAAACGTCAAGGACGGGTTGCCGCCGAAATCGGCTGACCTGCCCCTCCCTGATTTGATTCAAATGCCGGTCGCTGACCGGCATTTTCATATCCGGGCCCTGCAGTCATAACGACTGCAGAAGCCCGACAGGCCCCCTCCCCTATCCCGACGCATGCCTGACGGATCATCTGCCAGCGCCCTATGCCCCCTCGATCCGTCGCTAGCTTACAGCCCAGTAATGTGCCGCGCCGCCCGCCTGACAGCAAAAAGCCCGAGGCGATTGCCTCGGGCTTTTTTCACACTAGCGGTCAACGGGCCGCGGCATCACTCCAGCAGGAAGACGGCTTCCACGTTGTCCGTGATGCTGATCTGCTGCTGTTGATAGCTGTTCTCCATCATGTCTGCGGCAGGTGCGGCGGCGGCCTTGAGGGCCCGGCTATAGACCGGCATGGGGGCGCTGTTGCGATACTCGACGCTGTAGACCTTGCCGAGCTTCATGCCGAAGGCCTTGGCCAGGGATTCCGCCTTGCTCGTGGCGTCAGCCACCGCGCCAAGACGGGCCTGCTCCTTGATGGTCTGGGGCGATTTGAGGCCGTATTCAATCTGGGAGACGGACTCCAGGCCCGCCTCGAGCGCGGTATCCATGAGCTGGCTCAGTTTGTCGAGCTGATAGAGTTTGACCGCCAGCTGGCGCTGGGCACGGTAACCCACCATCTCGGGTTTCTTGTTTTGCGGATACTGATACTCGGGGGAGACCACCAGATTGCCGGCCTCCACATCGGTACGCTTGATGCCCAGCCCTTCCAGCTTGCCAAAGAAGGCGGCCACCTTGGTGTCGACCTGCTGCTTGGCCTTGATGCCCTGCTTCTCCAGCGCGGTCACGGAGACGTTGAGGGTCAACATGTCGGGCTCGGCCTTCTGCTCGGCGTAGCCACTGACCACCAGATGCGGTGCCTGGGGCACCTCGATGGCCAACAAGGGGGCACTGACAACCAAGGCAGACAGGGTAAGAAGGGAACGCCACATAGAAAAAAACCTCAATCGATTAGAGTGAGGTCATTATGCCCGTCGTCGAATGAGATTCATATGTCGTGCAGGGGGGGGATATGGTCCAGCACCTGGTTGGTCATATCGATGTTGATGCTGATCTCGCTGCCAAGCAGACTGCCATGACTCGCCATCAGGGGGGCAGACTCGCGCGCACCGAGCAGGCTCTCTTCTTCGAAATGGAAGGAGTCCCACGACAAAACATGTCCCTGGGAGGGCAATACCGGCTCCGGCGCAGTGATAACCGCCAGCGAACTCCAGTCAAAATCGTCCCCATGACTGAGCAGATCCTGCAAGGAGCTGTCACTCAGGCTCTGCAGTGAATACTCCTGTTGTCCCAGCTCGTGGCCAACCAGCACCACCATGTGGGGCAAGAGTGCATCCTCTGCTGGCGTGAAGCTGATGCTGGATGCGGCGAAGTCCACATTGAGCGACCCCGCTACCTCTCCATCCTCGCTCTCCAGATCCAGGGCGCTGATCTTGTCACCCGTCATCGTGGCCTGATAGCCAAAGCGGCCGGTGCAGAGGATGCTATCCTGCCCGTCCCAGCTGTAGCGAATGCCATCGATGTCGACCCAGTTAAATGACTGCATGGTGACCCTCTCCTGATACTGCCGTTATCTTAACTTCCCTCATCCTCAAATAATAGGGACCGGGCATGCCCGGTCCCCTTGCTTGATTAAGGATCAACCTTCAGATTGCCCTGATTCAGCAAGTCCTCGATGATCTGTAGATTTGATTTACCCGCAGTCAAATCCACATTATCGAAGGAGATGGTATGAGTAGTGGTACCGGCTCCCGCAGAACCATCCAAATCGATCGTCAGGGTCGATTTGTTGGTACCCGGACCTGATGCAAAGGTAAGATATTGATCCAGTGTGGCTGCATTGGCATGCTCCCCACTCAGCATCTCACTCAGGTCCAGTACATCCCCACCATTACCAGGGGTGAAGTCCTTGATGGTATCTGTCCCACCGGCATCGCCCGCCTGCCACTTGAAGGTATCCTTGCCTGCACCGCCCGTCAGGGTGTCACTACCCGTGCCACCGATCAGCAGGTCATTACCCAGTCCGCCAATCAGCGTATCGTCACCGGCCAAACCAGAGAGAGTGTCGTTCCCTTCACCGCCCTGAATCACATCCGCCAAGGCCGACCCGGTGAAGGTGGTACCAGCTTCGATGGTCACATGCAGATTGGTATTGGAAGCAGCATCATTATCTGCATCCTTAACCCCGACCTGGAAGTCCAGCTCGGCATCCAGTGTGGTGTTTTCCGAAGTGATCAGGCCGATGTCGGAGACTTTCACCACGTCGCTGTCGGTCTGGCCAGTGAAGTTCGTGGTCGAATTCGAACCACCCGTATCACCGAAGGCCGCATTGAAGTTCAGCGCCGTAGTAGTGGTGATGTCCTCCACGCTGGTCAGGATCTGCGCGCCGTAGATCTGCCAGTCTTCACCTACACCGTTGTAGTCATTGTGTTCGATGACAATGGCCCCATCGTTGTTGTCCAGGGTAATGCCATAAGCCAGCAAGGCTGCCAGAGTCGCTGCGCTACTGCCAGACCTGGCGATATCACTGTTGCTGATCACCAGAGCCCGAGTGGTTGTTATGCCACCCGTGCCGATCAGTTTCAGCACCACCACTAGGTCTTCATTATTGATACCGTCGAACTTCAGGAAGATCCCCTCCGCCCGGCCATCGGGGTTGGCTACAACGGTACCGGTCGGGTTGGTGGTATGGAATGTCAGGTCCAGCACCTCACCCTTGCCGATGGTATCGCCAGCCACACCGTTCGCCGAGTTCGAGACGCTGACCCAGGAAGCCGCCTGGGTGAACAACTCGCCATTGGCAAATATGTTGGTGTTAACACCACCGGTCTGCAGATTGTTGGTCCCGGTACCCCCACCCGGCTCTGCGGCACTCCTGAACTGGACATAAAAATCATTGTCCAACTTGGCCACAGACACATCTGGCTGCGAGTTATCCGGCACACTGCCACCCGACGCGTAGCCCGTGATACTCAAGGAGGCGCTGGTTTTGAGGACACTGAAACCCTCGATCGGTTCATCCAACGATACCGTGTAGGTACCGTTGATCTTGTCGAAGATCAGTGTACCGGTTGCCTCCTGCGTGATTCCTGGACTGGCCGGATTCGGCGCGTAATTGAACTCAATATCAAAGGTGGCCGTACTAGCGTTCTCCGACACCCAGGTGACCAATTGCGACGTAATGGCCGAGCCACCAACGGTCCCCGTCAGGCCGATGGCATTGAAATCCGAGTCGGACGACGAGAACGGCCCTGTGCCGCGATTATCCGCACCGGTGCTGTAATCGAACACACCAGTGCCACCACCCGGGTTGCTGCTGTTGGAGTACACCAAGTTGGTGCTGGCCTGGATAGTCGGTACATCATCTTCTACCTGAATTAGCAGATCACCAGCCAGCGGCAGCGGGTTGACCCCATCGGAAGCTCGAATGGCCCCGGTCAGATTCAGCGTCAGGATCTCGTTGTCATCACCATTGGCATTCGGGTGATCCAGCGGCCCAAGCAGGGTGAAGGTGTAGGAACCATTGCTCTGCACCACCAAGGTGAAGACAGTTGTCGCACCTGCCATCGCCGTCAGAGTACTCCCAGAGAAACCGTAGGTGACCGCCACCCCATCCGAGGTCAGGGATGGCATGACATTGGGAGTGGTATCCAGACTGAACTGGCCGCTGCTCGTACCGACCAATAGCTCAACCAAGCTTCCGGAGATGATTGTCGTCTGGGCATCGCCATCGGTGATGCCGCCAGGCAGTTCGTCCTCGTCCACCTTACCGATCACCGGTGCAGCATCCTCGATGTTGATCGTCAGAGTAGCGCTCGCTTGATCGCCATCCTTGTCGACGATCACATAGTCGAAGCTTTCGCTGGTGTCCGCTGCAACGCTCTGCGGCGAGGTGTAGCCCCATGCGCCTGTGGCGAAATTAAAGGTCAGCTTGCCACCCAGAGCCGTCGTGATGTTGGTCAGCTGCTGATCGCCATCCATAACTCCGTCCCAGGCGTAGGTCGTGCCATTGATCTTGATGGACATGATCCGCCCCGGACCATCGGCACCGAATGAATCGTCATCGCCGCCACCCACTGCGTTGTTGTTGCCGAGCAGAACGTTGCCGCTGACGAAGTTGCCCGAGATCTGACCAAGCAGTGTATTGATCAGGCCACTAAAGTCGGTTACCAGAATAGGGGCTCCGCTACCATCGAGATCAACATCCTGCAGACGGGCGGTGTTGATACCGTCCCCCACACCAATAGTGGTGACGTTGATGGCATTGCTATCGACAAAGGTGTTCCAAGCCGTTGCCGTCGCGTCACTCAGCGAGTTGCCACCAGTACCTAACTGCTCATTGGGGTCTCCGTCACTGATGAAGAAGACCTGGTTGCTCCAGCCCTCAATCGGGGAGTAAGACACCATGGTTTGCTGGATCCCGGCAGTAAAATCGGTGCCGTCGTCAAACGGGCGATTGGCAATGATGCTATCTACTAGCGCATTGAACGCAGCGATCGATGTCACAGAGGCATATGCCAGTGGGTCCGAAGAGAACGCCACTATGGTGATTTTCACATCGCCATCGGTACCGTTGAACAGCGCCTGTCCCGCCGCCTTCACGGCGTTCATCATGGTTGTGAACTCGCTATTGCTGATACTGCCGCTGGAGTCCAGCACAAAGGCGACGTTGAAGTCCTTGTCACTGGACTCAGCAACTGTGGCCGTGTCGTTCTTCGCCAGCGGCGTATCATCATCGACATTGATAGCCAGCGTGCCGTTCGCGGTATCGTTATCGCCATCGGTCACTTGATAGTTCAAGGTAAACGCTTGGTTGTTCTCCTGATCCGCATTCGCATGCTGGATAGGCGCGTTCTGCGTCACGCTATATGCCCCTGTGGTCGAATTCAGGGTTACGGTCAGCACTGTGGTCGCGCCCTGTTTGACCAACAGAGATCCTGCGGCATTTGTTTCATAGGTAAAGCCAGCCGGCGCCCCCGTAGTCAGCCATTGCACAATTCCCGCACCATCCGCCCCGAAGTTATGAGCGAGGATGCCGTTCGTGTTTACCGCATTGTCATCGTCATTCGGACCATCCGGAATGCCGTTGGCCAAGGCGTCGTCGTCAAGTTGCACCGTGAGATTACTGCCGACGCTCGGCATGTCGTCATCAAAGGTGATGGTCAGCGTACCCGTGGTGGTGCTGTTGTCCGCGTCCTTGACTGTGTAGGTCAATGCCGTCACGGCATCGTTTTCGGTATTGTCTCCCGGCTGACCATCCAAGGTGGCGTGCTGCACGTTATCCAGCAGCGTCACGGTATAGGCTCCCGTGCTCGGGTTCACTACCACGCTGAACAGCGGCCCCCGTGGACCCGTGGCCGTCAGCGTATTGTTGGCGCCATTCCAGCTGTAGTTCACCGTTTCCTGGCCAACCGTTCCACTGGTGCCGTGCATCGCAGCGAAGTTGACGCTACCCGCGCCGTCAGGTCCAAATCCGAAGGTCAGGGTGCCACTGAACGTGGCTTCGTTAGTGTCTGGATCCGGTGCCACCACCAAATCGCCCGTGGTGCTCGCCGGATTGCCACCAGTCAGACCGTCGTCATCCACCGCGGCAGTGGTTGAACCACCGGTTGGCACATTGGCATCGGTGATGTTGAAGCTGGCAGCCTTGGTAACAGCATCACCATCACCATCGGTCACGGTAAAGGTCAGGTTGTCGGTCACTGGGTTGGTGGTATCCACCGACGCATCGGCCGTGTAGCTGTAACTGCCGTCCGCTTTCACCTTGAGCACACCATTGCCAACATCCACAACCTGAGAGTAACCATCACCGCCAAAGGTCAGTGCAATGCCATTGATATGACTGACTCCGGCACCATCGGCACCAGGCACAAAGTCGAAGGCCCCCAGTTTGGTGGTACCTTCCGCCACGCTTTGCGCTGCCTCATCGGTAGCGCTCGGCATGTCGTCATCAAAGGTGATGGTCAGCGTACCCGTGGTGGTGCTGTTGTCCGCGTCCTTGACTGTGTAGGTCAATGCCGTCACGGCATCGTTTTCGGTATTGTCTCCCGGCTGACCATCCAAGGTGGCGTGCTGCACGTTATCCAGCAGCGTCACGGTATAGGCTCCCGTGCTCGGGTTCACTACCACGCTGAACAGCGGCCCCCGTGGACCCGTGGCCGTCAGCGTATTGTTGGCGCCATTCCAGCTGTAGTTCACCGTTTCCTGGCCAACCGTTCCACTGGTGCCGTGCATCGCAGCGAAGTTGACGCTACCCGCGCCGTCAGGTCCAAATCCGAAGGTCAGGGTGCCACTGAACGTGGCTTCGTTAGTGTCTGGATCCGGTGCCACCACCAAATCGCCCGTGGTGCTCGCCGGATTGCCACCAGTCAGACCGTCGTCATCCACCGCGGCAGTGGTTGAACCACCGGTTGGCACATTGGCATCGGTGATGTTGAAGCTGGCAGCCTTGGTAACAGCATCACCATCACCATCGGTCACGGTAAAGGTCAGGTTGTCGGTCACTGGGTTGGTGGTATCCACCGACGCATCGGCCGTGTAGCTGTAACTGCCGTCCGCTTTCACCTTGAGCACACCATTGCCAACATCCACAACCTGAGAGTAACCATCGCCGCCAAAGGTCAGTGCAATACCATTGATATGACTAACTCCGGCACCATCGGCACCAGGCACAAAGTCGAAGGCCCCCAGTTTGGTGGTACCTTCCGCCACGCTTTGCGCTGCCTCATCGGTAGCGATCGGACCATCGTCTTCGAAGCGGAACGTTCCGTTGGCCCCTAGATCGAGGCTGGCCTCGGCACTGTCACCATCGGCATCGGTCACGGTCTGCACCAGGGTCAGCACACCATTGCTCAGCGTCAGGCTGACACTGTCATCCGCGCTGCTGGTATTGCCGTGCCAGACATTGTCCAGCAGGTTCAGAGTCACGGCACCACTGATCGGATCGATGGTAAAAGTGAAGTAATCCACTCCGTTGGCACTGCCGGTGATAATGTTGAACGCTTGATTGAGCAGAATTTGAGCGCCCTGACCATTGGTCGCCTGCGGATCGACCGCGTAGAGGCCGCTCGCCACGTTGCTACCGCTCAGTGCCAGGCTGTAACTGATACTACCTGCCCCATCCGACCCGAAGGAATGACTGAACTGGGCTTGCACCGTAGCGGCCGCCAGAGTGGCACTCGCAATACCATCGCCACCCACACCGCCCAGTGCGGGCAGGCTCTCATCCACCATCACGGTCCCCAGACCCGGCGCCTCAACAGCTAGCCCCACTGTCGGGCCGTCGTCGTCAAAGCTGAACACCGAGCGCTCGCCATCGGCCAGCACTATGCTGTCCGAGACCCTCACCGGATCGCCATCGGCGTCGGTACGGATCACCTCATACTGCAGCGCCAGGCTGCCCTGACCCAGCAGCAGGCTCAGCGCTTCGTCAAACAGTCCGTCGCTGCCATGTGCCAGCGCTTCGAATTGGGTGGTTTGCAGTTGCAGTACGCCACCGCCTACATCGACGATCTGGATGCTGAAGACAATGTTGCCATCGCCGTCCACACCGTTGAGGGTACCGCTGCCAACGGCCACCAGGGTGATGGCTCCGCCGTCGGTGGCACTCAGATTGGTTGACAGGCCACCCAGCGGGACGCCAGTGAAGCTCATCGTGCCGCTCAGCGTGCTGGCACCGTCCGAGCCATAGCTACCCCCCACGCTGAACAGGCTGACCAGCCCGCCCACCACCTGGGTGGTAACCCGGGCCAGGGCTCCCGGGGCATCGTCGTTAACATAGCCGTCGGCCCCTTCGCCATTGGCATAGTGGTCGGCCGCACCGGTAGTTTCATCCAGCGTCACCGCCAGCGCTGCCACGGCTTCGCCATTGGCCTCCACCGTCAAGGTCGGGCCATCGTCGTCGAAGCTGAACACCGAGCGCTCGCCATCGGCCAGCACGATGCTGTCCAAGACCCTCACCGGATCGCCATCGGCGTCGGTACGGATCACCTCATACTGCAGCGCCAGGCTGCCCTGATTCAGCAGCAGGCTCAGCGCTTCGTCAAACAGTCCGTCGCTGCCATGTGCCAGCGCTTCGAATTGGGTGGTTTGCAGTTGCAGCACGCCACCGCCTACATCGACGATCTGGATGCTGAAGACAATGTTGCCATCACCGTCCACACCGTTGAGGGTGCCGCTGCCAACGGCCACCAGGGTGATGGCTCCGCCGTCGGTGGCACTCAGATTGGTTGACAGGCCACCCAGCGGGACGCCAGTGAAGCTCATCGTGCCGCTCAGCGTGCCGGCACCGTCCGAGCCATAGCTGCCCCCCACGTTGAACAAGCTGACCAGCCCGCCCACCACCTGGGTGGTGACCCGGGCCAGGGCCCCCGGCGCATCGTCGTTAACATAGCCATCGGCCCCTTCGCCATTGGCATAGTGGTCGGCCGCACCGGTAGTTTCATCCAGCGTCACCGCCAGCGCTGCCGCGGCTTCGCCATTGGCCTCCACCGTCAAGGTCGGGCCATCGTCGTCGAAGCTGAACACCGAGCGCTCGCCATCGGCCAGCACGATGCTGTCCGAGACCCTCACCGGATCGCCATCGGCGTCGGTACGGATCACCTCATACTGCAGCGCCAGGCTGCCCTGATTCAGCAGCAGGCTCAGCGCTTCGTCAAACAGTCCGTCGCTGCCATGTGCCAGCGCTTCGAATTGGGTGGTTTGCAGTTGCAGCACGCCACCGCCTACATCGACGATCTGGATGCTGAAGACAATGTTGCCATCGCCGTCCACACCGTTGAGGGTGCCGCTGCCAACGGCCACCAGGGTGATGGCTCCGCCGTCGGTGGCACTCAGATTGGTTGACAGGCCACCCAGCGGGACGCCAGTGAAGCTCATCGTGCCGCTCAGCGTGCCGGCACCGTCCGAGCCATAGCTGCCCCCCACGTTGAACAAGCTGACCAGCCCGCCCACCACCTGGGTGGTGACCCGGGCCAGGGCCCCCGGCGCATCGTCGTTAACATAGCCATCGGCCCCTTCGCCATTGGCATAGTGGTCGGCCGCACCGGTAGTTTCATCCAGCGTCACCGCCAGCGCTGCCACGGCTTCGCCATTGGCCTCCACCGTCAAGGTCGGGCCATCGTCGTCGAAGCTGAACACCGAGCGCTCGCCATCGGCCAGCACGATGCTGTCCAAGACCCTCACCGGATCGCCATCGGCGTCGGTACGGATCACCTCATACTGCAGCGCCAGGCTGCCCTGATTCAGCAGCAGGCTCAGCGCTTCGTCAAACAGTCCGTCGCTGCCATGTGCCAGCGCTTCGAATTGGGTGGTTTGCAGTTGCAGCACGCCACCGCCTACATCGACGATCTGGATGCTGAAGACAATGTTGCCATCACCGTCCACACCGTTGAGGGTGCCGCTGCCAACGGCCACCAGGGTGATGGCTCCGCCGTCGGTGGCACTCAGATTGGTTGACAGGCCACCCAGCGGGACGCCAGTGAAGCTCATCGTGCCGCTCAGCGTGCCGGCACCGTCCGAGCCATAGCTGCCCCCCACGTTGAACAAGCTGACCAGCCCGCCCACCACCTGGGTGGTGACCCGGGCCAGGGCCCCCGGCGCATCGTCGTTAACATAGCCATCGGCCCCTTCGCCATTGGCATAGTGGTCGGCCGCACCGGTAGTTTCATCCAGCGTCACCGCCAGCGCTGCCGCGGCTTCGCCATTGGCCTCCACCGTCAAGGTCGGGCCATCGTCGTCGAAGCTGAACACCGAGCGCTCGCCATCGGCCAGCACGATGCTGTCCGAGACCCTCACCGGATCGCCATCGGCGTCGGTACGGATCACCTCATACTGCAGCGCCAGGCTGCCCTGATTCAGCAGCAGGCTCAGCGCTTCGTCAAACAGTCCGTCGCTGCCATGTGCCAGCGCTTCGAATTGGGTGGTTTGCAGTTGCAGCACGCCACCGCCTACATCGACGATCTGGATGCTGAAGACAATGTTGCCATCGCCGTCCACACCGTTGAGGGTGCCGTTACCAGCGCCCATCAGAGTGATCGCGCCGCCGTCGGTGGCACTCAGGTTGGTTGACAAGCCGCCCGCTGGTACGCCAGTGAAGCTCATCGTGCCACTCAGCGTACCGGCACCGTCCGAGCCATAGCTGCCCCCCACGTTGAACAAGCTGACCAGCCCGCCCACCACCTGGGTGGTGACCCGGGCTAGGGCCCCCGGCGCATCGTCGTTAACATAGCCATCGGCCCCTTCGCCATTGGCATAGTGGTCGGCCGCACCGGTAGTTTCATCCAGCGTCACCGCCAGCGCTGCCACGGCTTCGCCATTGGCCTCCACCGTCAGGGTCGGACCGTCGTCTTCGAAGCGGAAGGTCCCGTTGACACCCAGATCGAGACTGGCCTTGGCACTGTCGCCATCGGTGTCGGTCACGGTCTGTACCAAGGTCAGCACACCACTGTTCAGCGTCAGGCTGATGCTGTCATCCGAGTTGCCGGTGTTGCCATGCCAGACATTGTCCAGCAGATTCAGGGTAACGGCACCGGTGGCCGGATTGATGGTCAAGGTGAAGTAGTTCACCCCGTTGGCACTGCCGGTGATGACGTTGCCGACCTGGTTGAGCACTATCTGGGCACCCTGGCCATTGGCTGCCTGCGGATCGACCGCATAGAGGCCGCTTGCCACGTTATTGCCGCTCAGTGCCAAGCTGTAACCGATGCTACCCGCTCCATCCGCCCCAAAGGCATGACTGAACTGAGCTTGCACCAGCGCCGCCGTCAGGGTGGCGCTGGCAATGCCATCGCCCCCCACGCCACCCAGCTGTGGCACACTCTCATCCACACTGAGTACACCCAGTTCGCCGGAACCAGGAACCAGGGCCACCCTCGGAACATCGTCCAGGATCACGGCATCCAGGCTGGCACTGGTGCTGTCACCATCGCTGTCCGTCAGCACAACGTTGAAACTTTCGGTCAGCGCAGTGTCATTGGCAGGCTGAGTGTGAGCCTCGTTATCGCTCAGGGTATAGCTGTAGGTGACGCTGCCAGTTCCGGTCACGGGGTTATAGCTGATGCCAGTGACCAGCAGCTGATTGCCCAGAGGGCCAAGGATCGCCTGCGGGAAACCACCGATGACCTGACCGTTGCTGATAAGCGTGACGCCACCCAGCGTCAGGCTCTGGACACCGTCCGCCGCATTGAAGGTAAAGGTACCACCCTGGGTCAGGGCCGCTGCGTTGGGGGCACTGCCATCAACCAAAGAGGCTTCATTCAGGACAAGCTCACCCCCCTCGACTTGCAATCCCCCCAGAGAAACAGGCTCATCCAACGGGGTGATAGTGATGGCCAGCGTTGATGTGTCCGTGTCTTCGCCATCGGTCACTGTGTAATTCACCGGCGGAACAGGACCCGTATAGTTGAAGGTCGGAGTGAAAGTAAAAGTACCATCGGCATTGATGATTAATGTGCCTATACCGACCAAGGTAACAGCCACACCGGCCGGGATGCCAAGGTTAGCCCCCCAGTCATATGAGACGATAGAGGCCGCGAAAGGACCATCAGGATTGGTGCTGTTGAGCAGTAGATCGCCACTGATGGCCTGATTTTCCTGAGTGACGGCTGGCTCATCTTGATCATCGAGCTGATTCTCAGGCAGGAGATCATCTTCCTGCAGCAGATCCTGCACCGTCAGGGCATCATGGCTGGTATCAAACCCGGCGGCAGCTATGGTCGCATCACCGATCCGCTCGATCGTCACGAAACCACCGTTACCGCTGGCCCCGGCGACCCCGCCAATGCCACCGCCGCCACCACCGGCGGCAGGAGCGCCACCCGCAGCTGAAGCCTCGAAGCTCTTGGTCGGGTCAACCCCTTGCAGAATAGATTGTTGCAAGGCCGCAATTTCTGGAGGGAGGTTGCTGTTCTCGGCCGATGATGAGGGTTGCCCTTCGGCCGGTATATCTGTCTCGGCGGGGGCGGCTGCGGCCTGCCCGGGGTTGTCATCGTAGGGTGCCAACATCAATTTCGCATCGTCGGCAATATTGAGCTTGGCTCCCGGTTGTAATATCTCGCCAGGCTGGAGAGGACGGCTGCTGCCATCGGCAAGCAGGATCTGAACATTGCCTTCCACGGAAGAGACGACGACGGTTTTGTCGATGATTTGGGTGCGCATATCCATTGCTCCAGAGTGACAGATCTTGATGGATACACCTTAGATAGGTCCCCGGTACGTTTCAGTTGCAAAAAAGTACAACATTGAATCTGTTCAGCTCCATCCGATGCAGCGAATCGAACAATGTTTTTTTACACAACCAAATCAATAAATTAACAAAGCTTCTTTTGGCTCTCCTGTTGATACACTATGGAGAAATGGCCAGACTTATTCTAAACGGGTATAAAAAAAGGCCCACATTGGGGCCTTTCGGGAGCGAGAACACCGCTTATGAGAGTGGGAACGCCGGATGGACGAACCCCTGATAACCGTCGATGTGCAGTTTGGAAAGCACTTCAACCTGCTGCTGATCTTCCACACGGGTGGCAATGGTGGTGACGCCCGCATTGTGTGCGGCACGGCAGACGGCCGCCAGGAAGGAAGTGTCGGCACCCGGCTCCATGACTTGGCTGGTATAGCCATGATCCACCTTGACGTAGGCGGGTGACAGCTCCTCCAGATAACCGAGGGACTGGAAGTGGCGACCGTAGTGATCGACCCCCCACTGGAAGCCATGCTCCTGCAGCACATTCACCAGGGCAGTCACCTGCTCCTTGTGTTTCATGATGGCGGCCTCGGGTATTTCGAACAGCAAGTGTTCTTTCAACTCGGCATGCAGACCCAGATACCCCCTCAGCCACGTCAGGAATTCATCGGAGCAGAGGGAGCCTGCCGTGATGTTGACGGCCAGCACCAGATCGGGTTGCTGCCTGAGCAGTGGGGCACATGCCTCCAGCACCGCCTGATCGAACTCGCCACCCAGCTTGAACTGCTCGATGGCAGGCAGGAACTGGCCGGCAAAGTAGTCGGTTCCATCACGGGAAATCGAGGCGAACAACTCGGCGTGCAGACGCACCCCGTTGTCGAAGCGGCAGGCTGGCTGCGCCTTGAAACGCCACAGGCTCCGGGCGATCGCGTCCTGTACCAGGTCACGCCAGGCCAGACGTCCCATCAGCCCTTGATCCGCTCCCCCTTCCATGACGACAGCGCCGCGCCGCTCGTTGCGTGCTTTGCCAAGCGCATTGTCAGCCTTGGTCAACAGAGCGGAAAGATCGTCATCACCATCACGACCGGCGATGCCGATCACGGAGAGCGCTCCCGCCTCACCCATGGGATTGACGACCAGATCGGCGATGCGGTTATTGATAAGCTCCGCCAGGTCCTTGAGCTGCGACAGATCATCGGTCGGGCAGAGCAAGGCATACTCGGTGGCCGAGATACGGGCCAGCGCCGCCCCATCCCAACCTTTCAGCAACTCGTTCAGAACCTGGGCGATGGACTTGACCATGTTGTCCCGCGCGGCAAAGCCCTCTTCACGGTACAGATCATCCAGCATGTCGACGGCCACCAGCATGACGCCACCCTGACCAGCCTCGGCGATCCAGGCATTGACCTGGCCGACGAAATAGGAGCGGTTACCGAGCCCGGAGACGGCATCCACATAGACCCGTGCCCTCAGGTTCTCGGCCTCGTCAGCCTGCTCCTTGAACTGCAGCGCCAACTTGCTGGAGAGGGTATTGATGGCCTGCACCACCTGTTTCAGTTCACGGCTTTTTGGCTCGGGGATCGCATGCCCGAAATGGTGCAGCTCTATCTCGACCGCCTGATCGCAGATAAGTTTGAGCGGCTTGAGCAGGTAGTTGAGCGCCCGCATCAGCAGGATGGTGGTGAGCAGGAATCCGACCAGGAACCAGGTCGCCAGCTCGCTCATCCCCTTCCAGAGTTCGTAATAGGCTTGCCCCGGATGACCCACGATCTTCAGCTTGCCCAGCTGCAGCCAGCCCGAGGTCAGAATAGAATCATTGGATACCTCAGGAAACAGACCCAGTTCGATGAACCACTGCGGCACTCCCTGGATATCGCTGCTGTTCTCGAGTTCGATGACATCCTTGGAGGCCAGCAGATCCAGCCGCACCAGCTTGTAGTAACCGCCGTCGAACACGGCCTTGATGACGGATTCGGCACTCACCTTGTCCCCGTTCTCCAGATAAGGCGTCAGCGCCAGACCCAGTGCGGTGGAGGTATTGATGACGGTAGTTTCCTGCTGCTGTGCCAGATAGTTGCGAGTCGAATTGAACTGCACCCAGTAGGTGGCAGCAAACAGCAACCCGAACAGTAACAACATGGTTGCCAGTAATTGTCTGTAGAGCGTCATAGGTTAATCATCCAAATTCACCACAGGCCGAGCCAATCGCCCTGAAGTCATGCGATTGCGTAAATCAGTCCATAATCCCAAGCGTGATGACTGTCCGGCCAGTTCCCCTTGGCCACGCGCCTTCATCAACCACAAGTGACTACCGTTAAAGCTGTAAATAGGCATCAGATCCGCCCGCTGGCTGGCCGGGCGAATGGCACCGACGAGATTGTCCAGGATCAGAGGGACAGATGCGGGCGTCTCATAATAGGCAACAACCATATGAAACTGGTTATAATCCAATGCCTTGACATATACCATTCGCATTTTTTCATCCGGAATGCCCAGTTCCAGCAGCGTAAAATACTTGGAAATACTGAAATCTTCACAATCACCGCCGGCGGCCCCCAGAAATTCCAGCGGGGTCGCCCAGTAATCTTTCTTGCGCCACAGCTTGATATCATCGATGAAACGCATCTGGTTGAAAAACTGGTTCACCTTCTCCAGCTTCTGCCGCTCCGACAGGCCGGCTGCCTGATTCTGTACGGCCAGCGTTCGCCAGCTGGTGACCCGTTTGCCTGCACGTGCGCCGTAAGTTTGCTCCGCCCTTTGCACCAGTTTGAGATCGTCGGATGACAATGGTTGGCTGGCACACAGCAGCAGGGGGAGCGAAAGCAGACACAACCACAGCAGATGGCGCAGCCAACGCAGGGATGGGCAGATGCACCAAGCCGGCCAGGGCATCTCACACGCGCTTGCCTTCCACCACAATGTCACATCATTCCCCTGCGGCATTCATGATTGTTATCTGTTGAAAACTGAAAGCGGAAAGGAATGACTGCAGCAAGCTGCAGTCATTCCTCGCCTCGACATCACGTCAGCGCGATCGCCATCAGTTGTTGTTGGCCTGCCAGTCGGCCGGCTGCTGCACGTTCATGGCATTGAGCAGCCCCCCCATGGCATTGAGGATGCGGTAATCCGCCAGCAGGGAGTCATACTCGGCCGTGATGTAGCTGCGGCGAGCCTCGAACAGTTCGTTCTCCGTGTTCAGCACATCCAGCAAGGTCCGCTGGCCCAGGCCGAACTGCTTCTTGTACGCCTGCACTGTGTCATAGCTGGCGTCCACGTGCTCTTTCAGGAAGACTTTCTGCTTGGCCAGTGACTCCTTGGCGTTCCAAGCCAGGCGAGTGCCCTCTTCCACCTGGCGGAAGGCATTCAGGTGGATGTCTTTTGCCTGGGAGTAGAGTGCCGAGGTGGCCTTGCTTTCGGCCAGATCGGAGCCGCCACGGAACAGGTTGTAACGCATCCGGACCATGGCGGTCAGGTCATCGTTACGGCCCTTGACCGCGTCTATGTCCTCATTCCAGTTCTGATCCACCTCGAAGGCCACGTTCGGATAGAAGCCGGACTTGGAGCCTTCATGCTGGTACTTGGCCTCTTCGATATCCTGCAGGGAAGAGAGCAGAGTCGGGTGTACCTCGGTGGCCGTCTTCAGTGCATCCTCCAGGCTGGCAGGGATCATCTGGGTATTGGGCGCCGGCTGCACCAGATCCTTGGGCACTTCATTCACGACCCGGATGAACTCACTCTCGGCATCCCGATAGTTGTTCTCGGCCGCCGCCTGGTTGGAGTAGGCGCGCGCGACACGACCATCGATCTGAGTCTGGTCGGCGGTCGAGCCGAGACCTGAATCAGTCCGCTTCTGGATGTCGCTGCGGATCTGCTCGTGGGTTTCCAGGTTCTGCTTGGACAGCTCCAGGATCTCCTGCTGACGCAACATGTTGAGGTACACCTCGGCCGTACGCAGTGCGGTGTTCTCCGCTTCGGAGATCATGGCCAGACGCTGGGCATTGGCTGCGGCATCGGTCCGGGCTACATTGCTGCTGACATCGAAGCCGTCAAACAACATCTGGCGCAGGCTGATCCCGGCCTCTTTGCGGGTCATGGAATCATCGATGGTCTGTGAGTTGTTACCCGCAGCACGGGTCGAGGGGCTATCGGTCTTTTCATAACCGACGCCACCCCGCAGATCGATGGTGGGGTAGTAGCCGCCCTTGGCTCCATCGTGCTGGTACAGTCGCGCCTGATAGAGATCAAAAGCTTCCTTGATTTTCGGATGGGTAGCCAGTGACTGTGCCACTGACTGTTCCAGTGTTTGAGCCTGGCTCAGGCTCGGAAACAGTGCTGCGCCACTAACCAGCATGGCAACAATCGTCTTCTTCATGTTATCTCCAGTCATGTTGTTTTTAGATTGTTGGCTTATCGTTCTCTCAGTGCCGACTGTTTAGCCCGCAGGATGGGCTTTAGCAAATAGTCTAGGACACTTTTTTTACCAGTAATAATATCTGCACTGGCTAACATACCGGGGATGATGGGAAGTGCGTTAAGCTCATCCCCCAAGTAACTCTTCTCGGTGCGGACCCGGACCAGATAGAAGGAGTTGCCCTCTTCATCCTGGATCGAGTCGGCACTTATCTGTTCGACCTTGCCATGTAAGCCTCCATAAACGGTGAAATCATAAGCGGTTATCTTGACTACGGCCTCCAGCCCAGGTCGCAGGAAGGCGATATCCTTGGGCGAGACCTTGGCTTCCACCAGCAGGGTATCTTCCAGCGGCACTATCTCCATCAGATCCATACCAGGCTGGACAACCCCACCCAGGGTATTGATCTTGAGCTTCTTGATGGTGCCCTTGAGCGGCGCGATCACGCTGGTCCGATCGACCCGGTCGCGCAGCCCGACCTGCCCCTCGGACAGCTGGCTTAGTTTTCCTTGCCGCTCGTTGAGATCGGTCTGTGAATCGGCGCGGAACTTCAGCGCGATATCGTTGCGTTTGGAAATGGTCTCCCGCAGCACCGAGTTGAGTTTGGGGATGAGCAGGCGATTGGCCTCAAGCTCCCCCTGCATCTCGTTGACCTGTCGCTCCAGCTTGATCAGTTCAACCTGAGGCACTATCCCCTCCTTGGCGAGGGGGCGGCTGATGTTCAACTCCTGGCGAGCCAGATCCACGCTGCGCGCCACCGTTCTTATCTTGGCGTTGAGCTCTATGGTTTCCTGCTCTTTCTGCTCGATCTGCTGGCCGAGGATATAGAGCTGGTTGTTCAGGTTATTGAGCCGCTCATCCTGGACCGATTTCTCACGCGTCACATATTCGGCGAAGACGTTCTCGAACCCGTCGGGGAAGACGATGGGCTTCTTATCGATGACCACCTGCTCACGCCAGCCGAGATTGGGTTCGCTTTTGACCACCACGCTCTTGATCTCGGCACGCAGACGGGCGATGTCGCCCTTGAGGATCACCAGCTCCTGTTCACGCTCGCGAAAGTCAGACTTGAAGCGGGTGTCATCGATGCGCAGCAGCGGTTGCCCCTTCTCGACTATGTCCCCCTCCCTGACGAAGATTTCCTTGACGATCCCCCCTTCCAGGTTCTGGATCACCTGCAGCTGACGTGACGGGATCACCTTGCCCTGACCTATGGTGACCTCATCCAGCTCCGCCCAGGCGGCCCAGATGATGGCACTCATGAAGAACAGGAAGCAGGACCACAGCAGTGCCCTGGCCCGGGTCGGCGTGGTCAGCAGAACGGCGGCGGCGCCATCGTCGACATACTCGAGATGCTCTGGCAGAACAGCGTCTGGTGCCGTTTTCTTGAACCAGTTTTTAGGCATTGGCCGTCTCCTGCATTCGCACCTTGCCTTCCTTTAGTTGTTGCAATACCACTTCTTTGGGCCCATCGGCCACTATCTGTCCCTGCTCCACGACGATGACCCTGGAGGCGACGTCCAGCATGGAAGTCTTGTGGGTGATGAGGATCAGGGTGGTCTCCGGCCCCAGCCGTGCCAGTTCCTGTTTCACGTGCATCTCCGACTGGTTATCCATATTGGAGGTCGGCTCGTCCATCACCAGTATGGGGGGATCGTTGAGCAGGGCACGGGCCAGCAGGATCGCCTGACGCTGGCCACCGGATAGCTGGCGTCCGCCCTCACCGATCTGTCTGTCCAGGCCATTGGGATCCCGGTTGGTAAAATTGGTCACCCCGGCGCGCTTGGCCGCCCGCAAGACGCGCATGTCGTCCACCAGCGGGTTGCCGAGCATGATATTGTCTCGCACCGAGCCAAAGAACAGGGTCACATCCTGCGGCACACAGCCGATGTTGCGGCGGATGGCCGCCGGCGGCAGCTGATCCAGCTCGAAGCCATCGAGCCGCACCAAGCCATCAGTCGGGCGATACAGCCCCATCAACAGCTTCTCCAGCGTGGTCTTGCCCGCCCCGATCCGGCCTATGATGGCGACCTTCTCACCCGGCTCGATACGCAGATTGATGTTGTGCAGCGTGCTGCTTTCCATGCCCGGATATTTGAAGGAGACGTTTTCGAACTCGATGCGGCCCAAGATAACGGGGTGATGGATGTATTGTTTGCCCTCTTCCTGCTCACCCGGCGTCATCATGATCTTCTCCAGGATATCCAGGGCAGACTTGGCCTGGTTGTAGCGGGTGGAGAGGACGGAGAGTTGCACCATGGGCGCGATGGCCCGGCTCGACAGCATGACCGCGGCGATCATGCCCCCCATGGTCACCAGTCCTTCCGAGATCTGGTAGACCCCGACGATGACCAGGCCCACGGTCACCACCTGCTGGATGTAGCTCGCCAGAGACGACATGGAGTTGGTGATGCGGCGGGTCTGCACACCCCAGGTGGAGATGTGGGACACCGCCTGCTCCCAGCGATGCTGGAACATGCTCTCGGCACCGAAGATCTTGACGGTCTCAAGGCCGGAGATGCTCTCGATCAGGTTGGCGTTCTTCTGGGAGGCAAGGCGGGAGCCCTCCTCGATGGACTGTTTGAGCGGCTCCTGAATATAGAAGCTGTACGCCACCAGGATCAGCATGGCGACGATGGGCACCACCACCATGACACCGGCGAAGAGCCAGATGATGAACAGGAAGAAGATCGCAAAGGGCAGGTCAATCAGGGTAGAGACGGTGGCTGAGGTAAAGAACTCCCGCACCGATTCAAACTCCTGCAGATGCTTGGCGAAGGCCCCCGTCGAGGCGGGGCGGGACTCCATCTTCATCCCCATCACCTTGGCGAAGATCTTGGCCGACAGCAGCACATCGGATTTCTTGCCGGCGATGTCGATGAAGTAGCTGCGCAGCTGGCGCATCACGAAGTCGAAGGTGAACACCACCATGGCGCCCACCGCCAGCACCCAGAGGGAATCAAACGCCAGATTGGGCACTATCTTGTCGTAGACGTTCATGGTGAACAGGGGGCTGGCCACCGCAAACAGGTTGATGAGGATGGAGGCGATCAGCACATCCCGGTAGATACCCCGGGATTCGAACAGGGTGCTCCAGAACCAGTGACCGTCGCGGGTCTCCAGCACCTTGGGGGAGCGCTCATCGAACTTGAACTGCTTCTTGACGAAGAACAGCCGGCCATTGTATTCGTCACCCAGCTGGGCCAGGCTGACCCACTGGGCCGCATCGCCGGCCTGGGGAAAGATCACCCTGCCCTGGGTCCTGTCCTCATTCCACTCCAGCAGGATGCAAGCGCCGCCGTGGCGGGTCTGCAGCACGCAAGGCAGCAGCAAGGAGGAGATGTTCTCGAGCGGCTGGATCACTTCACGGGCAGAGAGGCCGCCACGCTCGGCGGCGCGGGAGAAGAGCGCGGTACTCAGGCGACCGGATACCAATGGCAATCCCGTGGTCAGGGCATCCTGACTGTTGGGCACGCCATAAAAGCGGGTCAAGAAGACCAGGCATTCCAATAGCTCATCGATTCGGCTAGTTTCTGCTTGCATAGCATCCTGTCAAAACATGATTGAGACGGTTGTCGCGGGGAAATATCGCCATCCTGATTATGCCGGCGACCTCTTGAATAACAGAGCAGGGATCCCGTCACCGAAAGCCGACAACCAAATTAGCGCACAGGGCGATGATGTCACTCGTCATCGCCAGACCCAAATACCATCAAGCCGGGCAGCGATGGTCCATGCTCGGCGCCCGATGACGATGAGAATGCGACATCAAGTGCAAGAACCTCTGTCCGGTTAGGAAATAAAATTATTGATGACAATATCTTTTTCAAGCCGACCATCATATCAAGGCGACTTGAATGAAACTATACTGCAAAGACTGAATTTCATCTAATAACCCCCTGTTTTTTTAATGAAATTAGAGTGACAACTCATTAACGCCGGCGAGCGAGAAGGGTCTGCCAAGGCGAGATCCCTGGGCTCCAGAGCGGGCCAATTCGCTGGCAATGCCGGCCATCGCCGTCCAGCGGTTTTCACACCAGACCGGTGCCAACAGGGTCGGACGACGGGCCGAGGCCGAGATGCGGTGATAGACCACCTCGGGCGGCGTGTGCTGGATCATGGCGACCGCCGCCTCCACATACTGCTCCAGCGTCAACACCTTGAGGCGCCCCGCCTGCCAGGCCTTGCCGAGGGTGCTGCCTTCCACTACATGGAGCGGATGCAGTTTGATCCCCTCCACCCCCGTTTCTACGATGCGATGCAAGGTGTCCAGGCTGTCCATGGGGACCTCCCCCGGCAGGCCGACGATCAGATGGGCACAGACCTTGATGCCACGGCTATGGGCCCGCTGGACCGCATCGGCATAGGCGGCGTAGCCGTGACCCCGGTTGATGCGCTGCAACGTCTTGTCACTGGCGCTCTGCAAGCCCAGCTCCAGCCACACCTCATAGCCTCGAGCCTGGTAGCCGGCCAGCAGATCCAGCACCGCATCCGGCACGCAGTCGGGGCGGGTGCCGACGCAGATCCCCACCATGTCGCTGACCGACAACGCCTCCTCATACATGCGCTGCAGGTATTCCACCTCGGCATAGGTGCTGGTATAGGCCTGAAAATAGGCGAGGTAGCGTTTGGCCCGGGTGACCTCGTCCCGGCGGGCCAGCAGTTGCTGCACCACGGAGAGCTGCTGGGCCGACTCGTCGGCGAAGGAAGAGACGTTGCAGAAGGTGCAGCCACCGCGCCCCAGGGTGCCGTCTCTATTCGGGCAGGTGAAGGCGCCGTGAATGGAGAGTTTGTGGATCTTCTGGCCGTGCCGCTGCTTGAGATCCTGGCCGAATGTATTGACGAGTTCGTGTAACTGCATGACACCTCCGCTAAAGGGGCGCCATTGTACGGGCGGGAGCCAGTCGGGAGGCTGAGCTGGATCAAGCGAAGCCGGGAACCAAAAACATATAAATATTCATCATATACCGAATAAGTATCCGCCAACTGGGGGTTCAGGGTACTTTTGGAAACCATAGCGTCGACATGCATGATGAGAGAAGAGCCGAAATGGATCTCATAACTCTATGTAAGACATTGAAATTTCTTCAATAGCCCGCATGGAGATAAATGCAAGATGAAGAATGCCGAAATGTGATCCCTGCCAGACCTCATGACCCAGGGTTGGTAAGATTACTACAGTTCACCGGCACGATGCAGTCGACCACTAAAGCCAAAGTTATCAGCATAAAAAACCACAATATATAAATCTTAAAGATTTTTATTGAGATAATTCCCCCTAAACACTCTAAAACCGACATTTTGTTATGACGATGTAACATTGCAAACAGTCCGGATGTCCAATTGACCTTGCCTGAAAATCCCATTAGTTTGGAGATTCGCCACCTCAGGCGGACGGAACCACAAGAGCCAATCGCAATTTATGCAATCTGTTGATGACAGTGCGATGGAAGGCCGAGCAAGGGAGAAATGCAATGTCACTATATGATCCAAAGCTGGAGAGGGATAACTGTGGCTTCGGCCTGTTGGCCCACATGGAAGGGGAAGCCAGCCACAAACTTGTCCGTCTCGCGATGTCAGCCTTGGCTCGCATGCAGCACCGCGGCGGCATCTCCGCCGATGGCAAGACCGGCGACGGCTGCGGCCTGCTGCTGCAAAAACCGGACAGCTTCTATCGGGCTGTCGCCGAGGAGAAGGGATGGCACCTGGGCCGCAACTATGCGGTCGGCATGCTGTTCCTGAACCCGGACCCCGTCCTGGCCCAGCAGACCCGCGACATCATCGACGAGGAGCTAGAAAGAGAGACCTTGAGTCTGGTCGGTTGGCGCAAGGTGCCTATCGATACCAATGTGCTCGGTCCCATCGCCAAGGCCTCCCTGCCCAGCATCGAACAGGTCTTTGTCAACGCGCCGCCAGGCTGGGTCGACAAGGATCTCGAGCGCCGCCTCTATATAGTGCGCCGCCGCATCGAGAAGCGCATCAGCGACGACTACTTCTATGTGGTCAGCCTCTCCAACCTGGTCACCGTCTATAAAGGACTGTGCATGCCGGTGGATTTGCCGCGTTTCTATCTGGATCTCGCCGACATCCGCATGCAGGCCGCCATCTGCGTGTTCCACCAGCGCTTCTCCACCAACACCAGCCCGCGCTGGCCCTTGGCGCAACCGTTCCGTTATCTCGCCCACAACGGCGAGATCAACACCATTGCCGGCAACCGCCAGTGGGCCAAGGCGCGCAGCTACAAGTTCGCCACCCCGCTGATCCCTGACTTGCAAGAGGCGGCCCCCTTCGTCAACACCACCGGCTCCGACTCCTCCAGCCTCGACAACATGCTGGATCTGTTCCTGGCCGGTGGCATGGACCTGTTCCGCGCCATGCGCCTGCTGATCCCGCCAGCATGGCAGAAGCACCCGAACATGGATGACGATCTGCGCGCCTTCTATGACTTCAACTCCATGCACATGGAGCCCTGGGATGGCCCGGCCGGCATCGTCATGACCGATGGCCGCTACGCCACCTGTGCGTTGGACCGTAACGGCCTGCGCCCGGCCCGCTACGTCATCACCAAGGACAAGTTCATCACCCTCGCCTCCGAAGTCGGCACCTGGGACTACACCCCGGACGAGGTGCTGGAGAAGGGCCGGGTCGGTCCGGGCGAGCTGTTCGTGGTGGATACCAGCAACGGCAAGGTGTGGACCAGCTTCGAGATCGATGACGATCTCAAGAGCCGTCACACCTACAAGCAGTGGATGGACAAGCACTGCAAGCGGCTGGTGCCGTTCGAGCAGATGGATGACGCCAGCACCGGCGCCCGCGAGTTCTCGGACGATCAGCTCAAGACCTATCAGAAACTGTTCGGCTACTCCTACGAGGAGCTGGATCAGATCATCCGCGTGCTCGGCGAGAACGGCCAGGAGGCGGTGGGCTCCATGGGGGATGACACCCCGATGGCGGTGCTCTCCTCCAGCCAGCGTACCCTGTACGACTACTTCCGCCAGATGTTCGCCCAGGTCACCAACCCGCCCATCGATCCGCTGCGGGAAAATCACGTCATGTCGCTGGCCACCTGTATCGGCCGCGAGCAGAACGTGTTCAACGAGACCTTCGGCCACGCCCACCGGGTGCTGTTCCAGTCGCCGATCCTGCTCTACTCCGACTTCCATCAGCTGCTGGCGCTGGAGGGGGAACACTACCGTCATGCGGTGCTGAGCCTCAACTACCAGCCCGAAGAGGGGCTGCAAGGGGCGCTTGAGCGGCTGTGCAACGACGCAGCCGACAAGGCACGCGGTGGTACCGTCCTGCTGATCCTGTCGGATCGGGACGTCAGTGCCGATACCCTGCCCATCCCCGCCGCCATGGCGGTGGGCGCGGTGCAACGCACCCTGGTCGACAACAACCTGCGTTGTGACGCCAACATACTGGTGGAGACCGCCAGCGTGCGCGACCCGCACCACTTCTCGGTGCTGCTGGGCTTTGGCGCCACCGCCATCTACCCCTATCTGGCCTACGAGACCATCGCCAAGCAGGTCGAGGAAGGCGTGCTCAAGATGAGCCTGCGCCAGGCCATGCTCAACTACCGCAACGGCATCAACAAGGGCCTCTACAAGGTGATGTCCAAGATGGGCATCAGCACGGTGGCGAGCTACCGCTGCTCCCAGCTGTTCGAGGCGGTGGGTCTCTCCCAATCCGTGGTCGAGCTGTGCTTCCGCGGCGTATCCAGCCGTATCCAGGGCAGTGACTTTGGCGACATCCAGCAGGATCAGGTCAACCTGGCCCGCCAGGCCTGGCTGGCGCGCAAGGAGCTCACTCAGGGCGGCCTGCTCAAGTTCGTCCACGGTGGCGAGTATCACACCTACAACCCGGATGTGGTGCAGACCCTGCAAGTGGCGGTGCGCTCCGGCAACTACGCCGATTACAAGGAGTACGCCCGCCTGGTGAACGAGCGGCCGGTCGCCACCCTGCGCGATCTGCTCGCCCTGAAACAGGGCACCAACCCGGTGGCGCTGGATCAAGTCGAGCCTGCAGCCAAGCTGTTCCCGCGCTTCGACTCCGCCGCCATGTCCATAGGCGCGCTGGGCCCTGAGGCGCACGAGGCACTGGCCGTGGCCATGAACCGCCTCGGCGGCAAGAGCAACTCGGGCGAAGGTGGCGAAGATCCCAAGCGCTTCGGCACCGAGAAGAATTCCCGCATCAAGCAGGTGGCCTCGGGCCGCTTCGGCGTCACCCCGCACTACCTGATGAACGCGGACGTGGTGCAGATCAAGGTGGCCCAGGGCGCCAAGCCCGGCGAGGGCGGCCAGCTGCCCGGTGACAAGGTCACGGCCCAGATAGCCAAACTGCGTTATTCCGTGCCCGGCGTGACCCTGATCTCGCCGCCGCCGCACCACGACATCTACTCCATCGAGGATCTGGCCCAGCTCATCTTCGACATCAAGCAGATCAATCCGGATTGCCTGGTGTCGGTCAAGCTGGTGTCCGAGCCCGGCGTCGGCACCATCGCCTGCGGCGTGGCCAAGGCCTATGCCGACTTCATCACCGTCTCCGGTTATGACGGCGGCACCGGCGCCAGCCCGCTCAGCTCGGTCAAGTATGCCGGTTCC
Source organism: Aeromonas encheleia (assembly GCF_900637545.1). Lineage (NCBI taxonomy): Bacteria > Pseudomonadati > Pseudomonadota > Gammaproteobacteria > Aeromonadales > Aeromonadaceae > Aeromonas > Aeromonas encheleia. The sequence goes on from NZ_LR134376.1 coordinate 2,768,320, forward strand.
CCCTGGGAGCTGGGCCTGGCCGAGACCCAACAGGCCCTGGTCGCCAACGGCCTGCGCCACAAGGTGCGGCTACAGGTGGACGGCGGTCTCAAGACCGGTCTGGACATCATCAAGGCGGCCATCCTCGGCGCCGAGAGCTTCGGCTTCGGCACTGGCCCCATGGTAGCGCTCGGCTGCAAATATCTGCGTATCTGCCACCTGAACAACTGCGCCACCGGCGTGGCCACCCAGGATGAGAAGCTGCGCCGCGAGCACTTCACCGGCCTGCCGGAGATGGTGATGAACTACTTCAAGTTCATCGCCGAAGAGACCCGCGAGCTGATGGCCCAGCTGGGGGTGACCCAGCTGACGGATCTGATCGGTCGCACCGATCTGCTGGAGGCCCTGCCCGGCCTCACCGCCCGTCAGGCCAAGCTGGATCTCTCCGGCATCCTGGCGAGCCCGGTGGCACCGGCAGGCTCCAGCCTGTTCAGCCAGCAGCACAACCCGACCTTCGACAAGGGGCCGCTCAACCTCAAGATGGTGGAAGATCTGCTGGAGGCGGTCGAGCACAAGTCAGGCGGTGAATTCCGCTACGACATTCGCAACACCGACCGCTCGGTGGGGGCGCGCCTGTCTGGCGAGATCGTCAAGCGCCACGGCAACCAGGGCATGGCGTCCGATCCGGTTCGGGTCCACTTCAACGGCACCGCGGGCCAGAGCTTCGGCGTCTGGAACGCCGGCGGCCTCGAGATGATACTCACCGGCGACGCCAACGACTATGTGGGCAAGGGCATGACCGGCGGCAAGCTGGTGGTCAAACCCCACGTCGGCGTGGCATTCAAGTCCCACGAGGCGGCCATCATAGGCAACACCTGCCTCTACGGCGCCACCGGCGGCAAGCTCTACGCCGCAGGTACCGCGGGCGAGCGCTTCGCGGTGCGCAACTCCGGCGCCCTGGCGGTGGTCGAGGGGATAGGCGACAACGGTTGTGAATACATGACCGGCGGCATAGTCACCATACTCGGCACCACGGGCGTCAACTTCGCGGCGGGCATGACAGGCGGTTTCGCCTACGTGCTGGACGAGTGCGGCAACTTTGCCAAGCGCACCAACCCCGAGCTGGTGGAACTGCTGGACGTGGCGGATCTCGCCATCCATCAGGAGCACCTGCGCGGCATCATCACGGCGCACCTGAACGAGACAGGCAGCTCGCGCGCCGAGGAGATACTGGCCAACTTCGACTCCTATGTGCCCAAGTTCAGGCTGATCAAGCCCAAGTCCAGCGACGTCAAGTCCCTGCTTGGTCACACCAGCCGCTCTAGTGCAGAACTCAGAATCCAGGCGCAATAAGGAGGGAACCCTATGAGCCAGAACGTATTCCAGTTTATCGATGTCCAGCGGGTCGACCCGCCGAAGAAACCGCTCAAGATCCGCAAGATCCAGTTCGTGGAGATCTACGAGCCCTTCAACCAGGCCCAGGTGGGCATGCAGGCGGATCGTTGCCTCGACTGCGGCAACCCCTATTGCGAGTGGAAGTGCCCGGTGCACAACTACATCCCCAACTGGCTGAAGCTGGCCAACGAGGGACGCATCCTGGAGGCGGTGGAGCTCTCCCACCAGACCAACAGCCTGCCGGAGGTGTGCGGCCGGGTCTGCCCGCAAGATCGGCTGTGTGAGGGTGCCTGCACCCTCAACGACAGATTCGGCGCCGTCACCATAGGCAACATCGAGAAATACATCACCGACAAGGCGTTCGAGATGGGCTGGCGCCCGGATCTCTCCAAGGTGATCCAGACCGGCAAGCGGGTCGCCGTCATCGGCGCCGGCCCGGCCGGGCTCGCCTGCGCCGACGTGCTGGCGCGCAGCGGTGTCAGCGCCGTGGTGTTCGACAAGTATCCGGAGATCGGCGGCCTGCTGACCTTCGGCATCCCCTCCTTCAAGCTGGAAAAAGAGGTGATGCAGCGCCGGCGCGAGATCTTCGAGGGCATGGGGATCGAGTTCCGCCTCGAGACCGAGGTGGGCCGGGATGTCACCTTCGCCGATCTGCTCGGTGAGTTCGATGCCGTCTTCCTCGGGGTCGGCACCTACAAGTACATGAAGGGCGGCTTCGAGAATGAGACGGCGCCCGGCGTGTATGACGCCCTGCCCTACCTCATCTCCAACGCCAACCGACTGTTGGGCTTTGAGAAGGCGCAGGCCGATTACATCGACTTCGCCGGCAAGCAGGTGGTGGTGCTCGGCGGTGGCGATACCGCCATGGACTGCGTGCGCACCGCCATCCGTCAGGGTGCGGACAAGGTGATCTGCGCCTACCGTCGCGATGCCGAGAACATGCCGGGCTCCAAGCGGGAGGTGAAGAACGCCCAGGAGGAAGGGGTGGAATTTATGTTCAACCTGCAGCCCATCGGCGTGGAGCTCGATGCCCATGGCCGCACCTGCGGCATCAAGGTGGTGAGCACCGAGCTCGCCGCCCCCGATGCCAACGGCCGTCGCAATCCGGTGGTTGTGACAGGCTCCGAGCGGGTGCTGGCCGCCGATGCGGTGGTGATGGCGTTCGGCTTCCAGCCCAACCCCCAGCCCTGGATGGCGGAATACGGCATCGAGCTCGACAACCGGGATCGCATCAAGGCCCGCGAGCAGGCGGACTACGCCTTCCAGACCAGCAACCCCAAGGTGTTCGCCGGTGGCGATGCGGTGCGCGGCTCGGATCTGGTGGTGACTGCCATCTACGAGGGCCGCAAGGCCGCCGAGGGGATCATGGACTACTTGGCCGTTTAATCTGCCATCCAAGGTTCACCTCCTCCCAGCAAACAGCCCCGCATCTGCGGGGCTGTTTTTTTGGGTGGCTAACCACCCGTTCACCACGACAGCCGCTAGATGCTCCAATTCTCCGGCAACCGCTCGGTCAGAGTGGAGATGTACTCGAAGGTGCGTGCCCGCCTGGGGGTGGTGAACATCTGGCGCGCGCTGCCCGCCTCCACTATCTCCCCCGCCTCGAGGAAGATCACCTGTTGCGCTATCTGGGCCGCCAGGCGCAGATCATGGGTGGCGATCAGCATGGTGGTGCCTTCCCGGGCCAGCTGGCGCAGCACGGCCACCACCTCCAGCGCGAGTTCGGGATCCAGTGCCGAGGTAGGCTCGTCACAGAGCAGCACCTTGGGTGACTGGGCCAGTGCCCGCGCGATAGCGACCCGCTGCTGCTGGCCGCCGGAGAGGGTGGCGGGCACAGCCTCGGCCTTGTGGCTGAGCCCCACCTTGTCGAGCAACAGCACACCACGCGCCACCGCCTTGGCCTTCGGCCATTTCAGCACCGTCACCAGGCCTTCGATCACGTTCTCCAGCACCGTCATGTGCGGAAACAGCTGGAAGTTCTGGAACACCATGCCAGTCTGCTGGCGCAGGCTCAGCACGCTCTGGCGCGGCAGGTGATGGGAGAAGTCGAGTTCGATCCCCCCCAGCACCAGTCGCCCCGCATCCGGCCGCTCCAGCAGATTCACGCAGCGCAGCAGGGTACTCTTGCCGCTGCCGGAGGGACCGATCAGCGCGGTGACGCTGCCCGCCGCCAGCGCGAGGCCGACCCCCTTCAGCACCCGCTGCCCGCCAAATTGCTTATCAATACCACTCAACCGGATCATGGGACGACCTCCCGGGTCTCTTTATGGGTCAACTTGCGCTCCAGCCAGTCTTGCAGGGTGGAGAGCACCGAGCTAAACAGCAGGTAGATGATGGCCGTCTCGGTGTAGAGGATGAGCGGCTCATAGGTGACGGAGGCGAGCCGCTGAGCGGCCTGGAACAGCTCGGGCACCGTCACCGCCGCCGCCAGCGAGGTGTCCTTGACCAGCGAGATGAAGGTGTTGGAGAGCGGTGGCACCGCGATGCGCGCCGCCTGTGGCAGGATCACCCGCCACATCACCTGGGGCCAGTTCATGCCGATGGAGTGGGCCGCCTCCCACTGCCCTTTCGGGATCGCCGCCAGGGTGGCGCGGATGATCTCCGAGCTGTAGGCGCCGATGTTGAGGGTAAAACCGATGACCGCGGCGGTGAAGGCATCCAGCACTATGCCGGCGCTCGGCAAGCCGTAGAAGATAAGGAACAGCTGCACCAGCAGCGGAGTGCCCCGAATGAGCCAGACATAGAAGCGGACCAGCACAATCAGGGGAGCCGGACCATACAGCCTTGCCAGTGCCACCAGAAATCCAAGCAATATTCCCAGCACGAAGGTGATCAGCGTCAGTGGCACGGTAAAAATAAGCCCCGCGCTGAGCAGGGGCCAAAAAGAGTCGATCATTAACTGCAACCAGGCTGGCACGTTAATTTCCTCGATTGTTATTATGTTGCCGCGATATTATTGCGAGACGTCAGTGCCAAAATATTTCAGCGATATCTTTTGATAGCTGCCGTCTTGCTTGGCGGTGCGCAGCGTCTGATTGATGGCGGCCAGCAATTCCGGTTGTCCCTTGGCGAGCAGCACGGCCGATTGATCCCCCTTCGCCTCGGTTACCGCCACCTTCAACTTGGCATCCGGCTTCTGTTTCTTGAAGTCCAGGTAGGAGAGACTGTCGTTGATGGTGGCATCCACCCGCCCGCTCAGCACCAGCTCCAGCGACTGGTTGAAGCCCTCGGTGGCCACCACCTCGGCCCCCGATGTCTTCGCCAGTTGGGCGAAGTTGCTGGTCAGGGACTGGGAGGATTTCTTGCCCTTCAGATCCGCGAAGCTGTTGATGCTGCTGTTGTCGCTGTGCACCACCACCACCGCCTTGGAGGTGATATAAGGATCTGAAAAATCATATTTTTTCAGCCGATCCGGGGTGATGGCCACCTCGTTCAGCACCAGGTCGTAGCGCCTGGCATCCACCCCGGCGATGAGCCCATCCCACTTGCCTTCGACGAAGTCCGGCTTGACCCCGAGACCGCTGGCGATCAGTTCGCCGATCTCCACATCAAAGCCCACCAGCTTGCCGCTCTTGTCGTGATAGGTGAACGGAGGGTATGCGCCTTCGGTGCCTATCTTGATCACCCCGGCGCTCTGGATAGAGGCAAGACTGGATTGGGCTTCGGCCGAGGTCATCACGGCCAGGGGAAGCGCGGCCAATAAAAACAGGAATCGCAAATGTTTCATTATTTACCTCGTTATATTTATGAGCATCCAACTTCTTGCCAAGGATAATAGGATGAAGCCATGTGATTATTATTCATGGCTCCCGACGCCATCGTAATAACCCGATATTGATGCGGTGTTGACGGCATGGACAAAACATAACGCGGGGGGTGCCGTTATCGAACCATGAAATATGGCGATATTAAGCAAGATAATGACTAACGAAGATGGCGAGGGGATGGGTCAACAAATAGGGATGGGCAAGTACGGGGGCCTCGGCGCACCAGATGCCGAGCCAGCGTTCATGTTTATCATCTTCTGATCACTCGCCGGATGGCGGCACATCCCCCAGCAGATAACGAGGGCCACTACCTTGCCCGGCGGCCTGATCGGCGGGGTTATAGAGGGCGCAGTGCTCGAGCGACAGGCAACCACAGCCGATGCAGGAGGTGAGCTTGCGCTTCATCAGTTGCAGGGCCTCGATGCGCCGATCCAGCAGCCCCTGCCACTGACCGGCGATCCGCTCCCAGTCGCCGCGATCCGGTGTGCGACCCTCGGGCAACCCGGCAAGCGCCTCGCCAATCTCGCCCAGGCTCAATCCCATCCCCTGCGCCACCCGGATGAAGGCGATGCGACGCAGGGCATCCTGCGGATAGAGACGCCGCCCGCCGTCGCTGCGCACGCTGCTCAGCAAGCCCCGCTGCTCGTAGAAGCGCAGGGCGCTGGCGTTGACGCCTGAGCGTTTGACTATCTGGCCGATGGCCAACCACTTGCGCTGCATCTTCATCCTTGACCTCAAGTTAGCTTTAACTTGCACAATCCTGTCTCCCCTCATAAAAGGAGTCAAACGCTTATGGATTACCTGCATGCCCTGCTCGATGCCAACCAGACCTTCGCCCTCAATGGCCGGGACACCACCAACCACTGCCCCATGGCGCTGCACGCCCTGCACGAGATGGGGGCCAGCCCCCAACAGCTGCAGCACTTCTTCACCCATTGGCAGAGCACTCAGGCCCTGCCGGCCGGGGTGAACAATCAGGGCGAAGAAGCGGAGACCCTGTTCGTGGAGCTGCGCCAGCAGCTGGTGCTCCGCTTCGCCAAAGAGGGCTGGTTGCCCAGCGTCGAGGCCCTACTGGCGCGGCGCTGCTCACCCGCGGGGGGCGCCTTTCACCCCCTCATCCGCTTCGCCTGCGCGCTGGAAAATGGCCATCTGGGAGAGCAGGCGGCGGCGCTGGCCGCCTGGCAGTGCAAGGCCCTGATCCTGCCTGCCGGGGAAGGGGCGCCCTGCCGGGACGTCACCCGCCTGCTGGCCGGGCTGTCGGCCCACTGGGAGGGATCGCGCTGGCAGGGCGAGTGGATCACCGCGCGCCTGCGGCAGGTGGTGGCGGATCCGCGCTGGCCAGGCTCGCTGCCACGCAGCCTCGCTGACGGGCAAGATGTGCTGGCGCAGCTGGCCGAAGCCGCCCTGCCCCTCTACTGGCAGACCCGCAACTTCACAGTGCTGCACCTGATGACCGGCAGCCGGGCCGCCGCCATAGTCGCACGCCACCTGCCAGAGGCACTGCAAGCCCCCTGGCAAACGCTGATGTGGCAGGGGGTGGCCGCCGCCTACATCACGGTCGGGGCGCCGGCGCTGCACGCTCAGCGCTGGCCGGATACCACAGGGCTGGATTGGGAGCTGGTGCTGCCGCGGGCGCTGGTCAGCCTGGACGATCATGTGATCAAGCTGGTGCACTGCTGCTGGCGGGAGCGGGCGCGCTCGCCCCATTATCTGGCGGTCGCCGCCCGCGCTGTGGGGCTGCTGGACGCGACGGGACGCAGCGCCGCTTAGGGCGCGGCGATACGGCTGAAGCTGATGGCGGGGCAGAGCGGCGCCACCCCCTGGGTCAGGGTCAGCGGCTGGGCGCGGTAGCTGAGGTGATAGACCCCGGGGCGCGACAAGTCGTAGACCTGGGTCAGCTCCGCATCCGCCCGGCTCTGCTGGCCGGCACCCAGGATGAAGAAGTCGTCGGCGCCGGGGTTGCCCCGCTTGGCGAGCGGCCCCTTATAGGCCACCGGCCGATCCGCCAGGGTGAGATCGATGGCATCGGCGAACCAGCCCTCGAACGGGGTGAACCAGCTCAACACCTCGATGGGCCCCTCCCCCTGGTTGGTCAGGGTCATCACCAGGGGCAGCGGCTCGTTCACCCGGCTTTCGGCCTGCACCGACAGTTCGCACTTCAGGGGGGCGAGCGCGAGCGTAGTCAGCAAGAGCGTCATCATGGCGCCTCCTTCCTTCAAAAGGGGGCCTCGCGGCCCCGGTAGGGATCAATTTTCGCTCGGGGTGTTCTCGGCGAAATACTCGTGATTGTCGGCGTTACCCAGCGCCTTCAGCGGATCCGTGCTCGCCAGGTTGCGGGCATTGGCCTGACCGTAACCCAGATCGTCCGTCCCTGCCACCAGGTTGAAGTGGCTCAGCTCGTGGACTATGGTGCCGGCGCGGGAGTCGGTGCCGGTGACGGGGGCGGTCCAGAAGCTCTTGCACAGGTAGACCTTGTAGGGCTGATCCGGATAGACGTAGGCGAAGTAGCTCTGCTTGCAGCCGCAGTCGAAGGTGAGCGGCTTGTTGTCTATTGCATCCTTGATCTTGCTGAAGTGGGTCTCGGCCTGATCCCAGCGGGAGGCATCATAGGCGCCAAACCAGCTGCGATAGCGCTGACCACTCGGCTTGTCCACCGCCAGGTAGCTGCTGGAGTCGTTGCTGATGGTGCCGGCTGCATCCAGCGCCGTCAGGATGTCGCTCTTCTGGGTGTTGGTGCAGCGCCCGCTGAAGCTGACCGAGGCGGTGACGGCCTGCGGCTCGACCAGGGGAGCGGCCTTGGCCTGCACCCGCTCATCGTTCACCCCCTCCACCCAGAGGCTGACGGCGTTGGACTCGCTGGCCTGGGCCTGCTTGGCCTTGGCGGCCTTCGCTTCCTGCGGCAGGGTCGGCAACCGGTAGCGGATGCTGTATTGGCCCTGGGCGCTCATGTCGTAGAGGCCGGACACCTCGGCCTGCAGCGTCAGGCTCTGGCCGGCCTTGAGCTGCTGGAAGTCCTTGTCGGTCGGTGCCGCCCGCTTGATCAGGGCCCCCTCGTAGCCGACCCGCTGGCCATCGCGCTCCACCAGGAACAGGGGCGCATCCTCGCTGCCCGGCAGTTGCCACTTGAGCAGACGGATGGGCTTATCCCCCGTGTTGGTCAAAGTCAGGTTGACGCGCACATCGTCCGTGCCGCCATCCACCAGGGTGAGCCTGGCATCGAGCCCGGCGGCGCAGAGCGGAGAGGCCAGCATCGCGGCCAGCAGCAGGGCAATTGGAGTTGCTTTCATCATGTTTCCTCATTCATTGAGTAGCGCCATCAGGCGGTTTGCTTCCCTAAGGCCCTCTTTGGGGCCCACTCACCCTAGAGCAGAAGTTTTGCGCCACCATCTCACCATATGGGGGACGCCCCCCATCGGAGGGGGCACCTCGCAACCCCCTCGCCCTGCGACAGCATTGGGGGAGGAAACAGATAAAGGCGTCACTCGTCCCTGCCCTGCCTTTTGGCCATAAAAAACCCCGGCACAGGGCCGGGGTCATAGGGGCAGAGACGCTACTGTCGTCAGATATTGGCCTCGGCCAGCAGCGCCAGGGCGGGCTGGGCATTGGCGGGCACCAGTCGATACGCCTTGTGGTGCTTGACCAGGGTGGCCTTCTTGTCGCCCTGGCTCAGCAGCAGGCCCTGTGCAAAGGCCGCCTGTGCCAGTTGCTTCTCGTCACCGCGCACATAGAGGGTCAGCGGCTTGAGCAGCTCCCCTTCGGCGATATGCCCCTGATACTCGCTGGCCGAGATGACCAGGCTGGACTGACCCTGACTCAGCAGCCGCAGCTTGGCGTCCAGTTCGCTGTCGGTAAACACTAACCAACCCGCCTCTTCCAGCTCGGCCAGCAGGGTGGCGAGCCTAGCGCCCAGCTGCTCGGGCACCGCCATGGCACGGCCGTACTGGCAGACGATGCGCTCCAGCAGCCCCTTGAGATCGGCGCCGGCCCCCAGGGTGCGGCCCTGCTGGATCCAGCCTTTCAGATCCTCCATCACCAGCCGGGAGAAGCGCTTCTCCTTGAGGGAATCCGCCATCCAGGTGCAGAGGAAGTGGCTCTCCTGGGCGGGGGTGCGCTTGCCGGCCTTCTGCTCGGCGGTGCGCGCCAGCTCGGCCAGGCTCTGGGTGGCCATGTCGAACAGGGCCTGATTGTAGTTGGGAGGGGTCATCACGGATCCTCAGAGAGACGGGCGGGTCATCAACAGCGTAAAGGCGCCACTGGCGCCTTTACGGGATGGGGGCTGCTGGCCCCCGCGCAGAGCTTGCCTGCTTATTTCGACTGACGGGGCTTCTTGGCGGCCGCCAGGCGCTTGAGGCGCTGACCCTGCAGCTTGGCTTCGGCCATGGCCTGGGCGGCGGCGTTGTCGGCACGCTGGGGACGTTTGCCGAAGCGACGACGCTCATGCAGTTGCTGGATCAGTTCGTCACGGCTGCTCACCTCGTAGCCCGGCACCATGATGCGGCGGATCTTCTGGCCGATCAGCGCCTCGATCTCGATCAGGGTGCGCTCCTCTTCACGGCTGACGAAGGAGATCGCCATGCCGCTCTTGCCGGCGCGGCCGGTACGGCCGATGCGGTGGACGTAATCCTCGGCCAGGAACGGCAGATCGTAGTTGACCACGTATTCCAGATCAGGGATATCCAGCCCACGGGCGGCCACCTCGGTGGACACCAGCACCCGCACCTTGCCTTCCACGAATTCGCGCAGGGCGCGGCGACGGCTGCCTTGCGCCTTGTCACCGTGCACCACGGCGGCCTTGATGCCATCCAGGTTCAGCTCTTCCACCAGCACGTCGCAGCTCTCGCGGGTGCTGGCAAACACCAGCACCTGTTGCCAGTTCTGCTTGCCGATGAGCTCGGACAGCAGCTCGCGCTTGCGCTTCTGCTCCACCGGATAGACGGTGTGGCTGACGGTGTCGGCGGTGGAGTTCTGCTTGTTGACGCTGATGATCTGCGGGCGGTCCAGCATCAGGTTGGCGAGCTTCTTCACCGCGTCGGAGAAGGTGGCGGAGAACAGCAGGTTCTGGCGCTGCTTGTTGACCGCTTGCAGGATCTGCTGCACATCGGCGCTAAAGCCCATGTCGAGGATGCGATCCGCTTCGTCCAGCACCAGGCACTCGACGCCGGAGAGGCTGAGGTTGCAGGCGGTCAGATGCTCCAGCAGACGACCCGGGGTCGCCACTATGATGTGAGCGCCCGCTTTCAGCTTCTTGGCCTGCACGTCTTGCTTGCCACCGCCCACCAGCGTCAGCACGGTGATCTCGAGGTACTTGGCGAAGTCATTGATGTTGTTCGTGATCTGCTCGGCCAGCTCGCGGGTCGGAGTCATGATCAGCACCCGGGCGTTGGACGGCTGCAGCTCGGCCGGCTTGTCCAGCAGGCGTTGCAGGATCGGCAGCGCGAAGGCGGCGGTCTTGCCGGTCCCGGTCTGGGCGCTGGCCAGCACGTCGCTACCACGACGTATGGTCGGGATCGCCTGTTGCTGCACAGGGGTCATCTCCTGATAACCGCAATCTGAGATGGCGCGCAAAATCTCGGGGGCAAAATCGAACGATTCAAATCTCATATTGGGTTCCTGTGTTCCAGCTGGGCTGTAGTTGGCTTAAGTGGCTTGAGCCGGCTTGTGGCGCGGCATCGGCGAGGCTTGCGGCCAAGGACGGCTGATTCTGACATAGCGTCAGAGAGTGAGCCGGAAAATGGCGGGCGCGAAGTGTAACAGATAGGCGTCACAAATTCCGCCTCAAATGGCCTGTATTTTCATTGTGCTCGGGAGGGGAGATGGCGAGCCACCGCGATCGCCTCGCCCGCCGGCCAGACTTGCCCTCGGCCAGAGGCTGGATTGAACGCGCGCGACGAGGCAAAAGTGCGGCGGGCCAGGCGGCCCACCGCGGGGGAGGATCAGCTGGCCCGATCGCTCGAGCGCTTGCACAAGCGGAAGACGATGGTGGCGACGGCGACCACAAACAGCACGCACGAGGTCATCAGCAGGCACTTGGTCAGCAGCTCGTGATACTGGGCGAAGAAGGGGGAGAGCATGACGAAGCGGCCCACCAGCCCCAGCACCAGGGCCCAGAGGAAGGCGCTGGCGAAGCTTGCCATCACCAGCTTGAACCTGTCCAGATGACCCACCCCCATCAGCATGGGGGTCAGCACCCTGACGAAGGGAATGAAGCGGGAGATGAACATGGCCCAGAAGCCGTATTTTTCCAGCAGACGGGTCGCCTTGGGCAGGCTGCCATCGGGGATCACCTTCTCCACCTTCTGCATGAAACGGGTGCCTTGCAGCGCCCTCCCCTGCAGATAGGCGATCAGACTGCCGCAGCCGGTCGCCAGCGGCAGATAGAGCAGCGGCACTTCCAGGCCGACCACCCCGAGCCCGACCAGGCCACCGGCCAGCAGCACCACGCTGTCGCCGGGCAGCGGCAGGAAGACGAAACTCGATTCGAGAAAGAGGATCACCACCAGGCAGGTGACGAGCAGACCCACGGCCTGCATATGAATAAGCTGTTCAAAATCCTGATGCCATATGGCATGCAGCATGTCCTGCATCTGGTCTGACTCCCGTCAACATAGTGCGAACCCGTCATGACGACCCAAGGGTCCTCACCCGGCAGTTTGTCCCTGTTGCCTCACCCCATACTTCCTGTGGGATGACCGTTATACACCGGTCGAACTGAACAAGAAATTAATGTCCGTCATGTTATGCGCACATTTCCTCGCCAAAAGGCGCACCCAGCCCTGCTGGCGCGGTGGGCGGCAGACGGCGGCGCTGCCCCGTTGGACGATAATATTGTCAGTTGACACAACGACTTGGCTGCCAAGGGGAATAAAAACCGTTACAGTGTAAAAGTTCCTCATCGGACGAGGACATCACGGAGCAAGGTATGGAGCTGATCCCCTCTTCTTACGGCAGAATTCTCTCACTGGCTGGCCTCGGGCTGTTCAGCCTGGCGGCCCAGGCCAACGATGGGTCCATCATTCAGCAGCGCGCCAATGCCGTTGTCTCCCTGATGAGCTTCGCCGTGGTGCCCGACATCACCGCCAGCAACCTGGATATCGGCAGCAGCACCAATGAACAGGCGGCGCTGACCATCACCCAGCTCGGCGGCGGCGCCACCATGAGCGAGGGGTTCCCCATCTATCTGGAGGGCACCCTGGGTTACAGCCGCTACGATCCCCAGTTCGTGTTCAGCGACGGCAATGAGACGCGCACCATCCCGGTCAAGTGGAACAGCCTGAGCGCCACCGGTGGCATCGGCTGGGACTTCAGCCTGCACCGTGACCGCTGGGGCGGCAACCTGGTGCTGCGCCCCATCGGCAACTTCACCCTGGGGACAGTGGCCAGCGATCTGCGCATCGGCGCCGCCTTCATCTCTCACAAGACGGGCAAGAACCTCGATTTTCTCGACGGCGGCCGGCTCAACGTCTATGGCCTGGGGGGATCGCTTATGCTCGACTACGAGCTGTTCTCCAAGAGTCAGGACATAGATGCGGAGCTGCGCTACTCCTATCAGCAGCTGCAGAGCTACTCCGGCACCGCATCCAGCGTCGCCGGTCAGGCTGAGGCGGAGAACCTGGGGCTCTATCTGCGTCGTCGCGCCCCCATGTGGGACTGGACCCTGCTGGATCGCCCGCTGCGCTATGTGCTGGAGGCGGCCCGCACCGAATACCTCGGTGAGCAGCGCGGCCTGCTCGGCTTCAACAGCCTCAACTCCCTCGGCCTCGGGCTCGAACTCGACAGCAGCAAATACGATATCTTCATCAGCCGCACCCGGCTGGTCGGCCGTTATATGTTCAGCCACAACACCAGCGGCTATTCCGTCGGGCTGGCGATGAGTTTCTAACGCAATGGCGCCTTGGCCGGTCTCAATCATAAGAGCGCCATTACCCCATTCGTAAGATGCGATTCGCCCCGGATCTCGGTGAGTGTCACTCGGCCTGCTCAGCGGAGGGACGCCATTCAATCATCCCTCGAGGCAGGGCTCAGATTCCCCCGCCAGCAAGCCGCCATGATGGCCGACGCCGAGCCTTCGCTTGACCATTGCGGCGCGAAGAGGACGGTGGCCGTGGAATGGACGCCGCCCCAACACAGTCGAAACAATGTCGTAAGGTGCTGATATATAGTATTTATATTTTTTCACAGGTTTTTATTTCTGCGTATTTCGTTTTATTTTACTTCTTCCCCTCGCCTGCTAGATTGAGCCCCCGACAGGATGCAATAGATGGACGAGGCCGGCCCAGTCCCCCTCGTGCACATTGATGTCATTACCCGTTTTATTAACTGCTCGCTGTTTGAGGTTACTCTATGAAAAACACCATGATCACCCTGTCTATGTTGCTGCTCGCGGGTGTTGCCCAGGCCCAGGTTCCGGATTTCAGCGCCAGCTGCCCGGGGAATATCAAGGCCCACGCCGAGTCTGGCGTCGTCTCCATCAATGGCAAGAATGCCACCGTCAAGAAATTCAGCCCCACCTATTACGAGGCGAAGTCTGGCAAGACCACCCTCTCCATCATGAACGAGGGTGGACTGAGCATCAGCTACACCGTCAAGCACGGTGGCAACGGCATCTGCCAGACCGAGCAGGCCGCGGTAGCCAGCACGGCCCAGGCCGCCTATAACGGCAGCAACAGCCAGACCAAGCCGGCGGAAAAAGCCTGCCTGAAGGCGGTGGCCAAGGAGAGCGGCGCCGCTCAAAATACCCTGGTGATCGACTATGTGGCCGAATCCCAGGCCGCCACCGGCGTCGACATCAAGGTAGCCAACGATGCCAAGCTGTGGCGCTGCGTCAGCGATGCCCAGGGTCATGTACAGGGCATCAGCCGGGGTTAATCGCTGCTGGCGCCAGGCCATCTGACTCATGCCAGACGAATCGTCGACCCTATAGGCAAGACAACCCTTTCCAGTCAGGCCTTAGCGCCGTGCAGATCCAGGGCCCCTTTTTGGGGCTTTGTCATTTCAGGTATTCCCGCCTACTGCAGACAAGTACCGCTCCCCCTCGCGTCAACGAACCCCATCATGGGTTTTGCCAACACTCTCGCTGTGCAAGGGCGTGCCGTTGGCGCCTGCCCCACGGCGACGACTCTGGGCCATAATCTGTCGTCAAAGACACAAGTGGATAGGGTCATGCCGCAAATGCCCCTTCACGGGACGGCCCCATGGGCGCGATGCTATGCCGTATCCACTCTTTATCCACGAGCGGCGAGACGCTCCTATCTCGGAGGACGATGGATCATGAACCTGACCAAGCAGCAGACAGAGGCACTGCTCGCCATCTTGCAGACTCGCTTTGAGGCAAACATGCACCGCCATGCCGGGCTGGCGTGGTCGGCCGTGCAAGCCAGGCTGGAGGCGGCGCCCACGCAGTTGCGCTCGCTGCAGGCAATGGAGGATACGGGCGGCGAGCCGGACGTCATCGGCCAGGATGAGCACGGGGCCTTCCTCTTCTGTGACTGCAGCGCAGAGAGTCCCGCCGGGCGCAGAAGCCTCTGCTATGACAGAGCGGCACTGGAGTCCAGAAAGGAGAACCGGCCGGAAGGCAGTGCCATGGAGATGGCCGCGGCCATGGGCATCGACTTGCTGACGGAGTCAGAATATCGGGCACTGCAACGGCTTGGCGGCTTCGATGCCAAGACCTCGAGCTGGGTCAAGACCCCCGCCGACATCAGGCAACTAGGTGGCGCCCTGTTCTGCGATCGCCGCTATGGCCAGGTGTTCCTCTATCACAACGGCGCCCAGTCTTACTACGCCGCCAGAGGCTTTCGCGGCCTGTTGCGGATCCAGGTACAAATCTGCGACAACGACTGAGCCAGTTAAAGAGCGGCACCTCAAGCATTGGGATCAAACTAGGCATGCCTCCGGATAGACTGGCTATTTACCCGCTATATTCCACCAGTCACCACTTCTTGTAGCCGGTAAACGGGGTGATACCTTCCGGGCTATCCAGGATCGTCCAAGTGCCGCAGCCTGATTACTATCGAGGCTTAACCCTTAAGCAAGCTCCCATGGAGAGTCGATGAAATGGACTTCACTCCCGTTATTACCTTGCTGCTTGCTCAGCTCTGGTATCTGCTGCCACTGTTACTGATTGCCACCGTGATAAAAACACCCTGGTTCAAGGGGATGGTGGGGGAATGGTTTCTCAATCTCTCGATCCGGCTATTTCTCGACAAGCAAGACTACCGACTACTCAAGAACCTGACCCTGCCGACCGAAGATGGCTCCACCCAGATCGATCACATCATCGTCTCCCGCTACGGGGTCTTCGTGATTGAAACCAAGAATATGAAGGGGTGGATCTTCGGTAATCCTGCACACAAGCACTGGACTCAGCAGATCTACCGCCGCAAGCACAGCTTCCAGAACCCCCTGCACCAGAACTACAAGCATGTGATGACGCTCAAGTCTCTGCTGGGGCTCGCGGACCATCAACTCCATTCGGTGGTCTACTTTATCGGCGATTGCACCTTCAAGACGCCGATGCCGGAGAATGTGCTCAACCGCGGCCTTATTCCCTATATCAAGAGCAAAACCACCCAGCTATTGCGCCAGGACGAAGTGGATAGGATCGTCGATACCATCCAGCGAGGGCGATTGGCCGCCAACTGGCAGACTCATAAACAACATGTGGCGCGGCTCAAGGCACGCCATGGCATGGCCCCCATAAAATCCGTGGCACGCAATACATCCTCAGTTGACCATGGCAAACGCACCGCAGAGCCAGGCACTATCGAGACCGTCCATGCCGTCCCCGCATGTCCTAAATGCGGCAGCCCCATGATCTTGCGTACCGCCAGTCGAGGGGAAAATAAGGGCAACCCGTTTTGGGGTTGTAGCGGGTATCCAAAGTGCAGAGGCGTTGTCTCGCCCTCACCTTAGTGACGCTGTCTGAAAGCCAACTGCCTGAACATAGAGAGAGTCATAGCCTCCAACACCCTTGAGCCAACAGACACTCTGCGTTGCTCAAGAGCTACCCCAACAAAAACAAGGGCGGCCATTGGCCGCCCTTGTTTTCCCTTATGTGGTCATTGAATGGCCGCCATGCGCTTGACGCAGCGCTGCTCCCTGTCATCCACCCGCTTGGCGAACCAGGCGGTGGTGAGGTTACGGGTGATCTTGGGGCTCTTGAGCTGGATGCCGGGCAGCACGGCGCGGGGTTGCCGCTTGCCCGCCTGCTGATCGGCCAGGGTGAAGATCCTGTGGTAGAGGTCGGTCTGGGCAAACTCGGCGCTGTCCCCTGTGCGCAGGCTCTGGTGGATAGCCTGCTTGCTCATGTTGATCCGACTGGCGATGCCGTGGACCGCGAGCTCGGTGTTGCCGGGCTGGTCGGAGTCGTAGCGGATGAGATCCCCATCCAGCGCCAGGGTCTTGCCGCTCACCCGGCTGACGGCGGCCTGGAAGGCGGCGTTGCGACTCGCGTACCAGCCGGCATTGAAGTCGGCGAAGCGATAGAGGGTATCAGGGTAATCGGCGGGGTAGCCGAAGATGTGCTTGGTGCCAAACCAGATGCCGCCACGGCGGGTGAAGACTTCGTGACGGATGCTCTCCTTGACGGAATAGGGGTAGCCCCGGACGTTGGCCTCGGCGAAGGCGATGCTGACCTGCATGGGACCGCCGGTGTGCACCGGATTCATGTTGCCAAACAGGGTCTTGCCCATGGGCACTGTGCCTATCATGTCCTCGAATATCAGGCTCATCTCCCGCTCGGTGCGCAACTTGTCGATGCGCTCGGCGTAGGACTTGCCGGTGGGGGACTCGATGCCGAGGGCCGTGCGCACCACAAATTCGGGGATCAGCAGCTTGGCCGCCCGCCGGTTGATCTCCTTCCAGGCGATCTTGCCAAGGCCGGGCACCACGGGATCCGCCTGGTAGGTCGCCTCCTGCTCCGCCACCGCCAGCACGCTGCAGACGTTGTGATCGCTCACCGCTATGCCCTGGGTCGAGAGTGCGGTCACCACGTCATTGGCCCAGCCCTGCTTGTCGGACACGTTGGCGGGCAGGAAGCGCACTATGCGGCTCTTCATGTCGGCCGGCTTGCGCGGTTGCATGGCCTTGGGTTGTTTGGCCTGTTGCTGAGCGCTGGCGGCGTCCTGCGCCGGGGCCGTCGGCTCGCTGGCACAGCCCGCCAGCAAGGCGGCCATCAGCAGCGGCAGGGCGAGCAGGCGCCCCGTGGAGAAGGAGGAGAGAGGGATCATGAAGGCTTCCGCTAAAGAGACAAGGCGCCGGGCGGCTCGCGCATCATCGATGCAAGGGGGCCCCGAACGCAAACAGGCGGCCATTGTAGTGGATCGGGTGGGCAATCTGAAGGCAGCCGTTCAATCGCGTCCATTTTCGGCTGCCCGCCCCACGGCACCTGCCAGGGCCCGTCGTCACGCCAGCTCAACCCGGTTGCGACCCAGGTGCTTGGCCCGATAGAGGGCGAGATCGGTGCGCCGGAAAAGGGCTTCGACAGCCTCCCCGGCATGGCAGACACCGACGGCTATGCTCACGGTAAACCGCACCCCGTCCCCCGAGACCAGCGTCTCGGTGGCGCGCCTCATCTGCTCCGCCAGGGCATGGGCCTGCTCGGCCGGGGTGCCGGGCAGCCAGAGGGCAAACTCCTCCCCGCCCAGCCGCGCCACCACCCCATTCGGCGGACAGTGCTGGCGCAGCAGGCAGCCGAACTCCCGCAACACGTTGTCACCTATGCCGTGGCCATAACGATCATTGATCTGCTTGAAGTGATCGAGATCCAGCAACAGCAGCGGGGTCCCCGCCTCGGCACGGGCCTCCAGCACGGAGCGAAACGAGCGGCGATTGGAGAGCCCGGTCAGTTCATCCGACATGGCAAGCGACGCCAGCCTAAGGTGGGTGCCGTGCATCTGTTGCAGCAACAGCAGCACTCCCCAGGCTGTGGCCAGCATGCCGAGGGATCGCAGGCTGTCTTCGACAGTGGAGAGCCACCAGGGCTGGAAATAGGCCTCGTCCATCACATCGATGGCCCCCGAGACGAGCCACACCCCCAGGCCGGCAGAGAGGAAGAAGTAGGTCTTGCTGGAGATCTGGGCGCACTGCACCACCCAGAACATAAACAGCAGGGTCACCACGTTGATGGCCTCGGCCAGGGCACCTATGGTGCGCAGATGATTCTGCGCCAGACTGTCGAAACAGTAGGCATCCAGACAGGCGACCAGCAGCAGGGAGCCCAGCAGGGCAAGGAGAACGCAGCGGCGGCAGGGGGAGAGGGAAAACAGTCTGGCCGGGTGTATGGATAAACTGGGGAGAGTCTTCATCGTCTTTCTGGCTCCTGAACGTCACTGTCCCTATCCCGATGCGACCGCTTTCGGACCGCCAGGCCAGTGCCCATTGTGAGCCGATATTTCCATAAAAAACAATCCCCTCACCACAGGGGCGAGGGGAACTGTGAGCGAGGCGAGGATGCGCTGTGCCGGGTCATGCCACGGGCTCCCTCCCCATGACCTCAGGCACTCTGCCGCAGGGCGCGGATCTGGGCCGCCCCATTGATCACCGCCTGCAGGGAGGCGTTGACCACGTCGCGGCCGATGGCGACCCCGCACATCCGCACGCCATCGACGCTGAGCAGCACATAGGCGGCGGCGCGGGACTCGGTGCCGGCAGAGAGGGCATGTTCCGAGTAGTCGAGCACGTCGATGTGCATCCCGGTCTGGCGCTCCCAGCCGTTGACCAGCGCCGTGATGGCCCCCTCCCCCTCACCACACAGCTGCAACGTGCCGTCCGGGGTTTGCAACTCGAGGCGCAGGCTCTCCTGACTGTCGTGACCGAGCTGGAAGCGGCCGATGCGATAGCCGTGCAGCGGCTCGAGGTAATGCTGCTCGAACAGGGCGCGGATCTGCTCGGGGCTGATCTCGCTGCTGCTCGCCTCGGCCTGGGCCTGCACCCGGCGGCTGAAGTCAATTTGCAGCCAGCGCGGCAGTTGCAGGCCGAGATCTCGCTCCAGCAGGTAGGTGACGCCGCCCTTGCCGGACTGGCTGTTGATGCGGATCACCGCCTCGTAGCTGCGGCCGAGATCGGCCGGGTCGATGGGCAGGTAGGCCACATCCCAGAAGGCATCGGGCTTCTCGGCCGCCAGGGACTTGCGGATCGCATCCTGGTGGCTGCCGGAAAACGCGGTGTAGACCAGCTCCCCCGCGTAGGGGTGGCGCGGATGCAGGGCTATCTGGGTGCAGGCCCCCACGGTCGCGACTATGGCATCCATGTCCGACAAGTCCAGCTCGGGATCTATGCCCTGGCTGTAGAGGTTCATGGCCATGGTGACTATGTCCATGTTGCCGGTGCGCTCGCCATTGCCGAGCAGGGTCCCCTCGATGCGATCGGCCCCCGCCAGCACCGCCAGCTCGGCGGCGGCCACGCCGCAGCCCCTGTCGTTGTGGGTGTGGATGGAGATACTCACCTCGGGACGCGCCTTGAGGTGGCGGCAGAACCACTCCACCTGATCCGCGAAGACGTTGGGGGTGCTCACCTCGACCGTGGCGGGCAAGTTGAGGATCATGGGGCGGGCGGCGGACCGCCACTCGTCGATCACCGCGTCGCACACCTCCACCGCGAACTCCACCTCTGTGCTGCTGAAACTCTCGGGGGAATATTGGAAGCTCCACTCGGTGCCGGGGTTGCGCGCCGCATGCTCGCGTACCCAGCGCGCCCCCTGCACGGCGATGGCCTTGACCCCCTCGCGCCCGCTGTTGAACACATAGTTGCGCTGGGTCGGGTTGACCGAGTTGTAGACGTGAACGATGGCGCGCCTGGCCCCCTTGAGCGCCTCGAAGGTGCGGGCGATCAGATCCTCGCGGGCCTGCACCAACACCTGTATGGTCACGTCGTCCGGGATCAGGTTGCGCTCAATCAGCTCACGCACGAAGTCGAAATCGGGCTGGGAGGCAGCCGGGAAGCCCACCTCGATATGCTTGAAGCCCACATGGACCATCAGCGCCCACATCTGCAGCTTCTGGGCCACCGTCATGGGTTCGACCAGCGCCTGGTTGCCGTCGCGCAAGTCCACGGCGCACCAGAGCGGCGCCTGCGTCATCACCCGGTTGGGCCATTGACGGTCCGCCAAGGCGATGACGGGAGCGGGGCGGTATTTGCGGTGATCGAAGCTCATATTCAGATTCCCTTGGCTGATGTCCTTGAGGCGCGGCGCCGTTGCGGGCGATGACGGTGAGCAACGACGCGACTGGGCAGGCAAGCAGACGGGGTAAGGAGGGGGAAGCGGGTTGGCGCGGTAACGCTGGCCCTGACGGTTGCGCGGGTGGTAACCCCACAACCGGTTTCCTGTGGCCCTTCTTGATAAGAGGGGCCGGCCTGCGCTGCCGGATAAGCAGCTGGCCCTGATCCTCGCACCCCGCTGTTGCAGGCGCAGACGACCTTATGTGATGAGAAACCAGTATATAGAGGCGGGCCGGGTGAGTAATTGCAAAGATTGCGAGTAAAAGCCGCCATGGCGCAATAATTATCAATTTAATGAGATTTAAAGGGCGTATCTCTCCCGTCAATGACGATATTGCCTCTCCTCTGCTCACCTCCGCCCCCATGCCAGAGGGCTGACCCAGCCCGGCCAAAAACAAAAACCCCGCCATCGCTGGCGGGGTTTTTCAGGGTTCGCGTGTCTTGTGCAAAGAAGGAGGGGAGACTCCCCTGCCCTTGTTGCGCAATTCTTAGCGGTTTTTCACCTTCTGGTGCAACTCTTGCACCGAGTTCACATTGGCGGTGGCATCGACGCTGATGGCCATGCAGGTGGCGAACGCCTCATTCAAGGTGGTGGTATAAGCCACCTTGTGCTGCAAGGCCGCACGGCGCAGCTGCTTGGAGTCCTGAATCGCCACCCGCCCTTCGGCGGTGTTGACTATGTAGGTGTACTCGCCGTTCTTGATGCGGTCCAGGATGTGCGGGCGACCCTCGTGCACCTTGTTGACCAGGCGCGGGTTGATGCTCGCCTCGCCCAGTGCGACGGCGGTGCCGTGGGTGGCATCCAGCTCATAGCCCAGCTCCAGCAGCTTGGCGGCGAGATCAACGACCTGCGCCTTGTCGCTGTGACGCACGGACAGCAGGGCGCGACCCTCCTTCGGCACGGCGTGGCTGGCACCCAGCTGGGCCTTGGCATAGGCCTCGGCGAAGCTGCTGCCCACCCCCATCACCTCACCGGTGGAGCGCATCTCAGGCCCCAGCAGCGGATCCACGCCCGGGAACTTGGCGAAGGGCAGTACCACCTCTTTCACCGAGTAGTAGGGCGGAATGATCTCGGTGGTAAAGCCCTGGGATTGCAGGGACTGACCGGCCATGACGCGGGCGGCGATCTTGGCCAGCGGCGCCCCTGTCGCCTTGGAGACGAAGGGCACGGTACGGGCGGCGCGCGGGTTCACCTCGATGAGGTAGATGTCGTTCTCCTTGACCGCGAACTGCACGTTCATCAAGCCCACCACGCCGAGCTCCAGCGCCAATTTCCGTACCTGCTCGCGCATCTCGTCCTGAATTTTCTTGGACAAGGTATAGGGCGGCAGGGAACAACCCGAGTCACCGGAGTGAATACCGGCCTGCTCTATGTGCTCCATGATGCCGCCGATGACCACATCGACGCCGTCGCAGATGGCGTCCACGTCCACCTCGGTGGCGTCATCCAGGAAGCGGTCAAGCAGCACGGGCGATTCGTTGGAGACACTCACCGCCTCGGCGAAGTAGCGACGCAGGTCGGTCTCGTCATAGACGATCTCCATGGCGCGGCCACCCAGCACATAGGAGGGGCGCACCACCAGCGGGTAGGTGATCCGCTCGGCGGTCAGCACTGCCTGCTCCAGGTTGGTGACTGTGCCGTTTTCCGGCTGCTTGAGGCCGAGGCGCTCGACCGCGGACTGGAAACGCTCGCGGTCTTCGGCGCGGTCGATGGCATCCGGGCTGGTGCCGATGACAGGCACACCGTTCGCTTCCAGCGCTCGCGCAAGCTTGAGCGGGGTCTGGCCACCGTACTGAACAATCACGCCTTTGGGCTTCTCGATGCGCACGATTTCCAGCACGTCTTCCAGGGTCACCGGCTCGAAGTAGAGGCGGTCGGAGGTGTCGTAGTCGGTGGAGACGGTCTCCGGGTTGCAGTTGACCATGATGGTCTCGTAACCGTCCTCGCGCAGGGCCAGCGCCGCGTGCACGCAGCAGTAGTCGAACTCTATGCCCTGACCGATACGGTTCGGGCCGCCGCCGATGATCATGATCTTGTCACGATTGGTCGGGGCCGCCTCGCACTCCTCGTCATAGCTGGAGTACATGTAGGCGGTGTTGGTGGCGAACTCGGCCGCGCAGGTATCGACCCGCTTGTAGATAGGGAAGATGTTGTGGCGGGCACGCAACTTGCGCACCTCGCCCTCGGCCACGCCGAGGATCTTGGCCAGCCGCGCGTCGGCGAAGCCCTTGCGCTTCAAGGCGCGCAGGAAGTCGGCGTCGAGCCCGGCCATGCCGCGCTCTCTCACCTGCTCTTCCAGCTTGATGAGATCTTCTATCTGCACCAGGAACCAGGGGTCAATCTTGGTCAGCTTGAAGATACCGTCCATGGAGAGACCGGCGCGGAACGCATCGGCGATGTACCAGATCCGGTCGCAGCCGGCATCCTGCAGCTCGTGACGGATGCGGGTCAGGGAGTCAGGGGCATTGAGGTCGACCATGGGGTCGAAGCCGGTCTTGCCGGTCTCGAGGCTGCGCAGCGCCTTGTGCAGGGACTCCTGGAAGTTGCGGCCTATGGCCATCACTTCACCGACGGATTTCATCTGGGTGGTGAGACGGTCGTTGGCGCCGGCAAACTTCTCGAAGTTGAAGCGCGGCACCTTGGTGACCACGTAGTCGATGGCCGGCTCGAAGGAGGCCGGGGTGCGACCGCCGGTAATGTCGTTCATCAGCTCGTCCAGGGTGTAACCGATGGCGAGCTTGGCGGCGATCTTGGCGATGGGGAAACCGGTCGCCTTGGAGGCCAGCGCGGAGGAGCGGGACACCCGCGGGTTCATCTCGATGATGACCATGCGGCCATCTTTCGGGTTGATACCGAACTGGACGTTGGAGCCACCGGTCTCGACCCCGATCTCGCGCAGTATCGCCATGGAGGCGTTGCGCATGATCTGGAACTCCTTGTCGGTCAGCGTCTGGGCTGGCGCGACCGTGATGGAGTCACCGGTGTGGATGCCCATGGGGTCGAAGTTTTCGATGGTGCAGACGATGATGCAGTTGTCGTTGCGATCCCGCACCACTTCCATCTCGTACTCTTTCCAGCCGATCAGCGACTCATCGATGAGCAGCTCCTTGGTCGGCGAGAGATCCAGACCGCGCTCGCAGATCTCGACGAACTCTTCGGTGTTGTAGGCGATGCCGCCACCGGAGCCACCCATGGTGAAGGAGGGACGGATGATGCAGGGGAAGCCGACCATCTGCTGCACGCCCCAGGCCTCTTCCATGTTGTGGGCGATGCCGGCGCGCGGGCACTCCAGACCGATGCTCTTCATGGCGATGTCGAAGCGACGGCGATCTTCCGCCTTGTCGATGGCGTCGGCGGTGGCACCGATCATCTCGACACCGAACTCGGCCAGCACGCCGTGCTTCTCCAGATCCAGCGCGCAGTTCAGCGCGGTCTGGCCACCCATGGTGGGCAGCACGGCATCCGGACGCTCTTTCTTGATGATCTCGCGCACCACTTCCCAGGTGATGGGCTCGATGTAGGTGGCATCGGCCATCTCGGGGTCAGTCATGATGGTGGCCGGGTTGGAGTTCACCAGGATGACACGGTAACCCTCCTCGCGCAGGGCCTTGCAGGCCTGGGCGCCGGAGTAGTCGAATTCGCAGGCCTGACCGATGACGATGGGGCCGGCGCCGAGGATCAGAATGCTCTGTAGATCGTTACGTTTTGGCATGGTCTCTCTCTTTTCCTCTTAGGCGCGATACTGCTTGATCAATTCAATAAAGTGGTCGAACAGACCGGCACAATCGTGCGGGCCCGGGCTCGCCTCGGGGTGACCCTGGAAGCTGAAGGCCGGACGGTCGGTGCGGTGGATGCCTTGCAGCGACCCGTCAAACAGGGAGACGTGAGTGGCACGCAGGCAATCCGGCAGATTGTGCTCATCGACCGCGAAACCGTGGTTCTGGGCGGTGATCATCACGGTATTGTCATCCAGGCTCTTCACCGGGTGGTTGGCACCGTGGTGGCCGAACTTCATCTTCATCGTCTTGGCACCTGAGGCCAGACCCAGCAGTTGGTGACCCAGGCAGATACCAAACACCGGGGTGTTGGTATTGAGGAAGGCCTTGATGGCCTCGATGGCGTAGTCGCAGGGCTCGGGATCACCGGGGCCGTTGGAGAGGAAGATGCCATCCGGATTCATCGCCAGCACCTCGGCGGCCGGGGTCTTGGCCGGCACCACTGTCAGGCGGCAGCCACGGTCCACCAGCATGCGCAAAATGTTGCGCTTGACGCCAAAGTCGTAGGCCACCACGTGGTATTTGAGCTCATCGGCCGCCGGGGTGATGTGCCCCTTGCCGAGCTGCCAGCTGCCTTCGGTCCAGGCGTAGGCTTCGCTAACCGTCACTTCCTTGGCCAGATCCATCCCCTTGAGACCGGGGAAGGCGCGCGCCTGCTCGAGGGCGAACACTTCATCAGCCTGCTTGCCGGCCAGGATGCAACCGGCCTGGGCACCCTTCTCGCGCAGGATGCGGGTCAGTTTGCGGGTATCGATGTCGGCGATGCCAACGATGTTGTGAGACTTGAGGTAATCGGAGAGGGATTGCTGACTGCGGAAATTGGAGGCAAGTATCGGAAGGTCCCGGATGATCAATCCCTGTGCATGGATTTGACTGGACTCTTCATCTTCGCTGTTGGTGCCGGTGTTGCCTATATGAGGATAAGTGAGGGTGACTATCTGACGGGAATAAGAGGGATCGGTGAGGATTTCCTGATAGCCCGTCATCGACGTGTTGAAAACCACTTCACCAACGGAACATCCCTCGGCGCCTATCGACACGCCTTTGAACACAGTTCCATCTTCCAGCACTAGCAATGCAGTGTGATTCAAGACAACCTCCAGTTATTTAGCTTTAAATTCAGCAATTTACCTGGGTGTTGCGGGTCCGGACGCTGTTTGAAACAGGGCTCAAACCCGGCAGATTTCTGGCAAATTGGGCGCATTCTACTTAAAAACGATCGCATTTCAACGTCTTTTCTCGTTTTAAATGCATCTAAATTCAATAAAAAAGCAACATTACCCATTATCTATGCACTTGATTGCTTTGCAACCCCCTCCCGCAAAAGAAAAGCCAAAACCTGCTGCAAAAGCGGCACCCTGTGCCACTCAAAGTACAAAAACCAATATTTAAATCTTATAAAACAACTGCCTGTGATTTATAAAAAAAACTCACCAGACATTAAAAAGGCCATTTTATGGCAGAAGATTGACAGATAAAAATAGAAAACGTTTTTCTTGCTTTGAATTTTTAGTCTTTTTTGCGTCATGTAAAAAAATGCGGGTACAGGGGAGATTGAGACCCTATCCCGTTACCCTTTGATGACATCTGCGCAATGAGGGCGGGAGGGGGTTTTGATAAAGGTGGGATTTAGGCTGATTCGAAGAAAAATTGATGTGTAACCATCATTTATACAAAAAGGTACAAAAAACCCCGGCGCACCGGGGTTTGGCAAGATCTCGCGCGTAGCGCGCCCGGCCCCTTACTTCAAGTTGAGCACATCCTGCATGTCGTAGAGTCCGGCGGCTTGGCTCCTGAGCCACTTGCCCGCCCGCACGGCGCCATTGGCGAAGGTGAGACGGCTGGAGGCCTTGTGGCTGATCTCCACCCGCTCGCCGATATCGGCGAACATGACGGTGTGCTCCCCCACCAGATCGCCGGCGCGAATGGTGGCAAAACCGATGGTGTTGCGATCCCGCTCTCCGGTGATGCCTTCGCGGCCATAGACGGCGCACTCTTTCAAGTCACG
Source organism: Aeromonas encheleia (assembly GCF_900637545.1). Classification (NCBI taxonomy): domain Bacteria; kingdom Pseudomonadati; phylum Pseudomonadota; class Gammaproteobacteria; order Aeromonadales; family Aeromonadaceae; genus Aeromonas; species Aeromonas encheleia. The sequence goes on from NZ_LR134376.1 coordinate 2,794,462, forward strand.
TCCGAGCGTCTTGGCCACCACCTCCCCCATGGAGAGCGCGGTACCGGACGGTGCATCCACCTTGTGCCTGTGGTGCCCCTCGATGATCTCGATGTCGGTGTAGTCCCCCATCACCTTGGCGGCCTGCTCCAGCAGCTTGAACACCAGGTTGACACCCACCGAGTAGTTGGAAGCGAATACGATGCCGATCTGGCTGCCAGCCTGTTTCAGGGCGGCCTTGCCGGCCTCGTCGAAGCCGGTGGTGCCGATCACCATCTGCTTGTGGTGCGCCTGGGCGAACGCCAGGTTGGCCAGGGTCACTTCGGGGCGGGTGAAGTCGATGATGAGATCGAAGTCATCGCGCACCTTGTCCAGGCTGTCGCTGATGCTCACCCCAAGCTTGCCGAGCCCGTTGAGCTCACCGGCATCGAGCCCTATCACGGCAGAGCCCGGCCGCTCCAGCGCCGCACCGACCACGGCGCCCTCGGTGTTGGTGATGGCCTCCAGCAGCACCTTGCCCATACGACCATTACAGCCCATCACGGCCACACGGATCGGATTGTCCATCTCCACCCTCTCATCTGTTTTTATGGAAAGATGACCGTTTTACCAGCCCGCGCCTCCTTTGAAAAGCCCGGCGTGGCCGCCGTTATGACGCCGATGAATAGGCGGCATTTTTCATAAAATCCGAATATCAAACAGGTTTAATCAAAAGAACAGAATCACAACACAAAAACAGTTATCCATCTGGACGTCTATCTTGACCGACAGGCCCCGACTCACTACTGTGGGCGCCCCATAGCGGCAGGAAGCCCGCCACGCTCACCCATTATCCGGGCTGGCTGCGACAGGGAGGTCATGTTCAACCACAGAGGAACACATGATCCAGACCCAACCCAGTGCCAGAGCCCTGCTGCCCCTCCTGGTCTTTCTCGCTCTCTTCATCGGTACCGGTACCTGGCTCACCCTGCAGGGGGTCGAATTCGCCTTCTATCAACTGCCCGCCCCCGTGGCCGCCCTGCCCGCCGTCATGCTGGCGCTGATGCTGGGCAAGGAAGGCTTCAACCGCAATCTGGAGACCTTCTTCAAGGGGGTGGGTGACAGCAACATCATGGCCATGTGCCTCATCTATCTGCTGGCGGGCGCCTTCGCCACCGTGGCCAAGGCCACCGGCGGGGTGGATGCCACTGTCGCGCTGGGGCTCTCCCTGATCCCAGGCTGGTTCCTGCTGCCCGGTCTGTTCCTCATCTCGGCCTTCATTGCCACCGCCATGGGCACCTCCATGGGCACCATAGGGGCAGTGGCACCGGTGGCGCTCGGCGTCGCCCAGGCCACCGGCATCGATCCCGTACTGATGGCGGGCACCATTCTCTCCGGCGCCATGTTTGGCGATAACCTCTCCATCATCTCCGACACCACCATAGCTGCGACCCGCAGCCAGGGCTGCGAGATGAAGGACAAGTTTCGCGAGAACGTCAAGATTGCCGCCCCCGCCGCCGTGCTGGTGATCCTGCTCTACCTGCTGCTGGGCTCCACCGGGGAGGCCCCCGCCGCCACCGCCAGCGCTGATCTGCTCAAGGTGATGCCCTACCTGCTGATCCTGGTGCTGGCGCTCGGTGGCATGAACGTGTTCGTGGTGCTGGGGCTGGGTATCCTGGCCGCTGGCGCAGTCGGCATGATCAGCGGTTATCCCCTCGGCCAGTTCAGCAAGGACATCTATCAGGGCTTCACCAGCATGCAGGAGATCTTCCTGCTCTCCATGCTGATCGGTGGCCTCGGCGCCCTGATGGAGCGCCAGGGTGGGCTGGCCTGGATCAGCGCCCGCATCGCCGCCCTCATCGCGCGCTTCACCCGCGCGCACGATGGCGAGCAGAACGAGAAGGCGGCCGAGCTCGGCATCGCCGGGGTGGTGGGGCTGACCAACCTCTGCACCGCCAACAATACGGTGGCCATCATAGTCGCCAGCAAGGTGGCACGGGATCTGGCCGAGCAGCACGGCGTCACCCCGCGCCGCGCCGCCTCCATGCTGGATATCTTCTCCTGCGTGGTGCAGGGCTTAATCCCCTGGGGCGCCCAGGCGCTGCTGCTCGGCTCCATCTTCGCACTGTCGCCGCTCTCGGTGGTGAGCATGAGCTTCTACCCCATGGCGCTGGCGCTGGCCGCCATAGTGGCGGTGTTCGTCAAGCACCAGCTGCGCGCGGCGGCCGAGCCGTCAACACAGGCCTAAGCCACCTCCCCTGGCCGGGCACGCGCCCTGCGTGTCCGGCCAGATGCCAACCTGTCCCCTCCCGCTTTTAATCCCGTTTTGCCCTTGTTAAGGTAGCCTCAGAGCCCAATCCCCTCACAGGAGCCCCCATGCCAGATCATCAGCCCGAGCATCCCGATGAGCGACAGAGTCTGCGTCAACTCATCCGCCAACGCAGAAAGAGCCTGAGCCAGGCCGAGCAACAGGCGGCGGCCCAGCAGCTGGTCCTTCGCTTCCAGCAGCATACCGAGATCCTGGCGGCCAGACGCATCGCGCTCTATCTGGCCAACGACGGTGAACTCGATCCCCTGCCGACCATTCACTGGCTCTGGGCCCAGCAAAAAGAGGTGTTCCTGCCGGTGCTGCACCCCTTCACCCCGGGTCACCTGCTGTTCCAGCGCTATACCCCCACCAGCCCCATGACCCACAACCGCTACGGCATCGCCGAGCCCGAGCTCGACATGCTGCAGGTGGTGCCCCACAGCACGCTCGACCTTATTTGTACCCCGCTGGTGGCCTTCGATGCCGAGGGCAACCGGCTCGGCATGGGGGGGGGTTATTACGATCGCACCCTCGCCTGCTGGCACGAGCACCGGCTCGGCCCCAAGCCCCTCGGCCTCGCCCACGACTGCCAGCAGGTGGATGCCGTGCCCCAGGAGCAGTGGGACGTGCCGCTGCCCGAGATCATCACCCCCGCCCGCTGCTGGCAGTTCTCCTGACTCGACCGGCGCCTCCTTGGCCCGGCCGGCGCCGGGCGAATGAGGCCAAACAGCGGCCCGGCTGATGCCCTCAGTCGCCGTCGGCCGCATTTGCTCGTCCCTATGACCAATAAACAGGCAAACGATTTACATCTTGGGGCTTTTTGGCCCGGAACGTGAGCGCCAAGGTCGCTCTGGGGCGGATGCTTGGATATAATGCGCCCGCTTTTTCCATAAGGATCCATCATGACTCAAGATGAAATGAAGAAGGCGGCCGGTTGGGCTGCGCTCAAATACGTGATTCCCGGCACCATAGTCGGGGTCGGCACCGGCTCTACCGTCAATCACTTCATCGACGCACTGGCGACCATGAAGGACGAGATCAAGGGCGCAGTATCGAGCTCGGTGGCCTCCACCGAGCGCCTCAAGGGTCTCGGCATCACCGTCTATGACCTCAACGACATCGATGCCCTCAGCGTCTACGTGGATGGCGCCGACGAGATCAACGCCAGTCGCGACATGATCAAGGGCGGCGGCGCGGCCCTGACCCGCGAGAAGATAGTGGCGGCCGTGGCCGACAAGTTCATCTGCATCATCGACAACACCAAGACGGTCGAGGTGCTCGGCACCTTCCCGCTGCCGGTGGAAGTGATCCCCATGGCCCGCGAATACGTGTCCCGCGAGATCAAGAAGCTTGGCGGCAATCCTGTGTGGCGCGAAGGGGTGGTCACCGACAACGGCAACATCATACTGGACGTCAAGGGCATGGCCATCGAAGATGCCAAGGGGCTGGAAGTTCAGCTCAACGGCATAGTGGGCGTGGTCACCAATGGTCTGTTCGCCCACCGTGGCGCGGACGTTGTGTTGATTGGCACCCCGGATGGGGTTGTGACCCAATAATCACAGCGTGAATGGATGACGGCGCCCGATGGCGCCGTTTCTATTTATGGCTCAACAAGTTGCCCGTCCCCGTCTACAACAAACGTTGAAAACTTCAAAGAATTTGACTTTCGTCACAAATATTCCCTCTCCCACACGTTTTTGCTACTTTACGGTTTTCTTCACACGCCATATCCGCACTCATTCTTTGCACATATAGAGGGATCGTCATGACTGCCAAGTTTTCGCTGGAAAAGGACAAAATCAAGGTACTGCTGCTGGAGGGAGTCCATCCCAACACGGTAGAGACCTTCCGTGCAGCCGGTTACACCAGTGTGGAATATCTCAAGACTTCCCTGTCGGAAGAGGATCTGATCGAGCGCATTCGTGACGTACACTTCGTCGGCCTGCGCTCGCGCACCCAGCTCACCGAGAAGGTGCTGGATGCCGCCGGCAAGCTGGTCGCCATCGGCTGCTTCTGCATCGGCACCAACCAGGTCGCGCTCGACGCCGCCCATGTGCGCGGCATTCCGGTGTTCAACGCCCCCTTCTCCAACACCCGCTCCGTGGCCGAACTGGTGCTGGGAGAGATCCTGCTGCTGCTGCGCGGCATCCCGGAGAAAAATGCCAAGTGCCATCGCGGCGTGTGGGAGAAGCTCGCCAACCGTTCGGTGGAGGCCCGTGGCAAGAAGCTCGGCATCATCGGCTACGGCCACATCGGCACCCAGCTTGGCATCATCGCCGAGATGATCGGCATGAAGGTCTACTACTACGACATCGAGAACAAGCTCTCCCTCGGCAACGCCATCCAGGTGCCAAATATGGTGGAGCTGCTCAACATGTCTGACGTCATCAGCCTGCACGTGCCTGAGACCGCCTCCACCAAGGATCTGATCGGTGCCGAGCAGCTGCGCATGATGAAACCGGGCGCCATCTTCATCAACGCCTCCCGCGGCACCGTAGTGGACATCGAGGCCCTGGCCGACGTCATCAAGAGCGGCCATCTCTCCGGCGCCGCCATCGACGTCTTCCCGAGCGAGCCCAAGTCCAATGACGAGGAGTTCCTGACCCCGCTGCGCGGCCTGGACAACGTGATCCTGACCCCCCACATCGGCGGTTCGACCCAGGAAGCGCAGGAGAACATCGGGCTGGAGGTGGCCAACAAGCTGGTCAAGTACTCCGACAACGGCTCCACCCTCTCCGCCGTCAACTTCCCGGAAGTCTCACTGCCGGGTCACAAGGGCTCCAGCCGGCTGCTGCACATCCACCGCAACCAGCCGGGCGTCATGAACCAGATCAACCAGATCTTCGCCGAAGAGGGGATCAACATCGCCGGTCAGTACCTGCAGACCAGCAGCCACATCGGTTACGTGGTGATCGACGTGGAGACGGAGCACAGCGAGAAGGCGCTCGCCAAGCTCAAGGAGATCAACGGCACCATCCGTGCCCGGATCCTGCATTGATGGCCTGAGCCCCTGCGCTCAGCCAACAAAAAGCCCGTCTCGATGACGGGCTTTTTTTCATGTCAGGAGGAAGCTTGCTTCGCAAGCTACCACCAGCCGAGCAGATTGCGGCCAATCAGCGCGCCCCACACCAGCGCATTGAGCGCCAGGGCAATGAAGACGGCGGCGGAGCCGAGATCCTTGGCACGCCCCGACAGCTCGTGATGCTCGGAGCCGATGCGGTCCACCACCGCCTCGATGGCGGAGTTGAGCACCTCGACGATCACCACCAGCCAGCTGATGACGATAAGCAGCAGGACCTGGTTGAGGGAGTCACCGAGCCAGCAGGCCAGCGGCATCAACAGCAGCACAAGCACCAGCTCCTGGCGGAAGGCGGCCTCGTTGATCCAGGCCGACTTGAGCCCTTTCATGCTGTAACCGGTTGCATTGATGATGCGGGTAACCCCGGTCGCGCCTGGCTTTGCCACGATAACTACCTCATTTGGAATGGCTTTCGGGCCCACATCCTAACAGAGCCCGCCAAGGTTTCCATCCGGCGTGTTTTGCTTTATTTTATCCCCTTGCATTTTTGGCATCCCTATCCACGCCACCACCCGAGAATTGAGTCGTATGTCCATTCACACCGATGAATTGCGCACCCGCCGTCTGGAGTCTTTGATCACTCCGAGCGAACTCGCGCACGCCTTCCCGATCAACGACCGCATTGCCCAGAACCTGCTGGATGCCCGCCGCGATGTAGAAGCCATTCTGGCCGGTGAGGATCAGCGCCTGCTGGTCATCGTCGGCCCCTGCTCCATCCACGACCCGGCCGCCGCCCGCGAATACGCCCAGCGCCTCAACCAGCTGCGCGAGCAATACAAGGCGAGCCTCTGCATCGTCATGCGCACCTATTTCGAGAAGCCGCGCACCATAGTCGGCTGGAAGGGGTTGATCAACGATCCGCGTCTCGACGGCAGCTTCGACGTCAATTCGGGGCTGAAGCTGGCCCGCCAGCTGCTGGTGGACATCAATGCGATGGGCATGCCCACCGCCACCGAATTCCTCGACATGGTGACCGGCCAGTACATCAGCGATCTCATCACCTGGGGCGCCATAGGCGCACGCACCACCGAATCCCAGGTGCACCGCGAGATGGCCTCAGCCCTCTCCTGCCCGGTCGGCTTCAAGAACGGCACCGACGGCAACACCCGCATCGCCATCGATGCGGTGCGCGCCGCCCGCCACAGCCACATCTTCTATTCCCCGGACAAGGACGGCAAGATGACCATCTACCGCACCGCCGGCAATCCCTATGGCCACGTGATCCTGCGTGGCGGCCACAGGCCGAACTACGACACCGCCAGCGTCGACGAGGCCTGCGAGGCCCTGGCCGATGTCGACCTGCCCGAGCGGCTGGTGGTGGACTTCAGCCACGGCAACAGCATGAAGGATCACCGTCGCCAGTTGCTGGTGGCGCAGGACATCTGCGATCAGCTGCGCCGTGGCCGCACCGGCATCGCCGGCATCATGGCCGAGAGCTTCCTGGTGGAAGGGCGTCAGGACGTGGAGAACGGCTGCGCCGCCACCTTCGGCCAGAGCATCACCGATGCCTGCCTGTCGTGGGATGACACCGAGACCCTGCTGGCCATGCTGGCAGAAGCGGCGCAGGTACGGCTGAGCAAAGCAAACCTGCGGTAACGGCTGCGTCATCCACCTGCGGCCAGCGCATCACCGATGCCTGCTTATCGTGGGATGACACCGAGACCCTGCTGGCCATGCTGGCCGAGGCGGCACAGGTGCGGCTGAGCAAGCATTCAAGCTAAGCAAGCGGCTCGATACGAAAGGCCAGGCATCATAGATGCCTGGCCTTTTCTCTTTTCCGGCTCACCTCACCGCAAGCTCTCGCTGCGGCGTGAAGCTGCTGTCGTCATTGTCGTAGGGTGGGTTAGCCGCGCAGCGGCGTAACCCACCACGCGTACCTGTTTTGCCCGGCGAACCCAGATACATTGGACTTCGCTGTCGACCGACGTTGGGCTTCGCTGTTAATCAACGTTGGGCTCAGCACCAACCTACGCCAAGCCACCCCTCACAGGCTCGGCATAAACCAGACCCGGCCACCGGCCTCGATGCGATCCGTCCTTATCTGGAACACCCGCTCCAGCAGGGCCTCGTCGATAAGCGCGATTCCCCCCTCGCTCACCAGCCGCCCCTGCTGCAAACAGAGGATGCGATCCGCCCAGTCGATGGCCAGGTTGATGTCGTGGATGGCGAGCACCACCAGCAAGCCCTGCCGGGCCAGGCTCTTGAGCAGCCGCAGCAGCGCCAGCTGATGATGCAGATCCAGCCCTGCCAGCGGCTCGTCCAGCAGCAGCACCCGCCCGTCCGGGTTGAGGCTGGGCCACAGCTGCAGCAGGGTGCGGGCGATCAGCACCCGCTGCTGCTCGCCGCCGGAGAGGCGGCTGAAGTCTCGTGCCAACAGCGCCTCCAGTTCGAGCGCCTCGCACAGGCTCGCCACCGCCCGGTTGCGCACCTCGGGCTCAGTGCCTTCATCCAGCCCCAGGCTCAGCACCTGGAACACCGGAATATGGAACAGCTGGGGCTGGCGCTGGGGCAGCATGGCGCGGCGCCTGGCCAGCTCGGGCCAGCTCAGGTCGGCGATCGCCTCCCCACCGAGCCGCACCGTGCCCTCGGCGGGCAGTATGCCGGCCAGGGCGCCGAGCAGGGTCGACTTGCCGCTGCCGTTGGGGCCGAGCAGGGCCACCAGCTGACCGCCTTGCCAGTCGAGATCGAGCGGCGCCAGGCGCGCGGGAATACTGAGGCCTCGTGCTTCGAGCAGGGAGGATCCAGCCAGATCAGGCATCGGCATCTTGCCTCAGTAGCAGGTAGATAAAGAGCGGGGCCCCGACCGAGGCGGTGATGACGCCGATGGGCAGCTCGCCGGCGCTCAGCACCGAACGGGCCAGCAGATCGGCACCGAGCAGCAGGGCACCGCCCCCCAGCGCCGAGGCGGGCAACAGGAAGCGCTGATCGCTGCCGCCGCACAGCCGCAGCAGATGGGGCACCACCAGGCCGACGAAGCCGATGACGCCGCACAGGGAGACCGCGAGGCCGGTGAGCAGGCAGACCGCCAGCACCAGCCGCACCCGCACCCTGTCCACATCCAGCCCCATCAGCCGCGCCTGGGCCTCCCCCAGCAGCAGCTGTTGCAGGGCCCGCCCCTGCCAGCAGAGCCAGCCGAGGGTCAGCGGCAGCACCAGCCACCACCAGGCCAGCTGCTGGCTGCCATAGGAGAGGCTGCCCATCATCCAGAACATGAACTCGCGCAGGGAGCCATCGTCGGCGAAGTACATCAGCCAGGTCATGGCGGCGTTGGTGAGGATGCCGATGGCCACCCCGAACAACAGTAATTTGGTGTGGCCGAGCCTGGCCCGCCGCGCCAGGCGGATCAGCAGCATGGTCACCAGCAGGGCGCCGCCGAAGGCGGCCAGCGACAGTCCCCAGCCTGGCAGGTAGACGCCGAGGGATTTCGCCACTGCCATCGCCACCATGGCCGCGAGTCCGGCCCCGCTCGACACGCCGAGCAGGCCGGGCTCGGCCACCGGATTATGCAGCATCACCTGCAGCACGGCGCCGCCACAGGCGAGCGCCGCCCCCGCCAGCAGGGCCAGCAGGGCCCGTGGCAGGCGCAGCTCCAGCAGGATGCGCTGCTCCAGCTCACCCAGAGGGTGCCAGGGCAGCAGCAGGAATTCCCCCCAGGCGAGGGAGAGCAGGAACAGCGACAGGACGAGCAGCGACAGGACGAGCAGCCAGCGGCGCTGCCAGCGCTGCTGGCGATGGACGAGAGCGAGATACACAGGGGATCCCCGGAGTGAGACAAGGGCCGGCTCCGAGTCGGGAGCAGGCGCGAAAGGTGCATGATAACAGCGAGTTGCCACCCGAGGTCAAGGATGGTAAGCCCGTGCCAGCGCCTCTATCTCGCCGCTGGCGATCATCTGCTGCAGCGCCAGCGCCAGCGGCTGCCTGAGGGGTTGATGGGGTGAGTGCTTGCTCATCCCCAGATAGAGCATCACAGGGTGCGGCGGGCGATAGGCCGCCTTGATGAGGCCGGCCTCGTTGTGCTGGCGCAGGGCGTAGTCCACCTGGCAGTCGGTGCCTATCATCAGCGGCAGGTGGCCGCGCGCCACCATGCGCAGCAGCTGATCCTCGGTCGGCACCCCGTGCTTGTCGAGCCGCTCGTCACCGTCGAAGGCGGCGAAATAGGCCGAGTTGAGCACATAGCCCACCTCCTGTCCCTGCAGATCGTCGTAGCGGTGCAGGGCGGAGACCGCCGCGGCCTTGCCGTAAAACGCCGGGCGACACTGGTAGTAGGCCGGTTGCAGGTAGTCGATGAAGGCGGCCCGCTCCCGGGTATGGGCCAGCCCTATCATCAGGTCGGCCTGACCGCTCTGCATCTGCTTGAGGGCCCGTCCCCAGGGCACCCGCTTGATCTCCAGCCGGATGCCGCTGCGGGCCTGCAACTGGCGCAGGATATCGATATCCAGGCCCTGGAATTCCCCATCCTCGCCGAGCATGCGAAACGGCGGCCAGACGTCGGTCGCCACCGTCAGCGTCGGCGCTCCCTGCGCCAGGCAACTAAACAGCAGACCAAGCACTCCCCAGCTTGCCTTGCCCATCCCTGTCCAACCTTTGTTGTGCCATCCTTGTGAGCTAAAAATACCCCTTGGCCCCACTTATGGAAACCCGCAAAGAAGAGATAAAATGCGATTGATTTTAAAGGAGAACCTAATGAACCCAATCATCACCAGCATAGGCCTGCTGATCTGCAGCAACGTCTTCATGACCTTCGCCTGGTATGCCCATCTCAAGAGCATGAATCACAAACCCTGGATCATCGCCGCCCTGGTGAGCTGGGGCATCGCGCTGTTCGAGTACCTGTTGCAGGTGCCTGCCAACCGCATCGGCCACACGGTGCTGACGGTCGGCCAGCTCAAGATACTGCAGGAGGTGATCACCCTGACGGTCTTCGTCCCCTTCTCCATCTTCTATCTGAAAGAGGACCTGAAGTGGGACTACCTCTGGGCCGGGCTCTGCATCCTGGGGGCGGTGTTTTTTGTGTTTCGCGAGAAACTCACCGGTGCCTGACGCTATACACTCAACCACATCGATAACCACCGCATCCCTTTGAGCGACGAGGCAAAACATGGAATTGCGAGACATGCTACAGACGCTGGCCAGCCAGGATGGCTCAGACCTCTACCTCTCCACCGGTGCGCCGCCCTGCGCCAAGTTCAACGGCGCCCTGCGCCCCCTGAGCGAGACCAGCCTGGAGCCGGGTGAGGTGGCCAGGATCGCCGCCGATCTCATGGACTCGGAGCAGAAGCAGCAGTTCGAGAAGGAGCTGGAGATGAATCTCGCCATCTCCCTGCCCCAGATAGGGCGCTTTCGGATCAACATCTTCAAGCAGCGCAACGAGGTCTCCCTGGTGGCGCGCAACATCAAGACCGAGATCCCGCGCTTCGAGGATCTCAAGCTGCCCCCTGTGCTGCTCGACACCATCATGGAGAAGCGCGGCCTGGTGCTGTTCGTCGGCGGCACCGGCTCCGGCAAGTCCACCTCGCTGGCGGCGCTGATCGACCATCGCAACCGCAACCACAGCGGCCACATCATCACCATCGAGGATCCGGTGGAGTTCGTCCATCGCCACCGCAAGAGCATCATCAACCAGCGGGAGGTGGGGGTGGATACCCGCAGCTTCCACGCCGCGCTGAAGAACACCCTGCGCCAGGCGCCGGATGTGATCCTGATCGGCGAGATCCGCGACCGCGAGACCATGGAGCATGCGCTGGCCTTCTCCGAGACCGGGCACCTCGCCATCTCCACCCTGCACGCCAACAACGCCAACCAGGCGCTGGATCGCATCATCAACTTCTTCCCGGAGGAGCGCCGCCCCCAGCTGCTCAACGATCTGGGCAACAACCTCAAGGCGTTCGTCTCCCAGCGGCTGGTGAAGACCACGGATGGCGGCCGGCGGGCGGCGGTGGAGGTCATGCTCGGCACCCACACCATCCGCGACCTCATCAAGCGTGGCGAGTTTGGCAGCCTCAAGGAGATCATGGAGAAATCCAGGGCGCTCGGCATGGTCACCTTCGACAGCACCCTGTTCGATCTGGTGGTCGAGGGGGTGATCGACGAGGAGGAGGCGGTGAAGAACGCCGACTCGGCCAACAACTTGCGCCTCAAGATCAAGCTGTGGCAGGAGAAGGGCTCCCTCGCCAACAGTGCGGATGCCAGCGGCTGGAGTCTGGAGCCCACCAAGGATGACAAGGACGAGCTGTTCTAGTCAGGAACTGCCCCTCCCCCGTGAACACATAGCCGCCATGACGGCTATGTGTTCAACAGCGGCGTCGCTGACGCCCCCTCTTCTGCGCATGCCCCTTTACTCTCCATACGGCCACTGGGCGCGCAATCCCCCTCTCGGCAGTGTCGCTCGCTCACATAAATGACAAAAAAATCAATTTGAATCCCGAGCTCGCATGAAAGCCCTTTCGCGTAGGCTTCAAAGGAGGCACAATCAAGGGGATATATCAACAAAGGGGTACTCGATGTTGTTACAACCTGCCAATACAGCAAAATCCAGACAGCTGCTGAACGAGACCATGGCCCTGGTTCTCGCAGGAGGGCGGGGCAGTCGCCTCAAGCAGTTGACCGACAACAGGGCGAAACCGGCGGTGCACTTCGGCGGCAAGTTCCGCATCATCGATTTCGTGCTCTCCAACTGCATCAACTCCGGCATCCGCCGGGTCGGCGTGGTCACCCAGTACAAGTCCCACAGCCTGCTGCGTCACCTGCAATCGGGCTGGTCCTTCCTGCGCTACCAGATGAACGAGTTCATCGACCTGCTCCCCGCCCAGCAGCGGGTGGATGAGGTCAACTGGTATCGCGGCACCGCCGATGCGGTCTATCAGAACCTGGACATCATTCGCGATCACGGCCCCAAATACGTGGTGGTGCTGGCGGGGGATCACATCTACAAGATGGACTACGCCGCCATGCTGCTCGATCACGTCAACCTAGGTGCCAGGGTGACGGTGGCCTGCATCGAGGTGCCCCGCCAGGAGGCGAGCGCCTTCGGCGTGATGGCGGTGGATGAGGATCGCAAGATCCACGCCTTCGTCGAGAAACCCGCCGACCCACCCGCCATGCCCGGCAAGGCCGACACCGCGCTGGCCTCCATGGGGGTCTACATCTTCGAGGCCGAGTATCTCTACCAATTGCTGGAAGAGGATCTCGCCAACGACGACTCCCACCACGATTTTGGCATGGACGTGATCCCGCGGGTGGTCAAGGAGGGCACCGCCTATGCCCACCCGTTCGGCCTCTCCTGCGTCGGTGGCGACCCGCAACAACGCCCCTACTGGCGCGATGTGGGCACGGTGGACTCCTTCTGGGAGGCGAACATGGATCTCGCCTCGGTGACCCCGGAGCTCGATATCTACGATCAGGAGTGGCCCATCTGGACCAGCCAGAAGATGACGCCCCCCGCCAAGTTCGTGCAGGATCAGAACGGCCAGCACGGCATGACCATCAACTCCCTGTTCTCCGGCGGCACCATCGTCAGCGGCTCCTTCATCGTGAGCTCGGTGTTGTTCACCAACGTGCGGGTCGACTCCTTCTGCACCCTGGATCAGGCGGTGATCTTCCCCGGGGTCGAGATAGGAGCCGGTTGCCGGCTGCGCCGGGTGGTGATCGACAAGGGCTGCAAGCTGCCGGATGGGCTGGTGGTGGGGGAAAACGCCTGTGAAGATGCCCGCCGCTTCCACCGCTCCGAGCAGGGCATAGTGCTGGTCACCCAGGAGATGCTGGCCGCGCTGTGATCCCGGGCCGCCCTCCGGGCACGGCACGAAAACAAAAAGGACCCGCCATCGGCGGGTCCTTTTTTACTGATGAAGCGCGCAGATGTTCGGGGATCAGCACCGCTGGATCAGGCCGATCCGGCCGGGTTCACACCACTCGAACATCACCTCCAGGCTCTTGCCGCAGCAACTGCCGCCACACTGCTGGCTCTCCTGCTTGGTGACACGCCCCTTGCGCATCCAGACCCCGAGCATGGCCTCCACCGCATCTTCCGAGGTGTGGAAGTGGCGAGCCAGCTCCCGTCGGCTCACCCTCTTCTGGGTCGCCAGGTAGTCCCCCAGCTCTCGCAATATCATGGCCGCACCTCCCGTCGAGAATCCATCACAGGGTCACCACCTTGCGGGCGACTATGTCGCCGTGGCGCCGACCACCCCACCACAGCAGCAGCAGGGAGAGGCCGTAGCTGGCTATCCACAGCAGGCTCTGCTCGGGGTGGGCGGCGAAGGTGGCCGCCTGATAGAAGACGGTGGCGCACAGGAAGGCCATGTAGTTGCACCAGGCGGCGGTGAACAGGGCCCACTGGCGGCCGGTCTCCCGCACCAGGGCGCCCATGGCGGCGGCGCAGGGCATGTAGAGCAGCACGAACAGCAGGTAGGCGAAGGCACCGGCCGCCCCGTCGAAGTGGGTCTGCATGTTGCCGTAGGTGGAGGTGTCGACCTCCTGCGCCTGCGCGGCGGCCTGCTGATCCTCCAGCTCGCCGACCTTGAGCCCCATGGGATCGGTCGGGTCTATGTCCGCCAGGTTGGCGGGGATGGTGGCGAGCGCCTCCTGCAGGCTGCCCAGCAGGGAGTATTCCGCCGCCTCCTCGTCATCGCCGCCGCCGGCATAGAGGCTGTTGAGGGTCGCGACCACGGCCTCCTTGGCGAAGATGCCGGTCAGGATGCCGACCGTGGCCTGCCAGTTCTCTTCCCGCACGCCTATGGGGTGCAGCACCGGGGTCACCGCCTGGCTGAGCTTGCTCAGCACTGAGCGCTCCTGATCCTGGTTGCCGAAGCTGCCGTCTGTCCCCAGAGAATTGAGCACGCTCAGCACGGCCACCATCAGCACTATGGTCTTGCCCGCCCCGAAGATGAACGCCTTGAGCTTCTGCCAGGTGCGGATCCCCACGTCCACCGGACGGGGCCACTCGTAATCCGGCATCTCCATCACCAGGGAGTCGCTCTTGCCCGGCAGCAGGGTGCTGCGCAGCAGCAAGCCGGTGAGCACCGCCACCAGGATGCCGATGAGGTAGAGACCGAACACCAGGTTCTGGCCGGATGCCGGGAAGAAGGCCACCGCGAACAGGGCATAGACCGGCAGACGGGCGCCACAGGACATGAACGGCGCCATGGTCGTGGTCATCAGCCGCTCCCGCTCCGAGTTGAGGGTGCGGGTGGCCATCACCGCCGGCACGGTGCAGCCAAAGCCCATCAGCATGGGCACGAAGGCCTTGCCGGGCAGGCCGAGGCGACGCATCAGGGCATCCACCACGAAGGCGGCGCGGGCCAGGTAGCCGGAGCTCTCCAGCACCGCCAGGAACAGGAACAGGCAGCCCACCACCGGGATGAAGGTGGCCACCGTCTGCAGGCCGGCGCCTATGCCGTCCGCCAGCACGGCCCCCAGCCAGTCGGGGGCCGCGATCAGCCCCAGCAGGTGGTGCACCCCGTCCACGAACAGGGCGCCCCCCATGATGTCGAAGAAGTCGATGAAGGCGCTGCCCACCTTGATGGCGAACATGAACATCAGGTACATCACCAGCAGGAAGAAGGGGATGCCGACCCAGCGGTTGAGCAGCACCCGATCCAGCCACTCGCTCTGGGCGATGGTGAGCCTGCCCTTCTGCTGGCAGGCCTGCTGGCTCCAGTGATGGATGTGGCCGTAGCGCAGATCCGCCAGCTGCAGGTCGATGTCCTGGGTATGATGGGCCCGCTTGACCAGGTTGCTGGCCGCGGCCTGCTGACCCGGCAGCAGGGTCTCCTGCATGATGTCATCTTCCTCCAGCAGGCGCAGGGCGCGACCGCGCGAGGCGAGGTGATGGGGGGCGAGCAGGCTCTCCAGCTCGGCGATGTCATGCTCCAGCGGCTGGCCATAATCGAGCACCAGGGCGGGTTGCGCCTGACCGATGAACTGGTGGATCTGCGCCTTGAAGGCCGCCACCTGCTGGCGGTTGTGGGCCGACAGCGACACCACGGGGCAGCCGAGCGCCTGGCTGAGCAGCGTCTCGTCTATGGTGACCCGGCGCTTTTGCAGCAGATCCATCTTGTTGAGCACCACCACCATGGGCAGGCCCAGCTCGCGCAGCTGCAGGGTGAGGTAGAGGGAGCGCTCCAGGTTGGCGGCATCGATGACGTTGAGCAGCAGATCCGGTTGCTGGCCCTGCACGAAGCGGCTGGCGATCTGCTCGTCCAGGCTCGCCTCCTGGTTGGCCAGCGCATAGATGCCGGGCAGGTCCATCAGCTGATAGTCATGACCGGCGGCGGAGAACTCGCCCATCTTCTTGTCGACCGTGACCCCGCTCCAGTTACCCACCTGCTGGCGGGAGCCGGTCAGGGCGTTGAACAGGGAGGTCTTGCCGCTGTTGGGATTACCGACGGTTACCAGGGAGTAGCTCATACCGGTTCGACCTCGATGAGTTGAATCAGGCTCTTCTTCTGTTGCAAGTGGCTCATACCGGTTCGACCTCGATCTGCTGCGCAAGGCTCTTCTGCATGGAGAGACAGATGCCCTGGCACTGGATCTGGAGCGGGTCACCCAGCGGCGCCGCCCGCAGGTAGATGACTTCCGTCTGGGGCAGCAGGCCCATCACCATCAGCTTGCGGCGCAAGGCGCGGCCAAGATGGTTCATGTTCTTGATGCGAGCACTCTGCCCCGGCGACAACTGCGTGAGTACCATGACTGACCCCTGAAGTTAAATAACAATGATTCTCTTTTGATACGGCATTATAAGCTGGGTCTTCAACCACAATTTGCGTAAAATCAAACTTTGCTCAGCTAACCCAGACAAGAAATGCCATGACTCCAGACAACAACAGCCGCCTGGTCTACAGCACGGACGGCGGCATGATCAAGGAACAAGCCTCGGTCCAGAGCGCCTCCCCCTTCCCCATCGACGGCACCGTGCGCATCAGACGCGAGACCAAGGGACGCAAGGGCGCCGGCGTCATCACCATCCATGGGGTGCCCGCCGACCAGCAAAAAACCATCGCCACCCTGCTCAAGAAGAAGTGCGGCACCGGCGGCGGGCTGAAGGATGGCATCATCGAGATCCAGGGTGACAAGCGGGAGCTTATCAAGGCCGAGCTGGAGAAGGCCGGCTTCGGCGTCAAGCTGGTGGGTGGTTAATTCCTCCTTGTTTCCCCTGCGCTTTTTCCCTAGAATGCCCGCTCCCATCGAGGGGGAGTAGTCTCGCCGCGGCGCCCCAAATGCCGCGCGCGATCCTGATCAACATACTTGGTGCCAACTCACCATGGTCAGGATGATCCGGGCAATGCCGGATTTGACAAGACCTTTGACGGGCCAGTGCCAATACCGGGGACGGATGGCGCAGGCTTGTCTCTGGTTTATAACAATTCCGTCCCCCGGTTATTTTTATGGAAGCCTTGTTAACCTCAACCCTCAGCGTGGCCATCGCCGAAATCGGCGACAAGACCCAGCTGCTGGCGTTACTGCTCATCTGTCGTTTTCGCAAACCCTGGCCCATCATCGCCGGCATGCTGGTGGCTACCCTGCTCAACCATGCGGGCGCGGCCTGGATAGGCGGGTTCATCAGCAACTGGCTCGATCCCAAGATCATGACCTACCTGGTAGCGGCAGCCTTCATCGCCATGGCGGTCTGGATCCTGGTGCCGGACAAGATGGACGACGAGGAGAGTTCCCTCGACAAGTACGGCCCCTTCATGGCCACCTTCGTGCTGTTCTTCATCGCCGAGATCGGCGACAAGACCCAGATAGCTACAGTACTGCTGGCGGCCAAGTACGACTCCCTGACCCAGGTCATCGCCGGCACCACCCTCGGCATGATGCTGGCGAACGTGCCCGTGGTGCTGCTCGGCAAGCTCGGCGCCGACAAGCTGCCGCTCAAGGGGATCCGCATCGCCTGCGCCATCCTCTTCGTGGGGCTGGGGATCAGCACCCTGCTGTTCGTCTGACCGGCGTCGGCCCAAGGCGCCGGGATCGGCGTGAGCACTGACCCAGAACGCCTGCACGCCGCCAAGACATGGCCAGCCCCCTGGCATCATCGAGCCCCCTCCTCAGGTCGGGGCTTTTTTGTGCCCCCGTGACGGCAGGCCCTTGTCGCACCCGCCCAGGCGGGGCCTGCCCCGGGCCGCGGCGCCGTGCCATAATGCGTCAAACCCCGGTTTCGACCGGCTTTCAGGAGCCTTGCCATGCACCCCACCTCAAGACAGACGCTACTCGACTGGGTCAGACGCGGCCGCCTCGCCCCGGCCAACCTGCCGGCGGCCCTGGCCCTGCTGGAGCTGCCCCCCGCCAGCGCGCGCTGGCAGTGGCTGTTCGATCGCCTGCTGCTCTGGCTCGGCAGCCTCTGCCTCGGCGCCGGGCTGGTGTTCTTCGTCGCCTTCAACTGGCAGGAGCTGGGCCGCCTGTCCCGCCTCGCCCTGCTGGAGCTACCCCTGCTCGCCATGCTGGTGCTGCTGTGGCGCAAGCCGCTGGCGGACACCCCGCGCCAGGCCCTGCTGCTGGCCGTGGCGCTCAACATCGGCGCCCTGCTGGCCCTGGTGGGCCAGACCTACCAGACCGGCGCCGATCCCTGGCAGCTGTTTGCCACCTGGACCCTGCTGCTGATGCCGCTGGCCGCCCTCGGCCGGAGCCCCCTGCTCTGGACCCTCTGCTGGCTGCTCGGCCAGCTGGCGCTGGTGCTCTACTGGCGGCTCGGCCTGTTCGACTTCTTCTTCGCCTTCGATGAGGAGGCGCTCGGCTGGAGCCTCACCCTGTTCAACGCCGCCCTCTGGGGCGCACTCCTGCTGGTGCCCGCCCGCTTCAGGCTGATGCCCTCCTGGCTGCCGGGTCTGGCCGCCGGGCTCGGCGTCACCCTGCTGGCGCTGCTGTCCCTGTTCGAGGCCGCCTCCCCCTGGGTCTGGCCGCTCTGGCTCGGCTGGCTGGTCGCGGCCTATGCGCGCTGGCACGGCCGTTTCATCGCCGGGCTCGCCATGGGTTGCCTGAGCCTCATCGCCGTCATCCTGGCGGCCCTTGGCAAGTGGATGGAGCCCGATGTGAACGGCTTCCTGCTGCTGAGCCTGATCGCCATCGGCCTCTCTGTCATGGCCAGCCGCTGGCTGCAACAACAACGGAGGTCCCATGTCTGAGCCGATCCTCTGGTCGCCCCTGCTGGCTATCCCATCGCCATCGGACTTTCATGGTCATGGCCAGCCGCTGGTTGCAACAACAACGGAGGTCCCATGTCTGAGCTGACTCCCTGGCAGCGGCTGCTGGCCGCCAGTCTGGTCGAGGGTGAGGCGCCCCTCGATGAGCAGCCCCACTGGTCGAGCCGCTTCCTGCTCGGCATAGTCGGCTGGCTGGCCGCGCTCTTCCTGCTGTTCTTCCTGTTTATGGCCTTCGAGGGTGTCATCCGGGAGGCCGACCATGCCCTGGCGATGGGCGCCATCCTGATGGCCGCCGCCCTCGGGCTCAATCGCAAGGCCAGCCGCGGCGATCTCTGGGATCAGTTCGTGCTGGCGCTGGCGCTGGCCGCCGATGCCTGGCTGCTCTATGGCCTCATCGACCGGGTCGATCTGCACTCGGCCATCCTCTGGCTCGGCCTCTGCGCCCTCTCCTTAGGGATCGCCGCCCTGTTCGAGCACTGGTTGATCCGGCTGTTTCACAGCTTCGCCGCCGCCATCCTGCTCACGCTGGGGCTGGCCTGCCTCGGTCTGCAACTGCTGGCCCTGCCGCTGGTGATGGCGGTGCTCACCGCCTGCTGGCTGCTGGCCGAACGCCAACCCAGCCGTCACCAGCTCTATGAGTCCCTCACCCTGGGGCTGGCGCTCTCCCTGCTGGTGCTGGGCCGGCTGCATCATCCGCTGTGGGACGGGGGCGCCAGCATGCTCGACGAGCTGGGCCACTCCCGCCTGCCACTCTGGATCAACCCCCTGCTCTGCGCCGCCCTGCTGCTCGGAGTCATGGTCCGGCTGAAGCTGCCGCTGCTGTATGGCCTGCCGCTGGTGCTGATCAGCGCCCTCATTCCCGGCATGGGGGCCGGTGCCCTGGTGCTGGTGCTCGGCTTCTACGCCGGCAGCCTGGGGCTGATGACGCTGGCGGGCCTGCTGCTGCTCGGCTTTGGCTCCCTCTATTACTACGATCTGGGGCTGACCCTGATGACCAAATCCTGGCTGCTGCTGGGCTCGGGCGCCCTGCTGCTCGGCGCCCGCCAGTTGTTGAAAATCCTCGGCAAGGAGATCCCATCATGAGACGACTCGCCCTCCTGCTGACCGGCCTCGCCATCCTGGCGGGCATCAACTTCACCGTCTGGCGCTACGAGCACGCCATGCGCAGCGGCGAGGTGGTGCTGCTCCGGCTGGCGCCGGTCGATCCCCGCTCCCTGATGCAGGGGGACTACATGCGCCTCAACTACGAGCTCGCTCGCCAGCTGGGGAGCCTGACGCCAGACGCTGCCCCGGCGACCGACACCCTGGTAATCCGGCTCGATGAGCATCAGGTGGCGCACTGGGTGGCCGATGGCAACCCCGAGGCCCCCACCCGGGATCAGCGCCTGTTGCAGGTCCGCCGGCAGCACAACCAGTGGTGGATAGGGCCGGATGCCTTCTTCTTCGAGGAGGGCAGCGGCGCCCAGTACGAGGCGGCCCGCTACGGCGAGTTCCGGCTGCAGGCCGATGGCAAGACGCTGCTGGTGGGATTACGTGACGAGGCATTCAACCCCATAGGCCGCACCCGCTCGGCCTGGTAAGCGGCGGGTGGTTCTAACGAGGCGGGAGAAGGTGCCCCGCCTAGGCTCCCGGCCGGGATAAGCCGGCTAATGCCCCTAGCGTCAGAAGGCCGGCTGCCCCGGCTGCGGCTGGCGAAACCCCGCGACTCGGCGACACTTGAAGCGAACCACACGTAGCAGGAGGGCCGGGATGAGAACATGGATGTCAGTTGCCGCACGCGCCGCCACACTTTCTGCCGCCCTCTCGGTCGCCCTCTCTGTTGGCTTAGGTGGCGTGCTGGGCTGGACGGCCCAGGCCAGCCCCGCGCTCGGCAAGCTGCACTACCTCACCGAGGAGTACAAACCCTACAACTTCACAGGCCCATCCGGTGAGCCCACCGGCCTCGCCGTCGAGCTGCTGCAACGGGTGTGGCAACAGACCGACACCCCGGCGCAGCCGATCGGCATCCTGCCCTGGGCGCGGGGCTACTACCTGCTGACCCAGAAACCCAACGTGGTGCTCTTCTCCACCGCCCGCACCGAGGCGCGGGATCCCCTGTTCAAATGGGCCTGCCCCATCGGCTATGCGGAGATAGTGCTGATGGGGCTGGCCAACCGCGATATCCGGCTCGGGGCGCTGGCGGAGGCCCAGCAGTACCATATCGGCGCCGTGCGCACCGACGTCGGGGAGCAGCTGCTGCTCAACAGCGGCTTCGACGAGCAGAAGATCATGACAGCCAACCGCCTCCCCCAGGCGCTCAAGATGCTCACCTCGGGTCGGGTCGATCTCATCTCCAGCAACAAGACCACCTTGCTGGAGCTGATCGCCGCCCAGCAGCTGGATCCCGCCGACTTCGAGGTGCGCTGGGTGTTGAGCTCGGAGCAGTTCTGCTTCGCCTTCAGCCATCCCATCGACGATGCGCTGGTCAGGGAGTTTCAGCGCGGCCTGGCCCAGGTGCTGGCCAGCAGCGACTTCCAGCAGTTGCAGGCCAAATACCTTCCGGTGCGCTAGCCCGAACTTGCAACAAAAAGAGGCCCACGCGGGCCTCTTTTTTATCGGGGGATGGGAGAAAAGACCGTCAGGCGGCCGGGGCACCATCGAGAGGGGGAGGGACTACTTGACCCGCATCAGGCGATGGCTGATGCCGCCGAACTCGAGCTGGATCGCCTGGGAGCGCTGCATCTTGTTCACCCGTTGCAGCATGGCCCCGTCGTAGCCCTTGCGGACCATCCACTGCATGGGCTCCTCGAAGCTGCCTTCATTGACGATAAAGGTATCTGTGTAGGCGTCGTGCATGATGCTGACCACCCAGATGCGCTGCTGAAACTCCGAGAGTTCCGCAAAGAGATCGGCCACTTTCGCCGTCAGGGCGCGGTAACGGCTGATAACGCGGTTTGCCATGGTAGAGGATGCCTGTGTGGGGGGAGAAGCATCCTAGCATCGCGGGCCCGGGGGCAACAATGCGCGAAATCAAACCAGCGGCGCCCGAGATCCCAACGGCCAGGCCCCAGGCGCAAGGCGACCCTCACCCCAGCGTGCGGCGCTGGCGCTTGACCGCATACATGCGCGCATCGGCCTGACGCAGAGCATCGTCGATGCTGGTGTGGGCCGGATCTATGGCCACCACCCCCACGCTGGCGCCGGGATAATGCAGCACCCGGGACGGGAGCGGCAGCTGGAGCACGCTCTGCTCGAACAGCCGGCGCTGGAAACGCTGCACCGCCACCTCTATCGACTCATCGCCCCGATGAGGCCCCATGCCGACGGCGACGAACTCGTCGCCCCCGACCCGCGCCAGCAGATCGCCGCCGCGCAGGGCCGCCGACAGTTGCCGCGCCAGGGTGACCAGCAGCAGATCCCCCGCCTCGTGGCCGTGGGTGTCGTTGATGACCTTGAAGCCATCGAGATCGATGAAGGCGATGAGCACGGGGTGGCCGGCCCGCTCCGACAGGGAGAACAGCCGATTGAGCTCGTGCATCAGCGCCCGCCGGTTCGGCAGGCCGGTCAGGGGGTCGCTGAGCGCCTGGCGCGACAGCTCCTGGTTGGCCCGCTGCAACTGCTGCAGCAACTGCTCCCGCTCCACATGCTCGGCGATCAGCCGGGCGAAGAAGGCGATGAGCTGCTCGGAGCCGGCCACCAAGGGTTTGTGCTCGGCGCTGGCGGCGCACAGGGTGCCGTAGAGTGAGCCCGAGGAGGTGCGCACCGGGCTGCTCAGATAGGTGTGGATGCCGAGCGCACTGGCCGCCTGGGAATCCCCCCAGCACTCGGCGACGTTGTCGGTATAGATGCGCCCCTCATCGATCGCCCGCCGGCACAGGGTATCGCTCCAGTCCACCGTGATCCCCTCCGGGATCTGCAACCCGGCCACGTCGTTGGCATTGTTGGCATTGTTGGCATAGCGAATGCTCTGCTTGCCCTGCACCAGATCGATCTCGGTGAGATAGGTCGACTCCAGCCCGGTCACCGCCTCCAGCATCTCCAGCAGCGGCCGGGTCAGGCTCTCCAGATCCCGCGCCTCTGTGACCCGCTCCGACAGGGCCTGCAATATCTTGTCCACGCACATCTCCCAGCTTGCATGTCAACCCCGGACACCATAGCCAACCCGGTGGTGGACTATCAAGCCCCGTCGACGCAGGCAGGAGTTCGGTCCGGCAAAATGCCGGCCCCCTCAGGGTTTGCCCCCACGGGAGAGGAGGCCTCCCCGAGCGGCCCGCCCCGATCCGCGCTGCCCGCGCACCATCTTGCGACTCTTAATCGCACCGGACAGATAACGTCGGCAGCCCCTCTTCCCCCTGCCGTCGTCCTGTGGCGGACCGATACACCGGCGGTCAGTTTGGGGGAATCGCCTCCCCTCGCCGCCGGCCCAGCGCCCGGTTTGCCACCGAACTTTGAAGCAGCGCAAGAAACCAACCGATTCTGGCGATTGACTCATCAATTGCGTGGAGAAGACCGAGATGGCTCCGTAAGATGGGCTGTGTGCCTGTTGGCCCCCTTCTCCCCCGCTGATGGTCAGCAACGCACTGTGGTAGCGGCAAGCCAGGGGCGGTAGCAATTCTGGCGGATACCACAGCCCGGTATCCCGCGCCTGCGGCAAGAGGCGAGGACGCCGTCCTCGACCGTTGCCCGTTGCCACCCAGGGTGCCCATCTACATGTAGGGTCGATTAGCGAAGCGTAATCGTCCGCGGTAACAGTCCCCTCTCCCCTTGCGGGAGAGGGTTAGGGTGAGGGGTCGAGTAACGTCTTTATCCGGCGACACGGTATCGGCATGGCTCCGCCATGCAGGACACGAGGGCGCTGCCCTCGACGGGGTTTCGCCCGCCCTTCGGGCTTGGGCGAGTGACTTTGGAAAGACCCAAAGTCACCAAAGGTCTTTTCCCCCACTTGTTCGCCCTCCTGCGTCGGGTTCCCTCGGTTCACCCGTTTGTCCCACGGCACGCGCCGATGGGCCATCCATGGCCCAGCGGCGCTCGCTCGGCGTCCTGCCTCGCGGCCTGAACAAACGGGCTCACCTCAGCGAACAAGAGGGGGCAACACCCAGCCCGCAGCCCCGAGGCCAGCTAACAACTAACAGCTACCTATGTACTCGGGGAATGACCTTATATTGAAGGTCTGATAGTGAGTTATTTAGCCGTGCTAAAGCCTTATTTCTAGAACGTCCGATTACGCTCCGATAATCTAACCTACGGCCCAAGGCTTCCTCTTTAAATAAAAGGAAGCTTAGATTCTCTTGGCTCTATATTACCCAATCCACTAAATAAACTAAAAATCAAAATAGAGAACATATTAATGAAATTGCTCGATGCGCGCATATCTAACTATCGAAGTATAAAGGATGAGCAACATATCGTTTTTGACACATCCACCACTTTAATTGGACCAAATAACTCAGGGAAAACAAATACTTTACGTGCAATTGCACTTTTATTTAGCGGATACGATAACAAATTTTCATATGACAGGGAAAGAGACCTTCCGGTAGATCGACCAACAAAGCAGACATCTGTTATTGGAACTTTCGAGATCCAACCAGAGGAAATCTGGTTTTGGGAAAAATTTGATCGCTTACATGAACTGCATGGAACACAGCGAGATGGTAATACAGTAACACTGTATTTGTATTTCACAGCAACGAACACTCCAGTCTATAGCTTCTTTGCTAATATAAAAAGACCAAATGATCGAAAGAATGACTATTCTAGAGTTCTAAGGTCTCTAGTCACGGAGTTAGTCGAGAAGCATAATGTGATATATATACCAAGTGAAAAGAGCATTGTTGACTTGTACAGTCAACTTCTAGCTCCAAGAGTTAGTGAAAAAGCATCAAGCATACTATCTTTAGCAATAGAGAACCTAAAGGATGAACTAAGAAACATTGGAAGTTCGATAAGTGAAACATTGAAAAAATCAGGCATATCTGAATCAACGGTACAGCTTGAAGTTCCTGGAGATGACCTAAGAAATATCGTAGGTGAATTCAGCCTTTCTGTTACAGATACAGTTAAGACAAATTACACACAGAAAGGGAGAGGCCTTCAAGCAGCAATATTTTATGCTAGTCTCCACTGGGTGGATGAGAGAATAAGAGATGAAGGTAAAATACCATTCTGGCTAATAGAAGAACCAGAGAGCTATATGCATCCAGAATTAGCTAAAAATTGCAAACACATGCTTACAATGATCGCAAATCACAGCATGGCAGTAATAAGTACACACTCAATGCAATTTTTACCACGCGAGCCAGCAGGCATCCATAGTTTCATACTAAAAGATTCAGCAACGAGCATAAAACGGCATGTAAAATACGACGAGGCTTGCAATGCACTCAAAAAAACTCTTGGCCTTAGGTTCAGTGATTACTATAGCTTAGGTGATAATAATGTATTGCTAGAGGGTAAATGGGATGCATATGTAATACGTGAAACCTTAAACCATATTATCTTATTATCAGGTATAAAATTACCCTATCTTTCTAACGCTGTTCTTATTGAAAAAGATGGGGTAAGTGGTTTGGTTGGCTTCTTACGCGCCGTTTATGATCATGTTAGAAAAGAAGTCGCGGCGGTGACAGTATTTGACGGTGATGATGCTGGTGTTCGTGCACGCAAGGAATTACAAGGGTTTTTCAGTGGGCGCGGAGAGTTTCAACCGAACATAGACTTCGTGTCAGTTAGGATGGGTTACCCCATGGAGGGAATATTTCCAGATGAATGGATTAAAGAGTGCAACCAAGAGAATTCTAACTGGTTTAAATCTTGGAGCGTAGATGCAGCAGGTATAGTCGAACCATTCGAAGTTGATGATAATAAGAAAGAAAATTATGCAAAGTTCATGTGTTCCAAGGTACTCGCAGAGAATGACTTATCCTCGCTGGCAATGATGGTTAATTTATACTCTGTTGTTGACAAGGCCCTTGAGGCACAACATAAAAAGCTTTCTCAAATAGAGAATCAACAATAATAAATTCATACTGAACTAGTGTCATTACTTCACGCCCACCAAAAAAAACCGCAGCCCAAGGGCTGCGGTTTTTTTATTGGGCTGACCTTTCAGCCAACAGAGCAACTGGCCTTACGCACGGCGCCAGCTGGTCTTGCCGGCGCTGTCTTCCAGCACTATGCCCATCTCGGTGAGACGGTTGCGGGCGGCGTCGGCGGCGGCCCAGTTCTTGTCGGCGCGGGCCTGGTTGCGCTGGGCTATAAGCTGCTCGATCTCGGCCACTTCCTCATCGGCGTCATTGCCCTTGAGGAAGGCGTCCGGATCCTGCTGCAGTATGCCGAGCACGGCGCCGAGCTCACGCAGGCGGGCACCGAGGCCGGCGGCCACGGTCAGGTCTTCAGCCTTCTGGCGGTTGATCTCGCGCACCAGATCGAACAGGGCGGAGTAGGCTTCCGGGGTGTTGAAGTCGTCGTCCATCGCCTCCTTGAAGCGAGCCACCTGCTCGTCACCACCGGCGGCCTCGGCGGCAGGCAGGTCACGCAGGGCGGTGTACATCCGCTCCAGCGCGGCGCGGGCCTGCTTGAGGTTGTCTTCCGAGTAGTTGAGCTGGCTGCGATAGTGGCCGGACATCAGGAAATAACGCACGCTCTCGGCGTCGTAGTGGGCCAGCACGTCGCGGATGGTGAAGAAGTTGCCGAGGGACTTGGACATCTTCTCTTTATCCACCATCACCATGCCGCTGTGCATCCAGGTGTTGACGTAGTCGCCACCGTGGGCGCAGCAGGACTGGGCGATCTCGTTCTCGTGGTGCGGGAACTGCAGATCCGAGCCGCCGCCGTGGATGTCGAAGTGGTTGCCAAGGTGCTTGGAGTTCATGGCGGAGCACTCGATGTGCCAGCCGGGACGACCCGGGCCCCAGGGGCTGTCCCAGGTCGGCTCGCCGGGCTTGGACATCTTCCACAGCACGAAGTCGAGCGGGTTGCGCTTGGCATCCACCACATCGACCCGGGCACCGGCCTGCAGTTGCTCCAGATCCTGACCGGACAGCTTGCCGTAGTCGGCGAACGACTCGACGATGAACATGACATCGCCGTTGTCGGCCACGTAGGCGTGATCCTTGGCGATCAGGGTCTCGACCAGCGCGATGATCTCATGGATGTGCTGGGTGGCGCGCGGCTCGACGTCCGGACGCACCATGCCGAGGGCATCAAAATCCTGGTGCATGTCACCGATCAGGCGCTCGGTCAGATCGTCGCAGGTCACCTGGGTCTCGGCGGCGCGCTTGATGATCTTGTCATCCACGTCGGTGACGTTGCGCACGTAGTTGAGCTGGTAGCCGCTGTAACGCAGGTAGCGGGCCACCACGTCGAAGGCGACGAAGGTGCGACCGTGACCGATATGACAGTGATCATAGATAGTGACACCACACACATACATGCCCACCTTGCCCGGGTGGATAGGTTGGAATTCTTCTTTTTGACGAGTGAGTGTGTTGTATATCTTCAGCATCTTATGACCACTGCCTGTGAGTAAAATGGCCTGCCATTCTACCCGCATCCGGTGGAGAAAACGAGGCAGAAAACGCGCCGGATCCTGCGTGCCATCTATGCCGCAGGCCCCCGATGGGCTAGAATTGCCACCACTTTAGGCCATAGCCCATGCAACAGCCGCGAGCCGCCTTCGTGCCCGCGCAACATTTGAAAGGACATATCATGGTTACTCTGCACACCAACCACGGCGACATCACCCTCACCCTGCACGCCGACAAGGCCCCGGAAACCGTGGCCAACTTCCTGCAATACTGCCGTGACGGTCACTACGACAACACCATCTTCCACCGCGTCATCGACGGCTTCATGATCCAGGGCGGCGGCTATGCCCCGGGCTTCGAAGAGAAAGACACCCGCGCCTCCATCAAGAACGAAGCGGCCAACGGTCTGTCCAACAAGATTGGCACCGTCGCCATGGCCCGCACCATGGAGCCGCACTCTGCCAGCGCCCAGTTCTTCATCAACGTGAACAACAACGACTTCCTCGACTTCAAGTCCGCCACCAGCCAGGGCTTCGGCTACTGCGTGTTCGGTGAAGTGAGTGCCGGCATGGACGTGGTCAACAAGATCAAGAGCGTCAAGACCGGCAACCGTGGCCGTGTCCATCAGGACGTGCCGGTAGAAGACGTGGTGATCACCAAGGTGACCCTTGCCGACTGATTGTCGACTTCTGCCAGATGAAACGACTGCGGCCCCGGCCGCAGTTTTTCCATCTGCGCGCGCCGCACGCCCCGACTGGCGCCGCCTCGACTACCTGGCCCTTGGCAACGCACGCCAGCGCTCGGCTCATGCCCTGTTGACCGCGGGGCTGTGGGATGAGCTGGGGCAGCTGTGCCAGGACCTGGCGCTGGTGAGCACCCTGACCATTGGGCTCGACAGGCCCGGCAGCGATCTCGATATCCTCTGCCGGCATAGGGATCCCGCCGCACTGGCCGCCCTGCTTGCCGAACGGGGCTGGCAGCGCCGCGCCTTGGCCAATGGCGTCTGGTTGCTGGAGCAAACCCTGGCTGGCGCCGATGGTCACCCCTGGCCCGTCGAGCTCTACGTCACCCAGGAGCGGCTCGAGACCCTGCACGGCTGGCGCCATCTCAGCCTGATGGCAGCCCTGCTCGAGCACTTCGGCCATGACTTCCATCGGGCTGTGCTGCGCCTTCGCCTCGCGCAGGGCCTGAAAGGCGAAGCCGCCATCTGCCAGCTGCTCGGCCTGACGGGCGATCCCTATCTGGCGTTGTTGACGCTGGAGGGGACGGACCCTGCTCGGTTAAACTGGCGACCTACCCCATGACCCACCCAGCCTCTTTCGGGATCCTTAGCGCACCATGACGACCACCCTTTTTATCAGCGACATTCACCTCTGTGCCGCCCGCCCCGACATGACGGCCGCGCTGGTCCGCTTTCTGGCGCACGACGCCCCCGGCGCCGATGCCCTCTATGTGCTGGGGGATCTGTTCGAATTCTGGATTGGCGACGATGATCTCACGGCGCTCCATCAGGAGGTGGCTGCCGCCTTCCTGACCCTGAGCCAGCAAGGGGTGCCCATCTATTTCATCCACGGCAACCGCGACTTCATGCTGGGCAAGCAGTTTGCCAGGCGCGCGGGCATGACCCTGCTCGGCGATCCCTGCGTCATCGAACTCTACGGCGAGCGGGTGCTGCTGAGCCACGGCGATATGCTCTGCACCCATGATGTCGACTACCAGAAGTATCGCCGCATCGTAAACCTCAGATGGCTGCGCTGGCTGTTCCTGCGCCTGCCCCTTAGCCGCCGTCAGGCCATCGCCCACAAGATCCGCGGCCAAAGCGGGACAGAGAACCCCAACAAGCATCGGAGCATCATGGACGTCACCCCGGAGGCGGTCGATGAGCTGATGAGACAGCATGAGTGCCGCACCATGATCCACGGCCATACCCACAGACCCGCCATCCACGACTTCAGCCTCGATGGGGCGCCTGCCCGCCGCATCGTGCTGGGGGACTGGTTCGAGCAAGGCTCTATCCTGGTCTGCTCCCCCGCGGGCCAGCGGCTCGAGACCCGCGCCCTCAGTTAGTCAGGGGCCAATGGTTCTCATATGGCCATTGATGAGCCATACCCGTCCGGGGTGGGATGCAATGCAGATCCCTGCGTATACTCTGGTTTTCTGCACACAATGAGGACGACGTTATGGGCTTTATGACCTGGATCGTATTGGGATTGATCGTCGGCATCCTGGCCAAGTGGATCATGCCGGGCAAGGATGGGGGCGGTTTTATCATGACGGTGATCCTGGGGGTGATCGGCGCCATGGTGGGCGGCTATGTCAGCACCCTGCTCGGCATGGGCACCGTCAACGGCTTCAACCTGCCGAGCATTCTCATCGCGACCGTGGGCGCCTTGATGGTGCTGTTTATCTACAACAAGGTGCGCAGCTGAGCCGCCCACTCCCCCTGGCGCCATCCCTGTGCCCCCCAGAGCCAAGATCCGAAACCTGGTGTTTCGGATTTTTTATGGCCGCCGCGCCAGCCTGAGCGCCTGGCCAGGGGATCATATGAACGCATCCATCAGCAGATAGGTGCCGGGCAGCCGTTGATGCCGATCGATCAGGGGCACCAGCCGCCTGAAATGCTCGGTGGCGCAGTGGGCATCCAGGGCCGCCCGATCGGGCCACTCCTCCAGGAACACGAAGTGCCCTGGATCCTTCTGATCGATGCACAGCTCATAGGAGATGCACAGCGGCTCCGCCCTGGTCTTCTCCACCAGCTCCCGATACAACGGCATGACCTCCTCGATACGATCCAGCTTGATGAAGTCCTGCGCTATGACTCTCAGCATGAGTGAGCTTCCCCCTCGTTTCGCCTGACGATAAATCCAGAAGGCCGACTCTAGCCCAGCCCGATGCCCGATGCGAACCCTTTGAGCAGGAGGATCGTGAGCCATGGCCGGCGCATCGCCCGGTTAGCTTATCGGGTGAGGGGATCGGCCTGACGCTGGCAAGCCCGCCCTTGCCTATCATTGAATAAACCCACGCTGCAGACCAGGTCGGGAGGTGCCTATGACCGAACAGGCGAGAGCGCGTCTGCGAAAACTCATCACCGATAGCGGCAAGTCGCGCGAGGAGTGCGAGCAAGACGGCGTGATCGAGGAGCTGGTAGCAGACACCACCCTCTTCGGCGCCGATCACAACGAGGTCTTGTGTGTGCTGGAGGCATGGTGCGGCTCACCCAGAAGGAGGCTGCTGCTGGAATTCCTCTTCGAGGATTAGCATTCGCTAGCGAGGTACAGCCAAAGAAGGCCCCAGGATCTGGGGCCTTCTTCCATCTGCCTGAGCCCCACCGCCTGGCCGATGGTGCCGCATAAAACGGTGCCATCCGCATCACAGGGAAAGCCTGCAGCACTCTGCGCCGCCCGGGCACTGTCTGGGTTGGGAAGGCGGCACCCTTCACCTGCAAATAGGCGGCGCGACAAGATCAATGGCGGCATTCTGGAGGCGCACTATCTGACCCTGCTGGGATCTGCAACGGGAAGTAAAACGAAGGGGGTTTAGGGGGGACGAATGGCAGAGCGGGCGCTCTGCCGTCATGGTCACACTGGTAGGGTATTACCCGTTACCACAACGTCAGTCACGGGGTCACGGCCAAGTCTGCGCTGGCATTGAAGTTCTGCCCATTGAGCATCCCGCTCGCGGTAATGGTGGTGATGCCCGCCCCCACGGCGGTCGCCACCCCTTTGCTGCCGGCGGCGTTGCTGACGGTGGCCACCGCCTCATCACTGCTGCTCCAGTTCAGGGCCGGGTTGTTGGTCAGATCCAGGAGGCTGCCATCTGAGAGCGTCCCATTGGCGGTAAAGACGGTGATGACAATCGGCTGTGAATCCGAGGGCGGCATGCTGGCGGCAGCCGTGGGGGTCAGGGCCAGATCGGTGACGACGGCATCCGTCACCTCCAGCCGGGCGCTGGCCTCAAATACCCTGCCATTCTCGGTACCCGTGGCGTTGATGGTGGCTATCCCGGCCCCGACAGCGGTCGCACGACCAGTGGCATCGACGGTGACTATGCTGGCGTCACTGCTGCTCCACTGAAGGATCACGTCATGGGTGGCATCTGTTGTCGAGCCATCATCCAGGGTGATCTTGGCAATAAATTGTTGTTGTAATCCTGCCGGGAGGCGGCTCTCTGAGGGGGTGACTTGCAGGCTGGTGATCCGGGTTGCGTCTGTTCCATTACCTCCACCGCCCTCACCGGGCACGGGGACCATGGTTTCGGTATCACAGCTGCCTAAAAACAGCGCCATGGTGCCGATAAGCACATATTTTACATTGAGCACACTCATGATGGATTCCTTGAGGTTTGTGTTCGTTCAATTGTCATCCCTGTCTGATCTGACTTCGTTGATGTGCAAGCGGGCGGTTCCTTTTGTGATAAAGCGTCAAGCGTACGTCAGCTTCTGCCGCTCTGCGCGCAAGAGACGGCGCCCAATACGAGGCCATGCATGGGTCATGATCTCGTTCGGATACCACCGCCTGATGATGGTCTCGCCGGCCTGGCACTCCCCTTTCCCCCGTGAAATCCTGGCCCAGCCACTGCGGTGGTGCGCTATCGGATTGATTCGATGGGAGCTGGGCTGATTGAGCCTGTGGCGAGTGGCGCGGCGCACGGCAAGATGCATCGCCGCGATTGAAACCCGATCCACCGTGCCAAGTCCGCAACAGGTTTCTGAGTATTTTTTGTTCTATCCAACGGTGTCTGCCGCTGATATTGAATGGATAGCCTCAGATGGACCGCCGACGGGATATGGATGCCATCTGCTGGTGGATGACGGCTGGATCAAGGCGCCATGCCCACTACAGAACCCGCACGATAAGCCACAGCACCAGACCGCTTTCCTAGTGGTGAACGATCTCCCATCAGGGCGACACCAACCGCCTGCACTGGACGTGAAGCTGGGAACACAGCCGGCATAAATCCGTGGGGAAAGAATCTGGGCATCGAGGGCGTTTTCCCCCTGCCACTCCCCTGGCCGCTTGAGCTCGTTGCACACCGCTCGCAGGTAGGCAGCTTGGCCTTGCGGGCCTCGCCATGGCACAGGCTCTGGCCATGCCCATGGCGACCAAACCAGAATGCGACCAGATCGAAGAGGCTCCGCCTGTCGTTCGGTTCCACCTGCCCCTCCGGCCAGGGCTTGCCCCTGTCCGGGTCCAGCCCAACGCGCTCGAACGCCAGCTCCTCGTCCTGGCTGGCAAACGGCTTGCGCACTCGTGATATCGATGGCTTTTCCTTGCCCGAGGTTTGCGCTCTAGCTGCCATCCCTCCGCCACCGACATACCGCCATTATCCCTCATCGGGCCTGTTTAACCGCGGCGCCGTCCGGCATGAAGGGGACCTGCGTGAACTAAACTAATTACCTGCTTGCTCGTCTCGACCGACTCGTTCAGCCCGATCACTGGGCAAGCACAGCAGTTGAGGAGATTGTCATGAAGATGTGGAAAGTTTGCCTGATAGCAGCACAACTCCTGCTGGCAGCCTGCGCCTCTAATGGCGGGGCGACGCCTCCCCCGAGCGGGGATGACGGAAGCAATGCCGGCGGTAAGGGCAGTGGCGGCGGGGGCATGGGCGGTGGTTACTTTACCGATGAGCCCAAAGCACAGTTCGGCATGTCTATGGTGACCACTCCATCACCAAAGTGATGGTCACCCGTGTATTTCAAGCTGGTGTTGGCGCCATGCACGCCTGAGGCTGACACCGGCGCCTCTCTCCGGTCACTACAGGACATAGTCATGGATCTGCACACGCTAAAGGCATTCCTGCTCGGCTGCCTAGTCATCAACTATCTCATCCTGCTGGGGTGGTTTGCCGCATTTGTGTTTGCCCACAGCTGGATGTACCGACTGCACAGTCGTTGGTTCCACCTCTCCGAGGAGCGCTTCGATGCCATCCACTACCTGGGGGTCGCCGTCTATAAAATCGGGGTGATGCTGTTCAATCTGGTGCCATATTTGGCTCTGCTTATCGCGACCGGCTGAGCATAGCGGTGTTCTTTCACCGAAGGGCATCCGAAATGACCAAAGACAGTTTCATCTCTGTGGTGATGGGCTTCACCGGCAAGCAGGCCGCGCTGGCCGCCCGGCCCACATTAAAACATCTGCGTGGATCAAATCTGGACACTGAGAGCAAACAAAAAAGGCCACTATCGCTAGTGGCCTTCATAAGTCTTTGATTTTAATGGTGCCCGAGGCCGGAATCGAACCGGCACGCCTCGAAAAGCGAGGGATTTTAAATCTGATATGCGCCCTAATGAAAACAACCACTTACATATAAATCAAAGGGTTAGTAAACCAATGATGGTCAAAAACGACCACCCATTGAAAATTTTGTCGCCACTGTGTCGCCACTTTCATCCCTTCCTGGCCAGCAACGCAGACAGCTTTCTCCACTCAGGGGAAAACAGCCTTCTCAGGTAAACTTGCCGGAGCTTGATGGACAACTTCCTGGCAAAACCAGCCCTTTCCTCTTCTGCGATCAGGTTCTGAATATCCGCCCACAGTACGTCACGTTGAAACCCTGTCCAGATGGCCGGAACTGGAGTGAGTGTATTCGTGTAGCACACCGGTGCCACCCATTCGAACAGCGCCTTCTCCACATGAGCGACAGGAAAGACTCTCGCCACTCTGGCGATGTACCCATAGTCGACCTCGTTATCGACAAAGAGATCAGAGAGCGCCTCGCACAAATCCATGTCAGACAGGAATCTATCCATCATCAAGCTCCATTTGCCTCTACGGATTCAATTTAGACCACAAACAGAAAGAGGGTTCAATCGTACCGCATCTTCCAGATGATCGGGGGCGAAATGTGCATAGCGCATGGTCATGGCGATGGTGGAGTGGCCGAGGATCTTTTGCAGCACCAGGATGTTGCCGCCGTTCATCATAAAGTGGCTGGCGAAGGTGTGGCGCAGGACGTGGGTATTCTGCCCGGCAGGCAGCTCCAGCCCTGCCCGTTCGACCACCATCTCAAAGGCCCGATAGCAGTCACCGAACAGGCGGCCACGTTTTCTCGGCAACTGGGCATAGAGCGCGGGGCTGATGGGCACGCTACGGCTCTTCTTGCTCTTGGTGCGGGTGAAGGTCACGCGGTTGGGAGATACCTGGGACTGGGTCAGCTCTTCCACCTCAGACCAGCGGGCGCCAGTGGCAAGGCAGAGTTTCACCACCATCAGTAGATCGGGGCTTGGGCTCTCGGCGCAGGCGGTCAGCAGGCGCTTGAGTTCATCGGGATAGAGAAAGGCCAGCTCAGCCTCGGCCACCTTATAAGCCCGCAGGCCATCAAGGGGGTTTTCACCCTGCCACTCCCCTAGCCTTTTCAGCTCGTTGAATACCGCCCGCAGGTAGGCATGTTCGCGGTTCACCGTGTTGGGAGTGACACCCTGCTTCTCCTGGTTGATGGCACGCCGATCGGTAATGTCGCCAGATAGGCGGGCTTCACGATAGGCGGCAAAGTCACGGGCAGAGAAGTTGACCGCCAGCGGATCTCCCAAGGAGTGGCAGACTGTCAGCAGCTTGGATTTGCGGGCCTCACCATCGCGCAGGCTCTGACCATGGCGGCCAAACCAGAGTTCAACCAGATCGGAGAGGCGCCGGCCGTCGGTTGGCTCCCCCTGCCCTTCCAGCCAGGGCTTGCCCTTGTCCGGGTCCAGCACGAAGCGCTCGAACGCCAGCGCCTCGCCCTTGGTGGCAAACTGCTTGCGCACACGCGGTGCATTGGGATTGGCCTTGCTAGGCCGCCCTTCCGGGTAGATTTCGGCAAGCCACTTGCCGGATGTCTGTTTTCTTACTGCCATAATCCCTCCATCAAACCACTGTGATTATATACAGCCATCAGTAGAGATTGGGAGTGTTTGGTTTCGGCAAGATAAACTTCGCCTGTGACACAAGCTCCTCGATGAGAGCGAAAAAGGCTGGTATACTCGCACGCTGTTTGAAGATGAGTTTTGGAGTTTTGACCTTGACAATTCGTGCTGTTGATTTGTTCTGTGGTGCAGGTGGCCTAACACACGGACTCGTTAGAGCCGGAATAGATGTTGTTGCCGGATACGACATCGTAGAAACCTGCAGGTATGCCTATGAACACAACAATAAAGCTAGGTTCATTAATCAGAGCGTTACTGATCTAACTGCAGATGAACTTGCTACGCACTTTGAGGGAGCAGAGGTGACTCTGTTAGCTGGTTGCGCCCCATGCCAACCATTCTCCACATACTCCAGAAACAGAAACAATCAGGAAGATGAACGTTCTGGTTTACTTGGCAGTTTTGGAGCCTTAATTGAACAGGTAAGGCCCGATTACGTAACTATGGAAAACGTTCCTGGTATGTTAACCAAGAGTGTCTTTCATGATTTTGTTAAGACTCTAAAAAATAATAACTATTTCATTGATTATAAGGTAGTTTATTGTCCTGACTATGGAATGGCACAGTCACGAAAGCGTCTTGTCCTCGTTGCCGCCCGTTCCTCAGATATAAAACTCATAGAAGCAACTCATACTCCTGATAATTATATTACAGTACGAGATGTGATATCCTCATTGCCTACACTCTTAGCCGGAGAACAGCATAGCTCAGACCCTTTACATAAGGCTCCAGGTTTATCCGACATTAACCTCCAAAGAATTCAGCATTCAAAGCCAGGTGGTACATGGTTAGATTGGCCAGAGCACCTTCGAGCTGATTGCCATCGAAAAGATTCAGGAAAAACATACATTTCTGTATATGGAAGAATGGCGTGGGATAAAGTCAGCCCTACAATGACAACTCAATGTACTGGCTTTGGAAACGGTCGTTTCGGGCATCCAGAACAGGATAGAGGAATCAGCCTTAGAGAAGCGGCATTACTTCAATCGTTCCCTAAGGCTTACAAATTCCTGCCGTCTGAAGCCCAACACGATATGGCAGCGCTTGCCAAAATGATTGGCAATGCAGTGCCAGTAAGGCTAGGAGAGATTGTTGGTATGACAATCCTGGATCATGCTAAATCTCTTCGATCAATTTCCGGAATTTAGACATGTCTTCCCGACCATGTAGATACTCACTGTATGCTTGTTTTGACTGAGTGATCAAATCAGTATATGTAAATATCTTTGCTCCAATAGATTCTAGTTGGCCTTGAATATATTTTTCGCTTCTATTAGGAAATTCATTTTTACCTAATAAGAAAATTACATCTATTGGTGGGACCACTCCATATGAAGGGCAACTCTTAGGGCTGTTTTTATACCATTGTTCTGTTGCCCTGACATATTTATCCCCCTGTTCTACAAGTGCAGGTATATCAACTTTCACACCCGGTCTTTTCATTTCAATAATGATATGTTTACCTGAAATGGTTTTGTATGCTATATCAATTCTGGCACCCTTTATTGCATCTGGCTCTATCTGCTTAAGTTCATTCGTCAACGTTTGCTCAATAATACTGGACCCAGTAACACGCTCCCAAGATGGATCTAGCAACCATAGATGTTTATAAAGGTATTCCTGAACGGCTTTCTCAAGCTCATTATCTTCTGTAATTTTGGCGAAGTGTTCTATCACTTTAATTCTTTGTGAAGTAATGTCATAAAATAAACTCGCCTCAATATCATCTATTGAAACAAATATATCTCTGAAAACACTAGACTCTATGCTTTCAACATTTTCAAGCTTGCTCAAATTATTGTTTATTCGAGCTTTTTCAAAAGCAACGAGAGTGTTTTTTAACACTTCCTTCTTGGTTTCTTTTTGTTCTTCTTCAGAACCACCAAACCGAAAAGTATTTAGTTTTCCAATAAGTCGCCTAGCCACCTTCTCTTCACCAGACTTTAATTCTGATAACCAGCTCGTTAAAATTGGCGTTTCTTTTTCCACCTCTTTTGAACCAATTTCCCTTCTCCACTCATCCCATTTTTTATCTATCTTGTTTAAAGATGCTTTCATAAACTCTGTCACGACTTTATAGCGTGGATCATTTTGCTGAAGCTGCTGTCTTGATGAGGTAGCCATGTCGGGTAATTCATTATCATCGAGGAAATTCATCTCCACTTCCCCTACAAGATAGTTGGTAAACATTCTTGCACTATCAAATGCAGATAGAATATTCTCCTCAAAAACACGGCCATTCGACATTATTGTTATTGTATTATTTGATGTCTCAGAATCAGTTTTCAGCTGCGCAGGAAGTTCGACAGTACCTATATATCCACTCACATAGTATTTATTTTCTTCATACACAACAAGATTATCTAAGGTATCACTTTTTGATTTGTTTTTACATGCTTCCATTACCTTTCCGTTCGAGTTGCCAAACTCCCATAAAAACTGAATATTTCCAAGGTAATCTCTATCTTCCATGGTGATGGGATTACCATTGAGTACGACTTCAAATAGATCACCAGCTCCAATTATGCTAAATCGTCTTGCAAGTCTTTTTCTCAAATAACTTTCAGTTCTATTAATAGATTTTGTCAAATCAGATAATATAATTTTAGTTCCTTTTTCTTCATCAAAAAAAGGGGTTATCCTCGTTGCAGAATATTTAGTACCTGCCTTTATATGACCTTTCAGTTTGCCAACATCAATTTCAAAGGCAGTACAAACTCCGTCTTTTTTTGTATGTACTTGTATCTTATTCGCTAGGGAGAACATGGCTAATTTACCGATTCCCTTTCGCCCCATTACTTGCCTACTTTTAACCTCACTTTTACCACATGCACTGTCCCGCCTAGCATAACCAACCTTTAGAAATTTATTGACTATTTCAGACTCAGTCATTCCATTGCCATCGTCAATAATAGTAACCTCTCCTGATCCTTTATCTAGATCAATTGATACAAGCTCAGCATCAGCATCCCATGCGTTTGATATTATTTCTGTAAGAACGGCAGGAGTGTTGGAATATAATCCCATACCAAGGTGGTTCAAAACATTAAAGTCTATATTTAATTGAAAATCGGCCATCTCTTTATCCCAATAGAAAAAGGCGCATTAGCGCCCTGTTTGTCTTTTTCTAAATGATCTGTGTTCTACCATCACGCCGATGATCTGGATGTGCTGCCGGTCGGAGTGCATGGTGGGGAAGTCATCATTGAGGGGGACAAGTTCAAACACCTCGTGCCCGTTCTCATCGATGCCACGGGGCCGGTACTTCTTGAAGGTGGCCTCATCGCTGCCGTTACTGGCCACCACGTAGTCCCCTGGTTGGGGCGCTTCGTCGGGATCAACGATGATGAGGTCCCCTTCCTTAAACTGCGGCAACATAGAGTCGCCTCGCAGCCAGAGGCCAAAGCCACAAGGGCCTACTTCCACCCCCGCCGTCACATATTCGACATTGCCATCGAAGGCCGTTGCCTGATCACACATCTCGTGCCAGTGGCCGGCCTGCACATAGCTCAGCACCGGCACCCGAGACCCTTGCGGGATCACAGCCGGCTCGACGTTGTGGTAACCAGGTATCGACTTTGTCGCAGGTGGCTCTGATGAGTTGCCATCGCCAGTCAGTAGCCAGTCAACAGTTACCCCCAGCGCAGCCGCCAAGTCATTGAGATAGCGGCCCTTAGGCTGGTTAAGTCCAGATTCCCACTTGCTGATCGATACCCGAGTAATCCCGATACGCCTCGCAAGCTCATCTTGGCTCATTTTCTGCGCACGCCTGCGTGCAGATATGCGGTCATTGATAGTTTCCATAAACCTAAGTTACCACCCAGCAAGGTAACTAAAGCAACGAAACCTCTTGACCCTTATTCGACCCATAAGTTACCTTTAGCCATCACCGACACTTAGGTGACAAATGGAGGGTTTGAAAATGCAGAAAAGCGCAGTTCTAGAGCACTTCGGCACCGTTACGGCGACAGCCAAAGCTCTTGGAATTTCCCATGTTGCAGTCAGTAAGTGGGATGACACCATCCCCCAAGGCCGCGCCTACCAGATCGAAGTGCTGACCGGCGGCAAGCTTAAAGCCGAGCAGCCCCTTACCACGCCAGACCGTGTGTAACTGACAGGAGGTCACCACCCATGATCCTTGCCCCCATCCATATCGATACCCCTGTTTGCACGGTCGAGAGCTTCTCTGAGCGTACCGGCCTGACCCAGCGCACGGTGGAGAACTACGTGCGGGCCGGGCGTATTCCCATCATGCCCAAACAGGGACGCGCTGAAAAAGTGCTGATCAACCTGGTGCTCTACACCCAGCAGGCCATGAACCAACAAGGAACAGTGCCTGCGGCCAAGCCTGTGCGCACTCCCAGAGTGTCGCGCAAGCAGGAGGCTTAAAGCCATGTTTGAACAAGGCATGCCCAAACAGTCGCACTTTCTGCAGCACTTCGATTCCGCCTGTTCGCGCTTTGCCGCCAGTCATTCGCTGGCCGAGGTAGCCCGCGCCGCCGGCATCAACGAGCAGATGCTGCGTAACAAGCTCAACCCTGAGCAATCCCATCAGCTGACCGCCCGGGATCTGGTGGCCATCTACCACGCCACCGAGGGGGACGAAACCCTGTTCGACGGCATGCTGATGGAATGTGGCCTCACTGCAGTAGCCATACCTAAGGCAGACCGCGCCCCTTCCCTGCCCCATCAGGCGATCGATCTGAATGCCAAGGTGGCCAGCATTGGCCAGCGGGCGCTGGAGCTGACCGACCGCGGCCGGATCACCCGCTCGGAGCGCAACACCCTGGTGAGCGTGGCCACCTCGGCCATGGGATCGCTCGCCATCTTGATCCACGACATCAAGGCCCGCTTTCAGGCGGTGCCCGCCCTGGCCTGTGCATCAGACATCCTGATGCAGGCCGCGACCATGTGAAGGGGAAACCACCATGCAACGCATCGACCACGAACAACTCAATCTGGCGGGTCTGACACCCTCCGAACAGATCGCCATGAACACCGCCGGCTGCCTGCTGCTGCGCGATCTGTTCGGCAAGACACGCTCCAGCCTGGACACCGACTGGCTGGCGATGGGCCAGGCCAAGAAAGCCGCCATCTGTGCCATCGCCCGCCAACCGCGGGGCGAACTGATGACCGCCACCCTGTCGGCCCTGCCCCATGCACAGCGTGAGGCGATCAGGCTGGCGGTGATCGCGCTGGAGTATCAGAAAGCGTTTCGCGGCGGCTGTGACAGCAAAGTCTGGCACCCGGCACTGAGCACCAGATCCATCGGGGATATCGAGAGGGAGAAGAAAGAGAGAGCGGCAAGGCTTCGCATGAAGCGTGCCGTGCTGGCGGCAAGCCAGATGACCGGGCAAGGCCCACGCCCCATCGGGCAGTAAAAAGCCCGCATTACGGAGCTGCAACTCCAAGCGGGCCTTTATCAACAACGTATGAGGAAGTCGACATGGCAACTTTAGCGATCCCCTGCGCCCTGCGCAACCTTCGCATCCAACAACGCAAGCTGACGGGCCGCTATGGCACCCGTCTTAGCCAACACCCTGACGGGGTTGCGCTTATGGAACGCACCACCGCACTGGCTTGGGCTTCTCTGTTCAGCCGCATCAACCCCTGCACTCTTTCACAAGGAGCCTGACCATGAACGCACAACCAACCCAGATCAATCTGCTCAACCACCATGCGGCCAAGCGTCTGCGCCAGTTACGGGAGCAGTTGAAGCTGAGCCGCCCCAAGTTTGCCGATCAGCTCGGCATTCCGGCCACCACGCTCAAGAACTACGAGCTGGGATACCGCGAGATCGGCGGGGGCCTGTTCCTGCTGATCGCCAATCACCCGGAGATGAAACATCACTGCGAATGGCTGCTGACCGGCATCGCTACGCCGGAGGTGCTGGCATGAGCGACGCCATCAAGATTGCCCGTCAGGCGCCCCAGCTCGTCGAGGGGCTGCTGGCCGATATGTTCGCCACCAACGCCGAAGATAACCGCATCGCCCTGGGCGGGGTTTACTCCGGCCAGCAGTACATCCAGATCCAACTGGTCGCCACCTGCAATCCGGCCGCCCTGCTGGATGACGACAGCGGTGAGGACGATGGCGAAGAGGGGCCAGCCATGGCCCCGACTCATGGCCCGTTGGTCACTCACTGGCTGGCGGCCCGCGCCGAGTTTATCGCCGCCGGTGGTGAAGTTCGGGGGGATAGAGACATCTCCCGGGAGTTGCTGGCGCTCGGGGCCGTGCGCTCTGTCTATTGGCTGGCACTGGGCCAGGGTGAAACCGCCCTGGCCCGGGAAATCGGCGAGTGGTGGCGCGAGTGCGCCCCGCTGCACGGACAAGGTGAGGTGATCCAGTGACCCATCACCTGCAGCAGGAACTGGCCAGCCTGATGCACCGCTGGCAAGAGACCTATCGGGAAGACGCAGCGCGGCTGCGTCTTTATCAGAAGGAGCTGGCCAATGCGCGCCGACTGCCTGCTCGCCCCCGAGCCAGTATCACGCTGTTACTGCGCCAGTGCGCGGCAGCCCGCCGCATGAGAGCCCATGCGCAGCAGCGCATCCAGGGCTGCCAGTCCCGCATTACGTTGCTATCTGGTACCGCCATCCAATGAGTCGAACAGCCACCCGGTTGCCGCTGTCGAAAAGGACACTGCGGCAGCGTATCGATACCCTTTCCAATGCTCTGCCCGGCGTCAATCTTGACGCCGCTTTCGTTGGCGCACCCGGTCAATCTGATCTGGCGTGGGCCGTGCAAATGCTCGATGGCCTCTCCCCCCAGCTCAGCCTGACCCTGTTCAAGCAATACGTGCGACGCCGCAAAGATGGCAGCACCCGCCATGCCCGCAATGGCAACATCTGGCTTCGTGAGCGGACCAAGCTGGTGCGCAGCCTTATCCAGGCCCTGCCAGTGGACCCTCAGGCCCTGCGCGATGAAGAGAGCCGTAAGCGAGTGGCGCACCAGTTCGCCAACCAGACGGCCGCCATCTGGCACAACATCGAGCAGGGCATCAAAGCCGGCGATGAGCCGGATCTGCTGCTGGCATGGGAGGTC
Source organism: Aeromonas encheleia (assembly GCF_900637545.1). Classification (NCBI taxonomy): domain Bacteria; kingdom Pseudomonadati; phylum Pseudomonadota; class Gammaproteobacteria; order Aeromonadales; family Aeromonadaceae; genus Aeromonas; species Aeromonas encheleia. The sequence goes on from NZ_LR134376.1 coordinate 2,836,391, forward strand.
ATTCACCAACCTGCCGACCAGTGGGGCTTTATAGGGGAGTTGCCCGAATTCAAAACCGAGGAGATACGTGATAACTGGATCCTGAGCGTGATGGTGCGCCTGCTCTCTGCCAAGTGGTGGGAAAAGCGCATCAACCGCACCTGGGACCGACTGCAGGAGCACATCAACATCGTACTCGGCAAGGTGCGCAAGGGGGTGTCGGCTTATGTGTCGAACGCCACCATGAAGGTGGTGCGCGAGCGCAAGCGGGCCATGATGCGCTGGTTGGCCGAGTCTGAGGTGATGAACGAGCAGCATGACCTGGTGATCTCGATGAAGGATTGCTGGGAGGCCAGCAACGCCAACCCGGTCAACCGCCGCAACGAGATGATGGTGCGGATGCGCGGCTTTGAGGATTACGCCGAAGAGCAAGGGCATGTGGGGGTCTTCGTCACCTGGACGGCCCCTTCCCGCTTTCATGCCTGGACACAGAAGCACGACGGCAAGACCGTAGAGAACAAGCGCTATGAAGGGGCAACGCCGCGGGAAACCTGCGCTTATCTGGCCAAGCTATGGAGCCTGACTCGGGCCGCCCTCAAGCGGGTCGATGCCCCCGTCTACGGCTTTCGGGTGTGCGAACCACATCACGATGGTACCCCGCACTGGCACATGCTGCTCTTTATGCGCCCTGCCAACAAATGGCGGGTGATCAGCACCCTGCAACGCTATGCCCTCACCGATGATCATCAGGAGCTGGTGCGCGAGATCCAGGGGCGCCCGCCCTTCACCAACATCAAACCCCGCTTTGACTGGAAAGAGATAGACCCGGCCAAAGGGGACGCCACCGGCTACATCGCCGCCTATATCGCCAAGAACATCGACGGTGAGCATGTAGATGGTGATCAGGAGTCAGACACTCCTGCTGATCAAGGGGCCCAGCATGCATGTGCTTGGGCCAGTTGGTGGGGGATCCGCACCTTCCAACAGATCGGCGGCGCCCCTGTCGGGGTGTGGCGCGAGCTGCGCCGCATCAGCAACGCCAAGAAGCATGGTGATCTGGTGGGCCCACCTAAACCTGTGTTGCAAGACCCACGCTTTGAGGCCGCCCGCTTTGCCGCGGATAACGGCATCTTCCGCTGTTACCTGCAGGCCATGGGCGGCGCCCTGGCGACCCGGGCCGAACACCCCATCAAGTTGGCCCACCTCATTGAAGAACAGGCCAACGCTTACGGCGAAGACATCAAACGCCTGATGGGCCTACATACCGCCCGACTGGGTGTGCGTACTCGTCTGACTGGGTGGGAAGTGGTGCCTGCCGGTACCTTTGAGGCCACCAAGGCCGCCGAGGGTTCGGCTTGGAGGGTTGGGGTTAAGACGGGCGACAGCCCGGCTCCTTGGAGCTCTGACAATAACTGTACGCGGCCAGATCCTGATGCCTTCGCAGACCAGATCATGAGGGAACAATGGGGGTTATCGCCCTTCTCCATCGACCGGTTACGGTCAGGTGCCAGCGTAAGGGCGGATGGTTTCACCCTCTGGCTGGAGAACGGACAGCTGCAGTCGTGCAGATCGCTCCCAAGCGAGCCGGACTTGCAACTGGAGGGACTACAGCCAGCCGAACAGGGCCAACCAGATGAATACGCGGTACCGGCAGGCGATCCGGACTGGCCGATGCTTGTCGAATTGTGCGGCAAGGTTTACCAGGTGCAAGGACACGCCGGGGCGCACCGTTGGATTGAGATGCTGCCGGAGCCACACCAGTCACACATGTGGGCAGAACTGGAGAAGCTTAACACCCAGGATTGGCAGCAAGAACTGGGCGACTACAACGAGGAGTGGATATGAACAGCATGCAGACCGTAAGCCGCGAAGAATACCGCCGCCTGGTTAATCGGGTGACCTACATTCTCCAGCAATGCTGGCCAGCCAACGAGACCAGTCAATGGGTGGGGATGCTCAAGGGCAAACAGCAGGCCGTGGCCTGCATTATCCTGCGTCACCGCTATTCTCATTCAGAATCGCTGGCTCTGTCTGTCGTCGCCACCGAGGTTACAAACTAGTTTCAGATAAAGGTAAACCACCCGACTGTGCCGCTTCTTTCCTCTAATGGTAGACAGCAAACTTTTTTGATGGCCCGCTCCCCGTGGTCATCGTCCAAGCCGCACCTGACAGCTCAACCGAGCGCACCGATCATGGGGCAGCCGGACAACGGACCTTGACGTGCAAATCATTAGTGAACTGTGCCACCGTGGTAGCATGGCGGCACAGTTCATAATTCCAGACGATGAGTCTTTTATTCTGGTACCAAGGGCTAGAAATTTACGGCCTCACACCCGCTCAAATGGTGAGCAACGCAATATTTCCACAGACCACTTTAATCACCAAAATCAACGCATGACAAAAATACCATGCGTTGCGATTCTGCCTTATAGCGTTTGTTAACTCTCGTTTAGGTCAACTAAACTAAACAAAGATAAAGCGGCAATAGCCTCAGTCACTTTAACACACATAATTAAATATTCTTTGTAGTTCATTTTTACATCTATGCCGTTATTCTGTTTATACGTGATTTTATTTTTTTTAGGGCTGTAATTCATATTGTTATGAAATGATGCATTTCTTAAATGATTATCGTAACACTCAGAAAGCTTATTTAATTCAACGTTGTTGCTTAAACAGCGCAATTTATCACCATTTCCAGTGTTTACATATTTACCCAGCGAGTCAAGACGTTCAAACTTATGAGGGTCCCCCCTCTCTATAGAGTTATTAATACCTGCGGGAATATAGAGAAGCTTTGCTAACACTTCATATGCTGAGCTATAGTGTTTTTTTGTACGATTAAAGTCTGTCGAAGATACTTTAACACTGCCTGATATTTCAATCCCGCGATTTAAGTAAGTAAACACCTGAGAAAACTCACTAAACAACTCTATAAACTCTTCAAATATATCATATACATCTACATTTTGAGTTTCACTAAAATTAACAAGCTCTTTGAGGGAAGCTGCTTTTTCTTTCTCAGATTTTAAGCTTTCATAAATTTCCAAACCATATGAACCGATAATATGATTTAGGAATTCACTAGTATGATATTCCTGTCCTTTTCCAGCGTTCCCCTGAAACTCACATATGTTTTTTGATATGTACTTATCCGCAAGTTCAACTTTACCCTTTCTTAAAAGCGACCAAACCTTCAAGTGAAATCGCATTTTTTCACTATTATAGTTATCATAATTAACTCGATGCTCAATAATTTCAGCTCTTATTTCCTGGTCCATTTCCGCTTGCATTCGCTGCATTTCAAGGCAATTAGACAACGTTGCCGTAAAAATATCACCAGCCTCAACAACTTTGTGTCCCACGCCAAAATCAGGATTTAAATGAACCTGTATCGCATCAAAGTAATCAAAATCACCCTCTTTACAGTTTTTTCCATACCTATATTTTAAATCAGTAACCGAAAACATATTTTCAAGTCCGAATTCCATTTCCTCTTCACATTCAGTACACGGAAAAGAATGATATTGACTATCTTCGCGTCCTATCGTTACCTTTAAAAGATGTTTCGTATCACATGTTTTGCATATGACTCTTGGAGTAATTACCATTATATACTCATTATATTTACGTAAAGAGAGTTAACGTCCACCTAAGGGACTGGCAACATGCATAACACTAAACTCAAACTCAACAGCCATAACCACCGCGGCTCAATGGGACTGGAAACACAACGCGTTGACAGTCCCTCTTGAGACATTTGTTATGCAATTTATATTGGGCGACCACAACCACCACAAACTTGACGACCACTAAAACCAGAAGGTCCAGTAAAAAGTCCCTTCTCTAAAGCCTTACCTGATGGCCCTGAAAAAAAGCCTTCAGTAGTAATAGTGAGCTTCGTAGAAAAAATATGGGTTAATATTTCATCTTGCTCAGATTTTGAAAGCCCACTAAACCAATTATCAAATATTTCTTTATTAGACATTTACTTCCCCTTATTTACTGGTGTATTACCACACAATTGACAACTACCTTTGAAAAAAATATATGGTGATGCAGAGCATACCGGACATACAACATTGCTATCACTAGGATGAAGTTTCTTGAGTGTATATCGGTAAGCATCCTGTGTTACTGAGCTAGAGATATTAGATATATTCTCTTGATCTCTCGCATCCTGCTCCGCAACAAACTTATAAAACCATGTCGCGTCTAACTCTCTGTTAGACATTAGTTCCTGAGCTTCATTCCCAATAGATATGTTTGTACGTCTACCAATTAAGTATGCTTCTTTTCGTTGCTCAAGTTTGAATATTAAGCTACAGATAGAAAGACATAGCAAAGCACCAGATGATATGTAAGATACACCATTCAGAAGTTCCTCATAACCTGTACCTTTAGCCCAAACCAAAGCAAGAGTTATTATAATAGGTACTAGAATCGTTAGTGCCGTAATAACGGTTGTAACAACAGATATCTTATTCAATTCATGTTTATATATATACTCAGCCGATAAAGCATCAGTCCGAATTTGCAATAGTTTGCTCTCTCTAGCAGAGCTAGCCGCCAAATTATTATTTTCCTTTGCCAAAGGCCACCTCTTTAAAAATTGCACAAAAGTTTTTTACGGAAAGTTTCCACATAGTATCGAAACTCTATTTCGTATATATAAAACACGATTTAAAAGTATCACTGACATTTCAAAACCCTGCGCTGACTGGCTTGGCACACGCAGTAAACATGTGCAACCATTCGTCATAATCCGGCAATTAGATTCTGTGGTATCCATCACCTTGTATCCCGTCTCCTGGTAAACAAGATAACTACCTCTGAGGGTTTTAGTTCCCTGCACGCTGCTTTATAACCAGCTTGAAGAAAAGGTAACCATCAATCATCTAGGCTGCCATTAGCATCGTGAATATGACAGATCAGTAGGGTATCAAACGCAGACTATTGCAGTCAGCAAAAAGTTATCTATCAGGCTGATTTCTGTTTCACTTTTTGATGCAGGTCAGCCTTGTGGAGCGAACGAAGAGAGGATCGACAGTAGCAACCAGCGCCGAGGGGCGCCCTGATGACGACCACATCGTGCCAGAACAAGAAAAAATCGGAGGGCGCTATTGCGCCCCCAGTCCTTTCAGTACCATCTGCCGCCCCTCTGGCGTCAGCGACCCCATCAAGCTCAGCACCAGCTGGTTGGTAGTCTTGGCCGAGGGGCTCAGGGTGTGGGCGAACGACAAGGTGGCCACCCAGCTGTGGCCACACTCCGCATCGGTGCACTGACAGTAGAGATCCGAGACATCATCGCTCAGTCGGTTGGTCTTGGTAATGCGGCCCCGCTGGCCACACACTTTGCAATAAACCCGCATTACGCCCCCTTTTCTATCCAAATCAACAGCCTATCTTGCCACAGCGAACACTGTTTGTTTATACAGTTGCACCGATATTCTCCCTAAAATCGACCCAGAGGGAGCGAGGGAGTCCCGCGCTGTTGATGGCATCCTGGATAAGCTCACACAGTGGCAGCACCTCGTTTCTGGCATAGGTCGCATCGTACTTCTCGGGATCTCCAAGCCCGCCCCCACCATTGGTCGGAATGATGCCGGCCAGCGCCGCCGGGAATCGGTGGCTAGTCAGCACGTCCTGGGCGGTGATCCCCTTGATGGCGGCAAACTCGTCCTTGGTCGCAATGTCCCCCACCGGGATCAGCTTGATGCCATCAGGCTTGCCGTCCGGAATGTTGACGAACATGGAGCGAAAGTTCCCCACCCCCTTGCTGCTCGCGATCATCTCCTTCATCTCTTTTTCAGTGTCATCGTCCATATTCGGGTCGGTGGCGTAGAAGATGAACCCCATGTGGGCGCCGTTGAGGAAGTATTTGCGCCGAAACAGGGTGGCGTCCTGGTTGAGCAGGGCCGACTGCAGGCCGCCCAGGTAATCGGGCATGCCATAGACCTGCTGCTCTGGGTCGTACTGCGCCAGCCAGATCACCTCCTCCGGCCGGTAAATCAGGTTCGGCTTGCCCTGCTGCTGCAGGTACACAAAGCAGCCATCCTCACGCCGGCGCAGGTAGACGCTCGATAACGGGTGCAGCCCCACCACCTGGCCAAAGCCGTTGCGCAGCTTGAGCATGCCCGCATCCCCGAACTGCAGGTAGTTGTGCACGAACGCCGTGATGGTGGCGCGCTGGTTGGTGAAGCGCCCCGCCACCATATTGCGTCGCGCCATCAAGATGGCCCCGTGGTGGGCATTGGCCCGCGCCACCTTGGCCAACCCCTTGCGCTCGATGGGCGGCTGGTAATACTCGCCGTAGGGGTTGTAGAACACCCCGGTGTAGTCGGTCATCCAGGCGGTGGGGTCGACCGCTTCCGGCATGCTGAACACCACAGAAGAACGGGTAGAAGGGGTGGCAGTCTTGGCCGGTCGTTGCTGTCGTTTGGTCATGCTGCCTTTCTCTCCTGACTGGTGACCCAGCTGGATTTACGTTTGCGGTTGGTATCGAGCGGCTCATTGGCCACGGCGTGGGCGATAGCAAAGAACACGTCGGCGTGGCCGGTCACGTTGTCGCGGGCGGCGCGGAACGTCATCTGGCCGCCACCGGTGGTGCTGCGTTTGATGGCCAGGAACGCCAGCGGGATATCCCGGTCCGAGCTGTCCCACTCGATGCGGTTTGCCTCCACCACGTCGATCATCTTGAGTACCAGCCGCGACTTGCTCTCGATGCTGTAGTTGATGGGGTGGCACACCCCTTTGAACACAGGCTTGAGCAGGTCATAGACCCCGGAGCCAATGCCGGACACATCAACCCCCAGATAAGTGACCCGGAACTTCTTGGCGATGCGTTCGATCTCCTGCGCCTGGTACTGGAAGTTAAGCCCGCGCCAGTAGTGCTTTTCCAGCACCCGGAACCGCTCGCCGGCGACAGTGGGCGGGGCGACCACCACCAGGGTGGCGTTGTCGCGGGTGCGACTTGGGTCATACCCCAGCCACACCTCTCGCCGGCCAAACGGGTCGGGCCGCCCGGGCTTGTAGTCTTCCCACCGGGTCGGATCCACCCCCGCCCGCTCCATATCCTGGAACTTGAACACCGACAGGGCATCGTCGATAAAGCGGCACAGGTAGAGGCGATCGAACACCTCCTCTGGGTACTCGTCTTTGAGCTCCTCGATGTCGATGAGGTTGCAACCCAGGCGTATGGCATCCTCGACGGTGATGACGTAACGCCACTGCCGATCGGGACAGATGCGGCCCCCGTCGCGCAGGTCGTCTTCACCAGGGAAGTCGATAGCCTGCCGACTTGGGCGAGTACCCTTCCAGCGATCCCCGGTCCAGAACCGGTACGCTTCGTGCACCTTGCTCGATGGGGTCGAGAAGTAGGTCTTACGCCAATGGCTTTGGGTGGCCATGGCACTGGAGACATCGGAGAGCCGCTCGAAGTTGGGGATCCAGCCACTCGCTGAAATCGTCGGCGCTCAGGTGGCCGATCTGGTTCTTACCTTTCTTGCCGCCCCTCCCCTTACTGCTGCCGCCATCTTGGCCGCCTCGGCCACGGCGCGACCGCTCGGCAGCGGGTTCATCGCTACTCTCGCGGCGGGTGGTGAGCGCCTGCTGGCGTTCAGCCCACTTGAGGGCTTTCTCTTTCAGGCTGGCATGGTGGCCAATGAGTCGGTCCAGCTCATCCTGCTCGCCCGGGGTTTTCTTCTCGCGATCCAGCAGCACATTGACCCGGCGGGCAATGGCATCCTCCACCGCCTCATCGGTCAACAGCTCCCGCCAGCCGAGCTTTTCGGCCCAGTAGTAGACAATGCGGCAGGAGTTCAGACCCAGTTCGTCCTTGATCTCCTGGGGGGTCCATCGCTTAAGGTAGAGTCCCTTTGCTGCCTTGCGGATCTCTTCGGGATACGCCACGGCGCCTCCATCGATATGAATGATGGCGCCATCATAGCCAGCCCCTTACCCCCACTTATCCCACTGATGTTCTGAGCAATTCGGATATCCCGCTGGATCCGAATCCCCCCGAACACAACCGGATGAAACCCCCTTCCCGACCCGATAGCCTGAGCCCGTATCAATTGGGAGCAGGCATGAACGAATCAACCTTGAGAACTGGCTTTGTCTGTATCGCCACCGAAGGCAAAGCGGTGGACGGCCGAGACATCACCCGCGACTGGCTGGTCGACATGGCCGAGACCTACGACCCGACCTATTACACCGCCGTCATCTGGCCAGAGCACGATCGCTGGTCCAGCTATGGCACCGTGCAGGCGCTCAAGACCGAAGAGGTCGACGGCAAGCTCAAACTGTTCGCCGTCCTCTGCCCCAACCGGGATCTCGTCTACTGGAACCAAAGCGGCCAGTACCAGTTCTGCTCCATCGAACCGTTCGAGCAGTTCGCCGATCTGGGTCGAACCTACTTGATTGGCCTGGGCGTCACCGACCAGCCCGCCAGCACCGGCACCACCCATCTCAAGTTCAGCAAGAGCAGCAAGGGCCAAACCATCGGCACCAGCGAACCGCTGGATCTCTCCATGTTCAAGCTGCCCAAGCACGAGAAGCCCGACAGCCTGCTCTCAAAGCTGTTCAACCTGCTGTCCAGCCATGGCGAGCACGACCCCCAACCCACCCCCAGCCAATCCGAGGATGAGGAAATGAAACCAGAACAGTTCGATCAGATGCTGGGGGCCCTGACAGGCCTTGGCACCAAGATCGATGCCTTCAGCGCCAAGCTGGAAACCAAACCGGAGACCGAACCTGCCCCGGGCATCGACCCGGTAAAAGAAGACAAGCCCGGCGTCACCACCGAGCAGTTCAACCAGCTGCAAACCCAGCTCAGTGAACTGACCGCCAAGATCGACAAGTTCTCCGTTGAAGTGCCGGGCCAGCGCCCGGGCGCGCTCGGCGGTGACGATACCCCCACCGCATATTAAGGAGCGACCGTGAGTCAGACCCTAACCGTCCAGGCCCGTCAGCGCCTCGAAAAATACAGTGCTGCCCTGGCCAAGACCTATGGCATCCCCGTTAACGTGCTGGACAAACAGTTCAGCGTCATCAGTGGCCCGGTAGAAACCGGCCTGCGCGCGGGCCTGCTCGCCTCTGTCGAGTTCCTGAACCTCATCACCTGCATGGATGTGGATCAGATCAAGGGCCAGGTGGTGCAAGTCGGCATCGGCAAGCTGTTCACCGGCCGCAAGAAAAATGGCCGTTTCAACGGCAAGGTTGGCGTGGATGGCAACACCTACGAGCTGACCGAGACCGACTCCTGTGCCTCGCTCGACTGGGCGACCCTGTGTGTCTGGGCCAACGCCGGCAGCGAGGGAGAGTTCATCCGCCTGGTCGGTGAGTTCATCAACACCGCATTCGCCCTCGACATTGTGCGGGTCGGTTGGAACGGCGTCTCTGCCGAAGAGACGACCGACCCGGAGAAAAACCCGCTGGGTGAAGATGTCAACAAGGGTTGGCACCAGATCGCCCGCGAGTGGAACGAAGGCAGCCAGATCATCAAGGCCGGGGCCGGCAAGAAAATCCACTTCGACCCGGACGGCAAGGGCGATTACAAGACCCTGGACGAGATGGCCTCCGATCTTATCAACACCACCATCGATCCCCTGTTCCGCCAAGACCCGCGCTTGGTAGTGCTGGTCGGTACCGAACTGGTGGCGGCGGCCCAAGCCAAGCTCTACAGCGAAGCCACCAAGCCGAGTGAGCAGATCGCCGCCCAAAAGCTGGCCGAGTCCATTGCCGGGCGCAAGGCCTACATCCCGCCCTTCTTCCCGGGCAAGCGGATGGTAGTCACCACCCTGGACAACCTGCACTGCTACACCCAGCGCGGTACACGCAACCGCAAAGCCGAAGATAACCAGGATCGCAAGTGCTTCGATAACCAGTACTGGCGGATGGAAGGCTATGCCCTGGGCGAACACCTGGCCTATGGCGGCTTTGAAGAGGCCGACATCGAGATCGGCGCCGCACCGGCAGCGCCCGAGGCCTAAGCCATGAGCTCACCCGGTCAACGTCACAAGCAGCGCGTTCAAGCCATGCAGGGGGCCGAGCAGGCCGCCTGCTCTGGCATGGCCACCGGTGCAGTGGCAGACAGCCTGCACCTGCAACTGGTTGCCCTGGAACAGGACATCGTCCGGCTGCGCAAGCTGGCCCGCATCGGGGACCGGGTGAATATGAAACGCGATGAGCTGATGCCCAAGTACCGCCCCTATGTGGAGCGCTATCTGGCCGCCGTTAGTGAGTCTGGCCAGCCCTATCAGAACGAGCTGTTTCAGCGCCTCATCATCTGGGCCTTTGACGTCGGGGATTTTGATGCAGGCATTGCCTGGGCGGAGCTCGCCATTGCCCAGGGCCAACGCACCCCGAACAACATCAAGCGCGACTGGGCCCACTTTGTGGCCGACACCGTGCTGGAGTGGGCCGAGAAGCAGTCCGCCGAGGGCCATGCCGTTGAGCCCTGGTTCTCCCGGGTGTTCGACAAGGTGCGCAATGACTGGCGCCTCAACGAGCGGTTGACCGCCAAGTGGTTCAAGGCCGCCGGTTGCCTGCTGTTGCGGGACCACGACGGCCAACCTCGCCCCAGCGCCGTGGGGGACAGCGCCATCCTGGAGCAAGCCGATCACTGGCTGGCTCAGGCCGACCAGCTGCACGGCAAAGTGGGCGTCGGCACCTTGCGCCAAAAGATTGCCATGCGCCTGCGGGCGCTGAATCCGGAGCAATAAGACTCTCCGCGCCACCGCACCCCGGCGCGAATGCCATGGACAGCCTCTGGCTAACCCAGCGGCAATTGCGTGGCTACAGGGGTGCCCCATTTCAACCAACCAGCGAGGCACGCCATGTTTGCAGGCAAGGACATCGACTACAGCGCCGCCACGATCCGCAATGACGGGTTCTGGCCGGATGTGGCCGTCGCTGACTTCGAGCGCCGCCGCGCCCTGCCTGCCGATCTGGATACCCAGACCACTGGCGCCGCCCTGCTGGCCGCCGTCTCTGAAATCAACCTGCAGTTGGCGAGCCATCAGGCCACGCTGCTGGGCAAGGGCTACACCAGCGCCGCCGAGGTACCCGGGCCCAGCCTGGAAGGGGGCAGCAATGCCCTGACAGAGCAGTACCTGGCCGCCGTATTTGCCCGCGCCAAGGCGGCCCTGCTACCCGAGTTTGCCAGCGTCACCGAACGGGCGACCGCCAACAACCAGGTAGAGCGATCGCCAGACCAACGCGCCCAGCTGCTGGCAGAGAGTCAGCAGCTGGTGCGCAGCATCAAGGGCAAGCGCCGGGCGGGAGTCTCGCTGATATGAGCAACGACATGAACGAGCAACAGGCCCAGGGCTACTTCCTGCAGGCGCTCCACGCCGAGCTGTTGCGGGTATTGCCGGCCAAGTGCCACAAGCGCCTGGATAGCTGGATGGAGAACGGCACCATCAAGCTCGAACCCAAGAACATGGGCCCCACCGGGGTGAACGTGGCCTGGCTCACCTACCAGGCGGTGTTCACCATCGAGCAGTTGCCGTTTCGCGAGCTCGACCCGGCCATCCTGTTGGCCACCGTCGCCGCCTGGGTGCAAGAGCACGACGACTACCGCGAGCAGTACGAGTTGCCCGATCCCGAGTACGCCGCACCCCGAATGACGAGCAGACCGCGGATCTCGAGATCCAGCTCCCCTTTACCGAGCCGCTGCGCCTGGTTGAGCACGAGCAGGGCCCCATCAACTGGGATGGCAAACGCTGGAACGTGGCCCCCTATGACATCTGGGTGGCCGACCATATCAACCTGAACGTGGGTGATACCGGCCATCACCAGATCGGTGGCCAGCCATGATCACCATCACCCTGGATACCCGTCGTGGCAAAGACCAGCTCAACCTGCTGACCCTGCCGCCCAAGCAGCGCAAGCGCCTGGTGTGGCGAGCAGCGAATGAGATGAAGAAGCTGGCTGCCCGTCACGTGCGCCAGCAACAAGACCCCAACGGCCAGCCGTGGGCGCCGCGCAAGCGGGGCAAACGCAAGATGTTGCGTGGCCTGCCCAAGCTGTTGCAGATCCGCGAGCCTCGTCAGGACGTGGCGGAGCTGGGCTTCACCAAGGGCACCATGAGCGCCCACGCCGGGGTCATCGCCAACACCCACCAGAAGGGGCACACCTACAAGGTGACGGCAGCCAGCCGGCGCCGTATTGCCCCCAGCGACGGCAGCAAGAACAAGCAGGCCAGCAAGGCACAAGCCCGCAAGTTGCGGGAACTGGGGTTCAAGCGCCCGGGCAAGCGCAAGCGCTCATACCGCTCGGCCTCGCTGGGCTGGATAACGGGCAACCTCAACTACGCCCAGGCTGGGTTGCTGATCAAGAAGCTCAAAGATGAACCGGTCAAAGAGAGCTGGGAGATCCAGCTACCAGCCCGCCCGTTCCTAGGCGCCAACACCCAGCAGCGCGAACAGGCCTTTGCCCGTGCGCTGCAGAGCATCAACTACGGCTGGGACGTCAACAAGCAAGGCATGAAGGGGAAATAACGGCATGTGGCCTTATGTACAGATCAACAACTTGAACCAGATGCAGGGGCCAGTGACGGAAGTCGAGCGTCACCTGCTGTTCATCGGCAGTGCGCCGACCAACACCAACAAGCTGCTCTCGCTCAATACCCAGTCCGACTTTGACACGCTGCTGGGCGAGGCTGACAGCGAACTGAAAACCAACCTGCTGGCCGCCCGCGACAACGCCGGCCAGAACTGGACGGCCGCCGCCTTTGTGCTACCGACCGACATGGATTGGAAGGATGCCGTTCGCTCCGCCCAGAAAACCCAGTCATTCGAGGCAGTCGTGGTGCTGGGGCAGGAGTGGGACGCGACCAAAATCAACGCCGCTCACGCCCTCAACCAAGAGCTGATCGCCAAGTGGGGTCGCTGGCAAGCCATGCTGCTGGCGGTACCGGGCATTGTCTCCACCGCCGAGGGTGGTCAGGACTGGAGCGAATACGAGGCTGAGCTGGCCGCCCTGCAGAATGGCATCGCGGCTGAATCGGTCTCCCTGGTCCCGCAGCTGTGGCCAAACCTCATCGGGGCTTACGCCGGCCGCCTATGCAACCGGGCAGTGAGCATCGCAGACAGCCCTTGCCGGGTGAAAACTGGCGCTGTGGTCGGCCTTGGCGCGACCCCCAAGGACAAGGACGGCACCGAACTGCAGCTGGCCACCCTGCAGACCCTGGAAGCCAACCGTTACTCGGTGCCGATGTGGTACCCGGACTTTGACGGCACCTATTGGGCCGATGGCCGCCCCCTGGACGTCGAGGGCGGCGACTACCAGGTGATCGAAAACCTGCGTGTTGCTTACAAGGTCGCCCGCTGGATGCGCCTGCGCGCCATCGCCCGCATAGGCGATCGCTCGTTCAACTCCACCCCGGGCAGCACCGAGGCCGCCGTCATGTTCTTTGGCAAGGACCTGCGCCAGATGGCCAGCGCCATCACCATCAACGGCCAGCCGTTCCCGGGTGACATCGCCTCCCCCAAGGATGGCGACATCCGCATCCAGTGGACTGCCAAGAACCTGGTCTCCATCTATGTGGTCGTGCGCACCGTGGACTGCCCCAAAGGGATCACCGTCAACATCATGCTCGATTTGAGCCTTAACAACGGGGAGGGCTAACCCATGACCCGCCGTATTTCAGGCCAGTCCTTCGACACCACCCTGATGGGCACCATGGTGCACATCGAGAAGGCCAGCCTCTCAATCACTGACAACAGCGCCGTGGCGCAAACCCGTGGCATCCCTGATGGCTATATCGATGGGGATGTGGCCGCAGAGCTGGAGTTCGAGCTCGATGCCAAGAACTTCAAGATGCTGTGTGAGAGCGCCAAGCGTCAGGGCAGCTGGCGCGGCATGAAGCCAGACGATGTGCTGTTCTACGCCGACACCGGCGACGAGACCATGAAGGTGGAAGCCTTTGGCGTGAAGCTGGTGATCTCTGACCTGCTCGATATCGATCCCAAAGGCGGCAGCAAGGGAGTGCACAAAATCAAGGGGTTCGTCACCTCGCCGGACTTCGTGCACATCAACGGCATGCCGTACCTGTCGGATGACGACACCCGTCACCTCAAGGGCTAACCGATGGATCTGATCGACCGCGCCACCCAACACGCCGAGCGGATGCTGGCGGCCCAGCTGGATAGCCAGCTTGGCCGCAGCCACTACCAGGGCGAGAGCTTGCACCTTTGCGAAGCATGCGATGACCCGATCCCGGAGGAACGCCGCCAGCGAGTCCCAGGGGTGCGCAAGTGTGTGCCCTGCCAGAGCCGCGCAGAGCGTCGCGGCCAATAAGTATCGAGAACGGGATATGAACCCTATGCCAAACAAAGACCCCACCCTCTGGGCCGCCCTGCTGGCCTGGCTGATGGACAACTGGCCCGCAGTTTCCGGGGCGCTGCTGGCGCTGAGCATTTCGTTTATGCGCATCACCTATGACGGCGGCGGCGGGCGCCGCCGCCTGATCGAATCCACCATGTGCGGCCTGATCACCTTGGCCGCCGCCTCCGGCACCACCCTGCTGGGCGTGCCCTATGAGGCATCCCCCTTTATCGGCGGCATGGTGGGGCTACTCGGCATGGACTTTATCCGCGATCGGGCAAAGACGGTTTTCAACAAGAAGGAGGGATGACATGGCGCTGCGCTGGATTGAAGAGGCTCGCAAGTTCTTGGGCCTCAGAGAGATTAAAGGGCCCAAACATGCCCAGGCCATCCTGGATATGTGGAAGGCGATCAAGCGGGGCGGCATCAAAGACGATGAAACCCCGTGGTGCGCCGCCTTTGTCGGGGCTTGCCTTGAACGGGTCGGTATCCAGTCGACCCGCTTCGAGAGTGCCAAGAGTTACCTGGACTGGGGCGAGAAACTGGATCGCCCCGTGCTTGGCTGCGTGGTGGTGTTCACCCGTGACGGTGGTGGCCATGTGGGATTCGTGGTCGGCAAGTCACCCTCCGGCAACCTACTGGTGCTGGGTGGCAACCAAGGAGATGAGGTGAATATCCGTGAATTTCCACTGACCCGCGTCACCGGTTACCGCTGGCCATTGAATGAGCCGCTGCCGGTGGGTGAGCTGCCGATCGGTACGCCAGCCCGGCTGTCCATGGTGGAAGCATGAGCACCATCAGCAAGGTACTGGGAATTGTTGGCCTGCTGCTGGTGTTGGCGCTCTATGTCAGCCACCGCCACACGGTGGACATGCAGCGCACCTTGACCGCGCAGCAGACCACGATCACTGACCTGCAGACAGCCAACGGCCAGCAGGCGACCGAGCTCCTGGCTCTGCAACGGCAAGCAAAGGGGTTGCGTCTGCTGCTCGACAACCAGAACGCGGCGTTGGCCGAGCTCGACAACCAGAACAGGAAAACCGCCGATGAACTGCAAGAAGCCTTGGCCACGCCGCCGGCGGACCGCCCGGATTGCGCTCGTGAGCCTCTGCCTAGCGATGCTCTGCGCCTGCTCCAGCCAGCCCACGACCGTGGTGCAAACCCAGGTGGTCAAGCGGCTACCTCCACCCGGGTTGGTGCCCCACTGCCCGGAACCTGAATTTAACGGCACGACCTGGGGCGAGGCAGTGGCCTTTATCCCCACCCTGCAGGGCGCACTGCGCCGCTGCCAAACCCAGCTCAACACCCTGAATCACTGGATAACCCAAGAGGAAGCCACCCCATGAACAAACAAACCATCACCCTGACCATCGCCGGCACCGATATCAGCTTTGCGCCCACCCTGGTGGCCTACAACAGCTACATCAACGGGCTGTCGATGAGCGACAAGGTGGCGCCGGCTCACAACTACCTGAAGAAGATCGTCTGCACCGATAGCAAAGAGGCCCTCGATGAGCTGCTCAAGCGTCCCAGTGCCGCGCTGCAGCTGGCGGGCGCCATCAACAAAGAGTTCGCCCCTGATCTGGACATCACCGTAAAAAACTGACCGCGCGTGCCGAGGCCATCGAGCGCAACCAACTGGAGCAGGTGCTGGCGCTGCGACGCTACTACCTGCCCCATGAGGATGACGACATCGAGAGCCTGGCTCGCGCTACCTGGTTAGACAAGTACCACCGAGACTCCAACGCCATCGCCGTGGCCGAGGGTATCGCCAAAGCACTGAACGGATAAGAGACCCCTATGGCCTGGATGGAAAAATTGATGATGCAGGTGGCGTTGGTTGACCAGGTCACCAAGCCCCTTGCCGGCATCAATGCCCAGATGGACAAGGTCAGCAAGGCGGGCCGCCAGGGCTGGAGCAACATGGCCATGGGGGCCACCACCGTCGCTGGCGGCGTCATGGCGATCCAGGGGGCCCTAGGTCCCGCCATCGAAATGGATCGGGCGCTGGCGGAAGTGGCCTCCCTTGATGTGCAAAAGGATGTGCTCGGGGCGCTGGGCCGCGAGGCGCTCAAACTCTCCATCCAGTATGGTGAGTCGGCCACCGAGATCGTGCGCTCCTCCTACGATATCCAATCCGCGATCGCCGGGCTGGAGGGGAACGAACTGCCCGCCTTTACCCGCGCTTCCACCACCCTGGCCAAGGCCACCAAAGCCGATACCGCCACCATCACCAACTACATGGGCACCATGTACGGCATCTTCGAGCAGCAGGCCAAGCAGATGGGCAAGGCCAACTGGGTCGAAAATGTGGCCGGCAAGACCGCGCTGGCGGTGCAGCTTTTCAAGACCACTGGCCAGGGCATGGCCGATGCCTTTGGGGCGATCGGTGCCAACGCCACCGCCGCGGGCGTCTCGATGGATGAGCAGTTCGCCGTGATCGGCCAACTGCAAGCCACCATGAGTGGCGGCGAGGCTGGTACCAAGTTCAAGTCGTTCCTGGCTGGTGTCGGTGGCGCTCAGAAGGCGCTCGGCATGCAGTTCACCGACTCGGCAGGCAACATGCTGCCGGTGCTGACCATCCTGGACAAGCTCAAGATGCGTTACGGCGAGACCATGAGCGTGGCCGAGGGGGATGAGCTCAAGAAGGCGTTCGGCTCGGATGAGGCAGTTGCCATGATCAAGCTGCTGATGACCAACACCAAGGGGCTGGCCACCAACATCAATGCGCTGGCCAACACCCACGGCATGGGCAAGGCCGAGCAGATGGCCGCCTCAATGACCGACCAGTGGGAACGGGTGACGCAAGCATGGTTTGCCATCCGTGCCGCCGCCTTCGGCGTGGTGCTGCCTGCCATCAATGCGGTGGTCGGCGTCTTTGCCGATGGCGCCAATGATGTGCTGCGCTGGACTCACCTCTTCCCGAACCTCACCAAGGTGATCAGCTATGCCGCTCTGGCTTTTATCGGTCTGGGAGTGGTTACCGGCGCTTGGTTGCTGCTCGTCGGAATGGCTCAGTTGGCCGTCGTGGGTCTGGGTATCGTATTCGGGGCTCTAGCGTGGCCCATTCTGGCAGTAGTCGCTGCCATTGCAGCTCTTGTGATGTGGTGGGAACCCATCAAAGCATTTTTCAGCGGCCTCATCTCTGCCATGGCCCCAGCTATATCAACCGTATTCGAGCCTTGGGCCGCCATTTTGCCGGTAATCTGGGATGGCGAGTCTGATCGGCATCATCGCCCAGTGGCTTGGAACAACCAATGAAGCCTCAGGCGCCTTCACCAACATGATCGCACTCGGGGAGGCAGCTGGAACCATTCTAGGAACAGTCTTCAAGCTGTTGCTATCGCCTATCTGGGCCGTGGGTAAAGCCATCCAATGGGTACTGGAAAAACTCAATGTATTGCCAGGGATTGACCTGGATATCAGCTCTGCAATGCCTGACCTCAACCTGCCGAACCCCGAGAACATCAATGCCCCGCTCGCCCGTTATCGCCAGGGCGGCCAGAGCAGCATCCCATCCGGTGGCATTGGCCAGCAGCTGATCCAGGCCAATGCGGCCGCGACGACAGCCAACCAGAAGCCGACCAAGGCCATTCACATCGGCGAAGTGCACATGACCAGCCAGAACCCGATGACGCCGGAGCAGATGGCCGAGAACGCCTGGCTGGAGACCAAGTAATGAGTGAGCCTAAGTACATCGATCTCCTGGTGGTGAACGGCGCCTGGCAACTCGATGCCGGCGGCCAGCCGCGCACCACCCAGGACCGCCACAGCATCGGCCAGGACATCAAGCACCGCATCATGGAGTCGGGGCTGGCCCGCAAGCTCATCGGCGAGCGCAGCCCGACCCTGCGCGCGGATGTGATGACCGAGATTGAACTGCTGGTAGAAGACGACGAGCGGCTGGTGCCGGGCACCATCGTGATCCGTGAAGAGGCCCCCGACCGGGTGCTGGTCACCGCTCGCACCTATGAATTCGGCGAACTGGAGGTAACCCTGTGAACCTGCGCCCAACCGTGGACTTTATGGCCCTGCTGGCCGAGACCGGTGTCCCGACCACCGAGGCGGCCATGGAGGCCGAGCTCAAGAAGGAGGTGGTGGCCGCCGGCTCGCTCATCACCAATGACAGCGACGTGAGCCCGTTCTGGCGCCTGGTGCGCAGCGTGGTGATCACCCCGGCGCTGTGGCTTATCCGCACCCTCTTGGCCGGCCATGTGCTGCCCAATACCTTTGCGGCCACCGCCACCGATGCCTATCTCGATCTCAAGGCCTGGGATGTGGACTTGACCCGCAAGAGCGCCCAGAGGACCCGGGGCCTGGTCAACTTCGTCAAGGCCAACCCGAGCGAGGCCGTCACCATCCCGGCCGATATCTGGGTCACCACCGAGCGCATCAACGGCACCATCTACCGCCTCAAACCCCTGCAGGCGGTGGTAAGCCCTGCCGGCGAAGCGGTCGCCCGGGTGGTGTGCGAGGCCGAGCACGCTGGCGCCGCCTGGAATCTGGCCCCGGGTTACTACAACCTGCTCAGTGAACCAGTGACCGGCATCCTGTCGGCCCGCAACGATGACAAGGAGTGGATCACCACCCAGGGCGCCGATGCCGAGGGCAACGATGCGCTCGGCCTGCGCATCCAGAACCAGTTTTCGGCAGTGGGTCGCTACCACATCGACGCTATCTATCGCTCGATGCTGGCCAGCGTCGCGGGCATTCGTGCCGATCACATCTTCTTCGAGCATGAGGCCCCCCGGGGTCCGGGCACCGCCAATGCCTACGTCCTGCTGGAGGTGGGCGCGACCCCGGCCAGCCTGATTGAGCAGCTCAACGACTACGTGGGCCGCCAGGGCAACCATGGCCATGGGGATGACCTGTTCGTGATGGCCATGCCTGAAACCCAGCACAGCCTCACCCTGGAGCTATGGCCACAGGCCAACCTCACCGACGAGCAGAAGGCCTGGCTCAAGACTGGCGCCGAGAACCTGGTCAAGGCGGCGTTTCGCCAGTCGGCAGACTTCCCGAGCGTCACCCGCACCTGGCCGCGCTCGCGCTTCTCGCTCTCGCAGTTGGGCCGTGAGCTACACAGCCAGTTCCCGCAGCTGCAGAGCCTGCACTTTAGCGAGAGTGACATCCTGTCGGGGTTGGCCATCCCGCGCCTGAGCAAGCTGGCGGTGACCCTGCATGACTAAACACGACCTGCAGGCCCCCACCCTGCCCGATGCCAGCGCCCCCTGGTGGGAGGACGGTTACACCATCAGCCCGGCCCATGCCGAGCCGGGGTTTCTGGCCAAGGGCATCAACGCTTTCTGGCAACGCCTCAAAGGGTGGCTGCTGCTGCCGCTGGCCCAGCAAGACCCGCTGACCTGCTCGGAGTCCCTGCTCTCCCTGCTCGCCTGGGAGCGGGACATCAAGCGATTCAACGGCGAACCGCTGGCGCTGTTTCGCAAGCGGGTCAAGTTCGCCTTCATCAACGCCCGGGACGCCGGCGAGGTAGCCGGCTTCAAGCGCATCTTTGAGCGCCTCGACATTGGCTGGTGTGACATCCACGAACGCCAGGCCGGCACGCCCTGGGACGTCATCACCATCGAGGTGACCGATGGCGCGATCGCCGGCAACCAGCAACTGATGGAAACCCTCATTCAACACTATGGCCGCACCTGCCGCCGCTATCGCTTTCAGGTGGTTTACCCGGTCACCGGCACCCTGCACACCGGTCGCATCGACATGAGCCAGCAGGGGTTCGGCGCATCACTCAAGAGGACAGCATGAGCCAGATCATTACCAACGCCTTCTCCCGCTACTGGCAGGAGTGCCTCGCCACCCAAGTGCCGGTGGTGCTCGATGAGTTCGTGCTGGCCAATGTGCCGGACCTCGATCCCGAGGCCCCCATCAACCCGGACGGCAGCCTGCCAGACGCTGGCCAGATTGTGCATCGCCACACCGTGGACCAGCGCGGGCGCATCAACAACGACGCGGTGGCCTACACCATCGTGATGGACACCACGGTCGGCGATTTCAGCTTCAACGCCATGTACCTCATCAACAGGGCCAGCGGCGTGGTGGGGATGATTGTGCACAAGGGGCTGGAGACCAAACTCAAGACCAATGAGGCCACCGGCCAGACCGGCAACAGCCTGGTGAAATCCATGCTGATGGAGTACGACCGGGCAAGCGAGGCCACCGCCACCCACGTGGACGCCAGCACCTGGCAGATTGACTATGCCGCCCGCCTGCGCGGGATGGACGACGACCTGCGCTTGCAGGCGCTGCAGTTCTTCGGGCCGGCCACCTTCTACGGCAACGGCTTTAATCTGGTCAACGCATCGGGGGTCTACAAGGTGCAGCCCGGGGTGGCCTACGTGGGCGGCCTGCGGGCGGAGCTGAACGAGGTCAAAAAGGTGACTCCAGGCGCCAAGCCGGTGGGGCTCTGGCTCGATATCTACCGGGCAGGCTCTCTGCTCGATGCCTGGGTGAATCACTTCACCCTTAGCTTAAGCGTGCCAGAGCTCACCGACTACCTGGACGCCAACGGCTATCAGCACCATGTGGCCAAGGTGGCCATCGTCAATGCGGACGGCAGCGTCACCGACGTGCGCCGCAAGCGCACCATCGAGCTGACCGGCGATGTCACCGGCAAGGGCATCCTGGAAGATGCCCAGGGCGTCACCATCGCGGTGGAAATAAAGGATGGTAGCCACCGCCACCAGTGGGGCGATCTGGACGCGGTGCCGGAAACGGCAACGCGCTGGCCAACCAAACACGAAATCAGCCTGGAGCAGGTGAACAACTGGCCTGCGACCTCAGAGCTGACGGATACCAGCGACAATAAGTACGCCACTGCGGGCGCCGTGGCCAAAACCCATGCCCGAGCATCGGCAACTTACCCGGTTGTCCGCGTATCAGGCAGTAATGCCCCGGCGCTCAGCGCTTATGCCAAGCTCTGTGAAATGGACAGCAACATCGGGGAAAACGCAAACCTGTACTCCGCCATGGTCTCCGGCGGCGCCAATTATGGCAGCCCCTATAGCCCCAACTATCTGGTGACCCTGTCATCCCGTGGATATGTGGGGATAGGCCCTCTGCCTGACTACCTGGCCAACGTCACCTTTTTAGGGCCAGGTGCGCAACCCGATGACGTTGGCTTTTTGATCCGGCGCCAAGGGGAGCGCATTGAGCTGTGGTTGAAGCTCGCCCCCTATTCGTACCCCGTTTCGATTCAAGTCATCAATGTTGTGAGCGCAGACCCGACCGTCAGCCCGGCGCAAGCCGCTTATCCCGATGGGGCAACGCCAGTCAGGATCAATGCGGTTTACACCACCGCCAGCAAGCCAACCCCCTCAGAGGTCGGCGCAGTACCTTATCGGCGCCTTAGTGAATGGACAGGCAGTGGCATAGAGGGGGCGGTGATTGGTCAGTTGGCCTGGCGAAACTATGGCAATAATCACACCATTTTTGATGCGTCAAACAGCATTGCACCCGACGGTTCTCGCGCGGTGAACCCGCTGAATTCAGAACTAACCTGGGGCGCGAGCCAACCCACATTGATGGGGTGGAATGGGCAGAATACCTATGGTGTCAGGGTGGATAGTGCGCGAGTCGTTGACCCCCACAACCACACTGCCGCACAGGGCAATCAGGATCTCGTCGCGGGAGGATGGGGGCAAGTTGGCACGTATGTTTTTGCTAGAAACCTAAGTCCTACCGACATTGGCATTTCCGGCACGATCCCGGGTTCAAGTTTAAGGCCAGCAAACCCCTCAAATACCTATGATGGCATTCAAGATGTTGCGTTGCCTGGCACCTGGAAGGCCATGGGGTATAGCCACGTAGGTGGTGGTGATGACACCAGGGTAACACTGTGGTTTCGCATCGCGTAATGAGGAGAAATATTGATGAAAATTGAAATGCTCAACGCCAGCAGGCCCCGCCACTTGGCTGGAGATACCGAGTCCGTCACCCTTGATGTACTGTTTAGTCACCTCCCCGAACATGTGCAGTTCACCGCCCGCAAGGATGATCCGGAAGAGCATGGCCGCGAACTGTATAGCCGAGCAGTGTTCGGTGAGTTTGGCGATATTGAGGTGCTCCCGCCACCACTGCCGACCGAGGCCGAACAGCAGACCATCCTCAGTGACAAGCTGAAACAGGCGACTACCGTCATGGCCCCGCTGGAGGATGCCGACAAGCTCGGCATCATCAGTGAACCAGAACGCCAGCAACTCACCGCCTGGCAGCGCTACCGGGTCACCCTCTACCGTCTGCCCCAAAGCGAAGGCTGGCCCGCCGAGGTCTGCTGGCCAAAGGCGCCGCAGTGAGTTGGTCACAAGGGGCGCTGCACTAGCCCGTCAGCACCGCCACGCAGCACACCCGCGCCCAGGGTGTGCTGGGCCAACTCCCGGCCAGCCAAAGCAACGCCATGGGACGCCTGCAGGGGCTGGCGGCGCGGGCTCAGTACCGTCGCCACCCGTTAAGCCATGCCGCCGCCGGGTTGGCCAGCCTGCGGGCCGAACTGGACCAGTTACTGGTGACCGGCCGCTGTCTCACCGTCACCCCCTATCAGCACGGGGTGGGCCAACAGCAGGGCCAACAGTTCAGCCTGGCCGCCCCCAATGCGGTGGCCACCCTGGCCGCCAAGCTGCAGGATGGCGCCGACCCTTTGCTGCCCTCTGGCCAGCTGCATGCCATCGCCTGGCTGGTGACCGGCAACAGCGCCGATGACCTGGCCCAGCAGTTGGCAGCCCTGTGTGCCCTGCTGCCACTGCCTGAGTGGTGCGCCACCCTGCGGCGCCTGCGCGCCAACAATGACACCATGAGCCAGCCCACGGCGGCCAAGGTACCGCGCTGGCGCGCCGATGAGCCGCTGCTCTGGGCTCCGCTGCGCCCGGCCCGCATGGCGCTGGGGGCAGAGCTGGCACAACTAGAAAGCCTGGCCCGGGATAGCCAGACCCCGATCGCCAAGCTGCAGGGGCTGGCGACGGGCCGCGCCGCTCGCCTCGATGCACTGGCCAAGGCACTGGCCCAGCTGGCGGCCCTCTCAGGCACGCTCTGGCACTGGCAGGGTCAGGGGGACGCGGCCAGCCTCGCCACCCAGCTCGGGCAAAGCGCGCCCCCGGATCACAGCATGAGCATGACGGTCGGCGCCCTGCTGCTCTCCCCTTCCCCGCTCACCTTCTGGCAGGAGTTAACCCCATGAGCCAAGCCATGCTGACCCTCGATGGCGAGCCCATCATCATGAAGTCGATGCGGGTGTCCGCATCGATGCAGTTTCAGGACAAGGACCAGAGCGGCCAGACCAGCTCGACCAGCAGCGCCGAACAGGGTGCCAAGGGCAAGGAGCTCGACATCTCCGGCCTCATCCCGTTCAAGGAGGAGCGCATGTTGAGCCGGCTGTTTGAACTGGCTGACGCCAAGGGCAACGGCGGCAAGCGCCACGTTTACCGAGTCGGGTCGCTCTTGGCCAAGTCGGTGAAGGTGCGCCAGGCGAAGTTTGCCGGCCGCATCAGCGCGAACGAGCAGGAAGGGCTGCTGGCCTGGCAGGTGCAGTTCACCCTGAAGGAGTTCAACTCGGTACCGGAGAAGCGCGAGCAGCGCCTGCCGAAGAAGACCCCGACCGTGGGCCAGGGCACCGCCAACACCAGCGCCGCCAAGCCGGGGTCAAAGACTGATGGCAGCGGCGAGCAGGACCTGAGCGGCTTCGAGCGCTATGTACTCAAACCGATGGATGACATGCTGGCATGAAACTCTCGACGTCACTGACCCTCGCAGGCCAATCGCTGCACCTGGTAGACCACGACCTGGTGCTGGATCTCAACGCCGGCGGCCGCGCGGCCCTCACCATTGAAGGGACGGCCCGCAAGGGACAGACCTTCACGCTGGACACCGGCTACAACGGCGACCTGCGCCGCTGGTTCACCGGCTACGTGTACGACGTACAACCCGCCGCCAATGGTGCCAGCAAGCTGCTGTGCCGCGAGCTGGCCGGGGCCTTGGGCTCTCGGCTACCGGTCAGCCAGCAGCATGCCACCCTGCGCGGTCTGCTAGCCTGGCTAACCGATCGATGCGGGCTCACCTTCCTGCTGCCCCAGGGCACCGATTACACCGACCTATCCCCAACTTCACCAGCGCCGGCACCGGCTATCAGTTGCTCGACAACGCCGGCCGCGCCTTCGAAGTAGCGGATTTTGTCTGGTACCAGCAACCTGATGGCGCTATCTACGTGGGCAGCCACACCCACAGCCGCTGGGCAGGCAAAGAGGTGACGCTCGATCCCGCCTGGTCGAGTCGCCAGGCAGGCGACACCCTCACGCTGTCGCCGGTGCCGGCCATCCGCCCCGGGGCCATCATCAACGGCAAGCGGGTGATGCGGGTGCGGCTCAAGGGCGACGAGATGACCCTGACCACGGCCACCCCGGGCAAGGCCACCAAGTCGCCAGAGCGGCGCAAGATAGAGGGGGAGTTCCCCGAGCTGGCCGACAGCATGCACCTGCCCAAGTTCGGGCGGGTCGAAGCCATCAGCGACCAGGCCAGCGCCGGCCAGCTCAATGACCCGTTCCATCCCCGCTATGCGGTGGACGTGCAACTGCTTGGCGAAGATGGCCAGCCGGACAAGGCGGCTCCCCTTTATCGGGCTGTACCGCTGCCGGTGCAGTTCGGCGGGCAGGAGCAAGGCCTGCTGCAGTTCCCCCTTGAGGGGACGCTGGTTGAGCTGGGATTTGCCTTTGGGCGGGCCGACCGGCCCTTTATCCGCACCGTGCTCGGCAATGGCTGGCCCCTGCCGGACATCGCCCCAGGCGAGCAACTGCAGCAACAGCGGGCCGAGGTGTTCAGCCGCACCGATACCGTGGGCAACCTCTACCGCCACACCGACCGGCGTCTGCACGACCGCGCCCTGCAGATGCACCACCAGAGTGACGACTACCAGGGGGAACATGGCCAGTATCAGCTGCAGGTGGCACAACACAGCATCGAGGAGGTGGGCGGGTTCAAGCTCATCGAGGCGCTGGGCGCCATCGAGCTGTTGGCCGGGGATGATCTCACCCTGGGGAGTCTGGGCAACATGAACCAGACCACGGCGGGGGATCTGGTCGAGGTGGTGGGCCAGCTGCGCCGGGCGGTTGCCGGCGAGCTGCAACACCTGGAGGCGCCCCGTTCGTGGATGGGGACCGAGGGCGTGAACATCTTCCGGCTGCTGCTACAGCTGATGAACGTGGTGGAGCAGCTGGCAGCAGCCACTGCCAGCCACACCCACGGCAGTGGGCCAGCCCCCGGTAACAGCGGGGCCATGACGGGACATGGCCAACAGGCCAAGCAGCTGGCCGGCCAGCTATCCCCCATCATCGAGTAAGCCACCAAGCAAAGAAGGCCCCACACCGTGGGGCCTTCTTCTATCTGCCTGACAGCGCCTGAGCATGGCCAGGGAATGGCGCCGCATGAAGAGGCGGCCATCGGGCAGCGCTGCATCATACGTGAAGCCTGCGCACGCTCACAGCCTCCCAGCGCATGCTGGCGACGCCCACCGCCGCGTCTACGTCACGGAAACCGCGCTCTTCCGCTCCCGCCTGCACGCCGCACCAATATAATTTTTTGCAAAAGTGGATTACCGCAAAACCATAGGCCCAGACCGCGCCAGATAAAGGATCTCGGGCGAGGTGAGGATCTGAAAGGATCGAAAGAAATTGCAGGGTTTTACAGTTTGAAAGGGCTCTGACTCGTGACGCCGAAAACGTAACTCGTTGAATGTATTGGGATGGGCGTACTTTCCGTGGGAATTTGAACTATCGGGAAGGATCCATCTTGCCACGAAGGAACAGCTAAAATGCTTTTATGTCAGATAGTTAAGAGTAATGGATAGCATTCTGATAACTGAAGTTTTGAAAAGAACAAAAGCTTTGATGTTCGAGCAGCAAACTGACTTCCAATCAGCATGTATGGAACTTCCATGCTAGAACCAATTAGAGGATTGTCGAATATATCCGAAACTCATACGATACCTTACAAAATCACGTAAGAGAGGCTATCGTGACCCAATCTGATGCCCAAAAAATACTGACTTACAAGACAAAGAGCTCAGAAATCCAATCAATACGAGCAACCAACACTCCCCGCTCATTACTACCCTTTCTAAAGTATTTACTGGCAGCTCTTCCGTTGATGACTGCTGCAATATATCTATGTGGTATGGCATACCATGTTGGCTATCTAGAAGCATATGGTCTTACCAACAATCAGTTCCCCCTAGCAACTGATGAGTCAATTTTGCTTGGGTTCATCTCGCTAGTGCGAATGCTTCAGGACAAGATACTCATTGCTGCGGGCGTGATCGTAGGAATGTTGTCTCTTCTCATTCTGGCATCAATGACAGCCAAATGGCGTAAAGCACTATGGAGAAAAACTTTAATCCCAAATTTGTGCAGCAAGGTTTCTTTATGGGTAGATAGCAAGCGACCCTCGAAGGAGGATTCAGCCCCATACCTCAGTTGGATTGAATGGATAGCTATTCTATACGGCGTATTTGCAGTGCTGACTGTACCCACGGCTCTTGTATGTGCCGTTGCATTGTTTTCCTTTCTCCAAGGCGTTGACACTGCAGGCGAAGAACAAAAGCATATGGCTAAAGGATATTTTGCCAAGCATCAAGCACAGGTGACATTAGCCACCAAAGACAAGCCAATGATCCAAGTAGCCTGTAATACTAGCCATTGCGCATACTGGGATGAAGATGGCACCACTATCTTGCGCCATGATCAGATAAATAAAACTCTGTTTGTTCCCAAAGAAACCAAGAAATCCTGAGCCCTAAAACAAGGCTACCTTGTACAGATATAATGATCTACCAGACACAGTTCTCAAACCGGTGTCTTGTCTACTCGACTAAATCACTGAAAACTCTGTCGCCATTTGGCCAAAAACAAAAAGGCCACTATTGCTAGTGGCCTTTGTAAGTCTTTGATTTTAATGGTGCCCGAGGCCGGAATCGAACCGGCACGCCTCGAAAAGCGAGGGATTTTAAATGCCTATGGGCAGCCTTTAAAAACAATAAGTTACGTAAAAACATAAACTTACAAGCACGACATTATGCAACAGTGCGCGGTGTTATGTGGGCCGCGTGGACAAAATGTGGACATCAGCGAAGTTTGTTGACCGTCAGTGGATTGAGCCGTAAAGCATCCTCAAGGTGGTCTGGGGCAAAGTGCGAATAGCGCATCGTCATGGTAATAGTCGAGTGCCCGAGTATCTTCTGCAACACCAAAATGTTACCACCGTTCATCATAAAATGACTGGCAAAGGTGTGCCGCAGAACGTGGGTGCTCTGCCCTGCCGGTAGTTGGATTCCCGCCCGATTTATCGCCGATTCAAAGTGGTGGTAACACTCACTGAACAGCTTGCCTCGCCGCTTGGGGATTATGTCGATCAGCTCCTGGTTGATAGGCACTGTTCGACGTTTGCCACCCTTGGTGTGGGTAAACGTCAACCGGTTCTGTGCCACTTGCGATTGTGTCAGGTCTTGGATCTCACCCCACCGCGCCCCAGTGGCCAAGCAGAGCCGCACCACGGTACCCAGGTCAGCGTGGCTAGATGAGTCGCAGGCATCGAGCAGCGCCTTGATTTCATCAGGATACAGAAACGCCAGTTCGGACTCAGTGACCCGGTAAAGCCGCATCCCGGCCAGTGGATTTTCTGCCGTCCACTCACCCAACCGTTTGAGCTCATTAAACACTGCCCGTAAATAGGCGTGATCACGGTTAACCGTCGAGGCGCTCACCCCCTTGCCATCCTGCGTTGCAGCCCGCCGATCACTCACAGCCCCAGACAGGCGCGCCTCTCGGTACTTGGCAAAGTCATTACCGGTGAAGTCGCTGGCCAGTGGGTTACCCAGGCTTTCGCAAATCAGCAGCAGCTTGGATCGGCGCTGCTCTCCATCACGCAGGCTTTGGCCATGCAGGCCAAACCAGCGCTCAACTAGGTCGGCCAGTCGGCGAGCGTCAACTGGCGGCTCTACCAGCGGCTCATCTTCTTCACCAAGCCATGGCTTCTCAGCGAACTGCTCAAGCTGCCACTGCTCCCATGCTGTTGCCTCCCCCTTGGTGGCAAACCGCTTGCGTGGGCGTGGGCCACTGCGACCACCAGGGCGGACATCGGCAAGCCAGGGGAACGGCTTGCCGTCATCAAGTTTTCGGACGGTCATAAGAGCTTAATGGAGCAGATGAAATGAAAAAGGCGCCTAGCGCCTTTTGAATATGGGTTATACCCCAACGAACTTCAGAAAGCCTATGACACCGGCCACAAGGGCAAGCATGGTTACGATTAGCCATTTGGTCTGGCTGTGCAGCGCAGCTTGAAGGTCTTCCTTGGTGGCAAATTTCTTGTCGAGCCCGTCAAACTTCTTGTCTGTAGTGTCAAACTTTGCATCGAACTTCTTGTCCATGGCTTCGAACTTGCTATCGAACTTCTTGTCCATGGCTTCGAACTTGCTATCGAACTTCTTGTCCATCGCATCGAGCTTGCTATCGAACTTCTTGTCCATCGCATCGAGCTTGGTATCGATCTTCTTGTCCATCGCATCGAGCTTTGACTCAAAGAGATCCTGTCGTCCAGCCATCTTTTCCAGCCGGATCTTGATATCTGTTGTATCGGCCATCAGGACTTTCACCGAGTCTTTGACGTCGACCATATCCTTCATGATGTGCTCAACACCAGACTCAAGACGAGCAACACGAGCTTCTAGCATTCCTCCTCCTCCTCCACCACCATTGCCATCATTGTTGGGGATATCATCAACGGCTCTTATAGTCGGCCTGCGTGCCTGACTAATGGGGATTGCGTCTTGATTACTCATGTTCTTCTGCATCCTCATCTAGAACATGACTCTCGTTGGAATCAACTTCAATCCCGTCAGAGATTTCCTTCCATTCC
This sequence comes from Aeromonas encheleia, assembly GCF_900637545.1. NCBI lineage: Bacteria > Pseudomonadati > Pseudomonadota > Gammaproteobacteria > Aeromonadales > Aeromonadaceae > Aeromonas > Aeromonas encheleia. Next base: position 2,865,611 of record NZ_LR134376.1, read on the forward strand.
AGAATGCGAAAGGCATCAATGTTCCAAATTGTACCGCAATTCCGGCAAATCAATGGATAGACTTTAAGCTGAGTTGGCGGTTCTGTGTTTACGCCACCCCATTCAAAAGCTTCAAGTATTCTATGGTGTCTGCCATCGACCCCAGTGTCTGAAGACTCGTATGTTGTTGCAACATAATTCGTTGCTCCACATTGCGAGCATTTAGGTTTGAACCCCTTATCAGAGAAGTACTCGGCGATAACCTTAGGAGTTATCTTTTCAAATCGAATCTTGAGTGCATCTGACATCATGTTTTTTGACATAAAAGTCGCCTTGATCTTCTGATTATCTTCACACCACCCACGATATGCAGCTGCTGTTCTGGCTATCGTCATAATGCATTAAAACTTCTTACCTGCCCACGCCACGCGGCCAACGATATGCACATCGGCCCGCTGGTCCTTAGTCACCACCTGGGTTTCATAGCCGGGATTATCTGAAATGACTTTGATCCCGCCGAGTACATCGAATTGCAGGCGTTTGACCAGCAGGCTGTCTCCGATGCGCAGCACATAGAGGCCATCGCGCAGGGCTTCGCCGTTGCACAGGCTCACCAGGATGATGTCGTTGTTACTGATGGTGGGCTCCATACTGTCGCCCTTGGCACGGATGACCGCCAGCCGTTCCGGTGCCAGCCCCTCTTTCTTGAGCCAGTCAGTGCGAAACGCCATGGGATCGGTTTTCAGTTCGTCGGAGACGGTCGCCCCAAACCCGGCAGAGGCAAACACCTGATAGCAGTCGACCAGGGTGTAATCCTGCATCCTGTTGTCGATGCTGGCTGACGCTTCGCCAACGGAGAGCTCTTCTTGATGACCAGGCCGGGCATAGAGCGGGACTTCAGGAAGCACGGTCACCTGTTCAGGTTGTTCACCTAGACCCAGGCAGAGCCACAGAAACAGCCGAGGCTCGTGGCCACAGATTTGAGAAACCTGGCCAACAGAAGGCATAGTTTCGCCAGTCACATACTTGCGTAAAACCGCATCACTGACCCCTACCCTGCGCGCAAACGACTTATAGCTCTCTCTGCCTATCAGAGCTTCCATTCGCTTCGCAAACCCTTTCATGTCAAACGCAGTCCCGTTAAGTATCTCCATAAAACAAAAGCCTCAGGTCGTTTCGAGATCTTTCGGTTGCGCAATGTCGCGCAGCCGTATATTCTCACCCCACAAGTCCCGTTGAAACCTACAGATCGCAAATCAAGAGTTTCAACGCATTGAAAGGTAATAAAAAGAGAGATAAGGACGCAGTATGGCGCAACGTGATACCAAAAAACAGCCTAATGGGGCGCAAGACGCACCCTTAGGTGACAACGCTCAACCGCAAGTTGACCCGCTGGCTGAAGTGCTGCGCCAACTGGCAACCATCAAACAGAGCCTTTCGCTCTCCATGCTGCCAGCCATCCCGCTGGACGCCTTCCTCACCATGCTGCGGGACGAACTCAAGTTCGACCTCCCCCTGCGCACTGCGCAAGACATGATCAGCGATGGCCGTTTGCCCATCGTTCCCAAGCTGCGCGCTGGCGACAAGCCGTGGGTCAACCTGCAGCGCTGGCGCGAAATGACCAAGGAGCCATCGAACTACTTCAAGTTTGTGCATGAGAACTCCAGTCACCGCGTAGCCAAAGCCGCTACCAAAAAGTCAGCGCAACGTGCCGCTGCCTGACCTAACGGTAGCGATTGAGCACAAGGGGATAAAGTGTCAAACCAACGCACTCACTCACACAGCCATTTTGCCGTGGCCTGCGACTTGTTCAAACAGGCGCACAACATCAGCCAGCTGGCGGAAGACATCGGCATGTCTAGCCATGTGCTGCACAACAAGTTCAACCCGGCGTGTGAACGGCACAACCTGACTGCCCAAGACTTGATCGCCCTCTACCACGCCACCGGCAACGACACCCTGTTTGATGGCCTGCTGTTTGATTGCGGCCTGACTGCCGTTCGTCTCCCTGCCGGCACAGCCAGCGCCCCAGAGGCCCGAGCCATGCGGTCGCTCAATGCAGGCGCCCAGATCATGGGCGTCACCGCCCAGGCAACCACCATCCTCGCCGGTGACCGCGTCACCAAATCCAACAGAAACACCGTAGTCGGCGGCTTGTGGGCTGGCATCGAGCACCTTGTGCTGCTGGCAACCGAAGTCGAAGACCGCTTTCACGCCGTCCCTGGTCTTGCGTGTGCTGCCGATATGGCCCGCGCAGCCCTCGGCGCATAGGAGACCAGACCATGAGATTGATTTGCCCCCACTGCGGCGCCCGTGCCAGCACCCGTACTTCCACCCGCATGAGCGTGCTGACAGGCCATGCCTTTTACGCCTGCAGCAATGTCGACTGCGGGCATACCTTCAAGGCCGCGTTTGAGATTGTCGGCACTATCAGCCCATCAGCCATGCCAAATCCGGCCATCGTGCTGCCGACCTGCAAGGGCGTGGGAAAGAACGGCACCCACATGTCAAAGAGCGTCCAGCTCAAGGAGCCAGCATGAAGCTTCGCGCCGAGCAGTCGGGTCTGATCCCGCTGCCCACCCTGCTGTTTAACCGCGCCGTGGTCGTGGGCGAGCAGGCCGAGCCGGTCATGCGCAACACCACCCGCTTTGATGGCAGTTATCTGGAAGACAGCCAGGGCCGCCGTGGTGCCCTGCGCTTCCAGCCACGCCAACAACCCAGCCCGCACTGGCTGACCCAGCTGCTGCAGGCATAACCGGAGGGCCACCCCATGAACACAGCACAGATTTTCGAGCTCGTTCAGCAACCCTGCGCCGCCGACGTGGCACTGGCAGACATGCGCGCCCAGTTTGGCCGCAATGGGGCGGCCAGCCGTTGGTCACGCCTGCCGGCCAAGTCCCGGGCAGTCATCTGTTATGCGGCCGGGCTATCAACCACCGTCGCCGGGCAGGAGCTGGACCAGTTCGACTTTGACCAGCAGGAGGCGATCCGCCTCGCCCTGGGCGAACTGCTGACCACGTTGCACGAATTCGATGGGGGCGTGCTGCACCGCCGTGAGTGGCACCGCTCCACCCGCCGCATTGAGGGGCCAGCCCGCAGCGAGCGGGAACAGGTAGAGCACGAGAACAAGCGCCGGGCCGAGCTCAACGAGCAGGCCGGCATATTGGAAAGCCGCATCGCGGTAATGAGAAAGGTGCCCGGAAACGGGCAATAAAAAACCCCGCTATTGGTGCGCCAACACCAGCGGGGTTTCCATCAGCAACTGAGGTAACTGATATGCGAACTGTAGCGATTCCCACCGCACTACGCAATGTGAAGGCGCTCAACAGCCTGCTGGCCCACACCGCTGGTCGCCGTCACATTAAACGACCCGACGATAAAGCAGCACAGGTTAATGCCGTCAATGCCCATGCCTGGCGCTCACTTTGGTTATGCCTAAACACCAAAGGGGAACGGGTATGACTGTCGACCTGTTTGAACTCGAAGCCCCACAAGACGCACTGGGCACCACCGAGGCGGGCCCTGCCCATATGCAGCCACCGGCACCGGTCAGCCAGCTGACCAAACACTGGGAGGCTGCCGTCGATGAGTTCGCCAGCTCGGGCAGCGATGCCAAGCGCAACCGCAACGTGACCAAGGAGCTGCTGGCACTGGGCGCCATCCGCGCCGTGTACTGGCTGGCCACCGCCAACGTCGAGCTGGCACTGGCAAATGAGATCGCTGAGTGGTGGGCAGACTGCGAACCGCTACACGGCCTGGGGGAGACCATCAAATGAGCCACCAACAAGTCATCGACCAATGGGTCACCAACATGCTGTCCGCCGAGGCCAGCCTGCACGGCCTGCAGCTCGACCTGCTGGACCTGCGCAAAGATGGCCCCCACGGCCAGCGCACTCCGGCCAGAACCCATCTGACCCTGTGCCGTCAAACCCGCCTCGCAGCCCGCCAGGCATCACGCAAAATCCAGTCCCTCTATGCCGGAGGCGCCATCTAATGACCCATCCAATACCAGCCGGGCTTGCCCCGGCTTTGGGCTTCGTGCGCCCTGCAAACAGCAATCCCGTCACGCTGGAGCCCTGCACCAAGTGCAAACAGCCCGCCGTGTGCATGCCGGTAGCTGGCCGCCACGGTCGTCGATCTTATCCCTATTGCGTCGAGCGCTGCTGGCCGCTGGCCCGCGCTGCCAGTGAAACCCTGGTGAAGGCTGACCCTGCTGCTCGTCCCTCGATGCTCTGCAGTTGCTGCGGCGAGTTCAGCCATGTACGCCCAGTCATCCTGTCCGGCGGCCGCATGACCAGTCTGTTTTTCTGCGAGACCACCTGCTGGTCTGATCGTCTGGCAACCCTCGACATGGTACCGACCTGCACCCAGTGCGGCCGCTACCTGCAACCGAACGAATACACAGTTGGCAAATGCGGGGTGTGCAAATGAAAGAGCATAACTTCAACCTCTTCAACGAGATCGTGGTCGACAACTTTGCCGGCGGCGGCGGGGCCTCTACCGGGATCGAAATGGCGCTGGGCCGTAGCCCTGAAATCGCCATCAACCACGACCCGGATGCGATCGCCATGCACACCGTCAACCACCCCAGCACTGAGCACTATTGCGAATCGGTGTGGGACATCGTGCCGCGTGACGTGGTAGCTGGTCGCCCTGTCGGGCTGGTCTGGCTGTCGCCTGACTGCAAGCACTTCTCCAAGGCCAAGGGTTCAACCCCGGTCAGCAAGAAGATCCGGGGCTTGGCATGGGTTGCCCTGCGCTGGGCTGCCCAGATTCGCCCCCGGGTGATCATGCTGGAGAACGTCGAGGAGTTTCAGACCTGGGGGCCTTTGCTGATCGACAATGATGGCAACTCCCGCCCAGACCCGGCCAAGAAGGGCCGCACCTTCAACAGCTTCATCAATGCCCTGCGCCGCCAAGGTTACAAGGTGGAATGGCGCGAGCTGCGCGCCTGTGACTACGGAACCCCGACCATCCGCAAGCGCCTGTTTCTGATCGCCCGCCGGGATGGCGCCGCCATCGTGTGGCCCAAGCCGACCCACTGCGCCCCCGGCAGTATCGAAGTGAAGGCGGGCAAGCTGCTGCCGTGGCCTACTGCTGCTGACATCATCGACTGGTCGATCCCGTGCCCCTCGATATTCGAGCGCAAGCGGCCACTGGCTGAGAACACATTGCGCCGGATTGCCAAGGGGCTGGAGAGGTTCGTCATCAATGCTGCCGAACCATTCATCGTGCCAATTGGCCGGAACTCAGCACTTGCCCCCTTCATCACTGAACATGCCAACGCCAGCCATCAGCGCAATATGCCAGCTGATGAGCTTCTGCGTACCATCTGCGCAGAGGTGAAGGGTGGTCACTTCGCTCTAGTAGCGCCAGTAATCGCCCGGCAGTTCGGTAACTCGGTTGGTCAATCGGTGGAAGACCCGCTGGGGACGGTGATGGCCAAGGCCGATAAGAGCCAGCTGGTGACCGCGTTCCTGGCCAAGCACTACACCGGCGTCGTGGGGGCAGAGCTGACCCAGCCGCTGCCGACCGTGACCACCGTTGACCACAACGCGCTGGTCACCAGCCACCTGATTAAGCTACGCGGCACCTGCCAGCACGGCCAGCCGGTGACCGAGCCCATGCCCACCGTCACCGCTGGCGGGCTGCATATCGGCGAGGTGCGGGCCTTCCTGCTCAAGTATTACGGCACCAATATCGGCCATGCCGCTGATGAGCCACTGCAAACTGTCACCACCAAACACCGGTTCGGCCTGGTGACCGTGCGCGGCGAGGATTACCAGATCGTCGATATCGGGATGCGGATGCTGGAGCCCCATGAGTTGTTTGCGGCTCAGGGTTTCCCTGCTGACTACGTGATCGCCCACGATGCCAACGGCAAGAAGTTCACCAAGACCGCGCAGGTTGCCCGCTGTGGTAATGCCGTGTGCCCGCCACTGGCTGCCGCCTTGGTGCGCGCCAACCTGCCAGAGATGTGCGCAGATGCGCAGGAGGTGGCTGCATGAATGACGCAATCACCAACCTGCAGGGCATCCAGCTGCCTCAGCACTACCTGGTGGGCCACCATGCCATCAACATGTCAGGCGCTGCCGAGCAGTTAGCCCGTGTCGAATGGCACGTTGCCAAGCCGCTGGCCAGAACCTACCTGCACCGCTATCCCGCTAACCCCAAGACCGCCAATGTCTGGTTGCGCCGTATCGTTGAAGTGTGCGCCGCTGCAGCGGCCCGCTTCCCGATCCCGGTTGTCGACCTGCGCAACGATGTGCGCCGCGAACTGGTCGCCGCCGAGTGGGCCCGCCGCTGCCAACAGTTAATGACAACGGCGGGCAACGAGCGCACCGCCGCCGAGCTGCTGACCGATCTGGGCTCACAGGCGAAAGCGTGGCATTTCTGCCCCTCCCTGCCGGTCCACCCCCGCACCAAGGTCGAGCGCTTGCTGTGCCGCCCATTGAACCAGAAAGAACGAGACGACTTGGCCGGCGAGGTGGAACAGTTCGAAGGGGCCGCCGCCAGTCTGCTGATACGCCTGCTTGATGAGTCCTGGTGGCGGCGCAAAATCAACCGCGCCTGGGCAGTTTACTGCGAGCTGATCGCCATCCTCACCGGGCAGGTGCGCAAGGGGGTCAGCCCCTACGCCAGCTCCCACGCGGTGCGAGAGTTCACCCAGCGCAAGGCGGCCCAGCGGGCATGGATGGAGGGCATGAGCGCCGTCAACGAGGAGCTGGGGCAAGAGATCGATCTGGCTGACGCAATCATGGCATCCGTGGCCAACCCCGAGATCCGCCGTCATGAGCTGATGGTGCGCATGCGGGGCTTTGAGGATATGGCGCAGGAACAGGGCAAACTGGGCCTGTTTCTGACCCTGACTGCTCCCTCCAGCTATCACGCCTGGCGCCAGGGCAGCAAAGACAGCTCAAAGACCTATCAGAATGAGGGGTTCAACGGTAGCACCCCAACCATCACCAACCGCCTGCTGTGCAAACAGTGGGCCCGCTTTCGGGCCGCGCTGGCACGCGAGGGGATCATGGCTTTCGGATTTCGGGTGGTGGAGCCACACCACGACGGTACCCCTCACTGGCATTGCCTGCTGTTCATCAACCCAGAGCATCAGCGCGACTTCCTGACCCTGCTCACCTATCACTTCACCGATACCGATCGTAGCGAACTGAAGATGCCAAACGGCGGCCAGCTCGACCACCTAGCCAAGATGACAACCCGTAACAAGATGCCTCGCATCAAGTGGCTGCTGGATGTGAACGACAAGGCTGTCGTCAAGGCCATCAACCCAAGGGTGAACTGGAAGTTCATCGACGAGAGTGAGGGGAGCGCAACTGGCTATATCGCCAAGTACATCGCCAAGAATATCGACGGCCACAAGGTGGGGATGGACTACGAGGCCGAAGCCCCCATTGACCACACCACTATCGCCGTGGCCGCCTGGGCCAGCTGCTGGCGCATCCGCCAGTTCCAGCAGATCGGCGGCCCTGCCGTGAGCGTGTGGCGCGAGCTGCGCCGCTTGGGTGACGAGGTGATCGAGTGGGACTGCGTGCTGGAAGCCGCCCGCCACGCTGCTGACCACAACCGCTGGGGCGACTTCATCAAGGCCATGGGGGGCATCGATGCTCCCCGTAAAGAACACCTGATCCGCCTCTCCAAGCGGCTGGACGAAGCCGCCAACAAATACGGCGAAGACGTTCTCAAGCTGCTGGGGCTGATCACCGACATCGGCATGACCACGGCCGTCACCCGTACCGAAGGCTGGCAAATAGTGCGCAAGGGGGGGGCAGTGCCGGGTTTGGGCGAGCAGCGCGAGCATGCCGTAGGCGAGCGCAGCGAGTTGCCCTTGAGCAGCGGCAGCTGCGCCCCTTGGAGTTCTGTCAATAACTGTACGAAAGGATCCAAATCGGGGGTTCAAGGATCCGCTCTGGCTAAGGAATTGAACCGAATGGGTCTTGATGAAAGCAACGCCGCACTGTTGCAGCACGGCAGCATCATCAACGCCGGAGGTCAGTATGTACGCCTGGTCGGCGATCGGCTGATTGTGAGCCGCAACTGGCCAGGGGCAACCAGTGCGCCGGGACACTGCAGCAAGGAAATGCTGACACCAGTGGAGGCTGAGGTTGAAAAAGCCTTTGCCGATGCAGAGGCTTTACGCCAGGAACAGCTGAGAATGCGAGTGCGCAGCGCTGCCCTGACTCGAGGGAGTCTGGCGTTTGGGAACGATTTGTCGGATGCTGACTTCGAGATTGCCTTTAACGAACTGCACAAGTCTATCGATTGGGTGACGGATGCCGCCATCACTCCCCCATTACCCGAAGAGGTACGGGAGTTCCTGCCCAGTATGAAGCCACACATCAAAGCACTAGCGATTGAGGAAAGAGCAGATGAGCAATAAGCAAACTACCTACACGCCCCAGGTGCACGGCAGCGAAGCCATCGAGAACCGCTGCAGGATCATCCTCGAGCGGCAATGGCCTCAACATGAAATTGATGACTGGCTTAACATGCTCACACCTGGTGAGCGTAGCTATGCGTCTGGCCTACTCCAAAGACGACATCACCAGACCTCACCGGATACCCATCACTCCCCAGCGGTTGCCCATGATGAGTTCAGTGCTTTGACTCGCTGGATTGATGACCCCCCGATTCGCCAAGGTAATCTGAGCGATACAGAGTTCAAACGCGCCATCTGGCAAAAAGTGGACGAAGATAAGTGGTGGTGAAATTACTACCGGGCTCGGCCACATAACCGTTTAGGGGATAGCGAAAGCATGGGTTCTATGGCCGAATATCATGTTTGTATCTTTGTCTGCCGATATGAGGTTTCTTGATGCTTCGCCTTATCTATCATTCGTGTTACTTCCTGCCGCTCGCCGGTCTTTTGCTCTTCACACTTCTGCCAGAGCGCCTGGACCAGCAAGACTTTGGCGTATGTTTAAGCGCTTTCGGAAAGTCCCCATTTTACAAAGTTGAAACGGCAGAACAGTGCGGCAGCATTTTCACCACACCGGACTTGGTCGCGAAAGAGCGTCCTGACAGCTACGACGTTTGGCTTGTCCCAATACAAACGACTGTGAGCAAAAGCACTTTCAGAGACATTTACGATGTGGTCAGTCAACAAGCACCTCATGCATTGAACGGTGCCCCGTCATTTGAAACATGGTGGGCTTCTATCCCGGTGGGGCCATACGAGAAGACTGTCTCATCAACGTTGGGCCGTTACATCTTGAAGTAGGGAGACCTCATGCTGGAACGCCTGCAAGACCTTCTTGCTTCACTGATCATGGAACCTGGAGTGATGAAATTCTTTGGTGGCCTGCTGATGATGCTCTCTTTGGCTGCACTGGCTCTTGGCGGCAGAGCACTCCGTTATGAACGTCATATCGAGCACACCAATAGCATGTTGCAGACGATTACTAATGGCAAAGCGACACTCCCCGCTCCACCCGGGTTGTTTGACCAGTGGCCCATCATCCAAGCCATGATCCCAGAATCGTTCATTGGGTTCGTCACATGGGCCAGCGTTTTCGTGATGGGGTGGATGATGGTGAGCTTTGGCAAACAGATCGAGCGGATGTACTGACCCCTCCGTAATCATCACTTCACCACCGGCAGCTCGCCGAGCGCGGTGGTATAGCGGGGGCTTAACTGCTCCCGCTTCATCATCCACTCCTTGGTGTTTCGGCCGCGGGCCGCGAAGTAGACCTTCCCCAGCCGCCTCTGGTTGATCTTGTCGATGACCTGCATCAGCGCCTCGCTGTGCGGTGCCTGCGATTCACCGGCGAACAGATCTCCCTGCTGCATATCGGCGGGGGTGAAGTCGGCCAACATCACGCCCCCTTTCTGATAACGCTGCTCGTCGCGCCAGATACGAGGGAGGAGTTCCGGGATCAGGGCCAGCAGGGCCCGGGTATCATGAGTGGGTAAGTCCAGCTTGGTGCTCACTTGGTTGCCGTAATAGGGCTCCCGGTCGCTGAACGGGCTGGTGCGAATGAAGATGGTCACATGACGGCAGCACATCCCCTCCCCACGCAACTTCTCGGCGGCCCGCTCCATGTAACCGGCCAGCGCCTGGTGCATGGGGCCTATCTGGGTGATGCGCTCCCCAAACGAGCGCGAGCAGATGATCTGCTGCTTGGCCTGGGCCTCCTGTTCCAGCTCGGCACAGGGGATCCCCCGCAGCTCCTGCACCGTGCGCTCGACCACTACGCCATAGCGGCGCCGCAGTGCCTTGGGATCGGCGGCGACCAGGTCGGCCACGGTCTTGATGCCCTGCGCCTCCAGCTTGGCGGTGAGCCGCCGACCAATGCCCCATATCTCGTCCACCGGGGTGATCGCCATCAGCCGGGCGCGCCGCCCTTCATCACGCAGATCCACCACGCCGCCCGTGGCCGGCCACTTCTTGGCGGCATAGTTGGCGAGCTTGGCGAGCGTCTTGGTAGGGCCAATGCCGACCCCAACAACCAGCCCGGTCCACTGCAGCACCCGCTCGCGGACTTGGCGGCCATAGGCCACCAGGTCGCCGGCCCAGGACTCGCTTAGCTCGATAAAGGCCTCGTCGATGCTGTAGACCTCCACCGCCGGGGCCATCCCTTCCAGAATGGTCATCACCCGGCTCGACATATCGCCATAGAGGGCATAGTTGCTTGAGAACCAGATGCCCCCCATGGCTTCAAAGAACTGGCGGATCTGGAAGTAAGGCACCCCCATCTTGATGCCGAGCGCCTTGGCCTCTGCCGAACGGGCCACCACGCAGCCATCGTTGTTGGAGAGCACGACGATGGGCCGCCCCTTCAAGTCGGGGCGAAACAGCCGCTCGCAACTGGCGTAGAAGTTGTTCACGTCGACCAGGGCGACGGCGCAACGCTTGTTCATGGGCTGTCCACCTGGTGCACGACAAAGGCCACCACCCCGAAGATTTCCAGCTCCTGCCCATCGTTGAAATGGATGGGGCGATAGGCCAGGTTGCCAGGGAGCAAGGCGACTGTGGGCTCAAGCTGCAGCTTCTTCACCGTGAACTCGCCATCGACCGCGGCGACTACCACGCTGCCGTGGCGCGCCTTGCGGCTGCGGTCGACGACCAGCAAGTCGCCATCGCGGATCCCGTGGTCGACCATGCTGTCACCGGCCGCCCGCACGAAGTAGGTGGCCGCCGGGTGGGCAACGCACAACTGGTTGAGATCGATGGTCTGCTCGGTGTAGTCCTGCGCCGGCGACGGAAAGCCGCAGGCCACCGGGGAGAGGAACAGGGGCAGCTCCAACAAGGGGGCATCTAGGGTGGGTTGAGCAAACATGCTGGAAATCTCAAGAAATACTGTATGGATGAACAGTATAGCAAGACGCCAAAATTGGATCACCGTGCGGCGTTTGGCTCCATCTACGCTAACTTAACGATCTCGGCGTGCGAGAGATCAAAATGTATGGGGTGTCGTGTGGACAACCTTACCACTATCCCTGACCATCAATTCCCAAACGATACACCTAGGCGATAAGCCCTAGATGAACACTGTCATATCCGACACATGGAATGGACATATGAAATCTCAGTACTACCCGCCGGTATACCATGGAAAAAATTATCACTGCCCGCGATGTCAGGTTTATTCCTCTCAGAGTTGGACCACGTTAATGCTCGATTTAGGCAACTACTACCAACATTCCGAGTTTGAGGCATCAAGCTGTGCACATTGTCAATTGCAGTCATTTTGGTATCAAGAGCGTTTGATTGACCCGAATAGTAGCTTGGCTGAACCGATGCACCATGACTTGCCTGAGGATTGCCAAGCCGAGTATGAAGAAGCGAGGGATATCGTAGGACGTTCGCCTCGGGGGGCTGCGGCCCTGTTACGGTTGTGCCTTCAGAAGCTGATGGTCCATTTCAAAGCTTCCGGTAAGAACATCAATGACGATATCAAGTTCCTCGTGTCCAAAGGAGTTTCTATCGAGGTCCAGAGAGCATTGGATATCTGTCGAGTGGCTGGCAATAACGCAGCCCATCCCGGGGAGTTAAACATAAAGGACACCCCAGAAATCGCACATATGATGTTCAAGATGATTAACTTTTTAGTTGCTGAACTCATAACTAGGCCAAATGAAATCGAGGCCATGTTCGATAAGTTGCCCCAAGGTGCACGTGATGCTATTGAGGATCGCGATAGAGCCAAGTAGCCAATGACCAAGGGCGCCGATGGCGCCCTGTGTATGTTTCCTGCCGAAACTAACGTCCCCTTCCTTGTGATGAACCGGTACCCTGCCGGCGGTGTTGTGCTGCTGGGCGGGGTGGTGGTGCCGATTTTCCCTGATAAGCGCTGATGCAGGCCGCAGAGGGCCGGAAAGGGACAAAAAGGGAGCATCGGGGACTATTGGGGTTGATTGGTGTCGCGCTGTTGCGCGATACTGCGCGGGCAACGGCAAAATCCGTTGCCGGGATTGGCGTCCCGCTCAGTGAAGCGCACAACACGCGCCTGCGTGTTTTTTTGTGCGGCCCAGTTGTACCCGCAATCTCAGTTATGGCGGGCTGGGCAGGGGCCCTTCGGGGCGCCGGGTCTTTGCTGCCGGTACGCCAACCTTGCTCAGTTCGTCACCAGATGATTGGCGTCGATGGTGGCGATTACCTTCACAGCAAAGGAATCCAAGCCATGAACAGCATCCGCTTCCATGACACCCAGTTCACCGTTATCCCCCATCACGGCCAGCCCTGGCTGACCGCAGCCCAGATCGCCCAAGCCCTTGGCTATGCCAGAGAAGATGCCGTCAGTCGTATCTACACCCGCAACGCGGACGAATTTACCCCTTGCATGACCTTGACCGTCAATTTGACGGTCAAGGGGTTCGGCAATGGCAGCAGCGAGAAAGAGGTTCGGATCTTCTCCTTGCGCGGTGCCCATCTGATCGCCATGTTCTCCCGCACCGCATTGGCCAAAGAGTTTCGCCGCTGGGTGCTCGATGTGCTGGACCGGGAGACCGCCGCCCATCCGCAGCCCCTCACTGTACTGACCGACGACGAGCTGCATTCGCTGGCGTGGCTCTGGCGCGCAGCCGATTACATGATGGGCGCCGCCCGCCGCATCTATCCTCTGCTCGAGGTGGCCGAGCACCGCGAAGCCGGCACCTACTACTCCATCCTCCACGAATACCCTATGACCCTGGCCGCCGCCCAGCGCATCCTGGCCGACAAGACCCGCCATATTCAGAGCGCCACCCACAGCGACCGCGACTGGAACAGGCTGATCCCCCACCTGCACCGCCTGCCTGCAGCAAAAAGTTGGTAATGTGACCGGGTTTTTACCACGATTCACAGAAGTGATGAGTGCCAAGTTTTTCATGCCATGCATGACATCAATAATTTCGTAGTAACGCTAATAAAAGATGAAGGGGATAATCTCCCCTCCATTAATAGTCAACCATAGTAGATATTAAGATGAATACTGTATACTGAGAGTTATAAGTTAAACAGTTTTTCAGTAATCAACCCTATCAACAAGCACCCGACCTCTCCACTCAGCTAAATATATCGAGCCATAAATCTCATAAGATTCAAAATGTAATGCGATATCCTCTGACATAGTTTCCTTTATAGCTCGTGCAGTTTTCAATAGAACTTCAAGATTTTCTTCATCAAGCTCTAGCTTATCCTTATAATAATTGTGAATGTTGTTAAACCGATCCATAGGGTCTGGGTGTTCTTTCACGCCTACTGACGGAACTATCTGTTCTTTTGCATTATTAAAAACATCTAAGTATACGAAAAAAAATAAAGCTCGGTTCACCAAATCGGTTCGCGCTGAAGTAGTTAAAACTGGCCGAGAGAGTGCATCTAAGTCGGCATCCAATTCTTCTTGTTGTGCATATGAGAAAAATTTATGTGTCACAACACCAGAATCAATCGCCGATAAAAACGCACCATCAATTAATTTTTTATCATCTAAGTGACCAAGTAAATGATGTGAATACTCATGTCCACAAATAAATTCTAACTGCCTATCGGTATGATACATTGCTAATTCATGAACATCCCTAGGAACCTCCCCTCTTGGATCTATATCAAAATCAAGAGCCTCAGATTGTAGCATCGTACGTACAGCAATTTTAATGGCTGCAAGTTTAACTTCTATTGGCACTTCCGTTTCATCAAAATCAAGAAAACCTAAGTTCATGAAGTACAAGAAATACCTCAATGATTCTGAAACAGTAATGACATTACCAAATTCAGTTTTTATAATCCGACCATTAGGACGATCACAAAATACAAGCCCTGCTGTTAACGACTCAGCTATGGTCAGGTCATCATCAGGTAAATCCACTATATAATTTTTAAACGGCTCATCGGAGAAATGCTTTTCAAAATCCCATTCGTCACCAGCCTTAAACATGTGACTTCTAACGACTCGAAATATCCTCATGTGATCAAGAACAGTATCAGCTCGTAGCTTTAGTAGATAATCATCCGCAGAGCTTATAGAACATATACGGTCAATTTGTTCCTTAGAGCAAATTGACATATAAGAAGCTCTTTTAATAAATTCCTCATTCATAACTTTATTTATCACCCTCATTCATTGAATAAACCTATTTCATATATTTCGTCATTACAAAAAAATCATCATTCAGAAAACAGCAATCTCACATTCTGCGGCCTCTTTAATCAGATACACCCACTTTACCTTCAGACAATCAGGATACATACGAGCATGTTATCAAAATGCAGATTACTCTCGTGAGTAAAACTGTTCTATTGTGCTGACTTTTATGTTTATGATGGATAGTTCAAATAACGCACACAAAATGATGGTTGTCTCTACTCCTATACTAGGTGACGTACCTCTTCGAGCCTGAAAGGATCTGGCGGAAAGTGAAGGATCGCAAAAAGGATTCGTTATCCCCCGCGCGGCCAGCGCTGGCGCGGGGAGGCGTTGCCCTCCCCCCATCGTTCACCCGCATGGAAATCGACACATAAAGCGCGCAGGCGAGGCGGGGTCCCGATTGCGCGCCAGCGGTGCTGGCAGGGGTCGGCAGGCGGCGCCTGCCGCTCTGGGACGATGCTCGAGGATCAGGGGATATGTCGGGCACAGTAAGCGGGGCGATGCAGTAGCGAAGTGCTCAGACCGTCAGATGAGAGACAAAACAAAGCCCCCTCAATGAGGGGGCTTTTCTTAAGCCATAAGGCGCACACAAACTCCAGGCGCTCGGTGTAACTCTAGCCTCGCCTATGCCGCTTGCCCTGTCAGATCTGACAGTCGGTAGGGATTGAACCTGATGATCTCCTCCCCCGCCCAGTCATTGAGCGCCAGCAGGCTGGCCTTGATGCTGTCTATCTCGTTGATGTCGAACACCTGGGCGGCCTTGGTCACATCGCCAAAGCCGCCGGTGCTGTTGGGCATGACTCCCATCAACTGGGGCGGTACCCGGTGGCTGGCGAGCTGGTCATCCCGGCTCACGTTCTTGATGCTGAGGAAGTCATCCTTGGCGGCCACCTCGGCCACCGGGATCAGCTTGACCCCGTCCTTGCTGCCGCCCGGGGTGTAGAGCAAGAGGTTGCGGAAGTTGCCGGGACCCTTGCTCTGGCGCAGGGCTTCTTTGAGCTTGGCGATGTCCCCCTCGTTCTGCACCGCATCGGTGATGTGCATGATGAAGCCCGCGTGGCTGCCGTTCTCGTAGTAGCGGCGGCGGAACAGGGTGGCCGACTCGTTGAGCAGGGTGGAGTTGAGCCCGCCCACATAGTCGGGGATGCCATAGATCTCCTGGTTGATGTCGGCCTCCATCACATGGCCCACCCGGCCTGCGGACAGCGCCTGCTCCTGGCCGGGTTGGGCAATCCACCAATACTGGTTCAGATCCAGCGCGCGCCGGGTGTACTTGGCACGCAGGTGGTCATAGCGCAACACGCCGCCAAGCCGGTTCTGCACCCCCTGCAGGTAGCCGTTGCCGAAGATGAGGTAGTCCAGCACCAAGCCGGTGAAGGCGGCCAGATTCAGTTTCGGGTGCGGGATGAAGCAGGAGCGCAGGATGTTGCGCTTCACCTGGATGGCCGAGGCATGATGCACCCCGGCCCGATAGACCCGGGACAGCCCATTGAGGGAGAGCGGCGGCTCGTACCAGCGGCCGTTATGCATGGCCTCCAGGTAGTCGAACACTTCCCGTTGCGATAAGACGGGCACCGGCTCGCCAAAGCTGAACGCCTCGATGGCCTCGCCGGGTTTCTGGGTCGCCGTCATCGGCGAGGTATGGCGCTGCGGGCGGCGCTTTCTCATGCGAAAATCTCCATCATGCTGGTATTGGCACCGGTGGCACCTGCCAGCGGCTCATGTAACAGGGCCTGCATCGTGGCCCAGGCAATGTCGGCGTGGCTGGTCTCCTCTGACCGGCTGGCCTCGAAGGTGGGCATCTTGCCGCCCGCGGTCACGGCGCGGCGGATGCTCATAAAGGCGGCCGCCAGATCGGTCATCCCGCTGTCAAATTCCAGCCGCCCCTTGTTCATCACATCCTGGGCCTTCATCACCATCTGGATTTTCACGCTCGGGCTGTACTGGATGGCTGTCACTGCCGGGTAAAACTGCTTCACCAACTGGTAAACACCCTCCCCGATCCCGGTGGTGTCGATGCCGATGTACCCCACGTTGTAGCGCTCGCACATGGCCTTGATGGCCCGCGCCTGAGCGTCGAAGTCCATCCCGCTCCAGCGGTGGCGCTCCAGCACCCGGAACTTGCCGCCCGGCACCGCAGGCGGGGCCAGCACGGCGCAGCCTGCGCTATCGCCCTGCCCACCCTTGGCCGGGTCATAGCCGATCCACACAGACCGGTTACCCAGCGGGCGCAGGGCAAAGGGCTTGTAGTCGTCCCACAACTCCCAACTGTCGACCATGCAGCGCTGCAGGGTGGCGAGCGGGAACACGCTGGATGTGTCATCCATGAACTCGCACATCAGCAGGTTGCGGTATTCCTCCTCGGAGTACTCGCCGCGCAGCTGATCCAGGTCGAACAGGTCGCAGCCGCCGAGCACCGCATCCTCGACAGTGACGATCTGCCGCCATTGGCCATCGGCGCAAAGCTTGCCGCCAGACAGATTGGCGTGGCTCAGGTCTATCTCGACCCGGTCGGCCTTGGGCTTGCCCCGGTTGAAGTTGGCGCCGGACCAGAACGCATAGGCGGGATGGGTGAGGCTGGAGGGCGTGGAGATATAGGTCTGACGCCACTTCTTATGCATCGCCATGCCAGACGCGACCTTGCGGAACTCCAGAAAGCCATGGATCCAGAAATATTCGTCCATGTAGGTATTGCCGTGGTAGCTCTGGGCGGTGCGGGCGTTGGTGCCGAGGAAATACATATGAGCCCCGTTCGGCAGCACCATGGGGTCGCCCTTGAGCTCAACCCCCTCATCCTTGGCAAACTGGATGATGTACTGCTTGAACACATGGGCCTGCGCCTTGCTGGCTGACATGAAAATCTGATTGCGCCCGGTGACCAGGGCGTCGATGAACGCCTCGAAGGCAAAGAAGTAGGTCGCCCCAATCTGGCGCGATTTGAGCAGGTCGCGGATCCGGTGGTGCTTGCCCGCTTCGTACCAGGTGCGTTGATAGCCAAACATGGTCGACTCGAACCGCTCGATTAACCGTTCCTGCTGATCGGGCTCGACCACATTGCGCTCGGGCGCCTTCTTCGGCCCCTTGTTGCGGTTCGCCACCTTGGGATTCAGGTCGGTTTCATTACCGCCGTTGCTGTACTTGTTGACCCGGGCGATCCGCTCCAACTGACGGCCAAGCAGGTCAATCTCCTTGAAGTCGCCGCCGCTCTTCACCTCCTTGGCGATCAGCTGGCACATCCGCGCCTCGATGGCGAAGTCGACCCGGTCAATGGGTTTGATGTCATCCCAGCCGTCGCGCTTCTTCCAGGTCGAGACTGTCCCCTCCGGCGTTTGCAGCAATTCAGCAATGGCGCGGAGCGGGTAGCCCTGGAAGAACAGGTGCATGGCCTGCCGTCTGGGTTCGATATGGGGGAAAAGTAACGGTGCTGTAGTCATGGCGCCAGTCTACCCAGCTCAGGCAACACCAAACGCCCAGCCGCCATTGTGTAACGCCATTACACAATGGCGCCTGATTGCACGATCCCGCCTGTCACCCAGACCATAACCGCGACATCACCACCCAATCACCAAAGGGATCCCAGCTCATGGCTAAGTCCAAATTTTTCCGTGTTGCCGTCGAAGGGGGCACGACCGATGGCCGCACCATCACCCGCGAATGGATTGAACAGATGGCCAAGCGCTACAACCAGTCCACCTATGGCGCCCGGGTCAATATGGAACACATCCGGGGCTATGACCCGACCGGTCAGTTCAAGATGTACGGCGACATTACCGCCGCCAAGACCGAAGAGGTCGACATGGAAGGTGAAAAGCGCCTGGCCCTGTTCGTACAGATCGACCCGACCCCTGAACTGGTCGAACTGAACAAGAAGCGTCAGAAGGTGTTCACCTCTGTCGAAATCCACCCGAACCTGAACGAGAAAGGCGCCTACCTGATGGGGCTGGCCGTCACCGACAGCCCGGCCAGTCTCGGTACCGAAATGCTCCAGTTCTGCAGCAAGGCATCGGCCAACCCGCTGGCCGAGCGCAAACAGTACAAGGAGTGCCTGTTCACCGAGGCGCTGGAAACCGTCATCGAGTTTGAAGACGAAGCCGACAAAGGCCCCAGCATTATGGAACGGGTCACCGCGATGTTTTCCACCCACAAGAAGCAATCCGGCGCTGACTTCAGCGACGTGCATCAGGCCGTCGAAGCCGTGGCCAAAGAAGTGACCACCATCGACGCAGACCTGCAGAAGAAGTTAACCGCACAGGCCACCACCATCACCGAACTGACCAGCCAGCAGGAGTCCACCGCCAAAGCGCTGGCTGACCTCACCGCCCAGCTGGAAGGCCAGGAAGATTTCAGCCACAAGCGCCAGCCCGCCACCGGCGCCCAAGGCACCACCATCGAAACCGACTGCTAAGGACCCCATCCATGCGTAACGAAACCCGCCAGAAGTTCAACGCGTTCACCGGCCAACTGGCCAAACTCAACGCCATCACCAGCGCCATGGTGCAGTTCAACGTGCAGCCGAGCGTCCAGCAGACCCTGGAAACCAAGATGCAGGAGTCGGTCGAATTCCTGCAAATGATCAACGTCATCCCGGTACCGGAGATGAAGGGGCAAAAGGTGGGTATCGGTATCGGCAGCACTATCGCTGGCCGCACCAATACCAGCGACAAAGACCGCGAGCCCAATGACCCGAGCGCCCTCTATCCGCATGACTACGAGTGTGCAAAAACCAACTACGACACCAGTCTGGGTTACAACAAGCTGGATATCTGGGCCAAGTTCCCTGACTTCCAGACCCGCATTCGCGACGCCATCCTCAAGCGGCAAGGGCTCGACCGCATCATGATCGGCTGGCACGGCACCAGCGCGGCGCCCGACACCAACCGCACCACCCACCCAATGCTGCAGGACGTCAACATCGGCTGGCTGGAACACATCCGCCTGGACGCGCCGGCCAAAGTGATGGATGAAGGGGCCGAAGGCTCGGGCAAGATTTACATCTATCAGCCGAAAAATGACGCAGACACCAAAGAAGGCGACTATCACAACCTCGACGCCCTGGTGTTCGATGCCGTCAACGAGTCTATCGCCCCCTGGTATCAGGATGACACCGATCTGGTGGTCATCTGCGGTCGCAAACTGCTGGCCGATAAATACTTCCCCATCATCAACAACGCCGACAACAACCAGGACAAGCTGGCCGGTCAGGTGCTGGTGAGCCAGAAGCAGATCGGCGGCCTCAAAGCCGTGCGCGTCCCCTTCTTCCCGGATGACGCCATGCTCATCACCACGCTGGAAAATCTGTCCATCTACTGGCAGGAAGGCGCCCGCCGCCGCCATATCGAGGAAGAGCCCAAGCGCGACCGCATCGTCAACTACGAAAGCTCCAACGATGCCTACGTGGTAGAGGATTACGACTGCGTCGCCCTGATTGAAAACATCGTCATCGGGCCGAAACCGGCCGCTGGCGGTTAAGGGGGCGACATGACATCACCTGCCCGTCGCAACCGCGAACGCAAACTGGCCGCCCTGCAAGGGGCGGCCAATCCTCAGTTCGACCAACAACGCGCCAACGCCTACGAGCTGCAGCTGATGCAGCTGGCCGAACACCGCCGCACTCTCAAGGGCATCCAAAGCATCGAACGCAAGATCGACGCCAAGCGCCCCATGCTGGCCGTCTACAAACCCTGGATTGATGGCCTGCTGGCCGCCGATCGGGGCGGACAAGATGACGTCCTGGTGACCGTCATGCTCTGGCACCTCGATACCGGCGATCTCGAAGGGGCATTCCCCATGGCCGACTACGTGATCCGTCACGGCCTGAGTACCCCGGACCGCTACGAGCGCACCGCCGCCACCATGATTGCCGAAGAGGTGGCCGACACCTCCATCAAGCAGCAAGAGGCCGGCACCGGCCCCTCCCTGTCGTTGCTGGGCCAATACATGGCCCTGCTGCACGGCTGCGACATCTTCGACCAGGTGCGCGCCAAGCTGCACAAGGCCGTGGGCCGCGCCGCGCTGGCCGAAGGGCTCAAGCCGCAAGCCGCCGAGCACTACCGCCGCGCCATCGAACTGCACGACAAGGTCGGCATCAAGAAAGAGCTCGAAGTCCTCGAGCGTGAACTGAAAAAAGAACAGCAGCCCGACGCCAAAGGCGGCGGCAGCTAACCGAGCGAACCCCGCACCCTGGGCGGCTCGGGCCTGACGAATGCCAGCGGCATACCAGACGGCCCGACCACCGCCCAACCAGCGGATAAACAAACACAGGAGCACCATGAGCACCGGATTCATTGCCACAGCACCGACCGCGCCAGATGAAGGGGAGATAACCAGCAACCCATTCTGGCCGGCGATCTCGCTGGCTGACCTGCGCGACACCGTCCGGCTTGATGGCACCGTCACCACCGCCCGCCTCACCCATGCCGTGGTCGACGCCATCACCAGCGTCAACCGCGATCTGGCCGAGTGGCGCATCGCCCGTCAGGCCGAAGGCCACACCACCCTGGCCGCAGTCCCGAGCGAGGTCATCAACAACGAATCGGTGCACCTGTACAGCTACCGGCGCGCCATCTATGCCATGACCCGCGCCAACCTGCTGGAACGTTACACCGACTACAGCGCCACCGGTGACGGCGTCAAAGGGGCCGATGCCAAGATCGTGAGCTCTGATGACCTCTACCGGGATGCCCGCTTTGCCATTCGCGACATCCTCGGTACCACCCACAACACAGTGGAGCTGATCTGATGCAACTGCGCAGCCAACAGGGCGACACCCTCGATCTCATCCTGTTCCGGCACTACGGCTACACCGCAGGCATCACCGAGCAAGTGCTCAACCTCAACCCCGGTTTGGCCGCGCTCGGCCCCATCATCCCGACCGGAACCCTCATCACAATGCCAGCGGCCCCCACCCAGGCCGAGCAGCCGCTGATCCAGCTATGGAACTGACCATGAGCCGCCTCGACGACGAACTCGAACGACTGGCCGACATCAGCGAACAGCAACTCGCTGCCCGCATTCATGCCGCCCGCATCAGTGGCACCGGCCCGCACTACTGCATCGACTGTGAAAACCCCATCCCGCAGGCGCGCCGTGAAGCGATCCGGGGCTGCGAACGCTGCGCCGAGTGCCAGACCATCAATGAATTCCAAACCGCTCGCCACTACGGCAGCAAACGATAAAAACAGGAGAGCACGATGCCAGAACCGATTTCATCCAGTGCAGCAACCAGCACCCTCACCGGTCTGGCGCTGCTGTTCACCTTGCCGGGCGTTGATCCCGCCATGGTGCTGTCCTCATTAACCGGCGCAGTCCTGTTTATCTCCGCCACCGAAGAACACAGCCGATGGCGCAAAATAGCCCTGTTTGTCGTCTCGTTTATCGTCGGTTTGGTCATGGCTGACCTCGCTTGCCAACTGCTGGGAATGGCCTTACCCGCTGGCGTCACTGTCAGTAAAGCAGTCGGCTCGCTGCTCTCATCCGCGCTGATGGTCCGCCTGCTGCAAACCGCCATGCGCACCGAATTCGGCACGCTCTTAAACATCTTGCTCAACAGGAGGGGGTAACCATGATCCCGACCAGTCCGACCGGCGTGTTTATCTACACCGCCCTTTACGCCCTGATCTGCGCCGCCATCTTCCTGCGCGTCATGCTGTTTGACCGCAAGGGGGGCGAATATCGCGCCTTGCCCGCCTGGCTGGCTTGGCTGCTCTGTGTGCTGTCAGGCTCCATCCCACTGCGCTTTCTATTCGGAGGTATTCCAGTACCGGATCCGGCGTCTTTCGGGCTCGCCGTCTTCCTGCTTTGCGCCGTGTTCAAAACCCATGGCTCGGTGTACCACTTGCTGCCTCGGCGCAAGCCATCAACCACCCCCCATGCCCGCGATATTTACCGGAGGTTCCAGCCATGAGCCTCAAAAAAGGGGATACCGGCACCGCCGTGGCCGATCTGCAGCGCCGCCTCACCAAAGCCGGTTATCCGGTGGATCCTGACGGCTGGTTTGGCGGTGCCACCGAACAGGCCCTGCTCGCCTTCCAGCAAGACTACATGATCGCCGCCATCGGTCAGGCTGGCCCGCGCACCATGGCCGCCCTGCTCGGCAGCGAACGCGGCAACCAGTTGACCATCAACCACATGCAGAGCAGGGCTGACCTGCTGGCCGTGCCGCTTGCCACCATGGCCACAGTTGCCCAGGTCGAAAGCATCGGCGAAGGCTTCACGCAAGACCAGCGCCCGGTGGTGCTGTTCGAGCGGCATGTGTTCTACAAGCAGCTCACCAAGCACCAGGGCAAGGCCACCGCCAACCAGATGGCCGCCAATTACCCCAACCTGGTCAACCCCAAGCGCGGCGGCTATGCCGGCGGCGCGGCAGAGTGGGAACGGCTGCAACTGGCCATCAGCCTGCATCGGGATGCCGCCATCGAGTCAGCCAGCTGGGGCATGTTCCAGATCATGGGCTACCACTGGCAGGCGCTGGGCTTTACCTCGGCCGGCGACTGGTTGGCGGCCATGCAGCGCAGCGAGGTCGACCACCTCAACGCCCTGTGCCGCTTCATCCAGCAAGACGCTGCCATGCACAAGGCCCTGCAGGGCCGCAAGTGGGCCGACTTTGCCCGCCGCTACAACGGCCCCGCCTACAAAGACAACGACTACGACACCAAGCTGGCCAAGGCATACGACCACTTTGCCAAGGTATACCAGGTGCAGGAGGTGGCAGATGTGGCTTAACCTCCTGCGCTCCCCCCTCACCTGGTTGCTGATCGCCTTGGCCATCACCTTGGGCGGCTGGGGCTGGTCTGCCACCTCGGCGGCGACCGCCAAGGGTAAGGTCACCACCCTGCAAAGCGACCTCAAGGCCGCCGATGACAAGGCCAAAGAGGCCGAGCGGCGGGAAAAACTCAAAGACACCACCATCACCACCCTCTCCGGCGAACTGACCAAGCAGGCCGAAGCCGCAGCCCAACTGCAAAGCCAGCTCGGCGAACTGTCGATGACCGCCGCCACCCGCGCCGACACCATCAAGAGGCTCAAACGTGAAAATGCAGAACTCAAGGAATGGGCTGATCGCCCTCTGCCTGATCCTGTTGTCAGGTTGCTCCAGCGCCCCGCCCTCACCGGCGCCGCAGATTATCAGGCTCACCTGTCAGGGCCTGACCCCCTGCCAACTGCCGCCGGCCAGCCCGGCCAATAACGGCGACTTGCTCGACCAGTTGACCCAGACCGAGGCCGCCTGGGCCAACTGCGCCGCCCAGGTTGACAGCCTCATCGCCTGCCAACAACGACATCAGAACGGGAGGGAGTATGGAAAAACCAAAACAGATCCGTGAGGTACTGACCCGCTGTGTGCCCCACCTCAAGACCAACCCGGACAAGCTGCACATCTTCATCGCCCCGGGCAACGTCGAAAGCACCGGCGCCCGCTCGCTCTCGTTCGAGTGGCAATACCCCCTCACCATCGGCATCGAGGACTTTGCCGGCCACCCGGATCAGATCATGGTGCCGCTGCTGGCCTGGTTGCGCCAACACCAGCCCGAGCTGATGACCAACGACGAGCAGCGCAAGGAGGGCATCACCTTCGAGGCCGAATACCTCGCGAGCGACCTGATGGACCTCATCATCACCGTCAAGCTGACCGAGCGGGTCAGGGTGTGGCAAAGCGATCAGGGGATTGGCTGGGAGCATCTGCCAGAGCCGCCAGACGATCCCTACGACGGCATCACCTGGGAACTCTTTATCAACGGGGAACATCAACCATGGCCGCCGACGACCTGAGCCGTCTGACCAGCTGGGCCGATGGCCTGCTGGCAAGCATGGAGCCCGCCGCCCGCCGCCAGTTGGCTGGCGAGATGGCCCGCGCCTTGCGCGCCAGCCAGACCCAGCGGATCCGCGCCAACATCCAGCCCGATGGCAACCCCATGGCCCCGCGCAAGCCTCAGCCCAAACTGAAGAAGGGACGGAGCCGCCTTCGCCGCAAGATGTTCTTCAAAATCAGTAGCCCCGCCTGGCTCAAGGCCCGCGCCAGTGAACAACAGGCCGTGGTGGAGTTTGTCGGCACCGCCAATCGTCTCGCCACCATTCACCAATACGGCCTCAAAGACCGCATCAAGGGCCGCGAGATCCGCTATCCGACGCGGGAGTTGCTGGGTATAACACAACAAGAATTCAATGACTTGGAAGAGGTCCTTCTCAACCATCTCGCCATGTGCCTCTAACCCTCAACAATGAAGGCCATATATAGTGTGAGTGGACCAGCTATGATTGGTTTAAAGCGTCATTTTGTGAGCCTATATAGTTGTAAGGTACGTTCAGTTACGCAATACTGCGCATGAAATCCACACGAGCAGCTATCAACACTGTGGAATTTCAATACCTTAGTACACAGTCCCTGGCTGGTGAGGCTTAAGGCACATGTTCTGTGACGGTTCAACCGTTACCTCACCAAGATAGTTATGGAGACACATATGAAGGCACTCATGTCCGACACGTTCATGTCTGCTGGCTCAATCTTAGATATCAGCAGCAACGCAAAGAAAGACTTATCAAGGGTACAACGTAAGTTGTACAACCAAGGTAAACTGCATGCCACTATGCAAGTAGCAGCTGGGGAGGCCGCACTGAAGACGATTTGGTACTCAACCCCTCGTGCTACCGACAACAGCAATCTGCAGAATGATTGGGTCGTGATCGGCCAAGATATGCAGAAATCGCTCGATAAGTACTCAGTTGAGATCCAACTCATCGAATCCCTGCAGTGTGAA
The DNA here is from genome assembly GCF_900637545.1 of Aeromonas encheleia. Classification (NCBI taxonomy): domain Bacteria; kingdom Pseudomonadati; phylum Pseudomonadota; class Gammaproteobacteria; order Aeromonadales; family Aeromonadaceae; genus Aeromonas; species Aeromonas encheleia. The sequence continues at coordinate 2,890,926 of NZ_LR134376.1, forward strand.
GGAAATGTCTGTGCAGAACACAGCAGATGACGAGCACGAAGTGACTGACACATCCTCTCCGACTCAAGACGGTCAACAACTGGTTGACCGTCTTGAACATGAGCTTCAGGAAAACCCCGATCCTGAGTTGGTTGAAAGGATTGTTCAGTCCCCAGCCATCAAGCGTGTCGTGATGGAAATGCATCAGGGACCATTGCCACCTGCTCGCGCCATGGCCGAGTATGAGCAAGTGCTTCCTGGGTCAGCAGAACGGATTATGAGAATGGCTGAGCTAGAGCAGTCTCAGCGCCATTCCATGCAGAAAGAGCAGCTTGCCCAGCACAAAGAGCTAAGCAAAGGGTTCCTCAATAACGACCGATTAGGTAAGTGGATGGGATTTGCCATAGTTCTTGCGGTTCTTGGCTTTGCTGCATGGATGGCGGACAAAGGTCATCCAACAATTGCGGGTATACTCGTCGGTGTAGATCTAGTTGGCTTGGCCGCAGTATTCGTCATCGGAAGGCTTCTTTCTCGCGACGACCCAAATGGTAACGAATAAGCTGATTGAGCCAACCTTAAGGAAGGACAAAAAAGCCATGACCAGTCATGGCTTTTTCATGTCTGGTCAAGCAACTCTTACAATTCATGCAGCCCTGTGTTTGTCCCCAGCCTAAACAGACATCCCCTGTCCTGACGGAAATCGCTACCCTGCTGCTGGTGTTGTGTGCGGTCGGGTGGGGTTGTGCCGATTGGTGGTTGATGGTTGCGGTTGGTTGCGCGATACTGCGCAGGCAACGGCAAAATCCGTTGCCGGGATTGGTCTCCCGACAGCATCACAGCGCACAACACGCGCCCGCGTGTTTTTTTGTGCGGCCCAGTAGTACCCGCAATCTCAGTTATGACGGGCTGGGCAGGAGCTCCTTCGGGGGCGCCGGATCCCTGTGATGCCCGGTAAGACCAATCCTGCCCAGTTCGTCACCAGTAAGATTGGTCTCTTAGGTGGCGATTCACTGCATCACAGGAATCACACTATGAACAGCATCAACAGCTTTACCCCTGCCGAGATTATCAGCCTGCAACAAGGCCAACCTGTCACCACTTCCCTGAAAGTCGCCGAACTCTTTGGCAAGCGTCATGACGACGTATTGAAGAAGATCCGCAACCTCGAATGCAGCTCAGATTTTCATCTCCGCAATTTTGCGGAGATGTCCCAAGAGGTCGAAATTGGAAATGGGGCAAAGCGTTCTTCCCGTTTCTACGAGATGACCAAAGACGGCTTTATCTTTGTGGTGATGGGCTTCACCGGCGCCAAGGCCGCGGCGACCAAAGAGGCCTATATCAACGCCTTCAACTGGATGGCCGAACAGCTTGCCGCCCAGCGTTCACAACCAGCGATCAGCCTGACCGATGACGAACTCTGCACCCTGACCTGGTGCTGGCGCGCCGCCGACCGGATGATAGAGGCCGCCCGTAGTATCTATCCCCTGCTCGAGGTCGCCGAACACCGCGACGCCGGCCGCTACTACTCCATCATCCACGAGTACCCGCGCACCTTGCAGAGTGCCCAGCAGTTGCTGGCCGACAAGACCCGCCATATCCAGCCTAGCATCCACGGCAAACTCGACTGGAACAGAGTCATCCCCCACCTACGCAGCCTGCCGCTGACCAAAAGTTGGTAATGTGACCGGTCACGCATTAAGAGGCGTGACCGGGCTCACCCGAGCGGGTAACCTGTTTGCAAAACAGAATTATCAATGAAGTGCTGAGAAGGTGATATTAATCTGCAGCATCCAACTCTATTGGATGGAAATAAACTGAGGAATGAAAATGCTTGATTTTTTGGTCACTAGAAAAACTGAGATTATTTTTCTCATATTGGGTACCATCTTCGGCTGGCTAATAAGCCGCTATTACTTCAGAAGAGCATCAAAGGAGGCACCAGAGTGGGCAAAGCCATTGCTCAATAGTTTACCGTCATCTCGGCCGACAGATACACAGTTGATAAGTTTATTCCTGGATTATCTGCGCCATAACCCACTCAAAGAGGAAGTGGAGAATGCAAATGGTGAAGTTGCTAGGTACAAAGATGGCAGGCAGACTTGCAAAGGAAAATTCTCTGTTGCCCCTGGTCTGCAAAAACAAGAACTGAACATAACCTTCCCCGCGATGTTCTTCAGCGATCCTTCCGTAGAACTATCTGGTGACATTTCACGCATTCTATCGAAACGAGCAACTGCTTCCACTATGTTGATTTCGGTTACACCATCGAACACCGAAACGCTTGAATTTAGTTATCAAGCTACTGGGAATTGGTGTGATCCGACCATTATTGGCGGAAATGAGAAGGCTGATTAAGGTGGAGGGACTCGTCCCTGCAAGCACCATCTGGTGGGAACTGCTAGCCAGGGCTTAATGTGTGGCTGAACGAAAATTGGCACCAAACAGCGACCCTCTAGTGAAGGTGATGGATCGTAAAAATGATGTAGTTACCCCCGAGCGGCCATTGCCAGCGCGGGAGAGCAGAGAAAGCAAACTCAAACCCGATGCCCTGAAGGCGGCAGGCTGGGGGCTGATGCATGGGGATTTCTTCGACCATTGTGACCTCGCCGACGCCTTCAATATTCCCCACTCATACGCCAGCAAACTGGTGTGCTACCTGCGCCAACTGGCTTGCGTAGAACTGAAAGCCGAGACACGCAGTGGACCGAGGGAGAAAGGCAAAGCGATAAAGCGGATCTTCATCAAGGTGATCAGCATCCACCCCGAACAACCCAAGCCCGTCCCGCCGGAGCCGCAAGCATCTCTCCGGCAAAAGCTGTCACGACTGGCCAGGGCGATGCCTGCCCCAAAGTGATCCCGTAACCTAGTGTTATATGAACGCATGTTTATAAAGGTGATTTATGGCAAATATTAATGATGTAAAAGCCATTGTTAAAGAATACGAAATTAATTATCGACATCCAAAATTAGATCCATTCATATATTTAGATGAATTTGATTTAATAAATGATAATCCAGCTTGCCCTGCTGAAGCTGAAAAGAAAGGCGTTTACGTCATTTTCAATAGGGATGATATTATATATATCGGAAAGTCATCATCACAAAACAAAGGCATTTGGCACAGAATAGTTGATCATATTTATAGTTCAAGGAAAAGCAACTGGGCATCAGAGGCTACACATTTTGTGGCATGGGCTGTACCTGATGACTCATTTTTTGAGGCTAGCGCTTTAGAGGAGTTTTTAATTTTCAAAATGAAAAATAATCTTCCTTACAATACCGTTGGAAAATAAAAACAACAAAAAATGTAAGCTTGTTTCCCTCGTTCATTGAACTGCACTGCGTGCAGCCTGTATAGATCTGGTTATCACCTGACACCGTTTGACCCTCCCCGCCATTGTGTAACGCCATTACACAATGGCGGCCCCTCGCCTTCCCGGCCATTGCCCAAAACAATGGCCCCATGCAACCGACCCTGACCGAACTCCAACGCCTGATCGACAACCTGATCCGCATCGGCACCGTGACCGAAGTGCGATCCAAGGAATGTCGCGTCAAAACCGGCGACATCATCACCAACTGGCGGCCCTACACCACAGAAAGGGCCGGGGCCAACCGTACCCGCCACCGCCTGAGCGTCGGTGAACAGGTCATCTTGTTGTCAGTCAGTGGCGATCTGCGCAATGCGTACATCCTCGGCTCCCTCAACGCCACCGCCGCAGACGAGCCACTGGCTGACGATGATAATCCGGATCTCGACCGCACCGAGTACAGCGACGGCGCCGTCATCGAATACAACCCGGCGACCGGCGCGCTCAACGCCACTGGCATCAAGACCGCCACCATCACCGCCAGCGTCGCTGTCAAAGCAAACACCCCACTAGTTGAGTGCTCAGACCTGCTCAAGGCCAGGCGCGTAGTGAGCGAAACCGCCAACATCGGCGGCATCGAGGTCACCACCCACGGCCATAAAGACGTGCAACCAGGCAGTGGCCAATCAGGGGGTCCCGTATGAACTGGCTCGGCATGAATGCCGCCAATGGCCGCGCCATCAGCGCCACCGACCACATCATCCAGTCGGTGCGCGACATCCTCATCACCCCGGTGGGTTCGCGCATCATGCGTCGAGACTACGGCAGCGAGCTGTTTTACCTCATCGACCAACCCCAGCATCAGGCCACCCGCCTGCGCCTGATGGCCGCCACCGTGCAGGCCCTCATCAACTGGGAGCCGCGCATCACCATCAGCCGGGTCGATGTGCTGAGCGGCGGCATGAATGGCTCACTCACCGTTGAACTCACCTGGCAACGCAAAGATGGCGGCGCGCCGGAATCTGCCACCATTCCCATCCCAACAGGAGCCGCCCAGTGAGCACCATCACCCTCTCCCAACTGCCCCAGCCAGAGGTGATCGAAACCCTCGATTTCGAGAGCATCCTCGCCGAGCGCAAGGCCTATTTCGTCAGCCTCTATCCGGCAGACCAGCAGGCGGCCATCGCCGCCACCCTGGCGCTCGAATCCGAGCCCATCACCAAGCTGCTGCAAGAGAATGCCTATCGGGAGCTGATCCTGCGCCAACGCATCAACGATGCCGCCGTCGCCAACATGCTGGCGTGGGCCAAGGGGAGCGACCTCGACAACCTGGTGGCCAACTGGAAGGTGCAGCGGCTCATCATCCAGCCAGGGGATGACACAGCCACCCCGCCGGTGCCCGAAATCAAGGAAGATGACGAGGCGCTGATCCTGCGCGCCCTGATGGCGTGGGATGGCCTCAGCGTGGCGGGCCCCACCGGAGCCTATGAGTATTTCGCCCTCTCGGCGGATGGCAAGGTAGCTGATGCCAAAGGATCCAGCCCCGCCCCCGCCGAGGCCCAGGTCACCATCCTCAGCACCGAAGGGGACGGCACGGCCAATGCCACCCTGATCGCCAAAGTCACCCAGGCCTTGAGCCACGAAGACAAGCGCCCGGTGGCCGATCGGCTCACCGTGCAAAGCGCCGGCATCATCCACTACACCATCACCGCCAAGCTGCACATCGACAGCCAGGGGGCCGAGGCCGATGTGGTTCTGCAGGCCGCCCGCGACCGACTCGCCGCCTTTATCAACCCCCGCCGCCGCATCGGGGTCGAGATACCGCGCTCCGCCATCGATGCCGCCCTCCATGTGCAGGGCGTGCGCAAGGTCGACCTGATCGGCTGGGCAGACATCACCCCGAGCGCCACCCAGGCCGCCTACTGCACCGCCTTCACCGTGGAGCGGGCAGCATGAATACCCTGCTGCCGCCCAGCACCAGCCGCACCGAGCGCAATCTGGCCACGACGGGCGCCAATGCCCAGCAGTTGCCGATCCCGTTTCGCTCGCTCTGGTCACCCTGGACCTGTCCCGCCCACCTGCTGCCTTATCTGGCCGCCAGCTGGAGCGTCGACCGCTGGGATGACAAATGGCCCGAGGCCACCAAGCGCCAGGTCATCGCCAACAGCTACTTTGTGCACAGCCGCAAGGGCACCATCGGCGCCATCCGCCGGGTGGTGGAACCGCTCGGCTATCTGATCCGGGTGCGGGAGTGGTGGCAAGAGGCCCCGACCGCCACCCCGGGCACCTTCAAGCTCGATATCGGCGTGCTCGATACCGGCATCACCGAAGCCATGTACCAGGAGCTGGAACGGCTGATCGCCGATGCCAAGCCCATGACCCGCCACCTGACTGGGCTCGCCATCAGCATGGAAACCCGTGGCCCGCTCTATCTGGGGGCTGCCTGCTATCTGGGTGACGAGTTGACCATCTACCCCTACAGCCCCGAAGCCATCGAGATCAGTGGCCAGCAGTGGCACGGCGGCATCACTCACACCATCGACACCATGACCATTCAACCGCAACCCACAGGAGGTGCCCGCTAATGAGCGCCATCTATTTCGCCATTCCGACCGATGCCGGGCAGGCCAAAATTGCCAACGCCATCGCGCTGGGCATCCCGCTGAAAATCACCCATATGGCGGTCGGCGACGGCAACGGCCAGCCGGTTACGCCCAACGCAGCCCAGACGACGCTGGTCAGGGAAAAACGCCGGGCCCCGCTCAACACCCTGTTTCAAGACCCCCTGAACCAGTCACAGCTGGTAGCGGAGCAGATCATCCCGGAGGACGTCGGCGACTGGTGGATCCGAGAGGCCGGCATTTTTTCGGAAGACGGCACCCTGATCGCCATCGCCAACACCCCCGACACCTACAAGCCGCTGCTGAGCAGTGGCGCCGGCCGCACCCAGGTCATCCGCATTGTGCTGATCGTCAGCGACACCAGCGCCGTGGAGCTTAAGATCGATCCGGCCGTGGTGCTGGCAACCCGCAAGTATGTCGATGATGTGATGAAGGCGCACAAGGAAAGCAGGGACCATCCTGACGCCAGCGAATCAGCCAAAGGCTTCGCCCGCTATGCCAGCCAACCCCAAACCGATGCAGGTATCGCCGACGACGCAGCTGTGACGCCGAAAAAGATGCGGGCTGCCCTCAAAAATAAGGGTCTGACGGAATACGGTTCGGCGCTGATTGGGGTGCCAATAGACTGGCCGCTAGCGCAGATGCCGCAAGACATCTGGCCGGACTGCGGCATGGTGTTTTTGTCATGCGCGGGGCAGGGCTTTAACACCGCTACCTATCCAAAACTGGCACAGTGCTACCCGGCAGGGGTGATGCCAGAGCTGCGCGGCGAGTTTATCCGTGGCTGGGATAATGGGCGGGGGGTGGATGCGGGGCGGGGGTTGCTGTCGGCGCAAGGGGATACGCTGCTGAATCACCAACATAACATGATCGGGATGGACAGAGCCTCTCAAGGAGGGGGGAATTATATTTTGCCTAATGAACAATTCCCTATTCTCGGCAAAGGGTTTGCAAGCCCAGTGGCAGAATATCCTGAGTCATCGTCTAATGCTGGTTACAACAACGCCACCGGGTTGATTAAAACAGCTATGAACGGCGCGACAGATGTTGGCCGTCTCGGCGCTGAAACTCGCCCCCGCAACTCCGCATTCCACAAAATCATGAGGGCCGCATAATGGCTGAACTGAACGAACCACGGGTGAGTTGGGGTGCCGACGGCTGGGCCGCGTGCAACGGCTGGGCGCAGGCCCACTGCGCCGATGCAGTGACCGCTGAGTATCTGGGGCCGCAAGATGTGTGGGTATCGGTCGGCACGGGGCTGCCTGCGGGGGCCTATCTCGATGCGCCGCCTGCGCCCGAGGAGGGGCAGGCGGTGGTGCGGCAGGCGGATGGCTGGGCGCTGGTGCCGGACTATCGGGGGGTGACGGTCTATGACACGGCGACGCGCCAGCCAATCGCGATCTCGGCGCTCGGTCCGCTGCCGGAGCTCTGCACGCTGCTGGCCCCCAGCTCGCCATATGACGTATGGGATGGCGCGGCATGGCAGCCTGACGCCGCGGCGGAAGAGCAAGCGGCGCTGTCGGCTACGCAGACAGAGCAGTCAGCCCGTATCGCCACAGCCAACCAGCAGATTTCCATCATAAAACCAGCCGTCGAGGGTGGCTACGCCAAGCCGGAACATACTCAGTTGCTGGCCGACTGGCAGCGCTACCGCTACGAGCTGACGCTGGTGCCGGAACAAGCTGGCTGGCCAGAGTCACCACAATGGCCAACCGAACCGGAGAAGGTCATCTAACCAAGCCACCCCACCCCGCCCAGTGCGGGGTGTTTCGTTACTGCCGCCGTCCGTCACCTTGTCACCGCCGGGCCATTGTGTAACGCCGATACACAATGGCCGCCACTCGCCTGTCATCCCCTGCCCCTGCATCCTGACCCTGCTCGCATCACCTTGTAAAAGCTCCGTCCGGACAACAGGAGAACCTATGGCACTGGACCAATTTCACCACGGCGTGCGCGTCGTGGAAGTCAACGAGGGCACCCGCACCATCCGCACCGTCGCCACGGCGGTGATCGGCATGGTCTGCACCAGCGAAGACGCGGACGCCACCTACTTCCCCCTCGACAAACCCGTGCTGATCGCCAACCTGCCGGTGGCCATCGCCAAAGCGGGCAGCGAGGGCAACCTCAAAAAGTCACTGCAAACCATCTATGACAAAGTCAAAACCATCGTCATCGTCGTGCGCGTGGCCAAGGGGGCCGACGCCGCAGCCCTGACCAGCAACATCATCGGCACCATCAAGCCCGATGGCAGCTATACCGGCCTCAAGGCGCTGGAACGGGCCGCCCCGGTCACCACCGTCAAGCCGCGCATCCTCTGCGTGCCGGACAACTGCACCCTGCCGGTGGCCACCGCGCTGGGGGGCGTGGCCAAGAAGCTGCGCGCCTTTGCCTACGTGCCGACCATCGCAGAAACCGTTGAAGCCGCCCTGGCCTACCGTGAAAACTTCGCCAGCCGCGAGCTGATGCTGGTGCATGCAGACTGGACTGCGTGGGACGTCGCCGCCAATGCCAGCGTCAAGCTCGATGCCTGCCTCAAGGCCGCCGCCATGCGGGCCCTTATCGACAAAGAGATCGGCTGGCACAAGACCCTGTCGAACGTCGGTGTGACCGGGGTCGACGGCATGACCAAGGCCCTGTTCTGGGATCTGCAAGACCCCGACACCGAAGTCGGCCTGCTCAACGCCAGCGAAGTCACCTGCCTGATCCAGTCCAATGGCTTCCGCTACTGGGGCAACCGCACCTGCTCGGACGATCCCCTGTTCTGCTTCGAGAACTACACCCGCACTGCCCAGGTGCTGGCCGACACCATCGCCGATGCGCACATGTGGGCCGTCGATAAGCCCATGACCCCCACCCTGGTCAAAGACATCATCGAGGGCATCAAGGCCAAGGGCCGCGAACTGGTGACCGGTGGGTACCTGCTCGGCTTTGACTGCTGGTACAACGAGGAGCTCAACGACAAAGATACCCTCAAGGCCGGCAAGCTGCGCATCGATTACAACTACACCCCGGTCCCGCCGCTCGAAGACCTCGGCTTCCAGCAGCGCATCACCGACCACTACCTGATCGACTTCGGCGCCCGCGTCGCGGCAGCCGCATAAGGAGCCACCATGGCACTGCCCAAAAAACTCAAACGACTGAACGTATTCCTCAACGGCGATAACTGGGTCGGTGAAGCGGAAGACTTCACCCCGGCCAAGCTCTCCCGCAAGTTCGAAGCCTATCGCGGCGGTGGCATGGGCGGCGCCGTCAACATCGATATGGGGCTGGATGACAGCGCCCTCGATGTCTCCTTCACCTTCGGCGGCTACGGCGACCAGCTCCTGCGCTGCATGGGCGAGCCCAAGGCAGACGGCACCAGCCTGCGCTTTGCCGGCTCCGTACAGCGTGATGACTCCGCCGAGATTGTCGCCGTCGAGATCGTCTGTCGTGGCCGCTTCAAAGAGCTCGACCGGGGCGCCCTCAAGGCGGGTGACAACACCCAAGCCAAGGTCGGCATGGTCAACACCTACTACAAAGAGACCGTCAACGGCCAGGTGATGCATGAGATTGACCTGATCAACATGGTCGAGATCGGCCCCGATGGCGTCGATCGCATGGCCGAACACCGCAAAGCCATCGGCCTCTAACCCACCCAACAACCCAACGGGCGGCCAACAGCCGCCCTCACCACATCAACATCAGGAACAAGCACCATGGAAAACAACGTAGTCTCTATCGGCATCCCAGCCAGCAAAACCATCACCCTCGATACCCCGGTACAGCGCGGCGACACCCAACTTACCGAGCTGACCATTCGCAGCCCCAAAAAGGCGGGCCACCTGCGCGGCCTCAACACCCTGGACATCGTCCAGATGAACGTCGACACCCTCATAAGACTGCTACCCCGCATCACCGACCTGAGCGAGCTCGAGGTTGCGGATATGGACCCAGCTGACCTGCTCAAAGCCGGGGTAGTGGTGGTCGGTTTTTTGATGGGCTCGCAGCAGGAGGCTTACCTCACTGCATAGATGACCTGATGGCAGAGATCGCCATCATCGCCCACTGGCCGCCGTCCGAGATGGCGGCCATGGAAATCAGCGAGCTGATGGGCTGGCACCAACGCCTCGTTGAGACTCACAACCGCATCAACGGGGCCGAAGAACAATGAACCCTCTCAAACTTCAAATCCTGCTCGGGGCGGTCGACAAGCTCACCGCCCCCCTCAAAGCAGTCAGCGGCCAGAGCCGCCTCACCGCCAAAGACTTGGTCGACACCAAGAAAAAAATCCGCGACCTCGAAACCCAAGCGGGTCAAATCGAAGGTTACAAAACGCTGGGTGCCCAGATTGGCGCGACCAAAGCTCAGTTAAAGCAGGCCGAGGGTTCGTTCAGCGAACTGCAACGCAAGATTGCCGAAACACCCAAGCCAACCAGGCTGATGATCAACGAGTTCAACAAGGCCGAAAAAGCCCTCAACCAGCTCAAGACCAAACAGGGGGAAATGATCACCCGTCACGCTCAGATGGGTGAAGCGATGCACAAGACCGGCATCAACACCGGCAACCTCAGTGAAACCCAACGCCGCCTCAAGACCGACCTGGCCTCCGCCAACACACAGCTAGACCAGCAGCGTGCCAAGCTGGGGCAACTGGCCAACCAGCAAAAGCGCCTCAACCAGGTCAATGCCAACTACCGCCAGACTCAGGAGCTGCGCGGCCAGATAGCAGGCCACGGCGCCACGGCGCTGGCGACCGGCACAGCCATGGGCTTGACCACCCTCAAGCCGGTGATCGAGTTCGCCAGAGCTGAAACATCGGTCGTAGACCTCAAAGTGTCCATGATGGGCAAGGGCGGCCAGGTGCGGCAGGAGTTCCAATCCATCAGCGATCTGGCCACCAAGCTCGGCAACAAACTGCCGGGCACCACGGCGGACTTCCAGAACATGATGAGCACGCTGATCCAGCAGGGGATGAGCGCAAAATCCATCTTGGGTGGCCTGGGGGAGGCGACTGCCTACCTCGGTGTGCAGTTGAAAATGCCGTTCGACCAGGCGGCGCTGTTTGCAGCCAAGCTGCAGGATGCCACCGGCACCGCCGAGCAAGACATGATGGGGCTGATGGATACCATCCAGCGCTCGTTTTACCTCGGCGTTGACAGCGGCAACATGCTGGGCGCCTTCACCAAACTCACCCCGGCCATGGGAATATTGCGCAAGTCAGGGCTTGAAGCCGCCAAGGTGCTGGCCCCGCTGGTCATCATGGCCGATCAGGCCGGCATGGCGGGCGAGTCATCAGGGAACGCCTACCGCAAAGTTTTCCAGATGAGCATGAACACCGGCAAGATTGCCAAGGCCACGAAAGGCACCGGATTGAAGCTGAATTTCACCGACGGCAAGGGGGAATTCGCAGGGATGGAGAACATGTTTGCCCAGCTCGCCAAGCTGAAGGGGGTGAACACCGAGCGCCGCCTGCAAGTCCTGAAGGGCATCTACGGCGACGATGCTGAAACCCTGCAGGTGCTGGAGCTGATCATCAGCAAAGGCATGGACGGCTACCGAGCCACCCAGAAGAAAATGGCAGACCAAGCCGCCCTGCAAGAGCGGGTCAATGCCCAGCTCGGTACCCTGGGCAGCTTGTGGGATGCCGCCACCGGTACCTTCACCAATGCCATGGTCAATTTTGGTGAAGCGATAGCGCCAGAGATTAAAGCCATCACCCAGTGGATAGGCGACCTGTCAGAGCGCCTTGGTAACTGGGCGAAGAAAAACCCTGAACTGTCCAACACCCTGATGAAGATTGGCGCCATTGTGTCGGTCGTCACCATCGCCTTCGGCGGCCTGTCGCTGGCAGTCGCCGCCCTTCTTGGCCCCATGGCCATTATGAAACTGACATTCGGGATCTTGGGGGTCACTTTTGGCGGCATACTCGGGGCGATCACCGCTGTGTTGGTGCCCATCGCGGCCTTGATCGCGCTGGGTATTGCCATCGTCAAATTCTGGGAACCCATCAGCGCATTTTTCAGCGGGCTATGGCAGGGCATCATGGCCGGGCTTGCTCCCGTCTTTGAGGCATTCAAGCCGTTCGCTCCGCTGATCGATGGCATCAGCGCCGGGGTTAAAACGCTATCAGGCTGGTTTGGCGACCTGCTTGAACCACTCAAGTTTTCCAAGGAGACGCTGGAAGGGTTCGGCAGCGCCGGCCAGTTCGTCGGCCGCATCCTGGGCGAAGCCTTCAATCTGGCACTGACCCCACTCAAGGCCTTCCTGAAAGGGATCGAGTGGCTGCTTGAATCGCTGGGTATCCTCGAAACCAAGAAGATCCCGAAGTTCGAGATCCCGACAGCCAACACGCCAGGCTATCTGAATGGCAACTTCGGGCCCCCGGCACTTTCCTCGGCTTACACCTACGGTACCGGCCCGCGTATCGTGCCGACACCGACCCCTAAACCGGTCGCAGCCAAGGGAGGAAACTCCACCACCCATCATCAGTGGAACATCGTGCAGCAGCCCGGTGAAACACCTGATGATCTCGTTCGCAAGATTGACCAGCGGCTGGATCAGCGCGAACGGCAAGCCGCCGCCCGTGGCCGCGCCACTCTAGGCGATCGCAACTAAGGAGCAACCACCATGATGATGACCCTGGGCTGGTTCGTGTTTATGCGCTCGACCGTCGCCCCTCAATCCCAGCAAGACGAATGGGCCTGGCGCCACCCGGGCAATAACCGGGTCGGTGCCCGCCCGGCTTACCAGTTCCTCGGCCCTGACGATGAAACCAGCACCCTGAGCGGGGTGCTGTTACCCGAACTGACCGGTGGAGCCCTCTCCCTCGACATGCTGCGCCAGATGGGTGACAGCGGTGAAGCCTTCCCCCTGATCCAGGGCGATGGCGTGATGCGCGGATCATTCGTGATAGAGGGCATCAGCACCACCCGCACCGAGTTTTTCGACGATGGCGCAGCCCGCAAGATTGAATTCAGCATCAAGCTCAAGCGGGTCGATGACAACGACACCACCTTCGGCAACACCCTGCTCAATCGCACCGCGGGCAACCTGTTCGGCCGCCTCGGCGTGGGCAAACTGCTCGGCAGCATCGGCAACAAACTCGGGGGGATCCTCTGATGGGCGCTTTCGACCAGTTCGGCAGTCGCCTGGCCGAGAACTTAGGCATCACCAACCCGCTCGATGCCCTGCGCCAAGGCCACCCGGTGCCGGCTTACCAGGTGCTGGTCGATGGCAGTGACATCTCGGCCGCCATCCGCCCGCGCCTGATGTCGATGACCATCACCGACAACCGGGGCTTCACCGCCGACACCATCGAAATAACCCTCGATGACAGCGACGGTCAGCTCGACATGCCACGCCGTGGGGCCACCCTGCGCGCCCTCATTGGTTGGCAAGGCCAGGCCCTGGTCGACAAGGGCACCTATAAAATTGACGAAGTGGAGCACGGCGGTGCCCCCGATGTGCTCACCATCCGGGGCAAATCGGCAGACCTGCGCGGCGGCATGAACAAACTGCGCGAACGCAGCTGGCACCAGACCACAGTCAGCAGCATCGTCGACCAGGTTGCCGCCCCCTACCAGCTCACCCCCTGCGTGGGTGACTCACTCAAGGGCCAGCTGATCGACCACATCGACCAGACCAACGAAAGCGATCTCGCCTTCCTCACCCGCTTGGCGGGGCAGTGCGACGCCATCGCCACCGTCAAGTCTGGCCGCCTGATGTTCATCAAGGCAGGCCAAGGCACCAACGCCAGTGGCAAGCCCCTGCCAGCCATCACCATCACCCGCCAAGATGGCGACCAGCACCGCTTCTCCGTGGCAGACCGCGACGCATACACCGGCGTGACGGCCTACTGGCAAGACAACAAAGCAGCCGAGAAAAAGAAAATCGAGGTGAAGCGCAAGAAGAAGACCAAGCCGAAGCCGGAACGGCCTCTGCCGCCGGGTGTCGTCGTCAACAAGAAGGAACATGAACTGCTGGTCGGCGACAGCGAGAACGTTAAAGAGCTGCGCCACGTCTATGCCAACCAGACCAACGCCATGCGGGCCGCCCGTGCAGAGTGGGAACGGATCCAGCGTGGGGTGGCCGAGTTCAACATCACCCTGGCCAAGGGCCGCCCCGAGCTCTACCCGGAACAGCCAACCACCGTCAGGGGATTCAAACCTGATATCGACGCTGCCCCCTGGCTGCTCACTCAAGTGGTGCACGACCTCACCAATCAGGGCTACACCAACCGCGTACAACTCGAAGTGAAGCTGGAAGAGCTACCGGAATAAATCTGCGTGGACAAAATGTGGACATTGACGCAAAAACAAAAAGGCCACTATCGCTAGTGGCCTTCGTAAGTCTTTGATTTTAATGGTGCCCGAGGCCGGAATCGAACCGGCACGACGCGAACGTCGAGGGATTTTAAATCCCTTGTGTCTACCGATTTCACCACTCGGGCACCGCAATCGGTATCAAGCCCGCGTGGCGGGCTTGTCAATATGGAGGCACGTTCCGGAGTCGAACCGGACTAAACGGATTTGCAATCCGCTGCATAACCGCTTTGCTAACGCGCCATGCAAAAGAGAGTTGGCTCTCGATTGTCTGAATTTGGAGCGGGAAACGAGACTCGAACTCGCGACCCCGACCTTGGCAAGGTCGTGCTCTACCAACTGAGCTATTCCCGCATCGGTCTGGCTGATTGCCTGACTACGAGGACGCATTCTAGCGATGTTCCTCGTCCAGTCAACCAAAAACATTTAATACTCTGATCGTTCGGGTGTTTTTTGCCCTTACCCCACACTTTTACCGCTCATGGCCGTTTCCCGGCCCCAACGGCAGGGAAACAGCGGTTTGCCTGCCGGCAGACTAAAAGCGGGAGTGGTAGGTCAGATCGCCCCAGGCGGCCTTCATGTACTGGAACATGGACCAGAAGGTGAGCACTGTCGCCACGTAGAGCAGCACGTAGGCTAACCACACCATCCAGATATCGTATTGCCAGATGAGGCCAGTGAGCGACACCATCTGGATCATGGTCTTCCATTTGCCGATCCAGCTGACCGCCACCGAGGAGCGCTTGCCGAGCTCGGCCATCCACTCGCGCAGGGCGGAGATGATGATCTCGCGGCCAATCATGGTCATGGCGGGGATGGTGACCCAGATGGTGTTGTAGTGTTCGACGATGACCACCAGGGCGGCGGCTACCATGATCTTGTCGGCGACCGGATCGAGGAAAGCGCCAAAAGCGGTGGACTGGTTCAGCTTGCGGGCGAGATAGCCATCAAACCAGTCGGTCGCCGCCGCCACGATAAAGACGATGGCGGCCGCCATGTAGGACCACTGATAGGGAAGATAGAACAGGATGACGAAGACGGGGATGAGCAAAATCCGAAAAAACGTCAGCAGGTTAGGAATATTTGTCATTATTTTTCAGCCACTTCTTGTATGCCGCTACATGGTAGCCCCAAGCCGATCGCTGATGCAACCGGGTCGGTGCCCGCCTTGGTCTATGAATCCATCAATAACCTCAGGATGGGGCCATTATGGCATTGGCGGGCCCCCTGCGTCACGGCCCTTGTACGTCGGAAGGGTGAGTTTACCCCCGCTCGACGGCGCTAGAGCGAGTGCCACACATCGTGGGTGCTGTGGGTTAAACCAACTCCTGGCCGATGTCGGATACCACTTGCCCTGAACAGCAGGAGTTTATCCCGGCTCAGAGCGAGTGCAGCGCATCATGAATGGACTGGGCCAGCTCCTGGCTGATGCCGGGCACCTTGGCGAGCTCGTCCACCCCCGCCTTCTTCACCTCCTGCAACCCGCCCAGATACTTGAGCAGGGCCTGCCGGCGCTTGGGCCCCACCCCCGGGATCTCCTCCAGGGTGCTGGTGGTGCGCGCCTTGGCCCGCCGGGCACGGTGGCCGGTGATGGCAAAACGGTGAGATTCATCGCGAATGTGCTGGATAAGGTGCAAAGCGGGCATATCTGCCGGCAAGTGCAGCTCTTCGTGACTATCTCCCAGGATCAGGGTCTCCAGCCCCGCCTTGCGGGTCACCCCCTTGGCGATGCCCACCAGCAGCGGGTACTTGCCGCCGAGAAACTCCAGCTGGCGAGTCAGGATCTCCTCGGCACGGCGCAACTGGCCGAGGCCGCCGTCGATAAACAGCACGTCCGGTACCTTGTCCGGCTCCTGCAGCTTGCCGAAGCGGCGCTCCAGCGCCTGCTCCATGGCGGCGTAGTCATCCCCGCCGGTGATGCCGTCGATGTTGAAGCGGCGATATTCGGATGAAAGCGGCCCCTCCCGGTTGAACACCACGCAGGAGGCCACGGTGCGCTCCCCCATGGTGTGGGAGATGTCGAAACACTCCATGCGGGCGATGGGGGCCTCCAGCTCCAGCAACTCCTCCAGCTGGCTGAAGCGGGCCGTGGTGGTGCTCTTGTGGGCGAGGCGCGAGCGCAGCGCCGTCTCGGCATTGATGGTGGCGAGCCTGATGAAGCGTGCTCGTTCACTACGGGTGCGGCTCTGCACCCGGACCTTGTAGCCCGCGGTCTGACTCAGGGTCTCGGCGATCACCGCCTCGTCTTCCAGTGCCACATCCAGCAGCACCTCGCTCGGGATCTGCCTGCCCCCCTGCCCCGACAGGTAGAACTGCAGCAGGAAGGATTGCACTACTTCCTCGGGCGGCGTATCCGCCGGCACCTTGGGGAAATAGCTGCGCGAGCCGAGCACCTTGCCCTGACGGATGAACAGCACATGGATGCAGGCCGCCCCCTGATCGAAGGCGACGCCGACCACATCCAGCTCGTCGAGCACGTTGCCGCTCACCGACTGCTGCTCGGTCACCCGCCGCAGCGCCTGGATCTGATCCCGGTAGCGGGCCGCCTCCTCGAAGCGCAGATCGCCGCTGGCGGACTCCATCTTGCCCACCAGCTCTCCTATCACCTGCTGGTTCTTGCCCGCCAGGAACAGCTTGGCCAGCTCCACCTGCTGGGCATACTCCGCCTCGCTCACCAACCCGGCCACGCAGGGTCCGGCGCAGCGCTTGAGCTGATAGAGCAGGCAGGGGCGGCTGCGGTTGGCGTAGACCGCATCCTCGCACTGGCGCACCGGGAAGATCTTCTGCATCAGGTGCAGGCTCTCGCGCACGGCGCCGCCGGAAGGATAAGGACCGAAGTACTCCCCCTTCACCTTGCGGGCACCGCGGTGAACGCCGATACGGGGATGCCGGTGGGCGGTGATGATGATCCAGGGGTAGGACTTGTCGTCTCGCAGCAACACGTTGTAGCGCGGCTGGTACTGCTTGATGAGATTGTGCTCGAGGATCAGCGCCTCGGTCTCGGTATGAGTCACCGTCAGCTGGATATCGGCGATCTGGCGCACCAGGGTGCGGGTCTTGATGCTGTCGACGTTGGTGCGAAAATAGGAGGCGAGCCGTTTTTTCAGATCCTTGGCCTTGCCCACGTAGATGCAGGTGCCACCCTGATCATACATGCGATAGACGCCGCTCTGATGCGTCACCGCGTTCAGAAACGCCTTGCTGTCGAAGAGAGGTTCAGGAGAGGTCATGATGGCTCCGGCGACAGACGTCGATATGCTGGTGCGTCACCGCGTTCAGAAACGCCTTGCTGTCGAAGAGAGGTTCAGGAGAAGTCATGATGGCTCCGGCGACAGACGTCGATATGCTGGTGCGTCACCACGCTCAGAAACGCCTTGCTGTCGAAGTGGGGCTCGGGGGGAAGGGTCATCTGCTACTCGGCTAAAAACAAAGGGATCACGCTCATGAGCAGAGGATACTGCGCCCCGCCACCCGAAAGCAAAAGGCACCGGAAAGCAAAAGGCGGCCCGTGCCGCCTTTTGCGCATCAGGGTTTCCGGTTACAGGGTGTCGGCATCCAGCATGCCATAGCGAATGGCCAGATGGGTCAGCTCCACATCGCCATTGATGTTGAGCTTGCTGAACAGGCGGTAACGGTAGCTGTTGACCGTCTTCGGGCTCAGGTTCAGCTGCTCGGAGATATCGGTCACCTTCTGCCCCTTGGTGATCATCATCATGATCTGCAGCTCGCGCTCGGAGAGGGACTTGAAGGGGTTCTCGTCGGCCGAGGCAAACTGGCTGAGGGCCATCTGCTGGGCGATCTCCGGGGAGATGTAACGCTGGCCGGAGTGCACCAGCCGGATGGCGTGGATCATCTCGTCCGGGGCCGCGCCCTTGGTCAGATAACCGGCGGCGCCCGCCTGCATCACCTTGGTGGGGAACGGGTTCTCTGAATGAATGGTCAGCACTATGATGCGCACATCGGGCCGGATCCGCAGGATCTTGCGGGTCGCCTCCAGGCCGCCGATGCCCGGCATGTTCATGTCCATCAGGATCACGTCGGGGTGGTGTTGCCGGCAGAAGGTCACGGCTGTCTCGCCGCTCTGTGCCTCGCCCACCACCTTGATCCCGCGGACATCCTCCAAAATGCGTCTTATCCCTGTACGCACCAACTCATGATCATCGACCAGGAATACATTAATCACCCATACACCCCGTTTTTTATCTCGTTATATGCCAGTTAGGGTTAACACGGCGTCTTGCATCATAACCAAACTCGATGATTTGGCAAACCATGCCCTGTGAAAGTTTGAAACTGCTCGTGAATACTGTTTATTATCAAATAATTATATACAGACTCAACTTTGAAGCGGCATGTCGCCGCAGACCACCGCCACAATGAAAAAAGCCCCGAATTTCCATCCGGGGCTTTTTAAGGCAGGGTAACCCGCTATTACTTGACCGTGCCCGCCTTGGCCGCCTCCCTGGCCCGCAGATCATGCTGGAATTGATACTCCGGCTGGGTCTCGTTGAGGCGGCTGCGCAGCTCGCCGTTGTGGCCAATGGTCACGTGGCAAGAGACGCATTGGAGTTTTTCCCCTTTTTGTTGCATCTCCTGGTAATGGGCGTGCATCTGCAGTGACTTGGGGTTGGTGGCCACCGTTTTTTCCAGCAGTCCCTGGTGACAGGAGAGGCAGCCCGAATCGTAGACAAACTCCTCGCGCCTATCCCGCTTACCGAGCCAGTCGATCTTGCTGGTATCGGTCAGGGTCACCTTGTAGACGTCGTTGAGACCACTGGTCGCTTTCTTCAGCAGGTAGTTGAAGGTGTTGTCATGGGGCAGGTGACAATCGGCACATTCCGCCTTGAAGCCCACCCTGTTGCTACCCCCGTGAATATCATGCCGATAGGCCTCCACCATGGGTTTCATCTCGTGGCAGGAACCACAGAAGCGCTCGTCACCGGTCGCCTTGACCACCTCGGCCCCGATCAGGCTGATCCCCAGGGAGACCAGACCCAGGACGCACGCCAACAGTAGACCGAATTTCATTCGATTCATCAACAAGGCTCCTAGGGGGTGGGACCAAACCAGTCACGGGTATTGTCGTGGCAGGTCTGGCAGAGATTTTGGGACGGCTTGTGCTCGGCATGGCACTCGTAGCAATCGAGATCCAGCTTGTCGTGCAGCGAGTTGTGCGGATTGGTGTGGTTCGCATCCATGAAACGGGTGCGATTCGCCACCTTCTGCGCGCTGCCGTGGCACGCCAGACAGTCCTCGGTCTTGAGCCGCTGATACTGCTTGGGATCCTTCCCCTGGTGACAGTTCTCACAGGTGAAGCCGAGCTTGCCATGATGCGGCTTGAGGCTATGGCTGGCCGCCGGGGAGACGGGCGTCATCGCCGTGACAGGAGGCTCGGCCAGGGCACCGCCGCCAAACCAGAGGCCCGCCAGCGCCATCAGGGTCAGGAATAATGGTCTCATTCCTCTGCTCCTTAAGCCCAAGGCTCTGTTTTAGCGGCATTTTCGCCGGCGATCATGCCATAGACACCGCTATCCAGGCTGCTGCAGGCGGTCAATCGGATATAACCGAAGGTACCGGCGGCGGCTTCACCGCAGACGAAGACGCCGGGAATGGGCTGTTGACTGACCACATCCAGCGCTTCGGCCCTGGGGGTGATGAGGGCGCCACCCTGGCTGTAGTTGTAACGGGGATTGAGATACATGGCGTAATAGGGCGCCTTGCCGATGGCAATGGCGCTGCCCACCACGGCTCTTGGCTTGCCAAAGGCATCCTGATCCTTGGCCATGTTGGCGTTGTATTCGGCGATGGTCGCCTCCAGCTTGTCCAGATCCATCTCGAAGCGGGCCGCCAGTTCGGTCAGGGTATCGAACTTCCAGATGGTGCCCTCGGTGCCATTTTTCGCCTCCAGCGAGAGTTGGAAGCGCTGCTTGTCGTGATAACTGTCCACCCCGGTCTGGTCATAGATGAGGATCGCCTGCTGGCCGGGTTTGAGCTTGCGCCGCTCGGCCAGGATCGCCAGCCCCAGACCCTGACGGTCGTTGTTGTTGTGCTCGTTGATGAAACGCTTGCAGGTCTGCGGGTTCACCAGAATGCCCCAGTTGATGTCCTCGGTGGGGATGGCGAAGGCGAAGCGGAAGAGCGTCATGTGCACCGGCTTGAAGCCCGCCTGCATCATGCACTTGAGGGCGCCGCCGGTGGCGCCTGGACTGGCGGTAGAGACGCAATCGTGCAGCACGCCTATCTCATCGCCGCGGAACTTGCGATCCTGATTGAAGCCACCCGAGGCCATCACCAGCGCCCGCTTCACCTTGTAGCGCTTGGTGACGCCCGTACCGTTGAAGGCGGGATCGTCGTTGCGGCCGAAGTCGGGGGTATTCAGATCGAAGAAATACTCCTCACGCACCCGCACCCCTACCACGCGGCCGGTCGCATCCCGATAGATCTCTTCCAGCTTGACCCGCTTGCGGATCTCGATGTTGGGCAGGTGCTTGGCCATGTAGCCGTGCAGGTTCTTGATGACACCGGTCCCCCCCTCTTTTGGCCATACGACCCGGGCGCGGGAGTGACCGCCGAGGTTTTTAACCCCAGTGCCGTTGCCCATGCTCTTGTCATATTCGACGCCGTGCTCGGCCATGAAGTCGAAGAGCTGCAAGCTGTTTTGTGCGACGACCTTGCTGATTTCGGGATGATTGAAGCCCTTGGACTCCTTCTCCATGTCCGCATAGAGCAGCTCCCAGCTGTCATCCGTCACCCCCATCTCTTTTTGCCACCGGGAACCGACCACCGCCATGTTGAGGCCGGAGATCAGGGAGGAGCCACCGAGACGAGACATCTTGTCGGCGATGACGATTTTCATGCCGGTCCGGGTCTCGGCCGCCTTGATGGCCGCAACGGAGCCCGCGATGCCGCTGCCGACGATCAGAATGTCCATCTCCTCGTCCCAAGGCAGTTGAGTCGGGTCTATGCAGCTCTGGGCCTGATTGGCGGCCGCAGCCGCGGGCAGGGCGGCGGCGATGGACGCAAAGGCGGCTGTCTGCAGGCCCTTGGTCAAAAAATCGCGCCGGGAACGATTGGAATTCTCTTGCATGATGCACTCTCTGCTACTGAAGGAGAGCGCCATGGTCCATAATGCGCGGGCGCCGCTCCATAGTGGCTGACCGCAGATCGGCGCCGGGCTTGATCTGCATCAAGGACGCGGGGACGCCTATTGGGTCTCCTTCCCCATGTCCCCCTCCAGGAGCCACGAATTCATGGGCCGCTTCATCCTCTGTGCCTCCCTGCTCTGGTTGAGCTGGCTCGGGCCGACCCCCGCCAAGGAGTGGCAGGCCAACCTCAGGCCGGTGATCCGCATCGGTGTCATCGCCTTCGATCAGCCCGGCTCCGAGAAGGCCCGCTGGCAACCGACGGTGGACTACCTCAATCGACGCCTGCCGCAGTATCAGTTTCTGCTGGTGAGCGGGGACGTGCGCAGCCTCAACCAACTCGTCGCCTCCGCCACCCTGGACTTCGTCATCAGCAATGGCCTCAAGTTTCTCGACTATCAGCGTCAGCATGATGCGGTACGCCTCCTGAGCCTCAGCCCCCTGCGGGGCACGGCCGAGCAAGCGGTCGGCTCGACCCTCATCGGCCGCGCCGACGCGCCTCCCGTCGGCGACTGGCAGGCGCTGCGACACAGGCGCATCGTCGCCACCAGCCCGGAGGCCTTCGGCGGCTTTCAGATCATGCAGGGGCTCTGGCTCAGGGCCGGGCTCCATCCCGAGGAGGCCTTCCCCAACCTGGTCTTCGCCGGCTTGCCACAGGAGGATCTGCTGCGCCACCTGGCGGAGGGGCGCGCCGAGGTGGCGATACTGCCGACCTGCATCCTGGAGCAAGCCATCGCCCAGGGCCGTTATGACGCCAATCAATTCGTCGTCATCATGCCGCAACCCCAATCCGTGCTCCCCTGCCAGAGTTCGACCCCGCTCTATCCCACCCTGAGCCTGGCCAAGATGGCCCACGTCAACGAGGGCTTCGCCCGGGATCTGGCCAAGGTGCTGCTGGAGATCCCCACCGACTCGGCCGCCGCCCGGGCTGGCCACTATCGGCACTGGACGGTACCGGTCAAGGATGCGGCCGTCATTGCCCTGCAACAGCAGCTGGACGCCGCCAACGCGCAACCATTGGTGGTGCAGGTCTGGTATCAATATCGCGGCTGGCTGCTGATCGCCCTGGGGGGGCTGCTGCTGCTGGGGGGTTATCACCTGAGGGTCAAGTACCTCATCCAGCTGCGCACCCGCCAGCTCAAGGAGAGCAACGCGCGGCTGACCCGGGCGCTGACCGACAATCGCCTCGCCGCCGAGCGCCTGAACCAGCAGCAGAGCCAGCTCTTCTCGGCGCAGCGGGTGCTGCTGTCCGGCGAACTGGCGGCCGGGATGGCCCACGAGCTGAACCAGCCGTTGATGGCCCTCAACAACTATCTGGCGGGCTGTCGGCTGCGTCTGGCGGCGGTACCGCCGGCGCTGGCCGACGTCGAGCAAGGGCTAGACCTGGCCCTCGCCCAGGTGAGCCAGGCCAAGGGGATCATCGCCCGGCTGCGCGACTTCATGCGCAAGGGTGAGGTGCAGGATCGCCTGATCTCCCTCGACGAGTTGCTGCGCGGTACCCTGCCACTCTTCCACGACCAGTTCGTGCGTCAGCGCATCAGCCTGCACCTGCCACAGGGGGAACCCGTCCATCTGTGGATCGACCCTACCCTGATGCAGCAGGTGCTGGTCAATCTGCTCTGCAACGCCAGCGAGGCGGTGGCGCTCAACCCCGACACCCAACCGCCATCCATCGCCATCCGCCAGAGGATCGAGGCCAATCGGGTGATCATCAGCATTCATGACAACGGCACAGGCATGACAGAGGCGCAGCGGGCCCATCTCTTCGTGCCGTTTCACACCAGCAAGAAAGAGGGGCTGGGCCTCGGCCTTGTCATCTGCAAGCGGATCATCGAGTCCTATCGGGGCACCATTTGGGCGGAAGCGGTGCCGCAGGGGGCGGTGATCGCCTTCTCGCTACCGCTCCAGCCACTGGAAGAAGGAGAACAGGAATGAAGGATAACGTCTATCTGGTCGACGATGATCCCGCCGTGCGGGCGTCGTTGGGCTGGCTGCTGGAGGCGGTGCAAATCAGGCTGCAGGGCTACGACGGGGCCCGCAGCTTCCTGGCCGAGGTCGATCTGAACCAGCCTGGCTGCCTGATCCTCGATCTCTGCATGCCGGGGATGAGCGGCGGTGAGCTGCAGGAGGCGCTGAACCGGCTCCCGAATACCCTTGCCATCGTCTTCCTCACCGGTGAGGCGGATGTCGCCACGACGGTCAGCCTCTTCAAGCAGGGCGCCTTCGACTTGCTGGAGAAGCCGGTGGATTCGGCGGTGCTGCTGGCGGCGATCGGCCGCGCCTGCGCCCACAGCCGCGCGGCACATGAGCGTCAGCTCGCCCGCCAGGTGCTGCAGGCACGGCTCGAGCGGCTGTCGCCACGGGAGCGGGAGATCATGGGACTGGTACAGGAGGGCATGCAGAACAAGCAGATAGCGGATCGGCTCTGCATCGCCCTGCGCACCGCAGAGATCCACCGCCACAACATGATGAAGAAGATGGGTTGTACGACCCCGTTACAGTTGGTACAGCTGCTGACGGAGGCTCAGTTTCGTTATCCGGCTCGGACAGCGATGGCTCTGGACATCCCAACCCCTGTCTGAGCGACAATAGAAAAACGGCGCCTCTTGGCGCCGTTTTTCTCGGATGGGCACTCCGACCTCAAAGGGCCAGCAGCGCACGCACCTTGTCCAGATCGCGCTGGGTATCCACCCCGACCGGGGGAGCTTCCAGCGCCTGGGCCACGTGGATCTTCTCCCCGTACCAGAGCACCCGCAGCTGCTCCAGCGCCTCGATCTGCTCGAGCTGGCTCGGCGCCCAGTCCACATAGCGCTGGATGAAACCGGCGCGATAGGCGTAGATGCCGATGTGGCGCTGGTAATGTGCCCCAATCTGCTCCTGACTCTGGGCGAAGCGATCCCTGTCCCAGGGGATGCTGGCGCGGCTGAAGTAGAGGGCGTAGCCATCCTTGTCTGTCACCACCTTGACCGCGTTGGGGTTGAACGCCTCTTCGGCATCCACGATGGGCACGGACAGGGTGGCCATGGGCGCACTCGCGCCGGCCAGATTGTCAGCCACCTGGCGGATGATGGCGGGCGGAATGAGCGGCTCATCCCCCTGCACGTTGACAACGATGGTCTCGGCGGTGAAGCCGTAGTGACGGCACACCTCGGCGAGGCGCTCGGTGCCGGACTGATGATCGGCCGAGGTCATGCACAGCTCGACGCCGGCCTGCTCTGCAAACGGCGCCAGCGCGCTGCGCACCCGCTCGTCATCGATGGCGACTATCACCCGCTCGGCACCGGACTGCAGGGCCTTTTCCACCACGTGCTGCACCATGGGCTTGCCATGGATGTCCGCCAGCGGCTTGCCCGGCAACCGGGTAGAGGCGTAACGGGCCGGAATGACGACGACGAAACTCATGGCTTCAGCTCTTCCAGGGGCAGATGGCGGGCCCGGTTCTCCAGCAGGACGGGGATCCCCTCCTCCAGCGGATAGGCCAGTCTGTCGAAGCGGCAGATCAGCTCGTGAGCTGCCTTATCGTAGTGCAGCTTCCCCTTGCAAACCGGGCAGGCGATGATGTCGAGCAATTTAATATCCAGTGCCAAAATGAGACTCCTTCGACAATTTCGAGCAATTTGATACCAGCATCCAGAGCCACAACGCGGCTCCTTCAACGACTTCGAGCCATTCAATATTCAGCGCCACAGCGCGGCGCCTTCAACATATCTCGATCAATTTGATATTCAGCATCCGGCGCCACAAGCAGGCGCCTTCAGCGCAGTCGTACCGGCGCGCAGGCCGGGCAATGCGATGTCTTATTCTCCCGCGCCGGGGCGAGCCGTCTTCAGGGAGTGCAACAGGCTGTCGAGCAAGGAGGCCGGCAACTCGGCGCTGACCGGCAGATACCACCAACTATCCGGCGCAAAGGCCCGACACTTGACCGCGTCTTTCTCGGTCATCAGCAGGGGACGCTGGTCAAAGCGGGCCAGCAGCTCCTCGGGATCGAACGCCTGGTGATCCGCATAGCCCACGCTCTGCCGCAACTCGTAGCCCAGCGCGGCCAGGGTCGCGAAGAAACGGGGGGGATGACCGATCCCCGCCAGGGCATCGATCACCGGGGGCAAGGGCTCGGTGGCGGGCGCATCATCCCGCACCCGACGCGGCGTCCCGGCCACCAGCTGCATGGCGTATTCGCCCCTGGCGGGGGTACCGCCGTTGCAGATGATGGCATCGACCCGCTTCAGGCGGGTCATGGGTTCGCGCAGCGGCCCCATGGGCAGCAGGCAGCCATTGCCGAAGCGGCGCACGCCGTCCACCACCACCAGCTCTAGATCCCGGGCCAGGGCATAGTGCTGCAGGCCGTCGTCGGTGATGATGATGTCCACCTCACCGCTCTGCTCCAGCAGCCGCACCGCATCGCTGCGCTTGGGGGCCACCACCACCGGGCAGCCACAACGCCTGGCGATGAGCACGGGCTCGTCCCCTGCCTCGGCGGTGGTGCTGGCGGCGCCCAGCCGATAAGGATAATGGGGGGCCTTGCCGCCATAACCGCGGCTGACCACCCCGGGGCGCAGGCCACGGGCCTGCAACTGCTCCACCAGCCAGACCACCACCGGGGTCTTGCCGTTGCCCCCCACCGAGAGATTGCCCACCACGATCACCGGCAGGCTGGCCCGATGGCTTTTGAGCCAACCGCGCCGATAGGCGACGCGGCGCGCACCGCTGATGATGGCAAACAGCAGGGCGAAGGGGGCCAGCAGCCAGCGCCAGCCGCTTCGCCCATACCAGAGCCGATCCAGCATTATCCCTTGTTACCCACAGAAACGTTACCGAACTGGATGGCGCGCAGCTGGGCATAGGTACCCTGCTGGGCCATCAGGGCGGCATGGTTGCCACGCTCGACGATATGGCCCTCGTCGATCACCAGGATCTCGTCCGCCTTCTCTATGGTGGAGAGGCGGTGGGCGATGACCAGCGAGGTGCGCGCCTT
The DNA here is from genome assembly GCF_900637545.1 of Aeromonas encheleia. Lineage (NCBI taxonomy): Bacteria > Pseudomonadati > Pseudomonadota > Gammaproteobacteria > Aeromonadales > Aeromonadaceae > Aeromonas > Aeromonas encheleia. The sequence goes on from NZ_LR134376.1 coordinate 2,917,251, forward strand.
GCACAGCTCATCGATGGCCGCCTGGATGTGGCGCTCGGATTCGGTATCCAGCGCCGAGGTGGCTTCATCCAGCAGCAACACAGGGGCATCGCGCAGCAGGGCGCGGGCGATGGCGATGCGCTGACGCTGGCCGCCGGAGAGGGAGGCCCCGTTCTCGCCGACCACGGTGTCATAGCCTTGGGGCATCTTGCTGACGAACTCGTCGGCATGGGCGATGCGGGCCGCCTGCAGGATCTCTTCCTGGCTGTAGCGATCCTCCGCCGCATAGGCGATGTTGTTGGCCACCGAATCGTTGAACAGATGCACATGCTGGGAGACCAGGGCGTACTGCTTGCGCAGCTCGCTCAGGCGATATTCGCGGATGTTGACGCCGTCCAGCAGGATCTCGCCCTGCTCGATGTCGTAGAAGCGGGTCAGCAGGCTGGCGATGGTGCTCTTGCCTGAGCCGGAGCGACCCACCAGGGCCACGGACTTGCCCGCCTCCACCTTGAAGCTGATGTTGTGCAGCGCCGGGGTGTCTTTGGTCGGGTAGGTGAAGGTGACGTTGCGGAACTCGATCTCGCCACGGGCCCGCTCCAGGGTGCGGGTGCCGGTGTCCTCTTCCGGGGTGGAGTCGAGCAGGCCGAACAGGCTCTGGCAGGCGGTGATGCCGCGCTGGAACTGGTTGTTCACGTCGGTCAGGCTCTTGAGCGGCTTGAGCAGCATCATCATGGAGGTGACCATGACGGTGAAGGTACCCGCGGTCAGGGTCGCCTTGACGCTGTCGATGGTGGCCACGTAGAGGAACACGGCCAGCGCGACCGAGGCCACCATCTGCACTATGGGGCTGCCGATGGCGTCCGCCGCCACCATCTTCATGGTCTGCTGACGCATCCGGTTGCTGACCTGGAAGAAGCGCTTGTCTTCCACCTGTTGGCCACCGAACATCAGCACCTCTTTATGACCCTTGAGCATCTGCTCGGTCGAGGTGGTGATGTCACCCACCGCCTGCTGGATGTGGCGGCTGATCTTGCGAAAACGGCGGCTGATGAGGCCAATCAGCACCCCCACCACCGGGCCGACCACCAGGAAGATCACCGACAACTGCCAGGAGTGCCAGAACATCAGGCCGAGCAGACCGACCACGGTCGCCCCTTCCCGCACCAGGGAGACCAGAGTCGAGCTGGCGGCGGAGGAGACCTGACCGGCGTCGTAGGTCACCTTGGAGAGCAGGTTGCCGGTGTTTTGGCGATCGAAGAAACTCATGGGCATGGCCATCAGGTGGCTGAACACCTGCTGCTGCAGCCGCATCACCACATGGTTGCCGACCCAGGCCATGCAGTAGTTGGAGAGGAAGGCGGCGCAGCCACGCAGGGCCACGATGCCGAGCACGAAGAAGGGCATCCATTTCAGCACTGTGCTGTCGTTGCCGTTCAGCCCCTGATCGATCAGCGGCTTGATGGAATAGACGAAGGTGGTATCCACGGCCGCATAGCCCAGCATGCCGATGATGCCGCCGACCAGTCCCAGCTTGCGATCCCGGACATAACCGAGCAGGCGCTTGAAGACGGGCCAGCTCTCTTGTGAGGTTTCTTGTTGCATGAAAAGCCGTTAATAAGGGAAATGACGGGCTATTCTAGCCAAAGCTTGGGTTTCCACCAAGCGTTGCCATCTCCCTCGCCCCCGCCTCAAAGGGAAATGACGGATTATTACCCAGGCCAAAGCCTGTCCCCCCTCCGGCAGATACCCGACACCTGACGCCACCGGCTCAAAACTGAGCCATCTGGGTGAAGAGAAGGGAGCGACGGCTTATTGCCTCGGCCGCCACCAGGCGCCCCCACGCCGATACCAGGGCCCCTGCTCACGCTCGGCCCGGATCTCGAGCCCGGCGTCGCCCGCCTCGATCAAAATGGCCCCGTCCTGGCCGGTCACCCACTGCCTGGCGCGCGCATATCGCGCCACCACCTCGGGGCGGGGAAACTGCCACTGGTTCAGATAGCCCGCGCTGTGGACGACCAGATCCGGCTGCACCGCCGCCACGAAGCCCGGGGTCGAGGAGGTGCGGCTGCCATGGTGTGGGCTCACCAACAGGGTGCTGGCGAGCCCCTCCCCCTCCAGCGCCAACAAACGGCGCTCCGCCTCCTTCTCTATATCGGCGGCGAGCAAGATGCTGTGCTGGCCGTCACTTATCTGCAGCACGCAGCCGTCGTTGTTGTGGCCGGCCCCCGGCCGCTCGGGCCAGAGCACCCTGAACGCCAGCCCCTGCCAGCGCCACTGCTGACCGCGCCGGCAGAGCTCGGTTGACCGATCGAACTGGAACGAGGAGAGCTCGCGGCGTACCGGCAGGGCCTGCAGTATGGCCCGTCGGTTGCCCGCATGGTCCCTGTCCTTGTGGCTGATGATGAGCGCATCCAGCACCCGCACCCCGAGCCGATCGAGCTGCGGCAAGATGACCGCATCGGCCATGTTGTAGCCGCCGGGATAGCGATCACCAGTGTCATAGAGAATGCCCCGCTCCCCGCGGGTGATGAGCACGGACAGGCCCTGCCCCACGTCCAGCACCCGCAGTTGCCAGGGGGTGGGGGCGGGCCAGGCCGCCAGCAGCAGGGCCGCCCCCACCGGGAGCAGCAAGGCGCGGCCACCCGGCCACTGCCAGCCCCCCCACAGCAGGAGCAACAGAACGCTGGCGGGCATCAACCAGCCGGGCACCGGCCACCAGAGCTGCAGATGGTCGGCCAGCAGGCCGAGCCCCCACAGCACCCCCTCCAGCCCCAGATTGGCCAGCCAGAACAGGCCGTGGGCCAGCGTGGTGGAGAGCGGCGCCAGCAGCACGCCGATCAGGGCGAGCGGGATGATCCCGACGCAGAACAGCGGTAGCGCCAGCAGATTGAGCAGCAGGGCCAGCGGCGCCATGCCCTCGAACAGCAGCAACTGCAGGGGCAGCAGGCCGAGCAGCAGCAGGCTCTGCAGGCGCACCAGGCCGGGGCGATCATCCAGCAGGCTGGCCAGCAGCAACAGCGCCACCGCCAGGAAGGAGAGCCAGAATCCGGCCGAATAGAGGGCGAGCGGATCCCACAGCGCGATCACCACGAAGGCCCACAACCAGATGCGATGAGGGGGCCAGTCCCGCTTCAACCAGCGCAGCAGGCTCCACACCCCCACCATGATGAGCGCCCGCTCGGTCGCCACCGCGAATCCCGCCAGGGCGCTGTAAGTGGCGGCGAACAGCAGGGAGACAATAATGGCACCGCGCAACCCGAGCAGGCGGCCCAGCCACCAGCCGAGTACGGCCACCAGGGCGATATGCTGGCCCGAGATGGCGATGATGTGGGTCAGGCCGCTGCCGCGAAACAGTGTCCACTGCTCATCCGTGATACCGCTCTGTTCGCCAAAGCTGAGTGCCGCCAGCAAGGGGGCCTGACTCAGGCCCCGCCAGCCGGCGTCGGCCTCGGCCAACCAGCGCTCGCGCCAGCCCGGAGCCACGGCCTCTATCGCAATGATCCTGCGCAGATTGCCGGTCGCCGTGATCCCCTTGCCGAGCAGCAGTCGCCGCCCGTCCAGCCCCGCCTCGTTGGCGAGCCCGTGGGCGGGCTTGAGGGAGCTCACCAGGGTGATGAGGCTGCCGGCCGTCATGGGCGGCAGCGCCTGGTAGGCGTTGAGGCGAACGAGGGGTTCCGGGCTGAGGGGCCTGTCGTCCAGGGTCGAGACCCGCAGCAGCAGGCGGACAAATTTATCACCCTGAGACTCCGTACTTTGCACCCGTGCGGTTATGATGTGGCTGGTCTGCACCTCCAGCCGCTCCAGCCAGGCCAACCGATACTGCAAGTTGCACTGCATCCAGAGCATGCCAAGCAATAGAAACAGCAGCCGCCAATGACGGCCATAGGCGAGCGGGATGGCGAGGGCCAGCAGCACGCCTCCCCATACCATCGAGGGTAACCAGGGCCAGAGCAGTGAGGAGCTTGCCCCCAGGGCAAACGACAACAGACGCAGATCCATGGAGCAAGTATTTAGCAAGGTTTCAATCATGCCCAAACGACTCATAAAACGCTGGCTGCCCGACCAGGAGAAGCTCAAGGAACACAAGCACTTGCGGCTGTTCGGCAAGTTGCTGCTCGATGCCAACCTCTGGCATCTCAATCGACGCTCCGCCGCGGGCGCCTTCGCGGTCGGCCTGTTCATGGCCTGGATCCCCCTCCCCTGCCAGATGCTGCTGGCGGCGGGGGGCGCCATCGCCTGCCGGGTCAACCTGCCACTCTCGGTGGCGCTGGTCTGGCTCTCCAACCCCTTCACCATGCCGCCGCTGTTTTACGGCGCCTATCTGGTCGGCTGCCAGTTGCTGGGCCAGCCCTCCCAGCACATCGACATCGAGTTCACCTGGCCGTGGCTGGTCTCGGTGTTTGAGACCCTGGCCCCGCCCCTGCTGCTGGGCTCCCTGGTGCTCGCCGTCCTGAGTTCGCTGATTGGCTACGCCTTCATCCGCACCTTCTGGCGCATCAACACGGTGCGGCAATGGCAGCGGCGCAAGGTGGCCCGGGCATGCTGAGTGGCTGGCTCGCCCGCCTCAAGCTGAACCCGGAGAGCCTGCGCCGGCAGAAGTGGTTTGCCCTGTTCGGGGAGCGGCTGTTTGCTCCGGCCCTGTGGCAGAGTGGCCGGCGGGCGCTGGGTGGCGCCATGGCGGCCGGGATCTTCGCCTGCTGGATCCCGGTGCCCATGCACTCGCTCATCGCGGTTGCCCTGGTGGTCGCCTTTGGCTTCAACCTGCCGCTGGCCCTGCTCGCCGTCTGGTTCAACAACCCGCTGACCCTGCCCTTCATGTATCTGTGGGCCTATCGCACCGGCTGCCTGGTACTACAGCAGACACCTGAGCCCTTCCATCTCAACTGGTCCCTGCACTGGCTGGAGCACGAGGCGGCCACCCTGATGCCCCCCTTCCTGCTCGGCAGCCTGCTGCTGGCGGTGCTGACCGCCCTCGCCGGCGGCCTGCTCACCCTGCTGCTGCTCACCCTGGCCCGACGCGGCAAGCGCCCCCGCTAAGCCATTGACTCGGCACGGGATGACGAGACGCTGACACAAGCCTGACTGCCCCCTCGCCTTGCCATCAACTGGCTCTGACACCACACTCCTATCAGCCTGATTTCTCTTTGCACGACAAACCGAGATAAGGAGTCCCCCATGGCCGAACCACTGACCCTCGCCTATGCCAATGGCCGTCCCATCTGCCTGCTACCGGCCCTGGCCAATCGCCACGGTCTCATCACCGGTGCCACCGGGACCGGCAAGACGGTGACCCTGCAGGTGATGGCGGAGGGATTCTCCCGGTTGGGGGTGCCCGTGTTCCTGGCGGATGTGAAGGGGGATCTCGCCGGTCTGGGGGCCGCAGGCACCCCGTCCACCAAACTGGATGCCCGCCTGGCCCAACTCGGCATCCCGGCCCCCGCCTTCGCCCCCAGCCCGGTGCTGTGCTGGGATCTGTTCGCCGAGCAGGGTCACCCGGTGCGGGCCACCGTCTCCGATATGGGGCCCCTGCTGCTGGCCCGCCTGCTCGGCCTCAATGACACCCAGAGCGGCGTGCTGGAGCTGGTGTTCAGGGTGGCGGACGACGAGGGCCTGCTGCTGCTCGATCTGAAAGACTTGCGCGCCATGGTGCAGTTCGTTGGGGAGAACGCCAAGTTCCTCACCACCCGCTACGGCAACGTCTCCACCGCCTCAGTGGGCGCCATACTGCGCAATCTGCTCACCCTGGAGAGTGCCGGGGGCGATCACTTCTTCGGCGAACCCATGCTGGATATTCAGGATCTGCTGCAGACAGACGCCGCCGGTCACGGCCATCTCAATGTGCTGGCGGCGGCCAGGCTGACCCAGTCCAGCCGGCTCTATGCCTGCTTCCTGCTCTGGCTGCTGTCCGAGCTGTTCGAACAACTGCCCGAGGTGGGCGATCCGGACAAACCCGTGCTGGTGTTCTTCTTCGATGAGGCGCACCTGCTGTTCAACGACGCCCCCAAGGCGCTGCTGGAGAAGATCGAGCTGGTGGTGCGGCTCATCCGCTCCAAGGGGGTCGGCGTCTACTTCGTGACCCAGAGTCCGGCCGATATCCCGGACAGCGTGCTGGGGCAGCTTGGCAACCGGGTGCAGCATGCCCTGCGCGCCTTCACCCCGAGCGATCAGAAGGCGGTGCGGATCGCCGCCAACACCCTGCGGGCCAACCCGGCGTTCGATGCGGCCGGGATCATCACCGAGCTCGGCGTGGGCGAGGCCCTGGTCTCCCTGCTCGATGAGAAGGGGCGTCCCAGCGTGGTGGAGCGCGCCTTCATTGCGCCCCCCGCCAGCCGCATAGGCCCGCTCAATGAGGCCGAGCGCCAGGCCCTGATCCGGGGCTCCCTGCTCTACGGCCGCTATGAGGCCAGGGAGGATCGCGACTCCGCCTTCGAGCGCCTCAACGGTCAGGTGGAAACCAAAGACCAGAGCGCGGCGCGGGAGAAGCCGACGCTGGCCCCGGCCCAGGCCGACGCCCCCGCCGAGGGGGGACTGCTCGATGCCCTGAGCGACATGCTGTTTGGCCGCACCGGCCCTCGCGGTGGCCAGCACGATGGGGTGGTGCAGACCGCCGCCAAGAGCGTGGCCCGCACCCTGGGCAACGAGGTCGGCCGTCAGCTGGTGCGCGGCGTGCTGGGCTCCCTGCTGGGGGGCAGCAAGCGCCGCCGCTAAGTCAACTCAGCCGATTCAAGATGAAAAAAGCCCGCCGGATATGGCGGGCTTTTTATGGGACGGAACGCGTGTTCAGCGCCGCACAGATGCTTGCTGTATCAGAGCACCTTGGCGATGGCGTCACAGAGCGGATCTATATCGACACGGGGGATCCCGACCGCACTGCGATGGTCCGTTGCTTACAGCACCTTGGCGATGGCATCACACAGCGGATCTATGTTGGCGCGGGTGATCCCGGCCACGCTGATCCGGCCGGAGCCGACGATGTAGATGGCAAACTCGCTCTTGAGGCGCTCGACCTGATCCTTGGAGAGGCCGGAGAAGGAGAACATGCCGTTCTGCTCGCGGATGAAGCCGAAGTCCTGGCTCACCCCGAGGGCCGCCAGCTTCTCGACCAGCAGCTCGCGCATCTCGCGGATCCGCACCCGCATGGCGGTCACCTCTTCCACCCACTCGGCATAGAGCGCCGGATCGCTGACGATGGCGGTCACCACGGCGGCGCCGTGCGACGGCGGGTTGGAGTAGTTGGCACGGATGACGGTCTTCACCTGGGTGAAGGCCACATCGGCCACAGCCTTGCTCGCGCTGACCAGGGTGAAGGCCCCGACCCGCTCGTTGTAGAGGCCGAAGTTCTTGGAGAAGGAGCTCGCCACCAGCAGCTCGTCGTGACACTCGGCGAAGATGCGCAGACCCTCGGCATCTTCCTCTATGCCGCGGGCAAAGCCCTGATAGGCAAAGTCAAACAGCGGCAGCCAGCCGGCGGCCGCGCTCTGCTTGGCCAGGGCACGCCACTGCTCGGTGGTGGGGTCAATGCCGGTCGGGTTGTGGCAGCAGCCGTGCAGCAGCACCAGCTCGCCGGGTTGCACCTCGGCAAGGGAGGCCTGCATGGCGGCAAAATCGAGCCCCTTGGTCACCGCATCGTAGTACTTGTACCACTTCACGGTCAGTCCAGCCGCCTGGAACACGCTGACGTGGTTGGCCCAGGTGGGATCCGAAATCCAGATGGTGTTGACCAGGCCGTTGCGCACCACGAACTCGGCGGCGATGCGCAGAGCACCGGTGCCACCCGGCGCCTGCGCCGTCTTGGCACGGCCACTGGCCATCAGGGCCGAGTCCTGCCCGAACAGCAGTTGCTGCACGATGCGGGCATATTCGATGTTGCCCTCGATACCGAGATAATTCTTGGTCTTCTCATCGCTGAGCAGCTTCTGCTCGGCTTTCTTGACGCAGTGCAGAATGGGGGTGGCACCGGATTCATCCTTGTAGATCCCCACGCCCAGGTTGATCTTGTGGCTACGAGAGTCGGCACGGAAGGCTTCGGTCAGGCCCAGGATCGGATCCGCTGGGGCGGCAACAACCTTTTCAAACATGGTAGTCCCTGTATTCCATTGAATGTGTTGGGTGGCAGGCGCTTTTTTAAAACAGTGGCAAACAAAAAGCGGCACACAAAAGGTGGCGGACAGAAGCGCTCGTCTGGCAAGCGCTTCGTCAACTCTTTATACCATCGCGCTCAATGAGGGAAAACAGCTTTCTCAACGGCATCTGCGGCAATATCAGCCGATGGCATGCCACTCCGGCGCCAGCGCGCACACCTCGGCCGACAAGCCACCATTTGACTCAATCAAATCGCTACAAATCGCTAACAATGGTCGCGGGATCCGGCTCGGCTCCCAAGGACGGGAACCGGCCGGCGCGCTGGCATAGGCCGCCTTGATAGGCGCCAGCTCCCGTGGCAACCACCAGCTGGCCGGACGGCCGAGCCGCTGGGCCAGTACCTGGACCCGATCCACCCCGGCCGGATCGAGTGCGGTGAGATGGCTCCAGAGGATATGGGGTGGCAGGGCCGCGATCAGAGGTTGCAGGGCGCCAGGATCCTCGAGGGGAATCCAGACCAACAGCGCGTCCGGGGGCAAGGCCAACTCGGCAAAGGCGCCGACAGAATCTGTACTGATCAGCCGCAGGATATCCCCCTCCCCCCACAGGATCTTGCCAAGCCCCGCCAGGGTGCGGGCGGGCAGGGCCACCTCCCCCAGCGTCCGCAGCCAGGGAGCCGCATCCAGCAGGGTACCGTCGCTGAAAAACAGGCTGAAGGGCCGAGAGGAACGCAGCCGGAGCGGCTGATCGCCACACAAGCGGATGCCCTTGTCTTCGAAGTTGATCTGCTCGACCGGGCTGAAGCTCGCCTCCCCCTTGCGATAGAGCGCCGCCAGCACCCGCTCGTTGACCCGCTCACCCAGCTGCCAACCCTGGCCGTGCAGCCACTCCTCGGGCTCGGGCGGCGCGCTGGCCAGCTCGGCCAGCATCAATTCCCGGGTGAGATAGCGGCGGCCGGCCGGGGTCAGCTCATAGTGGTGGTTGCCGAGGACGAGCAGCAGCTGGTTGTCCTTGAGCATGCCGATGAGGGGTTGCCACTGGCGACCGCGGATCACCAGAGGGCTGTCGGTCAGCAGCTGGCGGGCCAACGCCCGCCACTCGGGGTGACTGAAATCGATCAAACGCATCCTTCCCTGTCGGCCGACCTTACTTCAACGAATTGAATAATCTAGCGATTTACGCCAAGAGCGCCAAGGGTAAATAAGAGACAACGTGAACTGGCGCAAGGGAGAATAGAGAAAAAGAGGGTTGCCAGGGCGGCTGACGAGAGGACAGATGGGAGGAACAGACAAAACAAAACGGCCAAGCAAGCTTGGCCGTTTATCCACTAACTCAGTACCAGGACTGGATTAGAAGTTGTATTGCAGGGCAACAGTGAACTCGTCGTCCAGGTCGTCGATACCCTGGATTTTGTATTCAGTGTAAGCCTTCAGCTTGGAAGTGAAGTTGTACTGCACGCCCAGCAGGGTTTCGTCAACCTTGTCAGCATAACCAGTGTTGGTGACGTTGTTCTTGGCTTCTTTGAAGTTGTAGCCGGCCAGGAAGGTCCAGGCGTCTACGTTGTAAGAAGCAGCCAGCTCGTAGCCACGGCCTTCACCCTTGTTACCATTGGCGTCATTCTTCAGGTCGCCTTCGGTGTAGACACCGGCGAAGTAGAAGCCGTTGATGGCATAGTGTGCGCCAACAGCCCACTCGGACTTCTCACCGCTGTCGCCAGTGACGGTGTTTTCCAAGTCGGAGTAAGCGTAACCGGCATTCAGGCCCAGACCGAAGTCGAAGTCATAACCGGCAGCAGCGGCGTAGCCGTATTTACGCTTGGTGTTGGGGAAGATAGTCACGTTGGTGTCGCTGCCAACGTCGGACACTGCAACAGCCTCATCGTCGTTGGTCTGGTAGGACAGCTTGCCCTTGAAACCACCGTAGGTGTTGGAGTAGATGATCTGGCCTTCTTGACGACCGTCGTAGTAGTTACCGTAATCGCCCCATTCGTTGAAGATATCGGTCGGCTCCAGCACGTCGTAGAACGCGGTGTCGGTTTGGCCGAAGATGATCTTGCCGTATTGAGTACCGTCGAAACCAACATAGACATGACGCGCTTGGAATTTACCATCGTTATCAGACTCAACGGTACCAATTACATTACCATTTGCATCTTTAACTTTCTTCGTGTCTTTATCGCTGTTTTCCGAAGCAACCTGCCACTCGGCTTTAGCAATACCAGACCAGGTGTTGTTCAGCGCAACTTTACCGGACCAGCCCAGACGGGAGGAACCGATCAGCTCGGCATCACCAGCGTTGCTGCCAGTAATATCGCTAGCATTGTCGCTGTCAGCGTAGTAGTTAGCCTGAACACGGCCGTAGATATCAAAAGAGGTACCGTCTTTGTCATAAACCACTGCGGCGTTAGCGGCAGATGCGAACAGAGCCGGGATAGCGATAGCCAGAATTGTCTTTTTCATAGTTGTTTCCAATGCCTACTGTAATTAAACACTAAGTCCTTGTTATTCCCTGTGTTAGCGATGTTCTTTGCATCACTATGCCGCCGAGACTATCACCGGGTTTTCCGATCCGCAACGAAAAAACTTGGAACTTTTTGAGAAAACCATAGTCACAGGGAAAAAATTGTGAGCTGAATCCCATATTGTTTGCCCTTTCAGGGAAAACGTTTACAGCGATACTCGCTGCCTGAAACGCCCTTTTTTGGTGGTTTATTGCACGCACAATCCACCCCATGACATAAGTGCGGATCCCGGCCCGTAACCCCTGCCTCGCCTTGCCTCGACCCAGGCCGCCTGTTGCGGGTATCCTGTCTTCTATCCCCTTCGACACGGTCACCGCTCATTCATGCTATCTACCCGCCTCAAAGCCGCCATTCGCAATACCTATCGACAGATTGCCGATGGCTTACCCGGTTTTGTGCCGCGCAAGGAGCAGAATTTTCTGGTGGCCGAGATCGCCAAAACCCTGACCGGCGAATATGACAGGGCCCGTCGTATCCTGGTGGCCGAGGCGGGCACCGGCATCGGCAAATCCCTCTCCTATGCCCAGGGCGCCATCCCGGTGGCGCGCCTCACCCAGAAGAAGCTGATCATCTCCACCGCCACCGTCGCCCTGCAAGAGCAGCTGATCCACAAGGATCTGCCGTTCTATCACCGCCACAGCGAGCTGCCGTTTCGCTTCATGCTGGTCAAGGGGCGTCAGCGTTACTGCTGCGAGCACCTGCTGGAGCAGGCCGCCCAGGGCGCGGAGATGGCCAACTTTGAATTCGATTTCGGCGCCCTGAGCAAACACAAGCCAACGGACGCCGACAAGGCGCGCTATCAGGCGCTGTGGCAGGCCTATACCGACGGCAAGTGGGACGGGGACAGAGACAACTGGGCGCAACCCATTCCGGACCTGTGCTGGGAGCGGATCGCCGCCGACCGCCACAGCTGCAACAAGGCGCTGAGCCACCACCAGCACTGCCCCTTCCATCGCGCCCGCAACGACATGGACGCCGCCGATGTGTTGGTGGTCAACCATGCCCTGCTGCTGTCGGATCTCACCATGGGGGGTGGCATCATCCTGCCGCCGCCGGACGAATGCATCTACGTGCTGGATGAGGCCCATCACCTGCCGACCATAGCGCGGGATCACGGCGCCGCCTCCGCCAGCGTGAAGGGCTCGCGCCGCTGGCTGGAGAAGCTGGCGCAGAGCGCGGGCAAGCTGGCCCGGGCTCTCAACAAGGAGAGCCTGCTCGATCCCCAGCTGAAGCTGCAGGATGCGCTGGCCTCCCTGCAACCCGATCTCAAGGCACTGGAGCAGTGGCTCGCCGGCAACGAGCAGCTGTTTGGCAGCGAGCAGCACCACAGATTTGCCGACGGCGTGCTGCCCGAGCCCCTGCCCATGCTGGCGGAGAACCTGAAGGAGGCGAGCAAGAAGGCGCTGCGGGCACTGGATCGGATGCAGGGCGCCATCGGCGAGGCGCTCAAGGACGGCGAGATCCGGCGCAAGGAGGCCGAGCCCCTGCTGGCGGAGAGCGGTTTTCACCTGCAGCGGCTGGAGAGCTTCTGCGCCCTGTGGGAGATGCTGGGGCGCCACGTGCCGACCGGCAAGACCCCGCTGGCCCGCTGGATGGCCAAGAGCGACGATGGCGACATCTGGCTGCATGCCTCCCCCATCGAGGTGGGCTACCTGCTGGAGGAGTGGCTCTGGTCCCGTTGCATCGGCGCCGTGCTGGTGTCGGCTACCCTCACCGCCCTCTCCTCCTTCAGCTATTTCCGCCATCAGGTGGGACTGAAGGAGCACGATGGCACCCGTTATCTGCGCCTGCGCTCCCCCTTCGATTACCACAAGGCGGAGCTCTACCTTCCCAAGATGGCCCATGAGCCCAGTGCCCCCGCCTTTACCCAGGAGCTGGTCGATACCCTGCCCCGCCTGCTGGCGGGCAAGGAGGCGAGTCTGGTGCTGTTCTCCTCCTACCGGCAGATGAACGAGGTGGCGCTGGGGCTGCGGGCAAAAGGGCTGTCGCTGCTGGTGCAGGGCGAGGCCTCCCGCAACGCCCTGCTCAGCCTGCACAAACAGAAATGCGACGGCGGCCAGGCCAGCATACTGTTCGGCACCGGCAGCTTCTCCGAGGGGCTGGACTTGCCCGGTCACTACCTCACCAATCTGGTGATCACCAAGCTGCCCTTCGCCGTGCCCAACTCCCCGGTGGAAGAGGCGACCGCCGAGTGGGTCGAGAAACGGGGCGGCAACCCCTTCCTGCAGCTGACGGTGCCAGAAGCATCCCGCAAACTCATTCAGGCCTGTGGTCGCCTGATCCGCAAGGAAGCCGATCGGGGCCGAGTGACCATTCTCGATCGGCGCCTGCTGACCAAGCGCTACGGCAAGGGCCTGCTCGATGCACTTCCCCCCTTCACCCGCCGCATCGAGTAACAGGCACCCTGACTTATTTGATAGACAAGTCAGTAGCCATCCCACCGGGAGCCCCATAAACGCCTATTGCTGCTGTGGGGCAAACCTGCAAAAATGAGCCCCTATTTTTCAGTGGGCAATCGCCTGACTGTTCAAGGAGATGAAATGAAACTGACTGTTCTGGTGCCGGCCCTGGCTGGTCTGTTGTGGGCAGGTAGCGCCCTGGCAAGTAGCCAACTGGAAATAAGCAATCCCTACGTGGTGCAGTTACTCGACGGCGTGACCATCAATCCCAAGCTGCTCGACAAGACCAGCAGCTTCCCTATCGGAGCCGGCAAGCACCAGCTGGTGGTGGCCTTCGAAGGCAACTACTCCAACCGTAACGACATCAAGCTGGTGACCGCCGAGCCGCTGGTGATCAACTTCACCGCCGCCGACAACCAGACCCTGATGCTGGATTACAAGAAGCCCCGTACCGAAGAAGAAGCCAAGCAGTTCGTGAAAGAGCAGAAGGTCGTACTCAAGGACAAGAGCAGCGGTCAGGCCCTGGCCAGCGAGCAGTTCGTCATGCCGACCGTCGGTGGCTTCCAGCTGACCCGCGACTACCAGCAAGAGCTGCTCAAGATGGGCAAGGCCTTCAACCAGCCAGCCGCCGTTGCCGTCTCCAGCGCCGCCGTGATGGCTGCCGCCAGCGCCCCGGTCGCAGCTGCACCGAGCAAGGCCCAGAGCAATCCGGAAGCCCTGACCCAGCTGCAAAACTGGTACAACAAGGCCGATGCGGAAACCCGCAAAGCCTTCCAGATCTGGGTGATCCAGCAGCAGTAATGGCGTCTTCATGCCAGCAAACAAGGGGAGCCTGGCTCCCCTTTTTCGTATCTTCCCCCGCCTGATCCCATGTCCCTTCGCATCTTTCATCACGCCACTTACTCCGCCCTGACGCTGCCCGAGCGCCACCGCTTTCCGCTGGCCAAGTATCAGGCGCTCTACCAGAGGCTTCTGGCATTAGGGTATCCGCTGGAGGAGGCCCTCCCCGCCAGCCATGAACAGCTGGTGCGGGTCCACGACGCCGACTATGTGCAGGCAGCCCTGGCCGGTCGGCTCGACAAGCAGGCCATCCGCCGGCTCGGTTTCCCCTGGTCGCCCCTGCTGATCGAGCGCACCCTGCACTCGGTCGGCGCCACCCTGGCGGCCAGCCGCCATGCCCTCACCCAGGGCTGTGGCCTGCAGGTGTCCGGCGGCTATCACCATGCCCACAGGGCGCATGGCAGCGGCTTCTGCCTGTTCAACGATCTGGTGATCGCGGCCCGGGCCTGCTTGGACGAGGGACGCTGCGAGCGGGTGCTGATCGTGGATCTCGACGTCCATCAGGGGGATGGCAGCGCGGCGCTGTGCGCCGGCAGCCGTGACATCATCACCCTCTCCCTGCACGGCGAGCACAATTTCCCCCGCGACAAACCGGCCTCCCACCTGGACTTCGCCCTGCCAAGCGGCATGCAGGACGATGCCTACCTCGACACCCTGGCCCAGGCGCTGTCACTGGCGCTGCGCCTGTACGGCCCGGATCTCATCCTCTATCAGGCCGGGGTCGATGTGCATCAGGCCGATGAGCTCGGCTATCTCGCCCTGAGCGATGCCGGGGTGCGCCAGCGGGACGCCATGGTATTCGACTGCGCGTGGCAGCAGGGCCTGCCCATCGCCGCCGTGCCGGGGGGCGGTTACCGGCGCGACTGGCCGCAGCTGATCCCGCTGCACCTGTCCCTGTTCGAAGAGGCGAAAAAACGCTACGGCTAGCACCCCTGCCCCGCTTGCCAGCTCCTGATAACAACAAGGCGGCCCCGGGGCCGCCTCTTCTTATACAGCGCACAACTGCGCCATGCCGAGCCTGTCACCAGAGACAGGACAGGCACGGCGTCATCCATGGCTCTCGACTCCTCTTTCCATCAGACACATACCATCAGGCATGTGCCACCGGCGTCGGATGTTCACCCATGGGACGCCGCAGCATCAGCAGATAGATAAACGACACGCTGGCTATCATGATAAACAGCAGGTTATCCGAGTAGTGCTGCATCAAGAGCGCGGTATAGGCCGGGCCGAGCAGGCTGCCGATGGTGTAGCTCAACAGCAGCGCCTGATTCATCGCCACCAGCTGATGCTGCTCGACCTTCTCGCAGGCCCAGGCCATGGCTACCGGGTAGAGCGTAAAGCCGGCGGCGCCAAGGATGAAGAGCGCCGGGCCCATCGCTACGGCACCGAGCATCGCCAAAGCGCCAAGGATAACCACCAGCACCTGCATCCGCAGTACCGGCAAGCGACCGAACCTGTCCGCCAGACGGCCTATCGGCCACTGCCCCAGGATGCCAGCACTCACCATCACCGCCATCCAGTAGCCAATACCGGCATCACTCACCCCCTGGTGGTTCAGGTAGAGTGGCATCAGGCCATAGAGCGACCCCAGTACTATGCCGGATATGATGCAGCCATTGACCCCAAGACGCGCCTGACGCAGGCGCAGCATCGGCCACACCCGGGTTGTCCCCTGCTGTTCGCTGTGCTCGTTGACAATGCGGGTGAACAGCAGCGGCAGGATCGCGGCCAATACCAGGCCAGTCACCCAGGGCAACACATCCATCAGACCGGTCGGCAGCGTGCTGACCAAGAGTTGCCCGAGCACTGTCCCCATGTAATAGACCATCATGTAGGCGGCGAGCAGGCGCCCCCGATTGCGCGCGTTGCCGCTGCACATCAGCGCACTCTCAACCACCACCCAGATCATGGCGCAGCCGACGCCTGCGATAAATCGCCAGGTGAGCCAGCTCCAGAAGCCAAGGGTGAGCCCTAACCCGACACAGCCTGCGGCAAAGAGGGCGGAGGCCAGGTAGTAGCTGCGGTTGAACCCGACGCGCTTGATCAGCGCTCCCGCCAGCAGGGTCCCCAGCAGGTTGCCGCTGAAATAGGAGGAGCCGACCATGCCCACCTGCCAGGTCGGCAGATTGTCATGGGCGAGCCAGAGCGGTACCAGGGTATTCAACACCGCGATGGCCAGGGTCAACAGCAGCAGGCCACAGAGCAATAACAGCACTGGCCGGGAGTATGTGGTCATGGATAAAACCGTGAGGAGAGTCAAAATGCGAGCGCATCATGCCACTGCCAAATCCATTGTCAATCGGCACTGAACGAGCGGCAGCCAGGTTTGGCTTCGCACAGGCGTTGCCTCATTGATCTGCCCCTGCAACGCCTGCTCAGCAGCAGGATTATCCCATTGATTAACTGGACCTTGGGCTAGCAGGGAAGGGATATGGTCGATTGAGGATCCTCATCCATCTTTTAGCGACGGTATGAAGGTGAAAACGTGCTGCTGGCGCTGCGCGAGGAGGTGAGACGGCAAAAAGCACAGGGTGACGGCGACCGGCGCGACTGGCCGTAGCTGATCGTTTGAGGAGACCCACAGGCACTTCGGCTGAGGCCATCCCTGAGCCTGGTCCCATCAATAAAAGAGGCGACCCTGGGGTCGCCTCTTTTATTTGCCTCGTCAGCATGGGCCTCCGGTCGTCCGATCAGGTTGTGCCAGTCGAACCCATGGACCCGTCTGAATGAAGGCTGGATGTTTACTTCTGACGCTTCTTGGCGTACTTGCGGCGGGCGCGCGCCTGGCGCTCCTCTTCCCGCTCGGCCTTCTCCTTGGCCTTCTCCTCAGCCTCTTCTGCTGCCGCAACTATCTCGGCGCTCACCATCTCCGGGGTCTCCAGCGAGATGCGACCGAGCAGGCCGGAGCGGAACTCGTTGACCAGGATCTCGGACGCCTTGTGCAGGTCGGCCAGGCCGCCTTTGCGCACGAAGGCGCGCTGACGGGCGATCATCTCCAGCAGCTCGATCTCGGTCTCCGGCAGATCCGCAATCTGGTAGCGCGCCTTGATGCGCTCCGGGTAGGCCTTGATGAAGTAATCGGCGGCGAACATGGCGATGTCGGCATAGTCGAACACCGTGTCCTTGATGGCCGCGGTGACCGCCAGCCGATAGCCGCAGGAGGGCGGGTTGAGCTTGGGCCAGAGGAAGCCCGGGGTGTCGGTCAGGATGACGTTGTTGTCGAGCTTGATCCGCTGCTGGGACTTGGTCACCCCCGCCTCGTTGCCGGTGCGGGCTATGGTGCGCCCCGCCAGGGTGTTGATCAGGGTGGACTTGCCCACGTTGGGGATGCCCATGATCATGGCCCGCACGCCGCGCAGGTCGAAGTTACGCTCCGGCAGCATCTCGTGGCACAGGGCCAGCAGGTTCTTGATCTTCTCCGGCTCCTGCTGGGTCAGAGGCAACGCCTTGATCCCCTTCTCTTTCTCCATGTGCGCCACCCACAGCTCGGTGATCGCCGGATCGGCGAGATCCGCCTTGTTCAGCACCTTGATCACCGGGGTATCGCCACGCAGCTCGGGCACCAGTGGGTTTTCGCTGGAGAAAGGGATGCGGGCATCGAGCATCTCGATGATGACATCGACCTGGGGCATGACCTCGGCAATCTCTTTGCGGGCCTTGTGCATGTGGCCGGGGAACCAGTTGATGGACATATCCGTTACTCTCTAAAAGGGGCTGCGGGCGCGCTGTGGCGGCTGGAGCGGACGTCGGGCGTCGCAAGGGGGCGCATTTTACCTGCTGGAGCCCCAATTTGACAGGCCATTCTAGCCCGTGGCACGGGAACCACCAAGCCGGCGGTCGGGTCGGGTCCGGGGTGTCGACCGCCATGTTGCCTACATAAATAAGTGATTGATACAACATCACATTTAAATCCTGCCTTCATCGGATTGTCATCCACATTCACTAAAAGTGTCATCTGATCCCTCTAGGCTTCGCTCAGGTTTTACAAGGAGCGAACCCCAATGAGAAAAATGGCAGGACTTGCATTGATGATCGGCGCCGCCCTGGCCGCCGGCTGCAACTCCACAAACGACAGCGACACCCCTGAACCCAGCGCCAAGAATGTGATCTTCTTCCTCGGCGATGGCATGGGCCTCAACACCCTGACCGCGGCCCGCATCTACGGCGTCGGGGAAGAGGGTAGTCTCACCATCGACACCCTGCCGGAGACGGCCTTCATCAAGACCTTCTCCCACGACTCCCAGGTCACCGACTCGGCCCCCTCCATGGCCGCCTACATGACCGGGGTCAAGAGCAACAACGGCGTCATCAGCATGGACAGTGATGCCACCCAGGAGAGCGACTGCAGCCAGAGCGCCGGCAAGCCGGTCACCACCCTGCTGGAGCTGGCCAAGGCCGACGGCCGCGGCACCGGCGTGGTCACCAGCACCCGGGTCACTCACGCCACCCCGGCCGCCACCTACGCCCACATCTGCAACCGGGATCTGGAGGCGGACATCGCCGCCCAGCTGGTGCCGGGCGGTGCCGGCTACAACGGCGCCCTGAAGGAGGGGCTGGACGTGGTGCTGGGGGGTGGCAGCAGCTTCTTCCTGCCGGCGGCCGACCTGGGCAAGCGGGAGGATGGCCGCAACCTCATCAACGAGATGCAGGCCAAGGGCTACCAGTTCGCCAGCAACCTGGATCAACTGAACCAGGCCGAGGCGGGCAAGCCGCTGCTGGGACTGTTTGGCTCCAGCCACATGAAATATGACCTGGACAGGCCGGCCAGCGAGCCGTCACTGGCCCAGATGACCCTGGCTGCCATCAAGCAGCTCAAGGACAAGGAGAAGGGCTACTTCCTGATGGTGGAAGGGGGCCGCATCGATCACGCCCTGCACGACACCAACGCCAAGCGCGCCCTGCAGGACACCCTCGCCTTCGACGACGCCATCAAGGCCGCCATCGACGAGGTGAAGAAAACCGACCCCGAGCTGAAGAACACCCTGATCGTGGTCACCGCCGACCATGACCACACGCTGGTGCTCAACGGTTATGCCAAGCGTACCGGCAAGACCACCGCCGACAACCCGGGCGTGCTCGGGCTGGTGAAGAACTACGAAACCGGCGAACCGAGCAAGGATGCCGACGGCATGCCCTACACCATCATCGGCTTCGGCAACGGCTACAACCGGGTGGATGGCTCGCGCAGCAGCGTGGCCGCGCTGGACGATGCCACTGTCTCGGCCGACGACTATCACCAGGAGGTGGTGGTCAAGGTGGGTGACATAGGCAACGAAACCCATGGCGGCACCGACGTCTTCCTCGGCGCCATCGGCCAGGGAGCGGACAGCTTCCACGGCTCTCTCGATAACACCGCCGTGTTCGGCAAGGTCAAAGCTGCGGCCAAGCTGTAAGGAGCATTCCATGAGAACAAGCATGACAACAACCATGAAAAAGACCCTGGTGTGCACCGCCCTGTTCGGTGCCCTGGGTGGCCTGTCCCAGGCCCAGGCCAGCGACGCCAAGAATGTGATCCTGTTTATCGGTGACGGCATGGGCCCCACAGTACTCACCGCTACCCGGCTGTTCAAGGTGGGGGAAGAGGGCAATCTGGAGATCATGAAGCTGCCCCGCAGCGCCCGCATCAAGACCTTCTCCAACGACGCCCAGACCACGGACTCGGCCCCCTCAATGGCGGCCTACACCACCGGCGTCAAGATGAACAACGAGGTGATCGCCATGAGCAGCGACACCCAGGCGGTCGCCCCGGCTAAGGACATCAACGGCAACAAGGGCATCAACAACTGCACCGGCGACAACGGCACCCCGGTGCCGACCATACTGGAGCTGGCCAAGGCGGCGGGTAAATCGGTCGGTGCCGTCACCACCACAGAGCTGACCCATGCCACCCCGGCCGCCACCTACTCCCACATCTGCCACCGGGACGCGGCCTACGCCATCGCCGAGCAGGCGGTACCGGGCGGTGCCGGCTTCAACACCGCGCTCGGGGACGGGGTCGACGTGCTGATGGGGGGCGGTGCCAATCACTGGACCCCCTACAGCGCCAGCAACAAGGGCGGCCGGGCCGATGGCCGGGATCTCACCGCCGAGCTGAGCGCCCAGGGCTATCAATACGTCACCACCCAGGGCGATCTGGCCAAGGTCAGCAGCGGCAAGGTGCTCGGCCTGTTCAGCGCCAAGTCCCACCTCGACTACGAGTTGGACCGCGTCGCCAAGGGGGCCGCCAATACCCAGCCGTCCCTGTCCGAGATGACCGCCAAGGCGATCGATCTGTTGAGCCAGAACAGCCAGGGCTACTTCCTGATGGTGGAGGGGGGTCGCATCGACCACGCCCTGCACGCCACCAACGCCAAGCGCTCCCTCACCGATGCGGTGGCGCTGGACGAGGCGGTCAAGACGGCGCTCGGCAAGGTGGACTTGAGCGATACCCTGATCGTGGTCACCGCCGATCACGACCACACCATGACCATCAACGGCTACTCCGCCAAGGGCAACAAGGTGCTGGATCTGGTCAAGAACGGCGACGGCACTACCCAGAACGACGTGGATGGCAAGCCGTTCACCACCCTGGTGTTCGGCAACGGTCCCAACCGCGCCGACGTGCGCCCCACCCTCACCAGCGATGAGGTGCAGGGAGACGACTACCTGCAGGAGACCGGCGTCAAGCTCGGCGCCGAGACCCACGGCGGCGGCGATGTGATGCTGTTTGCCGATGGTGCGGGCAGCGACCGCTTCAAGGGCACGCTCGACAATACCCGAGTGTTCGGCAAACTGCGGGAGGCGCTCGGCCTGTAAGTGGCAGGGGCCCGCACGGGCCCCTGCTCTTTCGAGCGACAGATGATGAGAAGACTCTTGCTCCCCTTGCTGCTACTCGGCAGCACCCTCTTTACGCAGGCGCGGGCCGACGAGGCGCCGGATCTCGCCGCCCGCATCAGTTATCAGGACAGCGTCACCGGCAGCGACGGCATAGCCCGGGCGAACCAGTGGCAGGAGAAGTGGATGCGGGTCGGCAACCAGGTGTGGAGCCAGCGGTTGATCCCGCTGCCCCTGGCCCGCGCCTACCACGCCAGCCACGACGCCAACCCCGGCCACAAGCACTTCACCCACCAGATGGCGGCCCGCTGGGTCAGCCGCGCCGAGGATGGCGGGCTGCAGCTGCGCTACGCGGATGCCTGGCACAATCAGCTGGTGGAGGTGCCCGCCGAGGAGTATGGCCAGGTCGCCTTCAAGCCCGACTGGGCGCGCATTCGCCATCTCGTGGATCCGGCCCTGCTGGCGGGGATGACCCCCCTCGATGAGGCGGCGCCCGACCAGGCGCGCTGGTACGAAAAACGCGAGGGCAAGCAGCGCACCCGCATCCTCTGGTCAAACCAATGGCAGATCCCCCTGGTGGTGGAGTCCGCCAGCCTGGACGGCTATCGCAGCTACCGCATGACGCTGACCCTCAAGCCGCTGCCCAAGCAGCTGCCCTGGCAGCAGTTGGACGGCTACCAGACCCTGGACCTGCGCGACTTCTTCGACTGAGGGCGCCCCCGCCACGGGAGGCGCTCACTTTACGGGCAGAGATGGTACACTTCGCGTACTCATCCTTGTCCCGGTCCGTTATGCGTATTTCCGTCTTGCTGCTTGCCTTCGGTGCCCTCTTGACCACGGAGTCAGCCCACGCCGTGGTGGTCATCGCGGCCGAGGTGCCCCCCTATGTCATTCGTTCCTACCAGGGCGCCCCGAGCGGCATGGCCATCGAGGTGCTGGAGGAGGCGGCCCGCCGCCTGGATGAACCCCTGACCTTCGAGTTGATGCCGATGGCCCGCGCTCTCATCCAGACCCGCCACCGGCCGGACGTGCTGCTGCTGCCGCCGGTGCGCAGCCCCCAGCGCGAGTCCCAGTTTCTCTGGATAACCCCCCTGCTGGACGAGGCCTTCGTGCTGGTCAGCCACCGCCAGCATCATCCCGCCTCGCTCACCATCGAGGAGCTGCCCGCGCAGACCATAGGGGTGATGCGCGGCTCCTATGGCCAAAGCCTGATCCAGTCCATCGCCGAGACCAGGGTGGAGCCGGTGGCGGCGGAGGCCAACAACGCCAACAAGCTGGCGCTTGGCCGCATCCAGGGCTGGGCCGTGGCCTGGAACACCGCCCGCTATACCCAGCAACAGGCCGGCTTGCCGCTGGCCAGCCTGGTGCGCGGCGAGACCCTGCAGCAGACGGCCATCTACCTCGCCGCCCATCCCGACTTCCCACCCAGCGAGGCGGCGCGTTGGCGCAAGGCGATCCAGGCCATGCGCCGGGACGGCAGCCTGGCCAGCATCATCAAGCAGTACGATTATCAGGCACCCTGAGCCCTCGGCCGGGGCAATTGCCAAAGCCGTCCAGAATGGTTATGGTATCCACATGAAAGCGCTCATGATTTTTTCAAGTCTGCTCACACCCCATTGAGCCCCCGCCCTCGCCCCTGACCGCGAGTCGTTCGGGGGCACCGCCTGTGCGATCTCTTTACAACTTCTGACTTTTTCGACCGACCAGCCTGCCCGCCATCCTGGTCCTGTCCGCCATTGATAAGGAATGCCCTATGAAACAACCTCATCTCGTGATCTCCAGCCTGGATCTGGATCGCATCGAACAGTTGCTCGGCAACCATCCCCAGCACCTGGCCCTGCAAGAGGAGCTGGATCGCGCCGAGATCCGCGAGCCCGCCGACATGCCGCCGGACGTGGTGACCATGAACAGCACGGTGCGCTTCAAGATGCAAAACAGCGGCTCCGAGTTCTGCCTGACCCTGGTCTATCCGAAGGATGCCCAAGGGGACGAATCCAGGATCTCGGTGCTGGCACCGGTCGGCAGCGCCCTGCTGGGCCTGAAGGTGGGTGACAGCATCGCCTGGCCAGGTCCCGCCGGTCGCACCATCCAGGTCGAGATCCTGGAGGTGGTCTACCAGCCGGAGCGAGCGGGCGAGCTGCACCGCTAGTCGCCGCGGACGCGCGTCAGCCTGCTCGGGGCGGCGCGTCCCTTGCTGAGCGGCCAGGCGCCTGTCCTCCTGATCCCGATCAAGCTTTGGGTGCACGCCGCCACTTATCTTGGTCACTCTTTGCCCTCCCCCTTGAGCCTGACCTCGGCCACGGGTATCTTGTTGGCCGCGCCAGCACCCTGGCCGCAGATTTCAGGCTGACATCATGATAAAAATTGCCCTCATCGACGATCACCAGATCGTCCGCTCCGGCTTCGCCCAACTGCTCAATCTCGAACCCGATCTGCGGGTCGTTGCCGAATTCGGCAGCGCCGCCGAGGCGCTGGCGGGCCTGCCCGGCAGCGGCGTCCAGCTGTGCGTGTGCGACATCTCCATGCCGGATCAGTCCGGGCTGGAGCTGCTCAAGCGCCTGCCCGCCGGCCTCGCCGTGGTGATGCTGTCGGTGCACGACAGCCCGGCGCTGATCGAGCAGGCGCTGCAGGCGGGGGCCAAGGGCTTTCTCTCCAAGCGCTGCAGCCCGGAGGAGCTTATCGCCGCGGTACGCACCGCCGCCCACGGCGGCTGCTACCTGACCCCGGATATCGCCCACAAGCTCGCCAGCCACAGCCGGGATCCCCTCACCAACCGGGAGCGGGAGGTGGCGCAGCTGCTGGCCCGCGGGCTGGAGGTGAAGGCCATCGCCGAGCAGCTCGGCCTCTCCCCCAAGACGGTGCACGTCCACCGCGCCAACCTGATGGACAAACTACAGGTCAGCAACAACGTGGAGCTGGCCCACCGCATGCTGGACAGCTGGTGATCCACCGCCTTGCCAGCTATGTCGCCATCTCGCTGGCGGCCTGCTTCATCTTCGCCGCCGGCTGGTTCTGCCTGTGGAGCATCGGCCTGCACCTGGCGGGCGGCCCGGTGCTGGCGGTGCTGCTGTTCCCGTTCGGGCTGCGGCTCGGCTTGCTGCTGCAGAGCCCCCTCGCCTACTGGCCGCCCTTGCTGCTGTGTGAAACCCTGCTGCTCTATTGGCTCGACGGCGAGATAGGCCTGCCAGCCTGGCCGCTGATCCAGGCCGGCACCCTGCTCACCCTGCTGCCGCTGCTCATCGCCCGCCGCCAGCGGGTGCGCAACGACTGGCAGCAGCTGCTGGTGCTGCTGGCCACCGTCACCGCGGCGGCGCTGCTGCAGTCCCTGCTCTGGCACCTGGCCGGGGAGGATGGCCTCACCGCCCTGCTGCTGACCCTGACCGGCGGCCTGACCCTCACCTCCACCTGCATGCTGATCTGGCACTACCTCACCCGCGCCACTTGGGTGCCGCTCGGTCCGGCGCTGATCGATCAGCCGGTGGACTGGCGCTTTCGCCACCTGATCTGGTACCTGCTGCTGTTCGTGCTCAGCCTCTGGCTGCAGCTCGGCCTGCCGGACTCGCTGGTGCGTTTCACCCCTTTCTGCCTCGCCATCCCCATCATGGCCATGGCCTGGCGTTACGGCTGGCAGGGGGCCCTGCTCGCCACCCTGATGAACACGGTGGCGCTGATGGCGGGCCAGGCCTGGCACGATCACCCGCTTGACCTGCTGCTCTCCCTGCTGGCCCAGAGCCTGACCGGCCTGCTGCTCGGCGCCGGCATCCAGCGCCAGCGCGAGCTGAACCAGGCGCTGACTCGCCAGCTCGCCCACAACCGCCAGCTCACCGAGCGACTGCTGGAGACAGAGGAGAGCATCCGCAAGGAGGTGGCCCGCGAGCTGCACGACGACATAGGCCAGACCATCACCGCCATCCGCACCCAGGCGGGGATAGTGCGCCGCCTCGCGCCGGACAACCCTGGGGTCGGTCAGAGCAGCGCCCTCATCGATACCCTGTCACTCGGCATCTATGACGCCGTGCGCGGCCTGCTCGGCCGGCTGCGTCCCCGCCAGCTCGACGACATGAGCCTGGAGCAGGCGGTGCAAAGCCTGCTGCGGGAGCTGGAGCTGGAGCGCCACGGCATAGTCACCCGGCTCGAATGGCGGCTGGCGGACGAGGA
This sequence comes from Aeromonas encheleia, assembly GCF_900637545.1. NCBI lineage: Bacteria > Pseudomonadati > Pseudomonadota > Gammaproteobacteria > Aeromonadales > Aeromonadaceae > Aeromonas > Aeromonas encheleia. Next base: position 2,942,046 of record NZ_LR134376.1, read on the forward strand.
TCTCTCCGATGCCCAGCGGGCTACCCTGTTCCGGGTCTGCCAGGAGGGGCTCAACAACGTGGTGAAGCACGCCAACGCCAGCTCGGTCCGCATTCGAGCCCAGCAGCAGGGGGAGCGGTTGCAGCTGCTGCTGGAAGACGACGGCTGCGGCCTGCCCGAGCAGACGGCCCAGGGCTACGGCCTGCTCGGCATCCGCGAGCGGGTGCAGGCGCTGGGGGGCAACCTGCAGCTCTCCTGCCTGCACGGTACCCAGCTGACCCTGAGCCTGCCCAGCCGCAAGCGAGACGAGCCCCATGGGTAACAACCCATCCTGGATGATCCCAGTGCCATGCTGAACTTTATGAAGAGCCGCCCGGCCCCCCTGGTGCGGGATCAGCGCGAGATCGATGCCAGCTATCGCCACTGGCGCCTGCACATCTTGCTGACCATGTATCTGGGCTACGCGGTGTTCTACTTCACCCGCAAGAGCTTCAACTTCGCCATGCCGGACATGCTGGCGAGCGGCATCCTGAACAAGGCCGACATCGGCATGCTGTGGACCCTGTTCTACCTCACCTACGGCTGCTCCAAGTTCTTCTCCGGCATCATAAGCGATCGGGCCAACCCCCGTTACTTCATGGGGTTGGGGCTGATGGCGACCGGGGTCATCAACATATTGTTCGGCCTCTCCTCGTCGCTGTGGCTGTTCGCGGCGCTCTGGGTCGCCAACGCCTTCTTCCAGGGCTGGGGCTGGCCCCCCTGCTCCAAGCTGCTGACCAGCTGGTATTCGCGCACCGAGCGCGGCTTCTGGTGGTCGGCCTGGAACACGGCCCACAACGTGGGCGGCGCGCTGATCCCGCTCATCGTCAGCACCATAGCCCTGCAGCATGGCTGGCGCTACGGCATGATAGTGCCGGGGCTCATCGCCATACTGGTCGGGCTGATCCTCTGCTGGCGACTGCGGGATACCCCGAGCACCCTGGGGCTGCCCACGGTCGGCGAGTGGCGAAGCGATGCGCTGGAGATAGCCCAGCAGACCCAGGATGCCGATCTGACGCCGCGCCAGATCCTGCACAAGTACGTGCTCGGCAACCCCTACATCTGGCTGCTGGCCTGCTGCTACGTGCTGGTCTACGTGGTGCGTACCGCCATCAACGACTGGGGCAACCTCTACATGACGGAGCAGCGCGGCTTCAACCTGATGAGCGCCAACTCCGCCATCTCCATGTTCGAGGTGGGGGGCTTCATCGGCGCCCTGGTGGCGGGCTGGGGATCGGACAAGCTGTTCAACGGCAACCGGGGGCCGATGAACCTGATCTTCGCGATAGGGATACTGCTGGCGGTGGGCTCGCTCTGGCTGATGCCCTTCTTCAGCTACGTGATGCAGGCGGCCTGCTTCTTCACCATCGGCTTCTTCGTGTTCGGCCCGCAGATGCTGATCGGCATGGCCGCCGCCGAGTGCTCCCACAAGGACTGCGCCGGGGCCGCCACCGGCTTCGTCGGCCTGTTCGCCTACATGGGGGCCGCGCTGGCGGGCTATCCTCTGGCCAAGGTGATGGAGATCTGGCACTGGAACGGCTTCTTCGTGGTGATCTCGGTGGCGGCCGGGGTCTCGGCCCTGTTGCTGCTGCCCTTCCTCAAAGCCCAGGCGCCACGTCCCCTGCTCACCGAGCCGGCCTGACGGCGACCTTCGGGTCGGTCCCTTGTCTCGCAGTCAGCGTCTCTCCCGCCTTCTGGCCGCCGATCGGCTTGAGACCATCGAGTCCCAGCCCCACCGCGGCCCAAGAGGGGTCATCCGACTATGGTTCGCCATCATCAAGCCCATTTGATTCCCGCTGAACCGGCGAAAGTGCCCCTTATAAGCTTTTGGACTTGAACCCACGGCGTTAGATAGATATGTTGTTTTCATGTGGTTTTATGAGCCAGGCCGCGAGGAAAAAGTCGCACTAACCTATTGAGTCATCTGGCACAATCGGCTTTTGGTACATTTTTCACTCAGCGCGTCATTCATAGAATCTCATATGGGGCTTCTACCCAACTCAAGACAATAATCCTGTCTTGCCTGTTGCCGGATGCAGCAGTCTCTTGTGCCACGGAGTCGCACGGGATCAGGTTCAAGGCCGAACACACTTTCGACAGAGACGTCACTTATGATCAAAAAACTCATTCTCTCTACCCTGCTGCTGTGCGGGCTGGCCAATGCCGCACCCAGCTCTGCCCCTAGTTCCACTCTGGATGCCGTGCTGGAGCGCGGTGTGCTGCGCGTCGGCTTCGATGCCGGCTATCAACCCTTCGAGATGACCAACAAGCAGGGCCAGTACATCGGCTTCGACGTGGACCTGGCCAAGATGGTCGCCAAGGAGATGGGGGTCAAGGTCGAGTTCGTCAACACCGCCTGGGACGGCATCATCCCGGCCCTCTTGACCGACAAGTTCGATGTCATCATGGGTGGCATGACGGTCACCCCCCAGCGCAACCTGCGCGTCAACTTCGCCGACCCCTACATAGTCGTCGGTCAGACCATAGTGCTGCGCAAGGACAAGGCGGGCGAGATCAAGTCCTTCCAGGATCTCAACGATCCCAAGTACAAGATCGCGGTCAAGCTCGGCACCACAGGCGAGCAGGCGGTCAAGCGCATGATCCCCAAGGCCACCCTGCTGCAGTATGAAACCCAGGACGACGCCAAGCTGGAAGTGATCAACGGCAAGGTGGATGCCTTCATCTACGATCTGCCCTACAACGCCATCTTCGCCTCCCAGAATCAGGGCGCCGTGGTGCACCTCGACAAGCCGTTCACCTTCGAGCCGCTGGCCTGGGCCATCCGCAAGGGGGATCAAGACACCCTCAACTGGCTGAACAACTACCTGCGCCAGATCAAGGGCGACGGCAGCTACGACCGCCTCTACAAGAAGTGGTTTGAATCCAACGCCTGGTTGAATCAACTCAAATAACCTCTCAAGGGGCGGCCCGGCCGCCCCTTCACGCAGTTCCCCACACAATAACGACAAGAGAGGTTGTGACAGTGATCAACCCCAAATCCACAAGACAGATGGAAAAACAACCCAATCAGCTGCTCTGGCATGGCATCTTCCTGCTGCTGCTGCTGACCGCCGTCTTTGGCATTTACAAGGCCGTGCAATCGGTGGATTACACCTGGCGCTGGGAACGCATCCCCCAGTACATCGCCTACCAGGCCGAACAGAAGAATTACGCCGAGTTTGACGGCACCGTAGTGGCCGGCACCACGGCCGCCGAGAAGCGCCAGCTGTTCCTGCAAAACGATACCGATCCCGGCCAGCGCCAGCCCATCGCCGCCAGCGGCGCCCAGGTTGCCGAAGGGGATACCGTCTTCCTCGGCGATACCCTGGATATCGAACTCACCTGGACCGCAGGCCCCATCGCCTGGGGTGTCTGGGTCACGGTCAAGCTCTCCCTGGTGGCAGGCATCTTCGCCATCTTGCTGGGCACCCTGGCCGGCCTCGCCCGCCTCTCCCCCAACCCGGCCCTGCGCAACCTGGCGGTCACCTATGTGGAGCTGATCCGTGGCACCCCGCTGCTGGTGCAGATCTTCATCGTCTACTTCTTTATCGGCACCGTGCTCAATCTGGATCGCTTCACCGCCGGGGTGGCGGCGCTCGCGGTCTTCACCGGCGCCTATGTGGCCGAGATAGTGCGCGCCGGCATCAGCTCCATCCACAAGGGCCAGATGGAGGCGGGTCGCAGCCTGGGGCTGACCTCGGCCCAGACCATGCGCTACGTGATCCTGCCCCAGGCGTTCAAACGAGTATTGCCGCCGCTGGCGGGCCAGTTTATCAACCTGATCAAGGACTCCTCCCTGGTCTCCGTCATCTCCATCACGGATCTGACCAAGGCCGGCCGCGAGGTGGTCAGCTCCACCTTCAGCCCGTTCGAGGTGTGGTTCACCGTGGCCCTGCTCTATCTGGTATTGACCGGCACCCTCTCCTTCCTGGTGCGTCGTCTGGAGGTGAAATATGCGCGCAGCAACTGATCCCATCATTGAGACCGGCGACCCGAGACAGATCGACGCCGGGAGGACCAAGGCATGACCATGCGTAACAAAGCGGACCCCATCATCAAGGCCACCGGCGTGGAGAAGATCTATGCCGGCGGCGTGCACGCCCTGAAGAACGTCAGCACCCAGGTGGCCGAAGGGGAGGTGGTGGTGATCGTCGGGCCGAGCGGCTCCGGCAAATCCACCTTCCTGCGCACCCTCAACCAGCTGGAGACCATCAACGACGGCGACATCCTGATCGATGGCATCTGCCTGACCGAGCCGGGGGATGTCAACAAGCTGCGGGAAGAGGTGGGCATGGTGTTCCAGTCCTTCAACCTCTTCCCCCATCTCAACGTGCTGGACAACATCAGTCTCGCTCCCCAGAAGGTGCGCGGTCTGTCGCGCAACGACGCGCAGGACAGGGCCAAGGCGCTGCTGCTCAAGGTGGGGCTGGCCAACAAGGCCGAGAGTTATCCGTCCCAGCTCTCCGGCGGCCAGCAGCAACGGGTGGCCATCGCCAGGGCGCTCGCCATGCAGCCACGCATCATGCTGTTTGATGAGCCCACCAGCGCCCTCGATCCCGAGATGGTGGGCGAGGTGCTGGATGTGATGAAGGGGCTGGCCCGGGAGGGCATGACCATGGTGGTGGTGACCCACGAGATGGGCTTCGCCCGCGAGGTGGCGGATCGGGTGCTGTTCATGGAAAACGGCGAGCTGCTGGTGGATGAGAAGCCGACCGATTTCTTTGACAATCCCCCCTCCCCGCGCCTGCGCCAGTTCCTGAGTCAGGTGCTCTGACGCTGACAGCCATAGAAGGCAGAAGAGGGAGCCCATGGCTCCCTCTTCACGCTGATACAGGCTCAACCCGTCGCGTCTATTTTGCAGCTTGACGTTTTGCTTCATCCAGCATGGTTTGCAGTGCCGGCATGTTGCGCTCGGCCAGGGATTTGCCCACCAGCGAGCTCTCCTGAAAGATGGCCGGCATGGTGTCCAGGGATTTTTTCCCAACCGGACTCTGATAGAAGGCAATCAGCTCCTTGAGCTCGGCGTCGGTGAAATGCTTGCGATAGATGGCGGCCACCTCGGCACTCATGGCTGGCCAGGAGAGATAACGGCCAAACCAGGCCTCCAGTACATCGCGATGCTTGGCCAATTCCTGCGCATGTTCGCCCGCCCCCCGAATGATCAGCGGGATCATCTGTGCCTGCATCTGGGCCTGCAACTGCTCCACTTGCTGCTTGCTATTGAGCAGGTCGACCAATTTCTGAGCAGGATCGGCCCACACACAGCCACTCCACAACAGGGCAATGACCACCCCTCTTTTCACCAACTGCATAACCACCTCTTAAACCATATAAAAACAACAGGTTACATTGAATTTAAATTCAGACCAGTCACCAGATGGCGGTGCAATATGTTAATGAAATTTTAAATTCATTCGGTATGCTGGAACCCAACTGGTCCAACCGGATGCATCACATGGATGTGCAACTGCTGCTGCTCTACCTCTCCCCCGTCTTTCTGGCCTTCATCGGCTGGGAGATGCTCTATCTGCGCAAACACGGGGCGGCCTTTCCCACCGCCACCTACCAGTGGCGGGATCTGTTTGCCAACGGGGCGCTGGCGCTGATGCATCAGGGCGGCGATGCGCTGGCGGCCATCGCCATCGCTTACTGTTATGACGCCCTCTGGGGCTGGCGGCTGCTGGACATCGAACTCAACTTCTGGAGCATCTTGCTGCTGTTCTTGCTGCAGGATCTCTGTTACTGGCTGTTCCATTTCGCCAGCCACCATGTGCGCTGGCTGTGGGCCTCCCACGTGGTGCATCACAGCTCCGAGCGGCTCAACCTCTCAACCGCCTTTCGCCAGAGCCTGATGTACCCCGTCTCCGGCATGTGGCTGTTCTGGATCCCGATGATCCTCATCGGCTTCCCGCCAGAGGCCGTGGTCGCCACCGTGCTGCTGAGCCTGGGCTTCCAGTTCTTCGTCCACACCCAGGTGGTGGGCAAGCTTGGCCGGCTGGAGTGGATCCTCAATACCCCCTCCCACCACAGGGTGCATCACGCCAGCAACGCCAAGTACATAGACCGCAACTTCGCCGGGGTGCTGATCATCTGGGATCGACTGTTTGGCACCTTCGTGGAAGAGGACCCTGCCGAGCCTTGCCGGTTCGGTATCACCAAGCCCATCCGCAGCTTCAACCCCCTCACCCTCACCTTCCACGAGTGGCGCGACATGTTGCGTGAGGCCCGCGGCCTGCCCTGGCAGAAGAAACTGAGGGTGCTGTTTGGCAAACCGGCCGGCCCCGGCAGCGCCTGAATCAGAGCCTTGAAGCAGAGCAAAAAAGAGAGCGCCACCAGGGCGCTCTCTTTCATTGCCAGTCACAGACCCGAGTCAGACATGGGCAAATGACCAGAGCGCGGGAATGAGGCTCACCAGGGTCATCCCGGCCAGCAGTCGCTCGCGGCCACTGAGCCGTTCGGCGCCAGCCAGCTGGCGGCGGCTGTAGAGAAACAGCAGCAGGCCCGGCCCGTAGAGCAGCAAGGAGAGCAGCAGGTATTCCACCCCGGCGGCATAGAGCAGCCAGAGGCCGTAGCCGCTCGACAGCAGCGCCACCGCCCGCATCAAGCCATTGCCCTGCCCACTGAAGGAGAGCTTGAGCAGGAACAGGCCGATCAGCAGATAGGGCACCAGGATCATCGAGGTGGAGATGAGCAGCAGACTGGTATACCCCTTGCCGAGCAGCCACACCAGCAACAGGCAACCCTGCACCGTCAGGCTGGTGAGCCAGAGGGAGGCGATGGGGGTGCCGTTGCGGTTCTGGCGCCGGAAGATGGCCGGAAAGGCGCCGTGGCGCGCCGCGCTGAACGGCACCTCGGCCGAGAACAGGGTCCAGCTCACATAGGAGGCCAGCACCGAGACGATGAGGCCGACACTGATCAGCAGCTTGCCCCAGGAGCCGGTCATCTGGGCCATCAGTCCCGCCATGGAGGGGTTGGGCAAGGCCGCCAGCTCGGGTCTGCTCAATATCCCCAGCGCCAGCACCGAGATGAGCACATAGAGCAGCAGTGCCAGCACCACCCCCAGCACGGTGGCCGTGCCCACATCCCGCCTGTTCCTGGCGCGGGCCGACAAGACGGCCGCCCCTTCGATGCCGGTAAAGACCCAGAGGGTGATCAGCATGGTGTTGCGCACCTGCTCGGAAACCGGCACTGCAAGCGTGCTGCCCCCCTGATCCGCCGCGAAGGTCATCGGGTCGAACCAGTAGCAGGCGAACAGGATGAACAGCAGCAACGGCAGGCTCTTGGCCAGGGTCGCCACCAGATTGAACAGGGCCGCCTGCTGCACGCCGCGGGCCACCAGCAGATGCACGGCCCAGAGAATGCAGGACTCGCCGATGAAGGCGGCCAAGGTGTTGCCCTCGCCAAACCAGATGTGTTCTGGCGTGTCGACGAAGCTGCCGAGGGCGGCGAAGGCGATCACCAGATAGCCCACCACGCCTATGGTGGCGCACAACCAGTAACCCCAGGCGGAGAAGAAACCCACCAGATCGCCAAAGCCGGCGCGGGCATAGCTGTAGATGCCGCCATCGAGATCGGGCCTTAGCCGCGACAGATAGAGAAAACTCGCAGCCAGCGCCAATATGCCCACCCCGGTGACGCCCCAACCGATCAGCACGGCCCTGGCACCGGCCACCTCGGCCATGTTCTGGGGCAGGCTGAAGATACCCGCCCCCACCATGGAGCTGAACACCAGGGCGGTGAGGGACCAGAGGCCTATTTTGCTCTCTTTCATATGCTCTCCTTAGCGCAGCCGACTGGCCAGGGCCTGAATATGCTCGGGGCCTATGCCGCAACAACCGCCGATGAGAGAGGCCCCCACGGCGCGCCAGCGCTCGGCCCAGCCGAGGTAATCCAGTGGCCCCAGATCGGCGCGGATCTCGTCCAGACCGTCGTTGGCGGTGGCCTCCTTGGGCTGGGGCGGAAAAGCGTTGGCATAGGCACCGAGGCGAATATCCCCTCGCCCCAGCGCCTGCAATCTGGCGCCGGCCACCGCCAGCGCGGCCTCGATCACCTCGGGCTGACAGCAGTTGAACAGGATGGCATCCACTCCGACCCCGACCAGCGCTGTGACGGCATCCACCACCCGCTCGCCGGAGCGAAGCAGGGGCTCGCGCCCTGGCGTCTCGTCCTCCAGGGTGAAGGAGACCCAGAACGGCTTGCCATCCGCCGGCAACAGCGCCTTGAGCGCCAGCGGCTCGGCGATCAGGCTCATGGTCTCGGCCAGCCAGATGTCCACCTGAGGCGCCAGCGCCCGAATGAGCGGCGCCGCCAGCTCGCTCACCCTGTCCGCCTCGAACAAGTCGGCACGGTAAGAGCCAAACAGCGGCGGCAAGGATCCCGCCACCTGCACGGCGTCGGTATGTGCATCGGCGACTTCCCGCGCCAACTGGCCCGCCAGCGCCGCCAGCGTTTCCCCCTCGGCGGCAAAGCGCTCGGCGCCGATATGAAACGGCACCAGCGCATAGCTGTTGGTGGTGATGACACGGGCACCGCTGGCCACATAGGCCTGATGCACCTCGCGCACCGTCTGCGGCGCCTCCATCAGCGCCAGCGCCGACCACTCGGGCTGGCGAAACGGCGCGCCCCGCCGTGCCAGCTCACGCCCCATGCCACCGTCCAGTACCCACAATGCCTGTGTTTCCATCTGTCCTGTCTCTTTGTTTTTCTGTGTTTGTCTGTTGTGTACCCGGCCATGTCCTGCGGCGATGCGTCGCCGTCGATGTGAATTCGGCACCCCGGGAAATCAGCCATAAAAACATATAGATGTTTAGATGGCTAAAGCAAGATAAGACAAAGCCGAGCCGACGGCAATCGGTATCACCGGAAATCAGCCGGCAGAAGATGGGGCAACGCAGTGAAAGCGGCAGAAGGCAGAAGGCAGAAGGCAGAAGGCAGAAGGCAGAAGGCAGAAGGCAGAAGGCAGAAGGCAGAAAAGCGTGAGGCCACCCTGGGGTGGCCTCATCTCTTATCTGTGGTGACGGTTTAGCGCCCCGCCAGCACCCGCTTGGTCTGCTTGACCCAGTCGGAAACGCGTCCCTGCTGGGGCAAGCCTTGCCAGATCTGCTCCCACTGGGCCGGGCTCAGGGGGCGACCCAGCCTGCGCTGCACCCCGGCATAGAGGTAGTCATGGGCCGTGGTACGCGCCTGGGCGGAGGTGAGGAACTTAGGCACGGGATCGGTCAGCCGCACGTCCCGCATGCCGAGCAGCGGGTAGTCGCTGTGCACCGCCGCCAGCATGGTCTCGCGCATGGCGGACTCGATGTAGCCACGGGCAAACAGGGCCGTCACCGACTCCAAGGATCCCTGCTCCGGTCCCTGATACTCCTCATCAAACACCGGGCTCGGCTCTGCCACGGCGCTTTGCACCACGGCATCGGGATCCGGCTGCGGCACCACGACGGCGGCCTGGGGGGTTGCGGGCTTGGCCGCGGCGGCGGGCTTGCGGGGCGCGCTCTGGCTGCAGGCCCCCAGGGCGATGGCCAGCGCCACACAGGCCAGCGCACGGGAATAAGACGGCATCTTCATGACTCCTGAACGACCTTCTCGGTCACTATGGGTTCCTGGTGGTCCGCGGCTCATCCCGGCCCGGTCCACCACTTCACACTTATCGTCGACGCATTCTAACGAAAACCGGCCCACTTGGGTCAAGCTTCCCGATCAGACCGCCGGATGTGACTCCTGCGCCAGCTTGTCGCTCGCGATGGGTTCGACCCGGGTGACCAGCAGTTGATCGATCTTGTAGCTGTCGATGTCCACCACTTCGAACTTGTAGCCCGCGTATTTCACCGAGTCGGTGCGCTTGGGGATCTTGCGCAGCATGAACATGATGAAACCGGCGATGGTCTCGTAGTTCTGGTTCCCCGGGAACTCCTCGATGTCGAAGGCCCGCATCACGTCGGAGATGGGGGTGACCCCGTCCACCAGCCAGGAGTTCTCGTCCCGCTGCACTATCTGCTCTTCCATCGCATGGGTGGCCCACTCGCCCATGACGGTGCTCATCAGATCGTTCATGGTGACTATCCCCACCACCAGGGCGTATTCGTTCATCACCACGGCGAAGTCGCCCCGATGATTCTTGAAGTACTCCATCGCCTCGTAGAGGTTCAGGGTGTCGGGGATGATGATGACGCTCTGCACCAGGGAGCCGCTGTTGAGATCGATGCTCTGGCCGCTGATGACGCGGATCAGCAGCTCCTTGGCGTCGACGAAGCCCTTGATGCTGTCGAGGTTGTGATCGCACACCAGGAACTTGTTGTGGGGGTGCTCGGCGATCTTGGCCTTGATGCTCTCCTCGCCCTCTTGCAGGGTGAAGTAGATGAGGCTCTCGCGGGCCGTCATGGCGGAGGTGACGCCGAGGGATTGCAACTCGAACACGTTCTCGATGAGCTGATGCTCCTCACGCTGGATGACCCCCGCCTCGGCGCCCGCATCCATCACCGCATAGATGTCGTCCGAGGTGATCTCGTCGTTGCGGATCATGGAGACCCGCAGTAAGCGGAACAACGCGTTCGCCATGCCATTGAAGAACCACACCAGCGGCATCAGCAGGGTCACGCACAGCAGCATGGGACGCACCACCACCACGGCAACCCGCTCCGGCATGCTCATGGCGAGGCGTTTGGGCATCAGGTCGGCGATCAGGATAAAGAGGCTGGTGACGACCACGAAAGAGACGACCGAGCTTATCTGGGAGAGCCAGGGGCCCTGATAGAAGCTGGTGATGAAGGTCTTGATGGCCGGGTTCAGGGCGGATTCGCCCAGGATGCCACCCAGGATGGCGACGGTGTTGAGGCCTATCTGCACCACGGTGAAGAAGTTACCCGGCTGGGCCTGCAGCGCCAGCACTTTTTCGGCATGGCGGTTTCCCTCGTCGGCCATCACCTGCAACTTGATCTTGCGGGAGGCGGCGAGAGAGATCTCGGAGAGGGAGAAGAACACGCTGCCGGCTACCAGCAGCATTAAAAAGAATAAACTATCGGCAAAACTCATGATTGACCTATTGCGACAGCCGCCTTAGCACAAGACGGCAAACTGGGCCCGGGATACCAGACCGTGAGTCCATCCGGGACTCACACAGGGGCAGTATTCTAGCAGAAAAGCGCCCATTGGGTGGCGTTATCTTAACCTGTCGCCCAATGCAACAAAAAAGGCGCTCAATGCGCCTTTTTATTCATTTCTGACTCAATGCTTGCCGAGCAGGTCGCTCAGTTCATCGGCCTTGGTGTGGCGTACGTCCTTGCCCTTGACGTAGTAGACGATGTACTCGCAGATGTGCTGGCAGCGATCACCGACCCGCTCGATGGCCCGCGCCGCCCACAGCACGTTCAGTACCTGGGGAATGGTGCGCGGATCTTCCATCATGTAGGTCATCAGCTCGCGGATGATGGACTCGTACTCCCGATCCACCTTGTCATCTTCCTTGTAGACGGCGATGGCCGCCTCCAGATCCATGCGGGCGAAGGCGTCGAGCACGTCGTGCAGCATCTTGATGGTGCGGCGGCCCATGTTCTCGAGCGACACCAGCGGCGGCTGCGGCTTGTTGGCGTTGTCGGTCAGCATGCGGGCTATCTTGTCCGCCACGTCGCCGATGCGCTCCAGATCCGTGATGGTCTTGATGATGGCCATCACCAGCCGCAGGTCGGATGCGGTCGGCTGACGCTTGGCGATGATGCGGGTGCACTCCTCGTCGATGGCCACTTCCATGGCGTTGACCTTGTGGTCGTTCGCCACTATCTTGCGCGCCGCGTCCAGATCCTGGATGTGGATGGCCGAGATGGCGTCGGTCAGCTGCTGCTCCACCAGACCGCCCATCACCAGCACCTGGTTGCGCACGTTCTCGAGCTCGGCATTGAACTGACCGGAGATGTGTTTATTGAGGTTCATATTGTCCATACAAATAATCCTTGTTGCTCCGATTATGCCTTAGCCGTTGAACCGACCGGTAATCTGTTTATTGATGCTCATCTTGTTCATACCAATAACCCTTGTTGCACCAACCATGCCTTAGCCGTTGAACCGACCGCCAATCTGTTTCTGGTTGTGCATGTCAGTTATCCTCATCTCTTAGCCGTAACGACCGGTGATGTAGTCTTCGGTCTTCTTCTTGGCCGGGGTGGTGAAGATGGTGTTGGTGTTCGAGTACTCGATGAGCTCGCCCATGTACATGAAGGCGGTCTGATCCGACACCCGCGCCGCCTGCTGCATGTTGTGGGTCACTATCACCACGGTGAACTGGCTCTTGAGCTCGTTGATCAGCTCCTCGATGGTGAGGGTCGAGATGGGGTCCAGCGCCGAGGTTGGTTCATCGAGCAGCAGCACTTCCGGCTCGATGGCGATGGCACGGGCGATCACCAGCCGCTGCTGCTGACCACCGGACAGCCCGAACGCATTGTCGTGCAAGCGATCCTTCACCTCGTCCCACAGCGCGGCGCCGCGCAGTGAACGCTCGGCGGCCTCATCCAGGGTGCGTCTGTCGTTGATGCCCTGCAGGCGCAGGCCATAGACCACGTTCTCGTAGATGGACTTGGGGAAGGGGTTCGGGCGCTGGAACACCATGCCCACCTGACGGCGCAGGGCGGAGACATCCACGCTCTTGTCATAGATGTTGTGGCCGTGCAGCTGGATTTCCCCCTCGATGCGGCAGATCTCCACCAGATCGTTCATCCGGTTGATGCAGCGCAGCAGGGTCGACTTGCCGCAGCCGGACGGGCCGATGAAGGCGGTCACTTGTCCCTTGGGGATCTTCATGTTGACGTTGAACAGCGCCTGCTTGTTGCCGTAATACAGGTTGAGATCCTTGACCTCCAGCGCGGTCTGTTCCGGGCTCAGGTTGAGCAGGTCCAGGGCGGTATGCTGGGTCGAAGTCGGTGTTACGTTGATCATCTGTTTACCTCAAATTCTCTCTGTGGCGGCGGGCATCTTGATGTGCCAGCGGCCGGAACACTTGACTGGCAAGGGGGGCAGCCGCCCGTCCCTTGCCTCACATCAGTCTGGGGTGGCTGGATTAATGCTCCAGCGACCGGAATTTCTCGCGCAGGTGGTTACGAATACCGATGGCCGTCAGGTTCAGGCCGACGATCACCGTCACCAGCAGGAACGAAGTGGCATACACCAGCGGTCGCGCCGCCTCGACGTTCGGGCTCTGGAAGCCGACGTCGTAGATGTGGAAGCCCAGGTGCATGAACTTGCGCTCCACGTGCAGGTACGGGAAGTTGCCATCCATCGGCAGGGTCGGTGCCAGCTTGACCACCCCCACCAGCATCAGCGGTGCCACTTCACCCGCCGCCCGGGCTATCGCCAGGATGAGGCCGGTCATGATGGCCGGGCTCGCCATGGGCAGCACTATGCGCCACAGGGTCTCGGCCTGGGTGGCCCCTAATGCCAGGGAGCCCTGACGTATGGTGCTCGGGATCCGGGCCAGCCCCTCTTCGGTGGAGACGATCACCACCGGCAGGGTCAGGATGGCCAAGGTCAGCGCCGACCAGATGACGCCGGGGGAGCCAAAGGTCGGGCTCGGCAGCGCTTCCGGATAGAACAGCTGGTCTAACGAACCACCGAGCGTGTAGACGAAGAAGCCGAGGCCAAACACGCCGTATACGATGGAGGGGACCCCCGCCAGGTTGATCACCGCGATGCGGATGATCTTGGTCAAGTTGTTCTTGCCCGCATACTCGTGCAGGTAGACCGCCGCCACCACCCCGAGCGGGGTGACGATGACCGCCATCAGCAACACCATGAACACGGTGCCGAAGATGGCCGGGAACACGCCGCCCTCGGTGTTGGCCTCACGGGGATCGTCGGAGACGAACTTGCCGATCTGATGGAACCAGTGTCCCACCTTGGCCGGCAGGCTCATGTCGTTGGGCCACACCACATCCAGCACCTTGGACATGGGCATGGTGATGAGCTCGCCACGCATGTCCTTGACCGTGATGGCGTCCCGATCCGCCTCGCTACGCAGGGAGAACAGCTCCTTCTCCAGCACCTGATAACGATCGTTGAGCGCCTGACGCTGCGCGGCGAGATCCGCCTTGAGCGCCTCGGTCAACTCGTCCTCCAGCTCGGCCTTGCGCTCCTTGAGGCGCAGTCGCTCCAGCTGATAGTTGATGCTGCCGATGTCACCCTTTTGCAGATCGTTGGCCTGTTCGGAGAGCGCGTTGGCACGGGCCAGCACCCGCTGCAGGGCGGGATGCAAGTCCTGGCTCAGCTCGCGGCCATCCTCCTTCACCCCGACGATGTAGCCGTAGAAGTTGCCGTTGGTGGTGCGCTCCACCATGGCCAGCTCGGCCGGCTGGGTCCGGGACTTGATGTCGGTCTCCAGCACCCAGCGGAAGTCGAGATCGACGAACTCGCGGTTGCCGGTCTTGACCAGATAACGGGTCAGCTGCTCGCGCTCCTCCCCTTCCAGCGCCTGGCCGGCGGAGCGCAACCGCTCGACCGGTACCAGCTCGCGATCGTTGATCTCGCCGATCAGCACGCTCTTGTTGCCGCTGGCGTCTTCCAGCTGCCATTCGTAGATGGGGTGAGGCCAGAAGTAGACCAGACCACGCCAGCCGATCAGCAGCAACAGACCCAGTACCGCCACCAGACTCAGGCTGACGGCGCCGCCTGTCATCCAGATCCAGGGGGCCCCTGATTTAAACCACTTACCCATTGTTGATTCCTTGTCCATATACAGAACGGCCCCTTACAGAGAGCTGTATTTTTCGCGCAACCGCTGACGAATGAACTCGGCCAGGGTGTTGAACATAAAGGTGAATACAAACAGGACGAAGGCCGCGAGGAACAGCACCCGGTAGTGGGAACTGCCCACTTCCGACTCCGGCATCTCCACCGCGATGTTCGCCGCCAGGGTGCGCAGCCCCTGGAACATGGAGAAGTCCATGATGGGGGTATTGCCGGTCGCCATCAGCACTATCATGGTCTCGCCCACGGCGCGGCCAAGGCCCATCATCACCGCCGAGAAGATGCCCGGACTCGCGGTCAGGATCACCACCCGGCTCAGGGTCTGCCAGGGGGTGGCGCCGAGCGCCAAAGACCCTTGGGTGAGGTGCTTGGGCACCGAGAACACCGCATCCTCGGCGATGGAGAAGATGGTGGGTATGACCGCGAAGCCCATGGCGATGCCGACCACCAGGGAGTTGCGCTGGTCGAACTTGATGCCCATCTCGTGGGTCAGCCAGATGCGGGAGTCCCCGTGCATGAAGGCGTTCTCGATGAGCGGGCTCAGGGCGAAGGCCCCCCAGCCGATCAGCAGCAACACTGGGATGAGCAGGATGGCGTGCCAGCCGTCAGGCAACCAGGAGCGGCCACGCTCCGGCAGGTAGTTCCAGGCCAGCGCGGTCAGCAACATGCCCATCGGCAGCAGGATCAGCAGCAGTATCACCCCGGGCAGCGAACCCTCGATGATGGGGGCGAGCCAGAGACCGGCCAGGAAGCCCAGGATCACGGTCGGCAGCGCCGCCATGATTTCCACCGTCGGCTTGACGTATTTGCGCAGCCCCGCCGACATGAAATAGGCGGTGTAGATGGCACCGGCCACCCCGAGCGGCACCGCGAACAGCATGGCGTAGAAGGAGGCCTTGAGGGTCCCGAACACCAGCGGCACCAGGCTCAGCTTGGCCTCGAAGTCGTTGCTGGCGGAGGTGGACTGCCACACATACATGGGCTCGGGATAGCCCTCGTACCACACCTCTTGCCACAGGGCCGACCAGGTCACCTCGGGGTGCTCGTTCTCGACGTCGAACAGCTTGAAGGTGTTCTCCTGCTGCATCAGCAACAGGTTGTGGCGGGGGGAGATGGCGAGCGCCGCCAGGGCACCGCCCTCGATCTTCTCGCTCAGCAGCTTGGACTCGCCGGTGGCGTGGAAGAAGCTGACGGTACCGTCCTTGGCGCCGCTGATGAAGCCCTTGCGAAAGTGCTCGGGGGTCAGCAGGTCGACCGGGCCATCGCCCTTGAAGTCGCGGATCTGGGCGAACTGGCGCTTGCCATCCTTCGTCACTTCGAACCACTGGGAGATGACGCCGTTGTCGTTGCCCACCAGCAGGGAAGAGGCGCCGGAGAGCAGCTCGACCCGGGTCACGTTGGCGTTGGGGGCGTTGATCTCCATGACGTCGCGCAGGGAGATGTCGCTGAGGTTGTGGATGTCATAGATCGACAGACGGTTGCCTTCACGCACGAACAGGATGCGCAGGTTGGGGGTCAGCAGCATCTGATCCACGTGGCGCGGCAGGGAGGGAATGGCGTAGTTCTGGCTGCTCCACTCCACTTCGCCGGAGAGGAAGTTCTCCTCGCCGCTCAGCACCGTCATCACGCCACGACCATCTTCGGTCACGGCGGCGGCGGCCATCTTGTCCTTGGTCGCCTCGAACACCATGCCCTTGAGCGCCTTGCCCTGGGGATCGACCACCATGGGCTCCTCACCGAAGGGATACTGCAGGCTGGGTTCGATGACGCGCACGTCGTCGGGATAGGAGACCTTGAAGTAAGGCTGGACGACCTGCGCCTTGCCATCGGCAAAGCCGTAGGCGATCAGCTTCTGACCAGGGGCCGGCGTCGCGACCGTGGTGATCTTGCCCGCGATCTGGGCCTGACCCAGCACCTGACCCACCTTGAGGTTGCCATCATGCTGCACGGCGAAGAAGCTGACCTGACCCTGATCGCTGAAGCGATAACCGATCTCGTTCTGCTCTTCGACGCCGAGCCAGGCGGTCTTGCCCTGCACCGGCAGGGTAAAGGAGGAGGTCGCTTCCATGCTGGCGCCATTGAAGATGGGTTTCACCACATAGAGCAGATAGAAGAAGATAAGCAACAGGGCCACCAATACCAGACCACCGCCTGTGGTGACCCCGTACTTGGCCAACTTGTCCTTGATCCGGCGTTTTCTACTGCCCGCCATGACCAGGTTGATCGATTCCGATGACATGCAAAACCTCAATGTGAGCTAGGCTTGGCGGCATTATATGGCGGTTGCATGACAGTTTTGTTACATCGAGGCGCAGGCAGAGAGGTAATTGCGAGGGAAAATGGTCGCGGTGAAATGGAGCCAACCCTTTGTTTGTACGAGGTGTTTGGACTAGGGTACTGAACCCATCATTCGGCGAGGAGGCGGGCGGCTCCCCTCGCCGCAGTCAGGATGCGGCGTCGCTCGCCTGTTTCGCCGCCAGTTTTGCCGCCTTCTGCTCAGCCCGGCGCCGCTTGAAGAAGGCCGAGAGCTGGGCCGAGCAGGCATCCGCCAGCACGCCGCCACGGATCTCCACCCTGTGATTGTGCCGCGAGTCCTGCAAGATCTCGAACACCGAGCCCGCGGCCCCGGTCTTGAGATCCTGCGCCCCGTAGACCACTCGCCTGACCCGGCTGTGGATGAGGGCGCCGGCGCACATGCAGCAGGGCTCCAGCGTCACATAGAGGGTGGTGTCGAGCAGCCGGTAGTTCGCCAGTCGGGTACCGGCGGCGCGGATCGCCATGATTTCCGCGTGGGCGCAGGCATCGTGCTCGCTGATGGATCGATTCCAGCCCTCGCCTATCACCTCGTCCCCCAACACCAGCACGGCGCCGACCGGGATCTCGCCGATCCCCTCCGCTTTGCTGGCCAGCGCCATGGCATGCTGCATCCAGCGCTCATCCTGGGTGAGCTGCATCTCGGCTGCTCTCTTCTCTGCTGACTCCACGCCCGCTCCTCTTAGATTTCTATCCGTATTCACAACTCAGACGGCTTGGTGCCCATATGCCACCCGCCGCCGCGGCCGGATGCCGCCATCTCGGGTGGGCGGCGATTATGCCAAATCTCCCGCCAGGGCCCAAGTTGCATCTTGTCTGCGCAATAAAGAAGCAATCGGCATCTCCCTGATAAAAAAGGAGTTGCGCCCACTTGCCCAGATCATTAGACTTCCCTCCGTCAGCTCGAACTGACCTCGTCGGTGTGTAGCGCAGCCAGGTAGCGCATCTGCATGGGGTGTAGAGGGTCGGAGGTTCGAATCCTCTCACACCGACCATTTTCCCCGAGAAATAGCCCAGTCCCACGACTGGGCTATTTTTTTATTTCCAGATCTCCCTCTACTTTACCTCCCTACTCTTGTTTATACCCTTTCCTCCTTTATCTGCTTCACCGCGCGTCCCCATCTCCTGCACCTGGCCCCTCGGGAGCGGCATATTTTTTATACAGAACCACTTGAAGCTTTTACAAAGTGTCGCTAGGATACGCCACTTTTCCGCCGGCCATTCAGACAGGGAGGTGGGCATCAGGGTGAGGGAGTCACCAACCGGCTTGCAATCCAATGAGGCAAGCACCCATGACCCAAGCTGTTGAACTTCAACCCGATCAGCCCCTTATTCCGTCACCGCATCCCGACATCGAAACCACCGACGCCGAACCGGGCAACATGGTGCAGCTCGATGTGATCGATCTCGCCGCCCCGGACGATGACTATTGAGCCGGCCAATGAGCCCCTCTCCCCGCCAGCCAGATCGTGGATCCATGGCCAATTCTGCTACTCCGCACCGCCCTTTCCCCCGGCCAAATCCGGTCGACTAAAAAAACAACAAAATGCTAAATAGACGCAGGTTATTGGCATTATTCACTACCTGCATCCCCTCCCATTCCTCCCCTCTCCCCACCGCTCGCTGATACAAACCTACGTTATTGCTCGTCATTTCAACGACAGGGGCCCCAGACCCCCATCCGCTCCATGCATCCGGATCCAGTTTTAAACAACAGTTCACCATTCAATGCCTGCAGGAGCTAGACGCCAACGGCATTTGCAGGATGTATTTCATACAGATGTTTTTGCAAAGCCTGGAGTAAGGTCGGGATTTGTTTTTGCATTGGTAATTTTATTACGTAATAAATTACATTTTTCATGCTGGAGACAGTCCCCGTTCCCTTCGCCTGAACGGGTGCCTGGCCAAGAGCATAACCATCTAGCTAGAGCTTTTACGTCAATCAAATAAATTCATTAAAAACATCAACTTAAATACCAGTCAAAAACACCCGTTTTAAAAATTAGGTTGACGAACCAAGCATTATTTTGCACCTTATGAGTCGTGTTACCCCGCTGTTACGGGGAGTTTAAGAGAAACGGATATAGACGTTAGTCGTAGTTAGTAAGTTCAAAATGTAACTTTCAAAGGAGTGAAACCTATGTCGGCACCGGCCCAGACCATCAGCAGCACCCGTCTGCACATCCAAGGCGAGATGCTTCCCGATTACGCGCAGATCCTGACGCCGGATGCGGTGGCCCTGGTGTCCGAACTGGTGGAACGCTTCGCTCCTCAGCGCAATGAACTGCTGAAGCAACGGGTGGCCCGTCAGGCGCGCATCGATGGTGGCGAGCTGCCGGACTTCCTGCCCGAGACCGCCCATATTCGTGAGGGAAGCTGGACGGTGCGCGGCATCCCGGCCGACCTGCAGGACAGGCGGGTGGAGATCACCGGGCCGGTAGAGCGCAAGATGGTGATCAACGCCCTCAACGCCAACGTCAAGGTGTTCATGGCGGACTTCGAAGACTCACTGGCACCGGCCTGGAATAAGGTGATCGAGGGCCAAATCAACCTGCGCGACGCGGTCAACGGCACCGTCTCCTACCAGAGCCCAGAGGGCAAGTCCTACAGTCTCAAGGCCGATCCGGCGGTGCTGATCTGCCGGGTGCGCGGCCTGCACCTGCCGGAGAAACACGTCACCTTCGACGGCGCCCCCATTCCCGGCGGCCTGTTCGACTTCGCGCTCTACTTCCTGCACAACCATCAGGCGCTGCTGGCCAAAGGCTCAGGCCCCTACTTCTACCTGCCCAAGCTGCAGAGCCATCTGGAGGGGCGCTGGTGGAGCGAGGTGTTCGCCTGGACCGAAGACAAGTTCGGGCTGCCCCGCGGCACCATCAAGGCCACCGTACTCATCGAAACCCTGCCGGCGGTGTTCGAGATGGACGAGCTGCTCTATCAGATGAAGGATCACATAGTGGCGCTCAACTGCGGCCGCTGGGACTACATCTTCAGCTACATCAAGACGCTCAAGGATCATGGGGACAGGGTGCTGCCGGACCGCCAGGTGGTCACCATGGACAAGCCCTTCCTCTCCGCCTATTCACGCCTGCTGATCAAGACCTGTCACCAGCGTGGCGCCCTGGCCATGGGTGGCATGGCCGCCTTCATCCCCGCCAAGGATCCGCTCGTCAACGAGCAGGTGTTCGCCAAGGTCAAGGCGGATAAGGAGCGGGAGGCCCACAACGGTCACGACGGCACCTGGGTGGCTCACCCCGGCCTCGCCGATACCGCCATGGCGGTGTTCAACGCCGCCATCCCGGCCGGCGCCAGGAACCAGATCGGGGTATTGCGTGAACAGGATGCCCCCATCACCGCCGCCGACCTGCTGGCCCCCTGCGAGGGTGAGCGCACCGAGGCCGGCATGCGCACCAATATCCGGGTCGCCCTGCAGTATCTGGAAGCATGGATCGGCGGCAACGGCTGCGTGCCCATCTACGGCCTGATGGAAGACGCCGCCACCGCCGAGATCTCCCGCACCTCCATCTGGCAGTGGATCCGCCACGGCAAGAGCCTCTCCAACGGCAAGGTGGTGACCAAGGCACTGTTCCGCCAGATGCTGGCCGAGGAGCAGGAGGTGGTCAAAGCCGAGCTGGGCGATGCCCGCTGGCAGGCCGGCCGCTTTGCCGAGGCGAGCGAGCTGATGGAGCAGATCACCTGCGCCGACACCCTGATCGATTTTCTGACGCTGCCCGGTTACGAGCGGCTCTGAATCCGGGCCCCGGGCGGGGCTCGTCCATAACAAATCAATGGAAACGTGAAATCAATGAAAGAGGGAACTGATATGGCACTGACCCGTGAGCAACAGATCCAGGCTATCGAGAAAGACTGGGCAGAGAACCCCCGCTGGAATGGGATCAAACGCGGCTACAGCGCCGAAGACGTGGTGAACCTGCGTGGCAGCCTGCAGCCGGTACATACCCTGGCCCAGCGCGGTGCCGACAAGCTGTGGGAGCTGATCCACGGCGGCGCCAGGAAGGGCTACGTCAACTGCCTCGGCGCCCTGACCGGCGGCCAGGCGGTGCAGCAGGCCAAGGCGGGCATAGAGGCGATTTACCTCTCCGGCTGGCAGGTGGCGGCGGATAACAACCTCTCCTCCACCATGTATCCGGATCAGTCCCTCTACCCGGCCAACTCGGTGCCGTCCGTGGTGGAGCGCATCAACAACTCCTTCGCCCGCGCCGACCAGATCCAGTGGGCCAACAAGCTGGGTCCGCAGGATGCCGGCTTCATCGACTACTTCCTGCCGATAGTCGCAGATGCCGAAGCCGGTTTCGGCGGCGTGCTGAACGCCTTCGAGCTGATGAAGAACATGATTGAGGCGGGCGCCGCCGGCGTGCACTTCGAAGATCAGCTGGCCTCGGTCAAGAAGTGCGGCCACATGGGTGGCAAGGTGCTGGTCCCCACCCAGGAGGCGGTGCAGAAGCTGGTCGCAGCACGTTTGGCAGCCGACGTCTGTGGCACCACCACCCTGGTGATCGCCCGTACCGACGCCAATGCCGCCGACCTGCTGACCACGGACGCCGACCCTTACGATGCTGGCTTCCTGACCGGTGAGCGTACCGCCGAGGGCTTCTACAAGGTGCAGGCCGGCATCGAGCAGGCCATCTCCCGCGGCCTCGCCTATGCCCCTTACGCCGACATGGTGTGGTGTGAAACCGCCAAGCCGGATCTGGACGAGGCGCGCCAGTTTGCCGAAGCCATCAAGGCCCAGTACCCGGACACCATACTGGCCTACAACTGCTCCCCCAGCTTCAACTGGAAGAAGAACCTGGACGATGCCACCATCGCCCGCTTCCAGCAGGAGCTGTCCGACATGGGCTACAAGTACCAGTTCATCACGCTCGCTGGAATCCACAACATGTGGTTCCACATGTACGAGCTGGCCTACCAGTACGCCCGTGGCGAGGGGATGAAGCACTACGTCGAGATGGTGCAGGAGCCGGAATTTGCCGCCGCCAGCCGTGGCTACACCTTCGTGGCGCACCAGCAGGAAGTGGGCACCGGTTACTTCGACAAGGTGACCACCGTCATTCAGGGTGGCCAGTCGTCCGTCACTGCACTGACCGGCTCCACCGAGGAAGATCAGTTCCACTGATGACCGCATAACGCGAACAAAAACCCCGGCCTGGTGCCGGGGTTTCTTTTTTTGCGCGTGAGACATGAAACGGGGCAATACCGCCGAGTCAGAGCTCGAGGATCTCCTTGACGAAGGGGATGGTGAGCTTGCGCTTGGCGCGAAAGGAGGCGTTATCGAGTTGATTGAGGGTAGCGAGCAGGGTGCGCATGTCGCGTGACAGCCGATTGAGCAGGAAGCGACCCACGTCGATGGGCAACTTGAAGCCTCGCAGTTCGGCGCGCAGCTGCAGGGCGCTGAGCTTGCCCTCATCGTCCAGCTCGTCGAGGTGGAAACTTACCCCCCAGTCGAGGCGCGAGGCGAGATCCGGCAGTTGCAGCCCCAGCTTGCGCGGGGCGCTGCAGCCGGTCACCACCAGGGTGCCCTCGCCTTTCTCTTTCCAGCGGTTGTAGAAGTCGAACAGGGCTCGCTCCCAGAGCGCATTGCCGGCGATGGCCTCCAGGCTGTCGAGGCAGACCAGCGGCAGGCTCTCGAGGGCATCGAGCATGCTGGGATCCAGCTGTTCGAACTGATCGAGGGAGAGATAGGCCGCGGCGGCGTCGCGGGCGTTGACCTCGGCGCAGGTGGCGTGCAGCAGGTGGGAACGCCCCGAGCCCTTGGCTCCCCAGAAATAGAGGAAAGGCGCGCCCTGACCGATGGCCGCATTCTTGAGGGCGGTGATCAGATGGGCATTGTTGCCGGGATAAAAACTGACGAAGGTTTCATCATCCGGTAATTGTACGGCTAAAGACAGTTGGGCCGGTTGCTTCACTCGTTGGGCTTTGACTGTGACATTTGTGCCCAAGTGTATCATCGCCGCGGCAGATAGAGAACCGCCCGGACTCGGCCGGGCGGTTTGGATCCTCAATAAAGATCGCCAGTGCGACCATTGGTAACGCAGACTGCGCGCATTATCTTCGGCTGCAGAGGATCAGGGCTGTGCCCATTGGTAGCGCAAACCGCTCTCATTGTCTTCGATCTGGCGCAGGCGACTCTCCAGTTGCAGACCGCGTACCAGCTCGGCCTTGTCACCCTGCAGGGAGAGGTTGAAGGTGACCTTGTCCCCCTCCAGCTTGCCGATCGTCACCTTGGTGATGCTGGCCATGCCCTGCAGCATCTTCTGCACCATGATCATGCCATCGATGCCGGACAAGCCTTCCACCACCAGGGTCTGGCTGGAGGCCACACCGGACAGGCGGGTGCCGTACTGTTGCACCAGCCAGCCGGCCAGCGCATCGGCCATCCCCTGCGCCACCTCGGCCTGGGTGCCTGAGCCGGCGCCCTTGGTCAGCTCGGCCAGCTCACCGCCCGCCTTGGGACCATAGAGACCCCAGTCGATGCTCCATTTCCCCTCCTCTTTGTCACCCTCCGGTGTCAGCTTGCCCAGCACCACCATCTCGGCGCCGTAACGCTGGCTCGCCTGGAGGATGGGATCGGCGAAGCGGCCCCAGACGTCGGTGGCATTGACCGCCATGTTGTCATCGAGATCCATCAGCGGAATGCTGACTGGCAGGCCCATGGCCTGGCTCTGGGCGCGCAGCGCGGCGGCCCAGCCATCGCTTGACTGATCCGGCAGTATGCGGCGCTCCCCTTCATCGACCACCAGCCAGATCGCCATCTGCGGCCGGGCGGGCCCAAGCAGGGGAAACTTGCTCTGGGCGATCAGGGCGTTGACTTTGGTGACGTCGAAATCGGCCTTGAGGAACTTGACCGGCCCCAGATCCTGGTAACCGTAGTGCTGCACAAAATCGCCCGGCGCGGCCAGTGCCTTGACCACCGCCGGCTGGGTGAGAATGTCGCGTCGGCCTGTCACCTTGATCAGCACATCGCCCAGTGCCTGGGACTGGGCGGCCGCCATGTCACCGCTGGTCGGCGCCTTGCCCTGATAGAGATCGGTCACCTGGGCAGCCGACACCATTAACGACAGGGAGCAGCAGAGGAGAGTCACTAAGCGTTTAAGCATAAAGAAGATTCTCGAAATGGGAGATGGTGCTTATGGTAGCGGCAAGGCGCGCTTCCCAGCAAGACGGGGGACTGTATAAACAGCGAAGCCGGCGAGGTGCCGGCTTCGTTTTCCCCCTCTCACGAGCAGAAGGCGCTATGGCATCAGGGTTTATTTGGTGCCGAAGATCTTGTCACCGGCATCGCCCAGACCAGGCACAATGTAGCCCTTCTCGTTCAGGCCCAGATCGATGGAGGCACAGTAGAGCTCCACGTCGGGGTGAGCGGCTTCCAGCGCTTTGATGCCTTCCGGCGCGGCGACCAGCACCAGCACCTTGATGGACTGGCAGCCCTTCTTCTTGAGCAGGTCGATGGTGGCGATCATGGAGCCGCCGGTGGCCAGCATGGGGTCGATCACCAGGGCCAGACGCTCTTCGATGTTGCTGACGATCTTCTCGAAGTAGGGAACCGGTTGCAGGGTCTCTTCATCGCGGTAGATGCCGACCACGCTGACGCGGGCGCTTGGCATGTGCTCGAGCACGCCATCCATCATGCCAAGACCGGCGCGCAGGATGGGCACCACAGTGACCTTCTTGCCCTTGATCTGGTCAACTTCCACTGGCCCGTTCCAGCCATCGATGGTAACTTTCTCGGTTTCGAAGTCAGAGGTCGCTTCGTAGGTCAACAAACTGCCCACTTCTTTGGCCAGTTCACGGAAACGCTTGGTGCTGATATCGCCTTCACGCATCAGCCCGATCTTGTGCTTGACCAGGGGGTGTTTGACTTCAACGACTTTCATTATTATCTCCTCTAACCTGCCGCGAAAAAATCGCGGAATCATACAACAAAAGCCGCCGCTTGTGGAGCTTTTCCACGCAAAAACGCGCAAACGATTTCCTTTCTGCTTTTACCACGCCGCTGGTAGAATACGCCCCGAATTTTACCCTCCACTTCTTCATATGACGGGGAATACGCGTGACTGACAAAACCTCACTGAGCTACAAGGATGCTGGCGTGGATATCGATGCCGGCAATGCACTGGTTGAACGTATCAAGGGCGTGTCAAAACGCACTCGTCGTCCTGAAGTCCTTGGTGGTCTTGGCGGCTTTGGGGCCCTGTGTCAAATCCCTGCGGGCTACAAGGAGCCGGTGCTGGTCTCGGGCACCGACGGGGTGGGCACCAAGCTGCGTCTCGCCATCGATCTGAAAAAACA
Source organism: Aeromonas encheleia (assembly GCF_900637545.1). NCBI lineage: Bacteria > Pseudomonadati > Pseudomonadota > Gammaproteobacteria > Aeromonadales > Aeromonadaceae > Aeromonas > Aeromonas encheleia. The sequence continues at coordinate 2,967,408 of NZ_LR134376.1, forward strand.
CGACACAGTGGGCATCGATCTGGTGGCCATGTGCGTCAATGACCTGATAGTGCAAGGCGCCGAGCCGCTGTTCTTCCTCGACTACTACGCAACCGGCAAGCTGGATGTGGACACCGCCGCCGCCGTGGTGACCGGCATAGGCGCCGGTTGCGAGCAATCCGGCTGCGCCCTGGTGGGCGGCGAAACCGCCGAGATGCCGGGCATGTATGAAGGGGAAGACTACGACATCGCCGGTTTCTGTGTCGGTGTGGTGGAGAAGAGCGAAATCATCGACGGCAGCAAGGTCGGCGAAGGGGACGCCCTGATCGCTCTGGCCGCCAGCGGCCCCCACTCCAACGGCTTCTCCCTGGTGCGCAAGATCCTGGAAGTCTCCAAGGCCGACGTGCACCAGCCGCTGGGTGAGACCACCCTGGCCAACGCCCTGCTGGAGCCGACCCGCATCTATGTGAAGCCGGTGCTCAAGCTCATCAAGGAGTGCGAGATCCACGCGCTGTCCCACATCACCGGCGGCGGCTTCTGGGAGAACATCCCCCGCGTGCTGCCCGCCAACACCCAGGCGGTGATCGACGAGCAGAGCTGGCAGTGGCCGGCGGTGTTCGGCTGGCTGCAGCAGGCCGGCAACGTCACCCGTCACGAGATGTACCGTACCTTCAACTGCGGCGTCGGCATGATCATCGCCCTGCCCGCCCATCAGCTGGACAAGGCGCTGACCCTGCTCAAGGCCGAAGGCGAGAACGCATGGCACATCGGCCATATCGCCAAGGCTGCGGATGGCGAGGAGCAGGTCGTCATCAAATGACCTCCCCTATGAAACGCATCCTGGTACTCATCTCCGGCAGCGGCAGCAACCTGCAGGTCATCCTCGACAGTTGCGCCAGCGGCAAGATAGCGGGCCAGGTGGTCGGCGTCATCAGCAACAAGGCCGATGCCTATGGTCTGGTGCGCGCTCAGGAGGCCGGGGTGGCCACCTCCATCCTGGCCCAGCAGCAGTTTGCCAGCCGGGCGGAGTATGACGTCGCCCTGCAGGCGCTGATGGCAGACTATCAGCCGGATCTGGTGGTGCTGGCCGGCTTTATGCGGATCCTGAGTGCCGATCTGGTGCGCCACTTCGCCGGGCGGATGATCAACATCCACCCCTCCCTGCTACCCAAGTATCAGGGTCTGCACACCCACCAGCGCGCCATCGAGGCGGGGGACAGCGAGCACGGTGCCAGCGTCCACTTCGTCACCGAAGAGCTGGACGGCGGCCCGGTGATCCTGCAGGCCCGGGTGCCCATCTTCGAAGGGGATGACGCAGGCGAGGTGGCGGCCAGGGTCCAGGCCCAGGAGCACAGCATCTACCCGCTGGTGGTGCAGTGGTTCTGCCAGGGGCGGCTGCGGATGCAGGAGGGCACCGCCCTGCTGGATGGCGTGGCGCTCGGCCCGGCGGGCCATGCCTGCGAGTAACCGCTAATCACAGCAAGCAAAATGTAACAAGGGAGGCCTAGGCCTCCCTTGTCATTTCTACCTATTGCTGCGGTCACGTCCGATTACGCCGCTACGCGGCTAATCGAACCTACACCGGATTGTCGATATCGATAAAGGTCACCTCCAGCCCGTGCACCGTCGCCAGCCACTCCCCCAGCGCCTTGATGCCGTAACGCTCGGTGGCATGGTGGCCGGCGGCGTAGAAGTGCATCCCCATCTCGCGGGCGGTGTGGATGGTCTGCTCGGAGGCCTCGCCGGAGATGAAGGCATCGATGCCCTGCTCCGCCGCCAGGTTGATGTAGCTCTGGCCACCGCCGGTGCACCAGGCCACCGAGCTGATGAGCTCGGGACCGCTGTCGCCGCAATGGAGTGGCTCACGGCCGAGTCGCTCAGCAATAAGCTTTGCGAAATCGCTGCCACTCATGGGCTGCTCCAGCTTGCCCACAATGGCCACGCTCTTGCTGTTCCAGGGCTCCAGGCCACGGCGCACCTTGATGCCGAGCAGCTTGGCGAGCTGGGCGTTGTTGCCCACCTCGGGGTGCACATCCAGCGGCAGGTGATAGGCAAACAGGTTGATGTCGTGGGTCAGCAGGGTCTTGAGGCGGCGCTGCTTCATGCCAGTGATCTGGGCCGGTTCCCCGCTCCAGAAGTAGCCGTGATGGACCAGGATGGCGTCGGCCCCGGCGGCCACCGCCGCATCGATCAGCGCCTGGCTGGCGGTGACGCCGGTGACCACCTTGCGGATGCGCTCGCGCCCCTCCACCTGCAGGCCATTGGGACAGTAGTCCTTGATGGCATGGGGCTCGAGCAGGTGGTTGAGCACGGTTTCCAGTTTTCGATGAGAGATCATAAGGGTCCCCTAACACAGTCAGACCCCGCGCCTGCAGGCAGCGGCAAGGGTCCTGGGTTCAAATCGTCAGGCCCCCATGATAATCGAGCCGGGCCGTCAAGGCCATGCGCTCAGGCGGGCAGCTCGATGCCGGCGTCCCGCATCTGGGCCAGCTTGTAGCGCAGGGTGCGCGGGCTGATGCCGAGCCGGTCGGCGGCATCCTTGCGGCTGCCGCTGCACTCCTGCAGGGTGTCGAGGATGATCTGATGCTCCTGCAGCTTGAGCTCGCCGCCCAGCCCCTCCCCCGTCAGGCGCTCAGCCGGGCGCACCAGCGCCTCGTCCGTCTCCTCCAGGATCAGCTGCGCCGTGCCAATCACACCGTCCGGGCTCAGGATCAGGGCACGCTGCATCACGTTGTCGAGCTCGCGCACGTTGCCGGGCCAGGAGTGGGCCAGCAGGCGCTCACGCGCATCCGCCTCCAGCTGCGGCGCAGGCAGCCCCTGCTGACTGGCATGAAGCGCCAGCAGGTGCTCGGCCAGCGGCAGTATGTCGCCCGGTCGCTCCCAGAGCGAGCTCCAGCGCAGCGGGAAGACGTTGAGCCGGTAGTAGAGATCCTCGCGAAACAGCCCGTCCTGCACCGCCTTCTTGAGATCCCGGTTGCTGGTGGCGATGACCCGCACGTCGAGGGGAATGAGCTTGCGGCTGCCGAGCCGCTCCACCTCTTTCTCCTGCAACACCCGCAGCAGCTTGGCCTGCAGCCCCAGATCCATCTCGGTGATCTCGTCGAGCAGCAGGGTGCCGCCCTGGGCCTGCTCGAACTTGCCGGGGCAGCCTTGCACCGCCCCGGTGAAGGCGCCCTTCTCGTAGCCGAACAGGGTCGCCTCCAGCATGTTCTCCGGGATGGCGGCGCAGTTGATGGCGACGAAGCTCTGCTCGGCCCGGCTGGAGTTGTCGTGGATGTAGCGGGCCAGCACCTCTTTGCCGGTGCCGCTCGGCCCGGTCACCATGACGGTGGCCTCGCTCCTCGCCACCCTGGTCGCCAGCTGGAACAGCTCGGCGGTCTTGGGATCCCCATACACCACGGCTCGCTTCTCGATCTTCTGAGGCGGCACATAGCGGCTGACCTGGTTGAGCAGCACCTCGGGGGAGAACGGCTTGGCGAGGTAGTCGATGGCGCCCTCGCGCATGGCGCGCACCGCCCCGTCGATGTTGGCATGGGCCGTCATCAGCAACACCGGCACCTGGGGATACTGCTGGCGGATGTTGGCCAGCAGGGTCAGGCCATCCATGCCCCCCATCTGGATGTCGGAGATGACCATGTCGATGCTCTGGCGCGACAGGGTCAGCAGGGCCCGCTCGCCGCTGTCCGCCTCGCGGCACTCGTAGCCGCCGAGCAGCAGGGTATCCACCAGCGCCTCGCGCAGGCCGTTGTCATCTTCCACCACCAGGATCCGGGCCTGAGTCATGCTACACCTCCCACCACGGCCAATACGGCCTCATCAATATTCACTGACATTGGCCAAACGGCATCGCCACCGGCTCTCAACAGGGATCCGACATGGCTCATGCCACTCCTCCCACCACGGCCAATATGGCCTCATCAATATTCACTGACATTGGCCAAACGGCATCGCCACCGGCTCTCAACAGGGAGCCGATATGGCTCATGCCACACCGCCAAGCCGCATCGCTTGCTGATGCAGGGGGAACGACAGGGTAAAGCAGGTTCCCTCACCGGGGACCGAGGCCACGCCGACCTCCCCCTGATGGGCACGCACCACGGATTGCACCACCGCCAGCCCCAGGCCGGTGCCCTGGGAGCGGGTGGTGAAGAAGGGTTCGAAAATCTGATTGAGCAGCTGGGCGGGTATCCCCTTGCCGTTGTCGAGGATGCGCATCTCCACCCGGGCGCCGCTGCGCACCGCACTCACCAGCAGCGAGTCGGCCCCGGCCTGCTGGGCGTTGGCGATCAGGTTGTTGATGGCACCGGCCAGGGCGCTGCTGTTGGCGAGCAGGCAGAGATCCGGCTCCGGCGCCTCTATATGCAGCGTGCAGCCCTGCTGCTGGCAGAACGCCTCGGCGCCAGCCTGCACCTCCGCCAGCAGCCCCTGTACCGAGACGGGGGCGACCACCTGGTTGTCGCCGTTGCGGGCAAACAGCAGGATGTCGCTGATCTGCTTCTCCAGGTCTTGCAGCCTGGCCATCAGCTTCTGCTGGAACAGGGTGCGCGACTCCGGCTTGAGGGTGCGGTTGGCGAGGTTGGCCGCATAGAGCATGGCGGCAGAGAGCGGGGTGCGGATCTGGTGAGCCAGCGAGGCGGCCATGTTGCCGAGGGCCGACAGCCGCTTCATGTGGTTGACCCTGTCCTGCAGCTGGCGGGTCTCGGTGAGATCGGTGATGAACACCAGCTGGCCGGGCTGATCCGGCAAGGGCTGGGTCGAGAGCTGCACCCGGCGCCCATCGCTCAGGGAGATCTCGTGACCGTCATCCTCGCGGGGCTGGAAACAGCGGGCGATGATCTGGCGCCAGGACTGGCCCTCCAGCGGCTCCCCCAGCAGGGCCAACGCCGCCGGGTTGGCGCGGGTGATCCGACCCTCCCCATCGAGCAGCAGCACGCCGGTCGGCAGCGCCGTGAAGATGGCATAAAGCTGGCTCACCTCGTGTGACTGAAGCGGGTTGTCCTGCTGCAAGATTGTCATAAACCTGACCTCAAACTGGGTTTGGGATCAGGCTATTCAATTTCCATGCCAGTAAAATAACAGCTATATATCAATAGATTGCATATAGGTGTCAAAGCATTGACCTCAGGCTTCCTTGCTCATGCCGTATTTCTTCATCTTCTCCACCAGGGTGGTGCGGCGCATGCTGAGCAGGTCGGCGGCGCGGGCCACCACCCCCTCCTGGGTTTCCAGGGCCTGGCGGATCAGCTCCACCTCGAGGTCGGCCAGCATCTCCTTGAGATTGACCCCCTCCAGTGGCAACTGCATGGGGAGCACGATAGCACTGCCGGGCTCCGGCTCGGGGAGGCTCTGGAACACGGCTGCCAGGGCATCGCGCTCATCCATCTCGGTGAGCCGCTCGTCCCTGGGCTCGCAGGGCAGCAGGCGGTAGCGACCCGGCAAGTCCGCCACGTCGACGATCTGGTTGGGGTAGAGGATCAGCAGCCGCTCGATGAGGTTCGACAGCTCGCGCACGTTGCCGGGCCAGGCATATTGCATCAGGGATTCCATGGCGCGCTGGGTCAGACGGATGAGTCCCCTGTGCTGCTCCGCATGGCGATTGAGCAGCTCCTGCAGCAGCAGGGGAATGTCGTCGGATCGCTCGCGCAGCGGCGGCGTCTCTATGGGGAAGACATTGAGGCGGTAATAGAGATCCTCGCGGAAACCCTGGGTGCGGATCAGCGCCTCCAGATCCCGGTGGGTCGCCGCTATCACCCGCACGTCCGCCTGTACCGGCTTGCTGCCGCCCACCCGATCGAACAGGCGCTCCTGCAGCACCCGCAGCAGCTTGACCTGCATCGGCAGCGGCATGTCGCCGATCTCATCGAGGAACAGGGTACCGCCCTGGGCCAGCTCGAAGCGGCCGCGACGGGCGGCGATGGCGCCGGTGAAGGCCCCCTTCTCGTGGCCGAACAGCTCGCTCTCCAGCAACTCGGCCGGGATGGCGCCGCAGTTGATGGGGACGAAGGGGCCACTGCTGCGGGAAGAGAGTTCATGGATGGCGCGGGCCACCACCTCCTTGCCGGTACCGGACTCCCCCAGGATCAGCACGTTGGCATCGGTCTCCGCGACCTGACTGATGAGGCGACGCACCGCCTGGATCCCCTTGCCCTTGCCCACCAGCAGTCGCAACAGGGTCTGCCCCTTGTCGTGCTGCTGTTGGCGCGGGTGCAGGGAGATGAAGGCCTGGCAGAAATGCAGCTGGCGAGTCAGGGACTCGTACGTGAAGGGAGCGTCTGAGCCGCCGATGAAGTTGCAGTTGGGGTGATCGGCCTGTATCAGGGAGAGAAACGGGATGCAGGGAAAGGCGGTCAGCAGTTCTCCGAGCGAACGTTCCATCAGCTCACCGGTCAAGATCCCCTGCAGCGGACCGGACGATTCGATGGCCACATCGAGTTCGGTTTCTACCACCTCCTGCCAAGGGATCCCCATGAACGAGAGCACAGTACCCAGTTGCTGACGTCGCCGTTCATCGGCATCGACAAGCAATACCCCCATCGCCATCATATCCATCCGTCTTACCACCTGAAGCCAAGTTGTTGTTTTTACGTGATTATTGTTGTTATTTTTAGTGTTTGTTGTTATTTCCGTGCCGATAGAGACAGACACGCACATCATGTGAGGCGCACAAAGTGCCAAAATTATGGCGCGTTGTCAAAAGCTGTCGCGATCGATTCCTGTCGGCGGGACAGCGATCACAATCAGACAGTTTTTGTCATCGAAGAGGCAAAAATAGGTGGGAACCGGGAAAACAGACGAGGAAGGGCTCCGACCGCAGCCGGAGCCAAACTGATGATCAGTGCTTAAGCTGGCCGTGGGGGGCGGCGTAACGGCACTCGGGGAAACGGCTGCAGGCCAGGAACAGGCGACCGACATGGGGGCCCTTCTTGGCTTCCCGCTCCACCAGGGGGGCATCACAGCGAGGGCAATGAGGGGCCTCGTGGGGCTGATCCTCTTCGTCCGGATCGGCAAACAGGTTGTCCACCAGCCCGGCGTCCGGCTCGATGAACGGGGTCTGATCCTGCACCTTGGCCCGCACGGCGGCATGCCCGCCGTGGCGGCTCTCCTCCACATCCACGCCATCGAGCAGCAGCGGGCTGAAGGTGGGCTCGCGCCGCTCACCCGGCAACGTCACCTCGATCTGGGGGCTCGCCTTGCTCAGCAGGGGCAGCAGCTGCTCGCGCAGCTCCTCGACCCGATAATGGCTACTCGCCGGGATCTGCAGCAGGGGCAGGCCCGCGCTGTCACAGGCCGACTTCAGGAAGGCATCGCGCACCTTGCGTTTCTGGTGGCGGTGGGAGCTGTCGTCGAGCTCGACGGCGCAGAGAAAGGAGAGATCTTGCGGGTGGCACAGCAGATAATCGAAATGCTTGGCACTGATCCTGTTGAACGCCTGCTGCCATTTGCTCTTGCCCATCCGGGCCTCCGGCGCCAGCACGTCCGCGACCCGCACCTTGGCAAAGACCCGCGCCTGATCACCGACCGCCAGATCCAGCACCCCGAGGAAGGAGCGCTCGGCCGGGCTGAACAGGGCCTCCTGCAGATCATAGGGCAGCGTTTTGCCTTTCTTGCCTCTGGTCCAGAAGATCGCCAGCAGGAGCAGTACCAATAACACCAATCCCGATACGACTAGGGTATTCATGAGTGCACTATCCAGTTCACAAAACAGAAGAAGGGCCATCACTCTATCACGGGGGAGAAGGGTCAGGCAGCGCAGAAGTGGTGGCCGCCTCCGGCATCGGCGTTTTTTCACTACATTTGCGCAAGGCGGGCTTCATATGGCCTGACACTGCAGGCACAATGCTACAGAAACCCAATTCGAAGGAGAGCAGGATGCAAAAGCAATTGGTCGTCACCGTGATCGGCGCGGACAAGCCCGGTATCGTCGAGAGCCTGGCCGACATCATCACCCAACAGCAGGGCAACTGGCTGGCCAGCTCCATGAGCGAGCTGGCGGGACAATTTGCCGGCATCCTGCATGTCAGCGTCCCCGATGAGCATTACCGTGGCCTGTGCGAGGCGCTGGTGATGCTGCCGGGTCTCACCGTCAGCTTCGCCGAGGGGCAAGTCAGCCAGGAGCCGGAGCGTCAGGTGATGCTGAGCGTCACCGGCAACGACAGGCCCGGCATAGTGCACGAAGTGGCCAGCATACTGCGCCAGCTCAACATCAACGTCGCCGATCTCACCACAGGTTGCGAACCGGCCCCCCACTCAGGTGCCCCGCTGTTCTACGCCCATGCCCTGGTCGCCCTGCCGCCCGGGCTCGAACTCGGCGATCTGATCGCGGCGCTGGAATCCCTCTCCGATGACCTGGTGGTCGACATCGATCAGGCCGTGGCAGAATAGGACTCATTGTCATAAATCTGTCACCTATCCACGCCATAACTGCCGCGCAGACGCAACCTGATCACAGAGGCACCACATGAGCACCGACAAGCAGTATGAAGAGAAAGAGCTGAGTTGGCTCTCATTCAATGAACGGGTGTTACAAGAGGCAATGGACAAGACGGTCCCCCTCATCGAGCGGGTCCGTTTCCTGGGGATCTTCTCCTCCAATCAGGACGAGTTCTTCAAGGTACGGGTATCGGACGTCAAGCGCCGCATCCTCATCAACGAGGTGCACGGCGGCGATGACGACGCCAAGGTGTTGCTGCGCGCCATCCAGCAGAAGGTGATGGCGCTCGGCGAGGCCTTCGACAACACCTATAAAGAGCTGCTGATCGCCCTCGCCCGCCACAACATCTTCCTGGTCAACGAGAACCAGCTCTCCGAGGCGATCCAGCAGTGGCTGCGGGTCTTTTTCAGGGAGAAGGTGCTGCGCCACATCATCCCCATCCTGCTCAACAAGGAGGTCAACCCGGTCAAGTTCCTCAAGGATGAGCACACCTACCTCGCCATCGAGATGAAGAAGGGCGGCCAGGTGATCCAGTACGCCCTGGTGGAGGTGCCGACCGACGATCTGCCCCGTTTCTTCCAGCTGCCGCCGGAGGGAACCCGTCGCAAGAAGCAGATCATCATCCTGGATAACGTCATCCGCTTCTGCCTCGACGAGATCTTCAAGGGCTTCTTCGACTACGACGAGATAGCCGCCTACGCGGTCAAGCTGACCCGGGATGCGGAGTACGATCTCTCCGATCAGCTGGACTTGAGCCTGGTGGACAAGATGAGTGATGGCCTGAAACAGCGCCTCACCGCCATGCCGGTGCGCTTCGTCTACGAGCGGGAGATGCCCGCCGCCATGATAAGCTTCCTCAAGCTCAAGCTGCAGATCAGCAGCTACGACGCCATCATGCCCGGTGGCCGTTATCACAACTTCAAGGATTTCATTGGCTTCCCCAACGTGGGCCGGGACTATCTGGAAAACCCCAAGCTGCCGGCACTCGATTGCCACGACTTTGATGGCTTCGTCAACGCCTTCGACGCCATCACCAAGCAGGACATTCTGCTCTACTACCCCTATCACAAGTTCCACCACTTCACCGAGCTGGTGCGCCAGGCGGCGTTCGATCCGGCGGTGAGTGCCATTCGCATCAATATCTACCGGGTCGCCAAGAAGTCGCGCATCATTCACTCCCTCATCGACGCCGCCAACAACGGCAAGAAGGTGACCGTGGTGGTGGAGCTGCGCGCCCGCTTCGACGAGGCGGCCAACATCGACTGGGCCAACATCCTGACCGATGCCGGGGTCAAGGTGGTGTTCGGGGTGCCGAGCCTCAAGATCCACTCCAAGCTCTGCCTCATCACCCGCCACGAGCATGGCGAGGCGGTGCGCTACGCCCATATCGGCACCGGCAACTTCAACGAGAAGACCGCCAAGATCTACACCGACTTCTCCCTGCTGACCCGCCATCCGGACATCACCGCCGAGGTGGAGGGGGTGTTCGAGTACATCGAGTACCCCTATCGGCGCTACAAGTTCAACCACTTGATGGTCTCCCCCATCAACAGCCGGCGCCAGCTCTATCGCCACATCGACAACGAGCTGGCCAACGCCAAGGCGGGCCAGCCCAGCGGCATCACGCTCAAGATCAACAACCTGGTGGACAGGGATCTCATCAACCGCCTCTATGCCGCCGGCCAGGCCGGGGTGCCCATCCAGATGATCATCCGCGGCATGTGCGCCCTGCGCCCCGGCGTGCCGGGCCTGAGCGAGAATATCCAGGTCATCAGCATCATCGACCGCTTCCTCGAGCACCCGCGGGTCATGGTGTTCCACAACAAGGGCAACCCCCAGCTGTTCATCTCCAGCGCCGACTGGATGAGCCGCAACATCGACGGCCGGATCGAGGTGGGTACCCCCATCTATGACGAGCGGCTCAAGCAGCGCATCCTGGATATTTTGCAGTTGCAGCTGAGCGACACCTGCAAGGCAAGGGTCATCGATGCGAACCAGAGCAACGAATACGTGAAGCGGGGCAACCGCCGCAAGGTTCGTTCTCAGGTCGCGATTTACGACTACCTCAAACGGATAGAGTCAAACCATGGACAATAGTCTGTACGCCGCTGTCGATCTGGGCTCGAACAGCTTTCACATGGTCATCGCCCGCCTCAACGAGGGACGGATGCAGATCGTCGATCGCATCAAGGAGCGGGTCCGACTGGCGGAGGGCATGGACGAGCAGCGCCGCATGTCGGACGAGGCCATGGACCGGGGGCTCGAGTGCCTCAGCCTGTTCGCCGAGCGGCTGACCAACATCAAGCCGGATCAGATCCGCATCGCCGGCACCTATACCCTGCGCCGCGCCAGCAACGCCCGCGCGTTCGTGAGCGAGGCGGTCAAGGTTTTGAACCATCCCATCGAGATCATCAGCGGCCAGGAAGAGGCGCGCCTCATCTATCAGGGGGTCGCCCACACCCAGCATATTGAAGGCCAGGTACTGGTGGTCGACATCGGCGGCGGCAGCACCGAGCTCATCATCGGCGAGGGCTTCGATCACAAGGCCCTCACCAGCCGCAAGATGGGCTGCGTCAGCTTCACCCAGAGCTTCTTTGCCAACGGCAAGCTGAGCGAGCGGTCCTTCAACGGCGCCGTGCTGGAGGCGCAGCATCAGCTCGCCCCCATCATCAACCAGTACCGCAAGCTGGGCTGGCAGAGCTGCCTCGGCAGCTCGGGCTCCATCCGCACAGTGCGCGACGTGCTGCAGGGCGAGGGCTGGACCGATGGCAGCATCACGCTCACCGGACTTGAACGGCTGAAGAAAGAGATGCTCGAGCACAAGCGGGTGGACCAGCTCAAACTCGCTGGCCTGACCGACGAGCGGCGTGAGGTCTTTGCCGCGGCGGTGGCCATACTGCTCGGGCTCTTCACCTCCCTGCCCATAGAGCGGATGGAGTACTCTGACGGCGCCCTGCGCGAGGGACTGCTGTATGAATTCGAGGAGCGGTTGCAGCATCACGACATCCGCGAACGCACCGCCCTGGCCCTCAGCACCCACTATCGCATCGACAAGCGCCAGGCCAACCGGGTCGAGCAGAGCGTGTTGGCCCTGTTCGATGCCCTGAGCGGCCCCTGGCAGATGCCGGAGGAGCCCTATCGCGCCATCCTAGGCTGGGCGGCTCGGCTGCACGAGATTGGCCTCGCCATCAACTACAGCGGCATCCATCGCCACTCCGCCTATATCTTGCAGAACACCGATCTGCCCGGCTTCAACCAGGACGATCAGGCCCTGCTGGCGGCCCTGGTGCGGTTCCAGCGCAAGGGGCTCAAGCTCTCCGAGCTGCCCGCCCTGCCCAACCATGACGAGCAGACGGTGCTGCGTTGCATCCGCATCCTGCGCCTCGCCGTGGCGGCGCACCACAGGCGCCAGGACAACCTGTTGCCGGAATGGAAGGTGCAGGCCGCCGAAGATCAGCTGGTGGTGACCCTGCCGACCGACTGGTGTGACGAGAACCGCCTGCTGATGCAGAACCTGGAGAAAGAGCACCGTTATTGCCAGGAGCAGGGCTGGCCGCTGCTGTTCCAGCTGAGCTGAGCCCCGCCCACGAAAAAAGGCAGCCAATGGCTGCCTTTTTGCTTTCTCGCGGGTCACTGCAGCTCGGGCAGCAGCCACTTGGCGATCTCGAAATAGATGATGAGGCCGGTGCCGTCCACCAGGGTGGAGATGAAAGGGGCCGAGACCACCGCCGGATCGATCCGCAGGCGGCGCAGCACCATGGGGATCACCGAGGCGACGGTGGCGCTCCAGAGCACGATGGCAATGATGGTGAGGGTGACCACCATGCCGATCTCGGGGCCGACTCCCAGGCTCCAGGCCCGCACCCAGGCCGCGATGGCGATGGCCACCGAGATGAGCAGGCCGGTGGAGAGCTCTTTCTTCAGCACTGTGCCGAGGTTGCGCAGACTCACCTCCCCCACGGCCATGGCGCGCACTATGGTGGTGGTGATCTGGGTGCCGCTGTTGCCGCCGGTGCCGATGAGCAGCGGGATGAAGAAGGCCAGCGCGATGGCGGCCTCCAGCTGCTCCTCGAACGCCCGCAGCACTGTGCCGGTATAGGCCTCGGCCACGAACAGGATCAGCAGCCAGCCCACCCGCTTGCGCCACAGCTGCCAGGGGCTCGCCTGCAGGTAGGGGGTGTCCAGCGGCGAGGAGCCGCCCTGCAGCTCGGCATCCTCGGTGGACTCCAGCTCCAAGATGTCGGCGGCGTCGTCCACATGGAAGATCCCCACCAGGCGACCCTGCTCCTCCACCGGCAGGCTCGAGATATCGCGGTCGATCAGCAGGCGGGCCGCCAGCTCCTGATCCGCCCGGGCGTTGATCCGCACCGCCTCACGGTCCATCAGCTCGCTCACCGGCCGCAGGGGATCCGCGATCAGCAGCGACTTGAGGGAGACGCTGCCGAGCAGCTGCTGCCCCTCATTGACCACGTAGAGATGCTGGAACAGCTGGGCGTTGTCCCAGGCGTCGTGGATCAGCTGCTTGGCGCGCCCCACCGTCTCCCGCTCGCCAATGGCCAGGTATTCGTGGCGCATGTTGGCCCCGACCGACTCGCTCGGCCAGTCCAGCAGCGACTGGAAGCTGGATCGTACCGACTCGGGGAAGCGGGAGAGCAGGGTGTCGCGATCCCGCTCATTGAGCCTGCGCAAGATGGCCAGCAGCTCGCGCCTCGGCATGGCCCCCTGCAGCAGGCCGACGAGGCTGGCATGCAGGCGCAGCAGCAGCCGGGCCGCGCAGTCGGGCGGGAGCGAACCGAGCAGGGCGGCCCCCTCCGCCATGGGCAGGGTATCGAAGATGCAGTTAAGCTCTTCCGGACGCAGGGTCAGCAGCTGATCGGCGCGCGCCACTGGATCCAGGTTGTGGGCCAGCCAGCCCTGCAGGGCGGCCAGATCGAGCAGTTGATGACGATTGAGCAGGGTGTGTGTTTTCTTCATCACAGATAACCTCATGTGATCTCAGGCAGGGCCTGAGGGCAACCGGCTAGCACCGGTCACTGTCGATAAGAAAACAGCAATTTGATTGACGAGTAATAGGCAGGAAATGACGCCGTTCGGCGTGTCATCATCCCCACGTACCAGCTTTAGCACTGCATAACGTATCCGGCACGCCGGAAGCCACTTGGGTTAACACCTTAATCCGATGAAAACTGTCCTGATCTTGGGCGTCTCTGGACGTCGTGAGATCAGTGGCCTGTGTTTATGCAGGAGCCTCGCCTAACGAGATGCTGCGAAAAATAGCCACAACCCTGAGGTTGTGCGGGCGGCATCATCGACCAGGGGCGGACCCGAGTCAAGCCGACCGGGCAGCTGGCAATAGCTTGTTACAAATTGAAGGGAGGGACGGCGGATAGGGAGAGGTGGCTCCCCCGGCCCAGGCCAGAGGGAGCAGTCACTCAGCGGATATAGTCGAACAGGGTCAGCTTGCTTATCTTGCTGAAGGAGAGCTGGGAGGCGCTCATGGCGGCCTCCTCCTTGGAGAGCGCGGCTATCACCTCGTACATGTCCGCCTCCGAGACCTTGGCCCGCGCCTGCTGGTTCAGGGTGCTGAGCCCGTCGTTGGAGCTCATCACCTGCTCCAGGCTGTTCAACCGGCTGCCCACATCCCCTTGCCCCCGGTCGACCTGGGTCCTGGCGTTGTTCATGTGGGTGGTGGCATCGGCCACCGCCAGCTGGAAATCCGCCGCCGGTATGGTCGGGTCGCGCAGGGTCGAGATGAAATCGGACATGCCATTGAGCACGCTGTCGTTCTTCGGCGTATCGAGCGCGAAGTTCTGATCCACCCCGCCCGCGGGCAGGTCCAGGGTCAGCTCCAGCCCGTTGAAGGCTATCTTGTTGCCCGCGCTGTAGTCACCGCTTTGCACCACAGTGCCGCCACTGTCCTTGATCTCGTAGCTGTCCGGCGGACCCGCCAGAGTGCTCACGGTGAACTGGTTGCTGGCCAGGGAGGAGTCGTAGCTGTTGCGATAGAAGCTCTCGAAGTTGCCCTGATCCCCCACGCCGACCTTGATGTTGGCCGTGGTGGCACTGGCGGTGCGCCGGGTGGCGACCGTCTCGAACAGGTTGAAGCCGGAGTCGTTGGCCGGGATCTGCACCGTGGGAGAGACCTGGATGCTGCGCTGGCCCGTGTCCCCCTGGAACACGTAGTTGCCGCTGGCATCCTTGACGAAGGGCTGGGTCTTGCTCTGGTTGCCGCCGAAGATGAACTCCCCCTGGGAGTTCTTGCTGTTCATCAGATCGAACATCTGTTTCTGCAGCCCCTCCAGTTCGCTCGCGATGGCGTTGCGCTCCTCCGAGCCCATGGCCGAGCTGTTCGCCTTCTGGATCAGGGTCTGGGCGCTCAGCATGGCGTTGTTGATGGAGGTGAGCACGGTGTCCTCGTGCCCCAGGCTGTTCTCCAGCAGGCTGCCGTTGACCCCGTATTGCTTGAACAGATCGATCTCCTTGGTCAGCGCCATCTTCTGGCTCATGCCGGAGGGGTCTTCCCCCGCCCGGTTGAACTTGTCCCCCGTCATCAACTGCTCATAGGCGGTGTTCTGACGCTCGCTGACCTTGCTCATGGTGGCGAGGTTGCGGTCATAGATCATGTTGGTGGTAATGCGCATGACTTACCTCACGGAAGACAACAGGGTGTCGAAAATGGTCTTGGCGGTGCTGACGATCTGGGCCGAGGCCGCATAAGACTGCTGGAAACGGATGAGGTTGGCCGCCTCCTCCTCCAGGTTGACCCCGGAGACGCTCTCGTAGATGCCGGTGCTCTGGGTCAGCTTGGCCTCGTTGGCCTGCAACAGGGTCTTGGCCTGGCTGGTCTTGTTGCCCACCCCGGTCACCAGCGCGCCATAGGCGTCGTTGAAGGTCATCTTGTCGTTGCTGGTGGCGGCGTTGTTGTTCTTGCGCACCAGCTCCTTGTTCTGCAGCTCCGCCAGGGCCAGGCCGTTGGCGTTGTCGGCGAAACCGTTCTTGTTGTAGCTCAGGTTGAAGCTGTCTTTGGCTTCCACCTTGCCGGTGATGCTGAAGTCATAGCCCGGGCTCTGGTTGGGATCGGCATAAACCTTGGGGCCGCCCAGCGGACTCTCGAGGGCCGCCATCAGGTTCTGGCCCTTGCTGGCCGCCGGGGCCACCCCGATGAGGGTGGTACCATCCGCCGCATAGACCTCGTAGTTGCCACCGTTGTCTATCTTGACGACCTGAGGCGCTGTGGGATCCAGGGCATTGGCACCGAAGCCCGACCCCGCCCCCGTGTTATGGATGCCATTCAGCTTGATCTCGCCCGAGCCCAGATTCTGGGCACTCTTGTCGGCCTTGATGGGGGCCGCCAGGGCGATGTCTTCCGGGCGGGTGATCGCGGCCTTCAGTCCGGCGGCGGCGTGCTTGGTCGGTTGCAGCAGTATCTTGTCGCCGGCGGCCGGGGTACCGGACAAGTCGATCTCGAGGCCGTGCCCCGCCAGCTCGAACTTGGCGGGGGGCGTGGTACCGGTCGCCAGCGAGGTGCGCTTGCCGGTGCCGTCGATGGAGAACACCTCATAGCCGGTGGCGCTGTTGAACTGCACCTCGTAATCGAAGGTGGTGACCTCGGTCCCCTTGCCAGGCACGAAGCTCACGCTGGCGGTGCCGTTGCCCTGGTTGCTGCCGTAGGGCAGCCCCTTGCTGGCCGAGAGGGAGAAGAGATCTCCCCCCAGCTCGTTATCCAGATCCATCCCCAACCGGTTCTGCTGGTTCATGGCATCGGCCATGGCGGCGGCGAGCTGCCCCAGCTCCCGCTTGGAGGGATCCAGATCGTTACGCGCCGTGAACAAGCCACCGATGGCTCCGCCGATGTCCTTGTCGTTGATATTGACCTTGTTGGAGCCAAGGGTGAGCTGCAGGATAGAGTCGCGGGAGTCGGGATCCCCCGCCGCCACCTTGAACTGGGCCACGCCGCCGTCCAGCACCAGGGAGTGGCCTGTGCTCATGTTGACCAGCATGCTGCCGTTGGGCTGGGTCACGGTGCGGATGTCCATCTTCTCGGAGAGCTGGCGCACGGCCTCGTCGCGCTGATCGAACAGCATCAGGTTCTCTTCCGGCGAGCCCTGGGTGCGGATGATGGCCTGGTTCAGATCGTTGATGCTGGTGAGCAGGCTGTTGACCCTGTCGGTCTCGTCGCCGATGGTGGCATTGATGGTGTCAGTCTGCTTGTCGAGCTGGGCAGAGAGGGTCTGGTAGCGGTTCACCATGCCGTTGAGCTCGCTCAGGGTGGTCTTGCGCCCGCCGATCTCGGCCGGCGACTCGTTGGCGGTATGAAACGCCTTGAAATAGGAGGTGATGGTGGTGCCCACGCTGTTGCTGGTATCGCCGAGCAGGCTATCCAGCTGGAACAGCTGATCGTAGCGCGTGCCTGAGGCGTGATAGGCGGAGGTGTCGCGGCGCATCTCCCCCTGGGCATAGTTGTTGATGACCCGCTGGGTCACCATGTCGCCGGTCCCCAATCCGATGGAATTGGTATACACCAGGGTGCGTTCACGTACATAGCCCTGGCTATTGACGTTGACGATGTTGTTACTGGTGGTCTGCAGCAGCCGCTGCTGGGCCATTACACCCGAGGTCCCGATTCCAAGCAGATCGCTTGCCATAACTTACAGCTCCATCTCTGTGTGGCTGGTTGCGGCGTAGCCGGCAATGGCATCACTGCGCAACACCTGTTTCAGTTTGCTGGCGTACTGGGGATCGGTGGCATAACCGGCCTGCTGCAGCGCCTCGAAATAACGGTCAGGGCTGTCCGCCTTGGCCAGTGCCCCCCGGTAACGGGAACCTGAGGTCAGGAAATCGACATAGTCGTTGAAGCTCTCTTCGAACGACTCATAGGAGCGAAACGCCGCCTTCTGGCGCGACGCCACCCCTTGCTCATATTCCAGGGTGCTGACCACCGCCTTGGGTCCCTCCCAGCGGGGGTCGGCCTTGATGCCGAACAGGTTGTGGGTCATCTGCCCCTCCCCGTCCTTGATCACCCGCTTGCCCCAGCCGCTCTCGAGGGCGGCCTGGGCCACCAGCACCGCCGGGCTCAGCCCCAGCTTGTCCGCCGCCTTCTTGGCGAGCGGCATCAGGCGGTTGACGAACTCCTCCGGGGTATCGAATACCTTGCCGGTCGCACCCAGTGCCGCCGCGGGCCGGGCGCTCCCCATGGGGGGCACGGTGCGGTGCGGACGTCTGGGCATGGTCAAGGCCGGTTCGGCCCCCTCCATCCCCTTCTCAGCAAAATCTTTGCCAACTTTTGAGGCTGCGATCAGATCGTTGGGGGCAGAGGTGGGCGGCTGGTAGGGTTTGTAGACCCGCTCGGTGCGTTGCGGCAGCTTGAGCACCCGGCCGTCGTTGTGGGTAAACTGCTTCTCGGGGGAGAACTGCTTGACCACCATCTCGGCCAGGCCGATCCCGCCCTTGCTCGACATGTCGGCCACCCGCTGCTCGTCCAGCATGCCCTCGTAGAACTGGGTGTAGCTGCTGCTGAACGGGTTATCCTCGGTCAACACCGCATTGGCCTGGCGCATGCCCTTGAACAGGGTCTGGGTGAAGATGGACTCGAACTGGCGGGACGCCGCCATCAATGCCTCGGCCTTGCCCTCCTTGCTCATGCCCATCCGGCGCAGCTTGTCCAGATTCTGGACGTCCTGCACCATGCCAATATTGATACCGCTCTGGGTGTCGAACTCTGCCATAACCTTCCTCTTTGCCGCCCGTGGCAAACCCTTGCCGCTATTAATTACAGAATGGCCCGCTGTCCCCTGAGGTGCAGCCTGCTGTGGCGCCGCCAGAGAATAGCCATAGGCTCGCCTGGACAGCCGCTTACAGAATGACCAGCTGCCCCCTGAGGTGCCGCCCGCTGCGGCACCTCCAGAGAACAGCCATAGGCTCGCCTGGACAGCCTCTTACAGAATGACCAGCTGCCCCCTGAGGTGCCGCCCGCTGCGGCGCCGCCAGAGAACAGCCATCAGTTCGCCTGGACAGCCGCTTATAGAATGACCAGTTGCCCCTGGATGGCGCCCGCCTGTTGCAGCGCCTCCAGGATCGCCATCAGATCGCCGGGGGCGACCCCGACCTGATTCACCGCCCGCACCAGATCGTCCAGGGTCGCGCCGGTATCAAACTTGAACATCCGCCCCGGCTCCTGCTGCACGTTGATGGTGGAGTTGTTGGTGACCACCGTCTGGCCGCCCGACAGTGGATTGGGTTGGGAGACCTGCTGATTCTCGGCGATGGTGACCGTCAGCCCGCCGTGGCTGATGGCGGCCGGGCGCAACTTGACCTGGCTGCCGATGACGATGGTGCCGGTGCGCGAGTTGACGATGATCTTGGCGGACTCGCTGGCCGGATCCACCTCAATGTTTTCTATGGTGGCCAGGTAGGAGACCCGCTGACCCGGGTCACGCGGGGCAAACACCTTGATCGAGGTGGCGTCCAGCGCCTGGGCCATGTTGGGTCCCACCAGATCGTTGACCGCGTCGGCCACCCGGCGGGCTGTGGTGAAATCGGGCCGGTTCAGGTTGAAGGTGATGGTATCCCCTTCGGAAAAGGAGTTGGCCACCTCGCGCTCCACGGTCGCGCCGTTGGCGATGCGCCCCACTGTCGGGGTATTCACCACCACCTTGGAGCCATCTGCGCCTTCGGCTCCCAGTCCCCCGACCACCAGGCTGCCCTGGGCCACCGCATAGACGCGGCCATCCAGCCCCTTGAGGAAGGTCTGCAGCAGGGTACCGCCACGCAGACTCTTCGCCTCGCCGATGGCGGAGACGGTCACATCTATGGTCTGGCCCGGCTTGGAGAAGGGGGGCAGATCGGCGTGGATGGCGACCGGCGCCACATCCTTGATCTTGGGCTTGATGTTGTCCGGCACCTTGATGCCGAAGTTGTTGAGCATGGTCCTGAAGGTCTGTTCGGTGAAGGCGTTGTTCTTCTCGCCGGTGCCGGGCAGGCCCACCACCAGGCCGTAACCGATCAGCTGGTTGCTGCGCACCCCTTCCACCGAGCTGAGATCCTTGATGCGGGAGGCGTGTGCCAACCCGAGCGGCAGGCAGCAGCACAGCAGGCCAAGCAGACGGAGTCGATTCATGAGATCTCCTAAATAGACCACCAGGGCCCCGTAAATCCTGAATGGGCCTGAGCCCTGAATAAGCCACTGGGGCCCGTGAGTATCAAGCGGGCCGCCGTGGCCCCCTCGCTAGATGGGCCACCAGGGACCGTTGAAGAAGCTGGTCAGCCAGCCCTGCTCCTGGGTGTTGGCCAGATCGCCGGTACCGCCGTAATGGATCCGCGCATTGGCGACCTTCTGGGACGACACACTGTTCTCCGAGCTCACATCCCCGGGACGAACCAGACCGGTAATGCGGATATATTCGTTGCCGTTGTTGAGCATGATCCACTTCTCGCCGCGCACCAGCAGATTGCCGTTCGGCAATACCTTGACCACGCTGACCGAGATACTGCCCTGCAGGCTGTTGCTCTGGTCCGCCTTGGCCTGGCCCTTGAACGCGCTGCTCTGATCGATGGAGGCAGAGAGGTTGTAGGGGCTCGCCGTCACCGGCACGCCGCCCAGGGTGACCGCTTCCAGATCGAAGTTGTTGTCCTTGCCGCTCTGGGTGTTGGCCTTCTTCGACGCCGAGGTCGATTCGGACAGCTCGATGTTGATGATGTCGCCCACCTTGTGGGCCTTGATGTCCGAGTAGATGCCATTGACCTGCTCGGGCTGGAAGATGGCACCGGTCGGCCGCACCGACACCGGCTCCGACTCGCCATAGACCGGGGCGAACTCGGGATCGTCGGGCTTGGCGGTGTTGGGGGTGCTGGTACAGCCTGCCAGTGTCAGCAGGCTCAGCAGCCATAGGGCTTTCATCATGTACCTCCTAATCAGGTTCGCTGGGTCAGGAAGGACATCATGGAGTCCACCGCCGAGATGACCTTGGAGTTCATCTCATACACCCGCTGGGCCTGGATCAGGTTCACCAGCTCCTCGGTCACGTTGACGTTGGAGGTCTCCAGCATGCCCTGCTTGACCACCCCCAGCCCGTCCGAGCCGGCCGTGCCCTGGATGGGCGCGCCGCTCGACTGGGTTTCCAGGAAGAGGTTCTCCCCCATGGGCTGCAGCCCGGTCGGGTTGACGAAGTCGGTGGTGTTGATCTGGCCCACCACCTGGGACTGGCCATCCCCTTTCAGCTGCACCGACACCTGACCATCCTCCCCCACGGTCACGCTCTGGGCGTTCTCGGGGATCTGGATCTCGGGCTGCAGCGGGTAGCCATTGCCCGGGGTGACTATGGTGCCCTCGTCGTTGAGAGTGAACTGGCCGTTGCGGGTGTAGGCCGCGCTGCCATCGGGCAGCTGGATTTCGAAGTAGCCGCGGCCGCTGATCATCAGATCCAGGGAGTTGTCCGTGGTCTGCACGTTGCCCTGGCTGTGGTTCTTCTGGGTGGCGACCACCTTGGCCCCCGCCCCCAGCATCAGGCCGGAGGGCAGCTCGGTGTCGGCCGAGGAGCGGCCACCCGGCTGGTTGATGTTCTGATAGAGCAGGTCCTCGAAGATGGCGCGGGCCTTCTTGTAGCCGACGGTGCTGGCGTTCGCCAGGTTGTTCGAGGTGACCGAGATGTTGGTCTGCTGGGCATCGAGGCCGGTCTTGCTGATCCAGAGTGCAGGATTCATTTAATGCTCCTTGATTAGCTGATACGCAGCAGCTGGGTTTGGGCCTCGTCGTTTTCCTCGGCGGTCTTCATGATCTTGACCTGAGTTTCAAACTGACGTTGCAAGCGAATGAGGTTGGTCATCTCGTCGACCACGTTGACGTTGCTGCCCTCCAGCGAACCCGCCAGCAGGCCGACCTCGGCGGAGGCGGCCTCACTCTGGCCATCCTTGCGGCGGAACAAGCCATCCTGGCCCTTCTCCACCGCATCCGCCGGCGGCTTGACCAGCTTGATGCGCTGGTAGTCCTCCGCCAGGTTGGGGGCGGCCCCTTCCGGGCGGCCGCTGATGGTGCCGTCACGGTTGATCTCGATCTTCTCCATCGGCAGCGGCATCACTATGGGCTGGCCACCGTCATCCACCACGTTGAGCCCGGTCGAGGTCTGCAGGTTGCCGGCCGCATTCAGCTGCAGGTTGCCCATGCGGGTATAGGCCTCGCCCCCCTTGGGATCCTGCACCGCAATCCAGCCGGGTCCGTCGACGGCGACGTCAAGATCCCGCCCCGTGGTCATCAGCATGCCGTGCTGCAGGTTCTGACCCGGTCGCTCGGTCATGGCGAACACCCGCGAGGGCAAGCCTTCGCCAAACGCCTGCATGCTGCGCGCCTGCTCGAAGTCAGACTTGAAGCCGATGGTGTTGGCGTTGGCCAGGTTGTTGCCACGCACAGCCAGGCTGTTCATGTTCTCCTTGGCCCCGGACATGGCGATGTAAAGCAGGTGATCCATGGGATCCTCCGTCAAACTGATGACTCTGGGGGAACGACTGCAAGTTGGATGCCAAGAACAAATAGAAACGAGAGAAGACGAGAGAAAAAGAGCAAAAAACGGCAGGTCTTGTTGACAGCTAGCTCACCCACTCTATGGCAGCGCTTCTTTAAATAGCAAAAGTAAAAATGGGGTGGCTATAAAATTAGGTACCCATGCCACTGCGCTGGGGACGGGTGTGTTTCATGGCCATTTGTCAAAGGCCGTGATCGTATTCTCATACTGGATTTCAAGCGGGGTGATTTCATCTCGCCACTCATCCGTTACTTCTTTGAATACCGATGCCATGAACAACTGGCTTCACCAAGCACACCATGGTCGACGAGGATGAGGTCTGTACTACACCGACTGTAGCGATCGCTCGGGCCTTGTTGAATAACGTTTCAATGGCGAATTTGGGCAATATTGCCACTCAGATGTTGTTTTTGAAAGGATGTTGACTCCATTAAAAATGGCCACTTAAACGAAATAATAAAAATAAGTCAACCCCCAACAAGGGGCACCAAGTGGAGCTTAATTGATTTATACTGCACTCCTTTTGATTATGGATACCTTCTCATGAAATGTATTTTAGCCTCCTCTTTTATCCTGCTTTCCTCTTCAGCTCTAGCTAATCAGCCTGTTATTAACCACGCTGCAACTTTAGCATATGAAGGCATTTACTCTGGTTGCCAAATGTATCGTTTAAATGTACCTGAAGGTTCAAGCTTGCTTGTTGGTCACAATTTCAATGATACCGGTCCTAATGCTGAAGGGGGTGCATCTGCTGGTCGTATAGGCATGTTGTCAAGCATGGGTTCTAACCCAAAGTATCGTAGCTATTCACTACGAGGAACCAATGACATCAATCAACCAGCAGAGTATAATTCCTACACGTTTATGGAATTTTCTGTGGGAGCAAATTCATCTCCAGATAATTATATGCTATCTCAATCAAAAAACATTGAAAAAGCTACAGTTTATTCCAGCGGCGCGACTCAATTATCGATGAGGTTTTATGATGGTAGCGACCAACCTCGGTATACTGGATTCATACCAAAGTACTTTTCATTATGTGGCAACAGCATCGCCTCATTCGACGCATTAACCAGTCATAGACTCCGAATTTCAGAACAATCCAATTTAACGAATATAAAAGTACAGTTCCCTAAACTTAACCCCCTTACCCAACTAAAGGCTAGCAGTGACCTCAACAGTGAGATTCAGTTGTCTTGGCACAATTCAGATAACACCGCTAGCATCATACGCCATCATAAATACACTCGGATATCTAGAGCCGAAAACATTGGCGCCCCACAAGATCACAAGTTTATAGAGCTAGCTCGTGTCGGTGCAGACAATGAGGATTATATCGACATCAATTCTACTGAAAATGCCTTGAACTCAAGCAAGGAGTATATCTATCAAGTTCAATACTGCGATGGTTATGATTTCTGCGAAGATAATGGAATCAGAGCGATAGGTAAAATTAACTAAACTTCTCGCTACTTCATGATATTTTCTGTATGCAATAGTCACTCTGTATTAGAAATAATTATGAGTGGCTATTTTTATTTTCAGAGATATGGGACTAAATATCTGTTCCTAATAATGCTACACCTTGGCTAATCCATAACTGTTTCTAGGGAAAAATGACGCGCTGTCCATAAAGCAGGGATTCAGATAATAAGTGTGTCACTCAGGTTGAACGGCGAGAGGTAACCAACTGCGGATTGGTATCACCCTTCTACTCACAAAAATAAAAATAGTATCACTATGAATTATCAGCAGTATTACAGGGGAAAAAGTGACAGCGTGTTTGCCCTGAGCCCAGATGACAAGGAGCGCCGAAGCGCCCCTTTACAAGCTACAACCAGCTAATGGGTTAGCGGATCTGCAATATGCTCTGCTGCAGCGAGGTGTTGACCTCCAGGGAACGGGAGTTGGCCTGGAAGTTACGCTGGGCGGTGATAAGGTCCACCAGCTCGGTGGTCAAGTCCACGTTGGACTGCTCCAGCGCCGAGGACTTGATGGAACCAAAGGTGCCGGTGTTCGGGGTGCCCGGCAAGGCATCACCGGAGAGCATGGACTGACGCCAGGAGGTGTCTCCTATCTGGGTCAACCCCTGGGAGTTGGCAAACTTGGCCACGGCCACCATGGCCACCTTGACCGTGGTCGCATTGCTGTAAGTAGCGGAGACGATACCGTCCGCCCCAATCTCGACCTTGGTCAGGCGACCGACGGTGGAACCATCCTGGGTCAACTTGTTGACTTCGAACGGTGAGGCGTACTGAGTCACGGTGCCGAACTTGAACTCGATCTGCTGGGTGCCGTCGGCGCCATTGGTGATGATGCCGGCACCCGGTGTTCCCAGTGCTTCCGTCTTGATGACCGCCGGGGTGGTCGGGGTCACCATCTTGCCGGAAGCATCGAAGGTCACCTTGGCGCTCAGGGGAGCCTGGCTAACGCCAGTGGCCATGGTGGTGGCCGTGCCCCCCACGATGTCGATGGGCTGGTCACCTTTATAGAGGTACATGCGCCAGGCAGTCGGTACCGCCGCCTTGGTCGTGTCAGCCGGGTCTGCTTCTTTCACGAAGTACTGGGTGATGGTATGGGGTTCACCCAGAGAGTCGTAAGCAATCACGGAAGTGGAGGAGGAGTAGGTGTTCAAATCCGTGCGGTCAAACTTGGAAGCATCCGCGGCACCATTGCCCACTGCCTGTGGCTTGGCATCGGACGGCAGGTTGAAGCCGGCATTGACCTGGGATGTCTGGACGGGTTCACCGGCCTTGTCCGGGATCTGGATTGGCTTGGTCGCACTAATGCTGACCGCCTTGGGGGTACCGTCGGCGTTGGTCTCGTAGCCCTGCAGGTAGCCGCCGGAGTTGCTGACCATATAGCTGTTTTCGTTAAGCTTGAAGGCCCCTGAGCGAGTGTAGGTGCGATCCAGACTGTTCATCCCGTCCGAGGTGACGAAGAAGCCGTTGCCCTGGATGGCGAGATCCAGCGCGTTGTTGGTAAATTGCAGCGCCCCTTGGTGGAACTGCTGTGCTACCGCCCCCGTTGCGACCCCGTTGCCGACCTGAGTCTTGGCATTGACGAAGATGGAGTTGGCGTAAACATCCGCGAACTCGGCGCGGGACTCCTTGAAGCCGGTGGTATTGACGTTGGCAATGTTGTTCGCGGTGACGTTCAGGTCTTTTTGAGCCGCATTGATGCCGCTGAGGGCATTGTTGAATGACATGTCTTTATCTCCTTAGATCACTGCTTTAGAGGTCGAGTCCGGGGTCGTGGTCGACTTGCCGTTCGTCCCGCCAATTTCCAATACGTCGGTCAGATAGATGCCACCCAGGCCCTTGAGTTTGAGGGTGCTGGGGTTGGTGCTGGTGCCGAGGGTGACGCTCTCGACCTGGGCGTAGGCCAGTGCCGGGATAGCCTCCGACTTGCCATTCACTGTGCCGTGGATCTCGATCTGGTATTTGCCGCTCTTGGCCAGGTTGCCGTCCTTGTCCTTGCCGTCCCACTCGAAGGCCACGTTGCCCTTCTTCTCGCCCTCGATGGCAAACTCCTTGACGACCTGACCGCTCTCGTCCTTCACCGTCACCTTGAGGTTGCTGGCGCCGTCGCCGGTGGCGATCATGCCGGAGACGGACCCACCCTTCTCCAGATAGCCGGTGTTGGAGGGGATGAGTACGCTCTGGCCCACCAGCGCCGACGCCTGCAGCGCCTGGCTGGAGGTCATCAGGCTGTTGAGGCTGCCCATCTGGGTAGAGAGGCTGCTGATCCCCTCCGAGGTCGACATCGAAGTCATCTGGGACAACATCTGGGCGTTGTCCACCGGCTTGAAGGGATCCTGATAGGAGAGCTGCATGGTCAGCAGCTTCAGGAAGGAGGCCTGATCCAGCTCCTTTTTCGGGGTCGTGGTATTGCCCGTACTGGTCTGGTTTGCCGAAGCCCGGTTGACGCCAAGCAGGCTGTCATAGGTATCTGCCATTGAATCACCGCCTTCTTTTCAAGGATTGCCAAACCCGGTGTCGGGTGGGCTGATTATCGATGCCCGGCAAGCTGTCATAGGTCTCTGTCATGGATAATCAACCCTCAGTGTCAGGACTTGCCGAGGCCGAGCGTCTGCTGCAGCATCTTCTTGGCCGCATCGGCGACCTGAACGTTGGTCTGGTAACTGCGGGAGGCGGCGATCATGTCCGCCATCTCCTCCACCATGTTGACGTTGGGCTTGAAGATGAAGCCGTCCTTGTCCGCCATCGGGTGACTGGGGTTGTACTCCTTGAGCAGCGGCGCATCGCTCTCCACTATGCCTTTCACATCCACCCCGACCGAGGCTTGCTTGTCGGACATGGCCTGATCCAGCTGGGCGGCAAAGACTGGCCGCCGGGCGTGGTAAGTTTTTTCCACGCTGGAGCTGACGCTGTCGGCGTTGGCCATGTTGCTGGCGACCGTGTTGAGGCGGACGGATTGCGCGCTCATGGCTGAGCCTGCAATGTCAAAGACCTTGAACAAACTCATCACTGATCTCCTTTCAACGCCTTGAGCAGGCCGCTTATCTTGCTGTTCATAAATTCGAGGGAGGCCTGGTACTCGAGGCTGTTGCGCAGGAATTCGCTGCGCTCCTGCTGCACGTCCACGGTATTGCCGTCACCGGTATCGGGTTGCAGCGGGTTGCGGTACTGGGTCGCCCCCGGGGCATCCATCTGCAGGGCGAAATGCTTCTCGCTGGTGGTGGCCAGCCCGAACCCTTGCTGGCTCTGGGCATCCTGCAACGCCTGGGAGAAGTTGATGTCCCTGGCCTTGAAGCCTGGGGTGTCCGCGTTGGCAATGTTGCTGGATAGCACCTCCGCACGCTTGGCGCGAACGCTCAGCGTGTATTGATGAACACCAAATGCCTTGTCGAATGAAATTGCCATAGCACACCTCCTGCTTGACGAATGTTTAGCAAGAGGTGTGCCAAAGAGGGACTAGAGGGGGATTATTTGACTTTGTAGACGATGCCGGGGTTGCAGCGGACCATCTCGAACTTGTCGGTGAGGCCGGCCAGGGACTCCGAGGCCCCCAGCATCAGGTAGCCGCCAGGATTGAGGCTGGCGGCGAACTGGTTGAGGATCTTGGACTTTACCTCGGGGGCAAAGTAGATGAGCACGTTGCGGCAGAAGATGATGTCGAACTTGCCGAGCAGGCTGTAGCTCTCCAGCAGGTTCAGCGGCCGGAAACTGGTCAATTTTCTGACACGCTCCGAGATCCGCATCTTGTTGTCGCCGTGCGGCTCGAAGAACAGCTTCTTGCGCTCGGGCGAGAGCCCCCGCGCCAGGGCCAGGCTGTCATAGACCCCCTCCTTGCACTGGTTGAGCATGGTGCTGGAGATGTCGGTCCCCACTATCTGCACCCCGCCCGGCAAGGTGCCCGGCCGTTTGACTTGCTGCTCCAGCGCTATCATGGCGATGGAGTAAGGCTCCTGCCCCGAGGAGGAGGCGGCGGACCAGATCTTGATCGGGCGGCCGCTCTTGCCCAATTCGGGGAAGATCTTGTCACTCAGCAGCTGGAACGGATAGGAGTCACGAAACCACAGGGTTTCATTGGTGGTCATGGCATCGACCACGGCCATCTTCAGGTCCCGCTCACGCACATTCATCGCCCGCGTCACCAGTTCAGACAGACTCTCGATACCAAACCGAGCCATCAAGGGCGACAGACGGCTCTTGACCAGATACTGTTTGTTGTCACCCAGCACTATGCCGCTCTGCAGCGCCAGAAAATGGCTGAATTGTTTGTATAAGTCGTCCGACAGTGTCTTCATGCAGTTAGTTCTTCTTTATTAGAGAGCGCCTTGTACGGCCTTGGCCAATTCATCCGGCTGGAATTTGGCAATGAAATCGTTCGCTCCGACCTTCTGCACCATGGCCTGATTGAACACCCCACTCAGAGAGGTGTGCAGGATAACATGCAAGTCCTTGAGATTGGGATTGTTACGGATCTCGGCGGTGAAGGTATAGCCGTCCATCTCGGGCATCTCGATGTCGGAGATCACCAGCGCAATCTGATCCTTGATGGGCCCAAGCTTGACCATCTCCAGCAGCATGTTGAGGGCCTCGCGCCCATCCTTGGCCAGCACGCACTGCACCCCGATCGCCTCGAGTGCCCGCTGTACCTGCTTGCGCGCCACCGAGGAGTCATCGGCCACCAGCACCGGGCGCCCGTGAGGATTGCGCTCCACGCTGGCTTCCACCAGCTCGGCACTCACCTCGGTCGAGACCGGCGAGATCTCGTTGAGGATCCGCTCCACGTCCAGGATCTCCACCAGTTCGCCATCCACCTCGGTGACCGCGGTCATGTAGTTGATGCGACCGGCGCCCTTGGGGGGCGGCAGGATGGACTCCCAGTTCATGTTGATGATGCGTTCGACCGAGTGCACCAGGAAGCCCTGAATGGAGCGGTTGTACTCGGAGATGATGATGAAGCACTTGCTCAGATCCTGGATCGGGCGCTTGCCCATCGCCATGCTGAGATCGATCACCGAGATGGTCTGGCCACGGATGTGGGCCACCCCCCGCACACTGGAGTTCAGCTTGGGCATAATGGTCAAGGGCGGGCATTGCAGCACCTCGCGCACCTTGAAGACGTTGATGCCAAATCTTTGACGTCCGTTGAGACGAAACAGCAACAGCTCCAGTCTGTTTTGTCCCACCAGCTGGGTCCGTTGGTTGACCGAGTCAAGAATACTCGCCATAAACACTCCCTAAAAAACGCTTGGCACTAATCATGCATGCGTGTTGGCTTGCGTCAGACCATCGCCGTCTCGACAACCGGATCCTGCGACAAACGCAGCAAGCATAGTTAAATACGGTGGTATACGTGAACAACCTATCGGCCGGCACACGAAAATGATTAGTAGACTTTTCCTCATCTTACTGCCGTTTTGCAGCCTCTCTCACGCCATGGCGTCCGAGGTCACTCAATATCTGCAAGAGCAGGCACAGGCGTTCGTACTCGACCAGCTGGAGGTCCCCCTCGATGCCCAGGCCGAGGTACAGGCCGCCTCTATCGATGAGCGGCTCCCCCTCAACCGCTGCGAGGATGGCCTGACCATCTCCCTCCCCGCCAGGATGGAGATCCGCCGCAACACCACCGTCTATCTCAAGTGCGAGGGCGCCGCGCCCTGGGATCTCTACCTGCCGGTGCGGGTCAGCATCCAGAAACCCTATGTCACGGTCGCAGCCCCAGTGGCCAAGGGGGACATACTGAGCGAAGCCATGCTGACCCTGGCCTATCAGGATCAGACCCTGATCCGCGGTGACTATCTCAGCGACCCCGCCCCCCTCATCGGGGTGCGCAGCAAGCGTGAGCTCAAACCGGGCCAGCCCATTCGGCTCACCCAGGTCTGCGTGGTCTGCAAGGGGGATCAGGTCACCCTGAGCGCGGAAAACAGCAGCATGCAGATCAAAACCATGGCCCGAGCCTTGCAAGATGGCAGCTTCGGAGACATGATCAGGCTTGTTAACATTCGCTCAGGCAGACCGGTACAGGGCAAGGTCACGGCCGTTGGGACTGTGGTGGTCCCATTCTGATTGTTGTATTAATGCAGCAATTTTTTTCTAAAGTTCTGACCGCCGTCACCGATAAACAGGTAAGCGAACAGCAAAGCAGACGAAGGTAAACCGTATGGCTATCAACAATATCAACAACTTGGCAAACAACCGGTTGCAGAATACGGCGACCAGCCAGGGTGCGACCAAATCCACGACTTCGGCCGAAGGCAACCGTGCGGCAACCGTCAAGACCGACTCTGTCTCCTTGACCAGCGAGGCGCAGCAATTGCAACAGATGCAGAAAACCCTCAACACCGTCTCGACCGGCAACGAAAGCCGCATCGAGAGCCTGAAGAAGGCCGTGGCCAGCGGGGAGTACAAGGTCGACAGCGAAGCCGTGGCCAAGAAGATGTTCAGTTTTGAAGCCGACCTGGACAAGCGTCTGGGATGATGGACCTGCCTTCACTGCTGCACGCCCAAAACGAGTACCTCTCCCAGATGCAAGCGCTGCTGGCGGAGGAGTTTGACCTGCTCAAACAACATCAGGCCCTGGCCTTGCCGGCCCTGGCCGAGCGCAAGCAGCAACTGCTTGCCACCATAGAAGCGCTGGACAAGAGCCTGGCCGAGCTGCCCGATCTGCGGCAACAGCTCAGTGCCTTCCCCGCCCAGTTGCACTCATTGCAGACCAAGCTGGACGCCTGCCAGGAGCAGAATGACCTCAACGGTCGGCTGCTGGAGCTCAGCATCGTCTCCAACCGTCGATTGGCCAGCTTCCTCAGCAAGCTGAGGGACAGAAACTCCCTGACCTATGACGCCAAGGGCAACACCCGCTCCGGCACCCGCTCCCAGGGCATCAAGGCGTAATACCCTCCCCCTCTTCTCACCCGTTTTAGCGTTTCACAGCACCAGTCGCATCAGCTCGGCACCGTCGGCGCAGGCATGAATGCGCATGACGCCCTGCTCATAGCAGCCGTAGCTCGCCGCCAGCGCCCCTCTCGGAAAACAGATGGATCCCGGATTCATCAGCACCAGCGCCCCTTCCCGCTGCAGCACAGGAACATGGGTGTGGCCGCTGATGAACAGGCTGCCCGCCGGCAAGGGCACCTCGCCGGGGCGGTAGAGGTGACCGTGGCTGACGAACCAGCGCCGCTCATCCACCAGCAGCTGGTTGTAAGGCGCGGTGAGGGGGAAGTGCAACAGCATCTGATCCACCTCCGAATCACAGTTGCCCCGCACCGCCATGATTTGAGGCGCCAACAGATTGAGCCGCTCGGCCACGGCGGCGGGATCATAGCCCTCGGGGACCGGATTACGCGGGCCGTGGTTGAGCAGATCCCCGAGCAGCAGGTAGTGATCCGGCTGCCAGGGGGCAAGCTGCGCCAGCACCCGCTCCAGGGCGCTGAGGCTGCCGTGTATGTCGGAGATAATGGCTATCTTCATCTCTCGTTCCTCATGGCTGGCTGAAATAGAGATCCTTGGTGGCGATGGCGCCCTTCAGGTTGCGGCTCGGCAGGCCGCGCAGGCTGGGATCCACCAGCCGCATCTGGTTGTAGTGATAGACAGGGATGGCGGGCATCTCGTCCATCAGCAGCTGCTCGGCCTGGCGGTAGAGTCCGGTCCGGACTGTGCCATCCAGGGTGTCCGCTGCCTGCTGCAACAAGCCGTCGAAGGCCGGGTTGCAGTAGCCGCTCTCGTTCTGGGGATCCTGGCAGCGGAAGCTGTTGAGCATGGAGGAAGGCTCCACGTAGTCACCAAACAGGAAGGAGCGGGCCAGCATGAAGTCGCCGCTGTCTTTGGCCACTTGATAGGCGTTCCACTCCATATTGTTGAGTTCGACGCTCACCCCCAGCGGCTTCCACATGGAGGCCACCGCCAGCGCCAGCTTCTTGTGATTCTCCGAGGTGTTGTAGGTCAGCGTCAGCTTGAGGGGATGGGCGCTGTTGTAGCCCGCCTCCGTCAGCAGGGCGGTCGCCCTGGCCAGCCGGGTCGGCTGATCCTGCAGCGATAGCTCGGACCTCAATGCCTCATAACCCGGCATGCCGGGCAGCAGGGACCAGGCGGGCTGCTCGCCCTGGCCGCTGACCTTCTCGGTCAGCAGGTGGCGGTCTATGGTCATGGCGAGCGCCTGGCGCACCCGCACGTCCTGCAGCTCGGGGCGGCGCAGGTTGAAGGTGTAGAGATAGGTGCCCAGCAGCGGCAGGCCCCAGATCCGCTCCGGGGTCTCCTGCCTGGTCTTCTGGTAATACTCCAGCGCCACCTTGTTGGTGAGCTGGATCTCCCCCGCCTCGTAGCGCAGCCGCTCGGCGTGCTGGGAGGCGAGTGGCAGATAGGTCACCCGCTGGATCCGGGTATGAGCATCGTCCCAGTACTGGGCATTGCGCTCGGCCTCGATGCGCTCGTTCGGCACCCAGTTCACCAGCTTGTAGGCACCGTTGCTGACCAGCTTGCCGGGCTGGGTCCACTGCTTGCCGAACTTGGCCACCGCCTGCTCGTTGACCGGCACGAAGGGGCGCTGGCTGATGAGCTGCAGGAAGTAGGGCACGGGCCGCTCCAGCGTCACCTTGAGGATCTGATCGCCCTCGGCCACCACCCCCAGCGCATTGAGATCGAGCGCCCCGGCATAGATGGATTGGGCATTGTTGATGCCGGTGGCCAGCAGCAAGCCGGCGGAGGGGGAGGCCTGCGCCGGATCCAGCAGCCGCCGCCAGGCATAGACGAAGTCCTGCGCCCTGAGCGGCTCACCGTTGGACCACTTGAGCTGCGGGCGCAGGAAGAAGCGCCACTCCAGCCCATCCTTGCTGGTCTCCCAGCGCTGGGCCTGGGCCGGCACTATCTTGCCCTGGCCATCCTCGCTCACCAACCCCTCGAACAGGTCCACCAGCACCACCTCGCCCGGGAAGCCGGTGCGGATCTGGGCCGGATCGAGGGACTCCGGCTCGGCCCCGTTGCCCTTGACCAGAGTCTGGCGATCCGCCAGCGGCGGCTGTTGCACGACCTGGGTCGCGTGCAGTGGCGGGGTCAGCAGCAGGCCGAGCAGCAAGGGGGAGCACCAGCGACGGGCCGGCCGAGGGGCAAAACGGTAAAGCATGACAAACCTCATTCAATTCTATGGACTGCAAACAGGGGAAGGCCGGCGGCGCGCCTCGACAGGAATGCATGATGCCGCGCTTGTTATCCCCGAAGACGGCCCGTATTGTATCGGGCTTGCCGAAGAGATGGAGTCTTTCGGGCTGTTTTTTTTCAGGTGTTTTTATGCAGTACGGATGGCAGGCGCTGACAGCAGCCTGACCCGTCTTTCTAGCTACATTTTCAGGGATCTTTATGGGCTACGAGTGGCTGGCGCTGGCAGCGGCCAGTTTATGGGCGATCGCCGCCCTGATTTCGGTCAAACCGGCCCGCCACCTGGGGGCCTTTGCCTACAGTCGCTGGCGGATGTTCCTGGTCAGCCTGATGCTGGGGAGCGCCAGCCTGGCCACAGGCGGCTGGCAGACCCTCACCGAGAGCGCCCTGCCCCTGCTGGCCCTGTCGGGGCTCATCGGCATTTTCATCGGCGATACCGCCCTGTTCGCCTGCATGAACCGGTTGGGACCGCGCCGCAGTGGCCTGCTGTTCTCCTGCCACGCGCTCTTCTCCGCCCTGCTCGGGCTCTGGCTGTTCGGTGAACGACTCGGCGGCTGGCGTCTGCTGGGGGCACTGCTGGTGCTGGCCGGCGTCATGCTCGCCATCCTGTTCGGACGGCGCGGCAACCAGCAACACCACGAATGGGAACAGGTGCGTGGCCACCTCGCCGTCGGCATCGCCCTGGGCCTGACCGCGGCCCTGTGTCAGAGCCTCGGCGCCATCATCGCCAAACCCGTGATGATGAGCGGGGTGGATGCGGTGAGTGCCTCCGGCATCCGCATGGGCAGCGCCCTGCTGGCACACTGCGTGCTGCGGGTGCTGCGGGTGCCGCTCGCCCTGCCGCACAACCCCATCAACCGGCGGGTGCTGGGGATGATAGGCATCAACGGCTTCCTGGCGATGGCCCTGGGGATGACGCTGATCCTGGTCGCCCTGCGTCAGGGTGAGGTGGGCATGGTGGCGATCCTCTCCTCCACCACCCCGGTCATACTGCTGCCCCTGCTGTGGTGGCATTCGGGCCAGCGTCCCGCCCTTGCGGCCTGGGCCGGCGCCCTGCTGGCCACCCTGGGCACGGCCCTGGTGCTGGGCATCAGCGGCCCCTAACGCCCCTCACGCCAGTCTCGAAGAGGCTGGCGGTGAGCGGCTCGCAGACCGGCATCCGGCCAGGTTCAGCGCCTAGCAGATGCCGACTAACTCCCTTCAGAACTGGGCAATCTCATCCTCGGTCAGCTCACGGTATTCACCCGGTGCCAACTCTTCGTCTAGGCTCAGCCCCCCGATCCGCTCCCGATGCAGCCGGACCACCTTGTTGCCGATGGCGGCAAACATCCGCTTCACCTGGTGATACTTGCCCTCGTGGATGGTCAGCCGCGCCTCGCACTCACCCAGCAGCTCGAGCTGGGCGGGGCGGGTCTTGTCGTCCTCGTTGCGCAGGAATACCCCGTCGGCAAACAGCGAGATGGCGTCCGGGCTCACGGGATCGGCCAGCCAGACATGGTAGGTCTTGGCGCACTCGTGGCGGGGCGAGGTGATGCGGTGGGACCACTGACCGTCGTCGGTGATCAGCACCAGCCCTGTGGTGTCGAGATCGAGCCGGCCCACCACGTGCAGCTTGCCCATGGCCGGTTCATCCAGCAACTGGAAGACGGTGGCATGATCCGGATCCTCGTTGGAGCAGACGTAGCCTTCCGGTTTGTGCAGCATGAAGTAGCGATTGCGCTGATCCAGGGTGAGCATGACCCCATCGAACTCCACCTGGCTCTGCTCATTGATGTGGAACGCGGGCTGCTTGACCAGGATCCCGTCCACCATCACCTCACCCTGACGGATCAGCCTGCCCGCCTGGGAACGGGTCAAATCGGAACAATCGCAAAGAAACTTATCGAGCCGCATGCACAACCTCAGAGTCCATCATGAAAGGGGCGTCATTATATAGGCCGAGCCCGACAACGCCAGCAATAAGCGGGGTGGGTAGTCGCATGTGGCCATGACGGGACCGATGGCCGGTGGTAGACTGCAGACCGAGGACCCAGGTTACCCATAATAATAATGTCAGGAAGCCGTATGAAGTCGAGCACACCTCATCCCGTCATCCCCGTCAACCAGCTGCAACCCGGCATGTATGTGATCGCCATCACCAGCCAGACCGGCGCCATGGAAATAGCCCAGATGGGGCTGGTCACGAACCGCAAGCAGATCGAATCCCTAGTGCGGCGTGGCGTCATCACGGTGCAGCTGGATCTCTCCCGCAGCAAGCTGGCGGGCATCGAGCAGATCATCACCCCCGACCCCGTCTCCCCCTCCTCCCCACGCCCGAGTGGCAGCGCCAGCGGCGAAGGCCGCGAACTCAAGATCCGCCGCCTCTACCAGGAGGCCCGCGAGCTGCAAGGCAAGTTCATTCGCCAGCTCAAGGCGGGAGAACCCATCGACATCACACCGCTCGCGACGGTCGCCGAAGAGATGGTGGACACCATGTTCAGCCACGGCGACGCCATGCTCTGCCTGGCCCGGATCCGGGCCAAGGATGCCTACCTGATGGAGCACTCCATGAACGTGGCCATACTGCTGGCCAACTTCGGCCGCTACCTGGGGCTGGAGCGCGACGTGCTCAAGGAGCTGACCCTGGGTGGCCTGCTGCACGACGTGGGCAAGATCATGACGCCGGACGAGGTGCTCAACAAGCCGGGCAAGCTGACGGACGAGGAGTTTGGCGTGATGCGCCAGCACGTGGTGCACAGCGCCGAGATCCTGCTCGCGACGGCCGGCATCACCCCCACCATGCTGGAGGTGGCCGCCAATCACCATGAGCGGCTCGACGGCAGCGGTTATCCTCGCCACCTGAAGGGGGAGCAGCTCTCCCTCTACACCCGCATGAGCGGCATCGTCGATGTCTATGATGCGGTGACGGCGGACCGGGTCTACAAGCAGGGGATGCAGCCAACCCAGGCGTTCCGGATCCTGCTCAAGGGGGCCGATCACCACTTCGATCGGGCGCTGGTGACCCGCTTCATCAAGTGCATGGGAGTCTACCCGGTCGGCACCCTGGTGCAGCTCTCCAACCAGCGGCTGGCCATCGTCATGCAGCGCAATGCGAAGGAGCCGCTCAAACCGGTGGTGAAGGTGATCTACCACGCCACCCAGCGCCACTACCTCGAGGTGCAGTGGCTGGATCTCGCCAGAAACGGGGGCCAGGAGAGCATAGAGAGCACGGTGGATCCCAAGGAGTACGGGATCGACCTCGCCCACTTCGTCTAGCGGATCTGAGACTCCGGTGCCTGCTCGCGGCAATAGCGGAGGAGGAACTCCTCGTCCAGCGGGGAGAGATCGAAACGGACGCAGGCCTCTTCGATGGCCCGGATGTCGTGTTCATGGTGTTCGCTGAGCCAGCGTACGGCGCGGCGCAGATCCTCACCATGGGGCAGCAGGGTATGGTCGCTCATGGGACACCTCCAGTCAGCCATCGGTACCCGCCCATCAAATCGGGCGCTCTCCTACTAGCTTAGTCCACCCTCCTGCCCCGCCTCGATCCTCACTCACGCCTGTCGTGGACCTCAGGCGAACGCCCGTTGCCAATCCTGATCGAACTTCGCGAGCGCCGCATCTACCGCCGGCACGCTCAGCATCTGCTCGGCCACGTCGAGCGGCAGGGTGATGGACTGGCAACCCGCCAGCAGGCAGTCCAGCGCCTGGCGCGGGGTGCGGAAGGAGGCCGCCAGCACCTTGCTGCCGGGGGCGTGCAGCGCCAGCAGTTGCTGCAACTCCCGCACCGTGGCGATGCCGTCACCGCCCTGGGCATCCAGCCGGTTGACATAGGGGGCCACATATTCGGCGCCTGCCTGGGCCGCCAGCCACCCCTGCAGCGGGGTGTAGACGGCGGTACCCAGGGTCGGCACGCCGTTGGCGGTCAGGCTCTTGATGGCCGCCAACCCCTCTGCGCAGACCGGGATCTTGATCACCAGATCCGGGTCCAGCTCACGCAGGGCGAACGCCTCGCGCACCATCTCGGTCTCGCTCTTGGCCATCACCTGGGCAAACAGCCGCGCCTTGGGCCCCAGCACCTCGCGCAAGGCCGGCAGCAATTCTCTTAGCGGCAAGCCCCCGGCGGCGGCGATGGACGGGTTGGTGGTGACTCCGGCCAGCGGCAGTATCCTGGACCAGCGACGCACCGCCGCCACATCGGCGGTATCGAGATAAAGCTCCATATCTGACTCCTCTACAGGCTGTTCAAACTGTCACCATTCTAGCGAAGTTACGCCCTTCGTTTAGTTGATCAAAATCAAAACAGCTTACGAATGAAGGTTGTTATCATGCCAATCAAAAGGAGGCGGTATGATTTTCGACCTTCAACGTTACTCGACCCACGATGGTCCCGGCATCCGAACCCTGGTATTCCTCAAGGGCTGTTCCCTGGCCTGTCGCTGGTGCCAGAACCCGGAGAGCCGCTCCCCCACACCGGATCTGCTGTTCGATCCAAGGCTCTGCCTCGCGGGGTGCGATCTCTGCCAGCGCGCCTGCCCGTCGGCCATCCGCCGCCAGGACGAGGCCCTCTGCATCGATCGCCGCCGGCTCGGCAGGGACAAGCTGGCATCCTTGCGGACATGCTGCCCGAGCGAGGCGCTCAGGGTGTGCGGCCAGGAGCAGAGCCTGGATGATCTGATGAGCGACATACTGCGAGACCGCCCCTTCTTCGAGCGCAGTGGCGGTGGGGTGACGCTGTCCGGGGGCGAACCCTTCATGCAACCCGAACTCGCTCGCGATCTCTTGCGAGCCTGCAAGGCAGAAGGGCTGCACACCACGGTGGAGAGCTGCTTGCATGTGCCCTGGCGGCAGATTGAGCCGAGCCTCCCCCATCTCGATCTGGTGCTGGCCGATCTCAAGCACCTCGACCAGGCGCGCTTCTTCGAATGGACTCGTGGCAAGGTGGCGCTGGTGCTGGACAACCTCAGGCGCCTCGCCAAGCGTGGCATCCCGCTGCAGATCCGGGTGCCCCTCATTCCGGGCTTCAATGCCGACAGCGACAGCATCGCGGCCATAGTCGACACCGCCGCCAGCCTGGCGACCGTCCGGGAGATCCACTTCCTGCCCTATCACACCCTGGGGATGGGCAAATATGCCCTGCTGGACCAGCCCTACCTGGCGCCGGACACACCGCTCGATGACCCCGATCTGCTCCACTTTGCCCACGCCTACGCCCAACGTCAGGGGCTGACCCCTGTCACCCGAGGATAAGATCATGACCCAGCTCGACCTGAATACCCTCAGCCCCCGGATCCGCGCCCACAAGGAGAGCCTGATCCACATAGTCCAGCCGCCGGTCTGCACCGAGCGCGCCCGCCACTACACGCAAGCCTATCAGGCGCACCTGGCCCGGCCGCTGCCGGTGCGCCGCGCCCTGGCGCTGGCTCACCACCTCAAGGAGCGCAGCATCTGGATCAAGCACGACGAGCTGATCGTCGGTAACCAGGCGAGCCAGGTGCGCGGAGCCCCGCTCTTCCCCGAGTACACGGTGGGCTGGATTGAGAAGGAGATAGACGAGCTGGCGGACAGGCCCGGCGCCGGCTTTGCGGTGAGCGAAGCCGACAAGGCGACCATTCACGCCCTCACCCCCTTCTGGCGCGGCCAGACAGTGCAGGATCGCTGCCTCGGCATCTTCACCGACGAGCAGAAGGCGCTGCTGGAGAGTGGCATCATCAAGGCCGAGGGCAACATGACCTCGGGGGATGCCCACCTCGCGGTCAACTTCGAGGAGTTGCTCGCCAAGGGGCTGGCCGGGGTCAAGGCGCGGGTGGCCGAGCGGCGCACCCGGCTCGATCTCGCCGACTGGGCGGATCTGCGGCGCGAGCAGTTCCTGCAGGCGGTGGCCATCACGCTCGATGCGGTGAGCGATCAGATAGAGCGCTACGCCACCCTGGCCCGCGAGATGGCCGAGAGTGAATCCCGTACAGAGCGTCGCAACGAGTTGCTGGCCATGGCCGCCAACTGCGAGCGCATCGCCCACCAGCCGCCGGAAACCTTCTGGCAGGCGCTGCAGCTCTGCTACTTCATCCAGCTCATCTTGCAGATCGAGTCCAACGGCCACTCCGTCTCCTTCGGCCGGATGGATCAGTACCTCTATCCCTGGTATCGCCGCGAGGTTGAGCTGTCAGAGACCCTGCCCCGCGAGCGTGCCATCGAGCTGCTGCAAGGGTGCTGGCTGAAATTGCTGGAGGTGAACAAGATCCGCTCCGGCACCCACTCCAAGGCCTCCGCCGGCAGCCCGCTCTACCAGAACGTCACCATAGGCGGCCAGAACTGGCGCGATGGCCAGGCCCATGACGCGGTCAACGGTCTGTCCTATGCCATCCTCGAGTCCTGCGGCCAGCTGCGCTCGACCCAGCCCAACCTCTCGGTGCGCTACCATGCCGGCATGAGCGAGGCGTTCCTCGACGCCTGCATCCAGGTGATCCGCTGCGGCTTCGGCATGCCGGCCTTCAACAACGATGAGGTCGTCATCCCCGAGTTCATCAGGCTGGGGGTGAGCGTGGAGGATGCCCACCACTACGCCGCCATCGGCTGCATCGAGACAGCGGTGCCCGGCAAGTGGGGCTATCGCTGCACCGGCATGAGCTTCATCAACTTCGCCCGCATCCTGCTGGCGGCGCTGGATGGCGGCCGCGATGCCACCACGGGCCGGGTGTTCCTGCCCCAGGCCCAGTCGCTGCGCCAAGGCAACTTCGGCTCCTTCGAGGAGGTGATGGCCCGCTGGGACGAGCAGGTGCGCTACTTCACCCGCAAGTCCATCGAGATCGACTGCGTGGTGGACAGCGTGCTGGAGGAGCAGGCCCACGACATCCTCTGCAGCACGCTAGTGAATGACTGCATCGAGCGCGGCAAGACCATCAAGCAGGGCGGCGCCGTCTATGACTGGGTCTCAGGCCTGCAGGTGGGGATAGCGAACCTTGGCAACAGCCTGGCGGCGCTGAAGAAGCTGGTGTTCGAGCAGGGCATCGTCGATCAGGCGGTGCTGGCCGAGGCTCTGGAGCAGGACTTCGCCGGACTGGCGGGGGAGCAGTTGCGCCAGCGCCTCACCCACGCGGCCCCCAAGTACGGCAACGATCTGGACGAGGTGGATCTGCTGCTGGTGCGCGCCTACCAGAGCTACATCGATGAGCTCAAGGGGCTGCACAACACCCGCTTCGGCCGGGGTCCCATCGGCGGCACCTACTACGCCGGCACCTCCTCCATCTCCGCCAACGTGCCCTTCGGGGCGGCCACCCAGGCCACCCCGGACGGCCGTCACGCCCACACCCCGCTGGCGGAAGGGGCCAGCCCGGCCTCGGGTTCGGATCGCCTCGGCCCCACCGCCGTGTTCAATTCGCTGGGCAAGCTGCCCACCGCCGCCATCCTCGGCGGGGTGCTGCTCAACCAGAAGCTGAGCCCGGCGAGCCTGGAGAACGAGCAGGACAAGGCCAAGCTGATGAGCCTGCTGCGCACCTTCTTCGAGGTACACAAGGGCTGGCACGTGCAGTACAACATCGTCTCGCGCGAGACCCTGCTGGCGGCCAAGGCTGACCCCGATCAATACCGGGATCTGGTGGTGCGGGTGGCGGGCTACTCCGCCTTCTTCACCGCGCTCTCCCCGGATGCGCAGGATGACATCATCGCCCGTACCGAGCACAGCCTCTGACGGATGTGCCGAAGGCAACTGAGGGTGGCGACGATCTACCCGATCTTCTTCACGGCGCTCTCCCCGGATGCGCAGGATGACATCATCGCCCGTACCGAGCACAGCCTCTGACGGATGTGCCGAAGGCAACTGAGGGTGGCGACGATCTACCCGATCTTCTTCACCGCGCTCTCCCCGGATGCGCAGGATGACATCATCGCCCGTACCGAGCACAGTCTCTGACGGATGTGCCGAAGGCAACTGAGGGTGGCGACGATCTACCCGATCTTCTTCGCCGCGCTCTCCCCGGATGCGCAGGATGACATCATAGCCCGCACCGAACACAGCCTCTGACGGGCATGGCAGGTGCAAGCGGCGACCTGCCACTCGCGCGCCGGCGCCATCTTATCGCCGGATGCGCGAGGTGATATCATCGCCGCGCCGAGCAGCATCGCTGATCGGCGACCCTCATGGCGGCACTGGCCGCCATGCTTCTCCATCGTTCGAATCGAGCCATCACCATGAACCTACGCCGCCAACAGATCCTCACCCTGGTCCATCAGGCTCGCAAGATGAGCGTGAGCGAGCTGGCTGAACAGACCGGTGTGTCCGAGGTCACGGTGCGCAACGACCTCACCGCGCTGGAGAAACAGGGGCTGCTCAAGCGGGTGCACGGCTCGGCCATGGCGCTGGACAGCGATGATCCCGATGCCCGCATGAACATCAACTACCTGCTCAAGGAGCGCCTCGCCGAGCGGGCCGCCCAGCTGGTGGACGATGGCGAGACGGTGTTTATCGAGGGGGGCAGCGCCAACTCCCTGCTGGCCCGCCATCTGGCCCTGAACAAGCGGGTCACCATCATCACCATCAGCAGCTTCATCGCCCACCTACTCAAAGACACCCAGACCCCGGTGGTGCTGCTTGGCGGCCTCTACCAGCAGCAGAGCGAGAGCGTGGTGGGGCCGCTCACCCGGCTCTGTATCGAGCAGGTGCACTTCTCCAAGGCCTTCATCGGGGTCGATGGTTTTCATCCCGAGGTGGGCTTCACCGGCCGCGACATGATGCGGGCCGACGTGGTCAACAGCGTGCTGGCCAAGGGGGTGACCAACGTGGTCATCACCGACAGCAGCAAGTTTGGCGCCATCCATCCCAGCCAGCTAGGCCGACCCGGTCAGATCGGAGTGCTGGTCACCGACGATGCCCTGTCCGCCCCCATGCGTGAGGCACTCATGGCCCGTGGCGTGACACTGCACTGCGTCGCCGCCTGATGCCCTGATTGCACAGTGCCGGCTTGACGCCGGTCACCCCTTAGAGGTTATGCTCGAGTCTCTGTCGACTCACCGGCCCGTCCGGCGAGCGCCTCCCTGATCCAACAAGGAAGTGTCATGCAAACCAAGGACAAGTGTCTGGCCGCCCTGGTCATCCTCTGCTGGGGGCTCAACTTCGTGGTGATCAAGTGGGGGCTGGACGGCATACCGCCGCTGCTGCTGGGGGCGCTGCGCTTCATCGGGGTGGTCTTCCCCGCCATCCTGCTGGTGCCCAGGCCCGCCATGCCCTGGCGCTGGCTGCTGGCCTACGGCGGCGCCATCAGCCTGGGGCAGTTCGCCTTCCTGTTCAGCGCCATGAAGTTCGGCATGCCGGCGGGCATGGCCTCCCTGGTGCTGCAATCCCAGGTGCTGTTCACCCTGCTGTTCGCCATGATCTGGCTGGGGGAGCGCTGGCAGACCCACCACTGGGTCGCCCTGCCCCTGGCGGGGGGCGGCCTCTATCTGATCGCCGCCAACGGCGAGGGCAACCTGACCCTGCTCGGCTTCGTCTTGACTCTGTGCGCCTCCGCCTGCTGGGGGCTTGGCAACGTCATCAACCGCCAGATAGGCCTGCGCTACCAGACCTCCCTGCCGAGCCTCATCGCCTGGGGTGGCCTGGTGCCCATCTTGCCGTTCCTCGCCCTCTCCTGGTTGTTCGAGGGGCAGGCGCGCATCGTCGACAGCCTGCAGCACTTCAGCTGGCAGGGGTTGCTGTGCGTGCTTTATCTGTCGCTGGTCGCCACCTGGCTCGGCTACGGCCTCTGGGGCCGCCTGCTGATGCGCTACCCGGTGGCCCAGGTCGCGCCGCTCTCCCTGCTGGTGCCCTGCGTCGGCATGGTGACCGCCGCCATCCTGCTCGATGAACATCCCACCCCCTTGCAATGGCTGGGCTCAGGGCTGGTGCTGCTCGGCTTCGTGGTGCACCTGCTGGGGGGACGACTGCGGCTGTTCAAGGCACAGCCCAACCACTGAGTCGTCACGCCGCCCATTGACCAATGCGGGGAAAGTTCCCATTCTGAGACAGGCCCTCGCGGGCCTGATATCGTTTGATCCCGGCAGGACGCCGAACCTCAGGAGAGCAAGGACATGCTGCACAATTCATCATCGGCTAGCCACCCCTTATCGCGCGTGCTCCGCACCACGGCGATGGCCCTCACCCTCTGCTGGAGCGCCGCCGGCTGGAGTGCCAGCCTGCCGGCGGATCTCGCGTGGGAGAGCAACGACACCGACCCTGTCTACGCCGATCCGGCCGCCCGGCGTGGTGGCACCTTCCACGACTTCATGATCAGCTTCCCGCTCACCTTGCGTAAATTCGGGCCGGATTCCAACGGTGGCTTCGCCGGTTACATCAGGGAGACCACCCTGCCCCTGCTCGCCACCCATCCACTCACCGGCAAGCCCATGCCCATGCTGGCCAACCAGTGGGCTTTCGGTGCCGATCACAAGACGCTCTACTTCAGGATCAACCCCAAGGCTCGCTGGTCAGACGGCCAGCCGGTCAGCGCCGACGACTGGCTGTTCACCCTCAAGATGATGCGCAGCAAGGAGATCAACGATCCCTGGTACAACAACTACTACTCGACCCAGATAGTGGAGGTCACCAAGTTCGACGACAAGACCTTCTCCATCACCAGCGGCAGTGAGAAGAGCCGCGAGGATCTGCTCGACTCGCTCCCCTTCGCCCCCGAGCCGAGCCACGCCATCGCGCTCACCGCCAACTGGGTCAAGGAGTACAACTGGAAGGTGCTGCCGGTCACTGGCGCCTATCGGATCGACCAGGTGAAGAAGGGCAAGTCCGTCAGCTTCGTGCGGGTCAAGGATTGGTGGGGCAGCGACGAGCGTTACTTCCAGCACCGCTTCAACCCGGACAGGATAGAGATCAAGGTGCTGCGGGATCAGAACATCGCCTGGCAGCACTTCCTGCGCGGCGAGCTGGACAGCTTCCCGCTGACCATCCCCAGCTGGTGGCACGACAAGAGCAAGACCGCCGAATTCGA
The DNA here is from genome assembly GCF_900637545.1 of Aeromonas encheleia. NCBI lineage: Bacteria > Pseudomonadati > Pseudomonadota > Gammaproteobacteria > Aeromonadales > Aeromonadaceae > Aeromonas > Aeromonas encheleia. The sequence continues at coordinate 3,010,903 of NZ_LR134376.1, forward strand.
GAAGGGTTACATCGAGAGGCTCTGGTTCTATACCCGAACGCCGCAATCACCCACCGGGCTCTACCTCAACACCGCCGATCCGCTGCTCAAGGATCTCGATGTGCGGCTCGGCATCCAGCATGCGCTGGCCATCGACAAGATGATCGCGACCCTGCTGCGCGGTGACTATCAGCGCCTCAACAGCTATGGCTCGGGCCAGGGTGCCTTCACCAACACAGATCTCAAGGCACGCCCCTTCGATCCCAAGCTCGCCCGGGAGTACTTCGCCAAGGCGGGCTTCACCAGCACGGGGCCGGATGGCATCCTGCAAAACGCCAAGGGGCAGCCGCTGAGCCTCAGCATCACCTACACCACGGCGGAGCATGCCCAGCGCCTGACCCTGCTGCGGGAGGAGGCGAAGAAGGCGGGTCTCAATCTGGAGCTGAACCTGATGGATGCCTCCGCCGGCTTCAAGTCCATGCTGGAGAAGAAACACCAGAGCGCCTGGATGGCCTGGAGCGGCAGCCGCTACCCCGCCTATTGGGAGTTCTTCCACAAGATCAATGCCAACAAGCCGCAGACCAACAACATCATGAACATCGACGACGACGCCATCTCGGCCCTGGTGGAGCAGTATGACAAGGCGTTCGACTTCGCCAGGAAGGCCGAGCTGTCGCGCCAGATCCAGCAGCGGCTCTTTGAACTGGCAAGCTTCGTACCCGCCTATCAGGTGCCCTACACCCGGGCCGGCGCCTGGCGCTGGGTGCGCCTGCCCAAGATCCCAGCGACGCCCCAGAGCGATGTGCTCTACTGGCCGCTCGATGGGGCCAACTCGGGTTACAGCTTCGGCGGCCTGTTCTGGCTTGACGAGAAGCTGAAGGCAGAGACGCTGGCCGCCATCAAGAGCGGGCAGCGCTTCCCCCCCGTCACCCTGATCGACACCCGCTATCGGCAGCCTTGAGCGCAGCTGCAAACAAAAAGACCCCGCACAGGCGGGGTCTTTTCATGGTGACAGCACCAGCGACGAGGCTTAGCCGCGCTTGGCCTGTTTCTGGGCGATGGCGTCGGCCACGTCGGCCGGCTCCAGCACTATGCCTTCCTGATCCGGGGTCGGGAACACGGCGACGCAGAGTTCGTCCTGCTCCATGCCATCGACCCAGCGCTCCAGCCACACCTTGAGGGTGATGGATTGCGGCTTGCAGTCGGCCCACTCGCCTTCGGCCCACGCCTTGGCGTATTCCGGGTGCGGCCAGACCGGGATGCAGTCTTCATCTTCGGTGGTCAGCATCATGACGCCGTGTTCGTCGGTCAGGACATACAGCTCTTCGTGCTCGACCAGCTTGCTGATGAAGTGATCGAAGCGGTAGTCGGCGTTCAGTTGCAGCGCTGCATTGCGCTCGGTGTCGCTAAGTTCATAGCTCATCGGTCAAGTCTCTCATTCAATAAAGGGCGACATGTTCACATCTTGCCGACGGCTTGTCCAGCATGAGCATGCGGTCGACCGGCTGGATGGCTCAACCCAGGGCCGGGGTGATCAGGGTGATCTCCGGGGTTTCGGTGAAACGCTGGCGCAGCCAGTAGGCAGACTCCACCTCCACGAAGCAGAGCTGGGAGCGGCCGGCCTGCACGCCCTGCATGATCTGCTCGAAACGAGCCTGCTGCTGCTGCTCCCAGGCGGCCGCCAGTTTGGTGCCATGGGCTTCATCCACCACCCCACGGCGCAGCTCGAACAGGTTATCGGTGATCGGGCTGTTTATCTTGCCCGGGCTGTGCCAGTACATCAGCAGGTTGTCCAGCATCTCTTCATCGTAACTCGCCAGCCCATCGAGCTCGGGGGTATCGCCCGCCTCGCCGGCCGCGAAGTCACACCACCCCGCCGCCAGCGGCGCCAGCAGCTGAGCACTCTTGGCTTTGGCATGCTGACGCAGGGCTGTCATGTCCCCCCCCTTGATGGCCGGCAGCCAGAGATCGCCCTGATGCTCATCGAGCAGGGGGAGCAGCAAGGAGGAGGCATAGACCGGAAAGCGGGGACCTAGGGAGTGCAGCAGAGAGACCAGAGTGACTGTGATCATGAGAGACGCCTTGAGCTGGAAGACCGGTGTTCAACCTGGCCAGAAAGACAAAAGTGGGACTATCCTACCATGTTTGGCGACCCGAGGCCTGAGCCATCACGCCTGCCAGACGCGGGCTTGCGGCCAAAAAAGCAGCATTCGCACCGCACCGGTCCGGACAAAGCCCAATAGTTTGAGCCAGCGCCCACTAAAGTAAAACCGGGAATGCTAGTTTGCATACATCTTTAGCGTAAGGAGTGCATCCATGAGTGGGATCGACCAGGTTTCTGACGATTTTGTGAATGAGCTGAAAATACTGGCATGCTTTGATCCGGCCAACATGAGTCTGGGGATCAAGTTACGCAGCGACATGTCTGACGAGCTGTGCCTGGCGGCGGAGCGTCTGCATCAGCAAGGCCTGATCAGCGCAACCGATGGCGGCTATCTGACTCCTTTCGGCATGACCATGCTCGAGCACCTCCAACACCTGCTGGTGGCACTCAAACCGAGTTGATCTCCTGCGGCGCCCAGAGCGAGAAGTTGAGCAACTTCCAATGCTCCCCCTGCTGCAGCAGACAAGCAAACAGCAAAGGACCTTCGGGTCCTTTTATCTTGCCGTCGATCAACCACTCCCCCGCCCGTTTCGGCACAGGCAGCGCCCTGATCTCCTCGGGCAGTTCAGCCTTGCCCAGACGTACCTGCACGAATTGCTGGCACACGGTCACGGCCTCGCTTGCCACAGGATCCGGCACGGGGGACTTGGCAAGAGTGGACAGCGTCACGGCGAACAAGAGTGATGAGAGCATGATGATCATCAGAAGCAGATGTGGTGTATGAATATGCCATAAAACAAAAAGCCGTGGCACCAGAGGTACCACGGCTTTCTTAAATTCTGTAAGAATTACAGAGCAGTTACGTTCTCAGCCTGCGGGCCTTTCTGACCTTGGGTCACGGAGAACTGTACGCGCTGACCTTCAGCCAGGGTACGGAAGCCGTTACCGCTGATAGCGCTGAAGTGAACGAAAACGTCCGGGCCGTTTTCTTGCTGGATGAAGCCAAAACCTTTGGTTTCGTTGAAAAACTTAACGGTACCGGTGATCATGTTAGACATATCTTTAACCTGTATTCAAAATAATTACTTAATGCTTTTCAGCGGGTAAAGCTCAAAAATGGGATTAACTTATGAACAACAGGGAAAGATGCAAAACATCATACTCATTGACATAACTAATGCCCTTTCAAGCTGGTTTAGATTATACGTGCCTTTGTTGATTACGCAACCAAATTTGCACCCTGCCAGGGGCAGGGTGCAATCGCTTACGCATCCGCTGCTTCCAGTGCCTGAACCAGAGCTTTGAGGAAGCGCGCCGCCTCGCCGCCGGTGCAGGCGCGGTGGTCGAAAGTCATCGACAGTGGCAGTGCCCGGACCGGCCGCGCCTCCCCATGGATGAAGACCACTTTTTCAAACAACTTGCCCGCCCCTATGATGGCCACCTGTGGCGGCGTGACTATGGGACTGGCGTAGCGACCCGCGATGGCGCCGAAGTTGGTGAGGGTAATGGTCGCCCCTTGCAACATCTCCCGCGGCACGGCTCGCGCCTTCACGTCGGCGATCATCCGGTCCAGCCCCTGGCGGATATCCGCCCTCTCCCGCTCGGCCACGTTCTCCATCACCGGCACATAGAGCCCGTGTTTGGAGTCAACCGCGATGGCCACGTTGACCTCCCTGAACAGCCGTCTCGACAGGGTATCCCCGTCAAACCAGGCATTCATGGAGGGCTCGGCGCGACAGGCCACACCGATGGCCTTGATGAGGCGCACTGTGACGTCCTCATCGGCCCGCCAGTGGCGCAAGTCCACCTCGTCGGTGATGCTGACCGGCACCACCGTCTGGTGGGAGAGCTCCATCGCCTTGGCCATGGCCCGGCGCGAACCCTTGAGGAACTCGTTGCCGCTGCTCTGCAGCGCTTCGAAGGCGGTCTGCACATCCTGCTCGGTCACCATGCCGGCATGGCCGCTGCCCTTGAGCCTGTCGATGTCCAGCCCCAGCTTCTGCGCCAGCAGGCGCACCGCCGGCATGGCCTGCACCAGGGAGCCTCCGGGCGCCATTGTCCCCACCACGAAGTGATCCTCGATGTGTTGCTGATGGGCGCTGACCTTGCCCACCACGGTGCCATCGTCTTCGCCCCCTTCAAACTCCACCAGCGGCGCGCCGATATGGAGTATGTCCCCCTCCTGGCCGCAGAGTCGGGCGATCACCCCCGCCACCGGCGAGGGCACATCCACCAGCGCCTTGGCGGTCTCCACCGACAGCAGCACCTGATCGACACTCACGGTATCGCCGGCACTCACCTTCCATTCGACGATCTCGGCCTCGGCCAATCCTTCGCCCAGATCCGGTAATTTGAAAAATTTCATGACCATTTCTCCATCAGCTGGTGAGCCGCATCCGCAATATCCTGCTCGGTGATGAGGTAATACTCTTCGTTGCGATAGTAGGGCACGGCGGCATCCACCCCGGTGAGCCGTTTGGGCGGCGCCTTGAGGCTGGTGAGCGCCTCCTCGGTGACCCGCGCCACTATTTCGGCACCGACTCCGAAACTGCCGCACGCCTCGTGCACCACCAGCAGGCGGCCAGTCTTGCGCACCGAGGCCAAAATGCTCTCCATGTCCAGCGGCTTGATGGTGGCGAGATCCAGCACCTCACACTGGATGTCCTGCTCCGCCAGCAGCGCGGCGGCCCGCATCACCTCCTGGATGCAGGCGCCCCAGGCGACTATGGTGAGATCCCGTCCGGGCCTCAGGGTGAAGCAGACATCCAGCGGCAGGCCGACGCCGTCATCCACCACGTCCGACTTCATGGAGCGATAGATGCGATCCGGCTCGAAGAACATCACCGGATCCGGGTCGCGGATGGCCGAGAGCAGCAAGCCATATGCCCGTCTCGGGCTGGAGGGGATGACCACCCGCAGGCCCGGAATATGGGCGAACAGCGCCTCGACGCTCTCGCTGTGGTGCTCAGGCGAGTGGATACCGGCGCCATAGGGCGAGCGGTAGACGATGGGGCAAGAGAGTCGGCCACGGGTGCGATTGCGCATCCGTGCCGCCTGGCAGATGATCTGCTCCATGCCGGGGAAGATGAACCCCTGGAACTGGAACTCGGCCACCGGCTTGAGCCCCTGGGTCGCCATGCCGACCGCCACCCCGGCGATCAGCCCCTCCGCCAGCGGGGTGTCGATCACCCGCTTGAAACCGAACTTGTCGCGCAGGCCCACAGTGGCGCGAAACACCCCGCCGTTGACCCCCACATCCTCACCCAGCACCACCACGTCGGGGTCGCGCGCCATCTCATGGTGCAACGCCAGATTGATGGCTTCGAGCAGTGTGATGTCACTCATGGTGTGTCTCCCCGCCGTGCAGCTGCATGCCCTTGGCGATGATGCGTTGGCGCTGCGCCCGATAATCCTTGGGCAGCTCGGCAAACTGGTAATCGAGCACGGTTTCCGGCACCTGCCGTATCGTGCTCTCGTAAGCGGCGACGGCTCGCTCGACCTCCCGGCTGGCCTCCGTCAGCAGCGCCTGCTCCTGATGCTCGTCCCACCAGCCCTGCGCGGCCATGAACTGGCGCAGCCGCTTGACCGGCTCCTTGGCCCAGGCGGCTTCCACCTCGGCGGCATCGCGGTAGCGGGTCGCATCATCGGCGGTGGTGTGATCCCCGAGCCGGTAGCTGATGGCCTCGATCAGGGTCGGCCCCTTGCCGGCACGCGCCCGCTCGACGGCGGCGCGGGTCGCCTCATAGACGGCCACCACGTCGTTGCCGTCGACCTGAATGCTGCGCACCCCGGCCCCTATCCCTTTCTGGGCCAGAGTGGGGGCGCTCGACTGCAACTTGCGCGGCACCGAGATGGCCCACTGGTTGTTGTTGATGACCATCACCATCGGCAGATGCCAGACGCCGGCGCAGTTGAGCCCCTCCAGGAAGTCTCCCTTGGAGGTGCCGCCGTCGCCTATGGTGACCACGGCGACGCGGGGCTGGTTGCGCAGCTTGAAGGCAGCCGCGATGCCGGCGGCGTGGGTGATCTGGGTGGCGATGGGAACGCAGATGGGCAAGTCTTCCGACAGCTCGCCATCGGCCTTGTAGAAGACGCTGCCCCGTTCATCCCCACCCCAATACTGCAGGTTCTGCTCCATGGGCACGCCCCGCACATAGAGGGTGGGCATGTCCCGGTAGTAGGGCACATAGACATCCTGAGGCTGCATGGCGAGACCGACCCCAATCCCGACCGCCTCTGCCCCCAGGTGGGAGGGAAAGGTGCCGAGCTTGCCGGTTCGCTGCAGTGCAATCGCTTTCTTGTCATAGCTGCGCACCATCACCATGTTGCGGTAGAAGGTGTGCAGGGTCGCCTTGTCCAGCCAGGTCGGTAGTGTCTCGACCGGGCGCCCTTCCTCATCGAGGTAGCGAAGGAAAGGGATGTCGACATGGGTCATAACTGGCTCCTTGCCGTTGTCAACGTCACCACCATGAGGTGACACCTGAAATGTAAACAACATGTTAAGCAAAGGGCAATGGGATTTAACCAGGTAAGACCAGTAGAAACTTCTTTAATTTCAGAAAGAAGATAAGATTTTCGGCGAGCGGAAACGAAGAAGGGAGCCCTTTCGGGCTCCCTGTCATGCTGAGTTCGGGATCACTGCCATAATCCGATAGCCGCCAGGGGCGCAGGTTCGGCGTGCAGAGGTAGGCTCAGATCACTCCCACAGGCGGGTCGGCACCACCAGCAGCATGGTGCGCTGACCGATGGCCACGCTGGCATTGGGGAACACCACCGCCTCCCGCGGTTTCTCTACCCTGTATTGCAGATCGCCGTCTTCTGCCAGCACAAATCCCTGGGGAAACTCGGTGAAATTGTCCACATCGCTGGCGAACAGGAAACGAAACTGCGCCGAGCGCTTGTTGATCACCCGATCGATGGCAAAGATGGTGAAGTCATCCGCCCGCCAGGGCTCGAGCACCACTTCTTCTTGGGTCACCAGCTCCTGCAACGCCTGACGCGCCTCGATGAAGCGAGTCATGTCGTTCTCGCCAAAGGGACGCACCTTGCCGAGCTCCACCGTGAAGGCATGGGCACCATGCTGGTGCGAGCTGTAATAGCTGAAGGTGGTGGTCGGGCCGCTGGAAAGCAGTATGGTACGCACCCCGCAGGCGCCGAGGAACTGCACCTGCTCCTTGCAGTGCGGCCGCTCGTGGGGGAAGGGATAGACTGCAAACTTCTCGTGACGCGAGCCGCGGATGGCGGTGTGCAGATCGTAGTGATAGCGGGGCCTGGCGGGATCGGCGAAGAAGCGGCTCACATACTGCTCGAGGCGCATGGCGCGGATCCGCTCCCTGTTGCACAACCCCTCCCCCTTGCCGCCTGTGCCAGAATGCGCGCCGGAGAAGAGCCGGTTCATGTTCTCCTCCACCTCCCGCAGCCCCAGGTTCATGGCCGCCGGGTTGCCAAACAGGAACAGCACCCGGTGGCGAGCCCTGAGTTCCCCGCTGAGCAGCCGGGTCAGCAGCTGGTTGCAGATCTCGATGGGGGCAGTCTCGTTACCGTGGATGCCGCAGGAGAGCACTATGTCCTTGCGTCCCCCCGCCCCATTGGCGGGCTCCAGGCAGAGCACGCCGGTGTCCCACACGCTCACCCGGGAGCCATCCGGCAGATCGAAGGCAAAGGGATCAAGCTGCCATTCGTGGCGGCGGGTCAGGGCCAAAAAGTCATGCTGGGGAATCATCCGTCTCACCCTCTTGTCTGGAATGCTATGGCCGGATTATACCCAAGGCGGGCAGGCTTAAAATCGATTTTTAAACAAATTCAAACAGTAAGGATACAAAGATGGCGATAGCTGGTGACAAGTCGAATTGCACGGGGAACAGATGAGGGAGATTTCAGGACTGAGGCTTCAAGGGGAAAAACGCGTCATGGGGCTGGAGTGGCAAAGCGCCACATCGGCAAGCGGGATGCCGGGGAAGACGGAATACGGGATCAGCAGAAAAACGAGGCATCCATGCCCGGCTGATCAACCACGCCAGAACGGCTTGGTGGTCTCTTGATAGCGGTCGGCTTCGTTCAGGCCGATGTCCTTGAGCAGATAGGCGGGCAGCTCGGAGAGCTGGCGACGGCTGCGGCTGCGTTCCAGCCAGGTCACTACGGTCGTTTTCACGCGAGCAGCCAGATTCGATTGGCTGGAATGCTGATAACCGGCTTCGGTATACGTCATGTTGGCCATGATATGGCTCCTCTCTCTAGTTCTGCGCAAGGCTCGGATTTGATGCGCAAAGCTTAGTCAGGCGGAGGGAGTGGCTCAATTGACGAATTTTGATACAACACATGAGTAAAACTAATGGCTGATATGGCCAATCACCAAGACATAACCGATTGATTCTAAATGATTAAATTGTGGTCTCATTTCCCTGCACGACCGGGCAGCATATTCTCCTGCATGCGCTACTTCTAACTATGCAGTTTCCAGCAGTAGCTATGCAGCCCAGGTATTTTGGGGAGGACGCTGTCACGGGGCATTCACATCCAGTTGTTAATCAAGAGATCTTTTATTGATCCTTATTTAACAGACAGATACAAAATATACACTCTCAAATGGCTACCATTTTCAGGCCGCACCGAATCCTCATAACAGGAGACACTTGGCGCGCTTTCGGCATGCTGGTATGGTTATTTATACAGTAGTTTAGCCATGTATCCCGTCGGCCTCATTGCGAGCGCCGGATCGGATGCGATCACAGGATAAGCCGATGGACACCTTTACCCCGACCGCCGCCTTGCGTCAACAGATGGAGGCCCTCGAAGCGGCGCTGGCCCGCCTGGCTCAGCAGTTGAGTCGACTCCCGCTGCAAGAGGGCCATGTCTATCCCCTCCCCGCCGTGCCGCAGGGAGAGGAGCACGATCCCATCGCCCAAATAGAGGTCGGTTATCTGGGGGGCGACGCGGCGCTGGCCGCCGCGATCGCCGCCTATCAGGATCACAGCGCCCGCCCCGGCTGCTCAACCAAGGCGACCCACCGGCTGCCCGGCTGGCTACGCTTCCCCGCCGCCAGCGCCAGCCTGCTGCGCCCGCTGCTCGATGAGATCAACGCCCACAAGCTCGCCTTCAAGGCCCTGGTGCAGCAGGCGGGAGGGCGGGATGAGAAGTTCGAGTTGGTGCACCAGGCGTTGCCCGGGGTCATCACCCTGCAGGTCTACCGCAAGCTGACCCTGCTGGAGGGGGAGCTGCATTCGCTGGGCTTTACCTGGGCCGACAAGCAGAGTATCAGTCGCCTCAGCCGCGATCAGGTGCTCGAGATGCTGGAGCGCAGCCGCCGCTATATCCCGGCGCTCTCCAACAACGAGGAGTGGAGCAAGATGGTGGATCAGGAGGTGTATGACATTCGCCGTCTGCCCGCCGACGCCGAGCTGCGGATCCGGCGGCCGGTCAAGACCCATCCCATGATCAACCTGCTCTGGCAGGACAGGGAGCCGCGCAAGCAGCAGCTCAAGGCGAGCCTGCCGCTGCTGCTCTGCTCGGACACCCCGCCCAGCGTCACCCACCTCGGCCACTACCCGCCCAAGCTGCGCCAGGCGCGGCGGGATCGCAAGATAGGCGGCGAGGCCATCATAGAGCGACTGCACCTCTATCGCTATCAGGGCTAGCCGCTCCCTCAGCCAGACATATTGCAGAGATGCCCTGACGCTGGAAATGAGCGCCCTGAAGCACTGAAAAAAGACGAGGGGGATGGTCACCGGACCATCCCCCTCTCGCACACAGGCAACCACCGCCGTCATCAGCTCATCAGCAGGGCGCGCAGGCTCTCCACATCCAGGCCACGGACCTCGGACTGACCGCTGAGCAAGCCATCGGCCAGTGCCCGCTTCTCGTCGTGCAGCGCCACTATTTTCTCCTCCACCGTCTGCTCGCACACCAGCCGATACACGGTCACCGGCTGGGTCTGCCCCATCCGGTGGGCCCGATCGCTCGCCTGATCCTCCACCGCCGGGTTCCACCAGGGATCCAGGTGCAACACGGTATCGGCCTGGGTCAGGTTCAGACCGGTGCCACCGGCCTTGAGGCTGATGAGGAACAGCGGGACAGGTTCGTGACGGAACCGCAGGATGGACTCCTGGCGGGACTTGGCGGAGCAGCCGCCGTCCAGATAGCAGTAGTCCCACTGCTTCTGCTCGATGCGGGCCCGCAGCAGGCTCAGCAGATCGACGAACTGGCTGAACACCAGCACCCGATGACCGCCGTCGATGGCCTCCTCGAGCAGCCCCATGGCCTCGTCCAGCTTGCTGCTGGTCTGACTCCACTCCGGCATCACCAGCTTGGGGGAGCAGCAGAGCCGGCGCAACCGAGTCAGGCCGCTCAGCACATGCATCAGGGCGCGGCCATCGGCGCTCTGCACCTGCTGCACCACCTCGCGCCGGGTCGCCTCGTAGAGCTGGCGCTCCTCGGGGGAGAGGCTGATGTGATGGATGATCTCGGTTTTGTCCGGCAGCTCGGTCAGCACCTGCTGCTTGAGGCGGCGCAGGATGAAGGGGCTGATCACCGCCCGCAGCAACGCCATGTGCTGGGGATCCTTCACCGCCTTGCCGAAGCGACGCTTGAACTCGCCGAGGCTACCGAGCAGACCCGGGTTGATGAAGGTGAACAGACTCCACAGTTCCCCCAGATGGTTCTCGATGGGGGTGCCGGAGAGGGCCAGACGAAAATCCCCCTCGAGCTGGAACAGCAGCTTGGCGCGCTGGGTGCCGGCATTCTTGATCTGCTGGGCCTCGTCCAGCACCATGCTCGCCCAGCGGCGGGACTTGAGTGCCTGCGCCAGGCTGCCGAGCATGCCGTAGTTGACCAGGATGATCTGGCCGGCCCTGGCATCGCGGATCAGCCCTTCCCGCTCGGAGGGCTGCTCGAACACCACCACCTCCAGCTCGGGGGCGAAGCGAGCCACCTCCTCCTGCCAGTTGGTGACCACTGACTTGGGCACCACCACCAGCGCCGGGCCCAGATGCTGGCGCATGCGCAGCACGACCAGCGCCTGCAGCGTCTTGCCAAGCCCCATGTCATCGGCCAGACAGGCGCCGAAGCCGTGATGGGCCAGGGTCGCCATCCAGCGCACCCCGTCCTTCTGATAGTCCCGCAGTGCCGTCAACAGCTCGGGGGCACAGTCTACCTCCTGCTGCCACTCCTGCTGCAACGACTGCCAGGCATCATCCCCTGCGGTGGTCACCGCCGACAGCAGGCGGGCCAGCGGATAGGCCAGCTTGTTGTTGATGCGCTGATCGGCGTCCAGCATGGCACCCAGCATGGTGAGTCGCTCCACCAGCTTGTCGCTCAGCATCAGGCTGGTCTTCTCGTCGAGCTGGACGGTGCGCTGACCCGGGGTCAGCTGGCGCAGGATGAGGCGAAGGTCGAGGATCTGGTGCTCGTCCAGCGCCAGGGCACCTTCAATCTGGAACCAGTCCTGGCGCCGCTCGATGCGCAGGCTGAGGGCCGCCTCGTCGAGGCTCTTGAGGCGAGCGCTGTCCTGGTGCCAGTGAATGACCACTCCGGCCTCCACCAGCTCGGGCAGCGAGTTGACCAGGGTCAGCGCCTGCTCACCCTCCAGCTTCCATTCGTTGCCTGGCAGCCCGATGGGCAGCTGGTTGCGCAGCAGCTGGGCCTCGCCCTTCTCGGCGGCGAGATCCCGCTGCCAGTAGTGATAATCCCTGACCCCCTGCCGCACTATGGCCTCCCCCTTGCCGAGCGGCAACGGTGGCAACTCCCCCTGCCGGGTCACCAGCTGGACCACCAGCTGGCCATCCTGCCAATCCAGCTGGACCGAGGGCACCCCGGGCCAGGGGGCGAGTTCGGCATTGCCCTGCAGCCCCGCCACCTGGCTGTGCCATGGCAGCTCGGGGATGGCGTCCAGGGTGCGTTGCAGCTCCGCCAGCCCGGCCTCGGGCAACAGGGGAATGGATTCGAGCGCGGGCAGTCTGTCCAGCAGGGCTTGCGGAGTCAGGATGAGCTGCCACAGGTCCTGGGCCAGGGGCACTATGTGCGCCCCGCGCGCCGCGGCAAGCGGGCTCAGCACGGCGCTCATGCCCTGCTCGGTGGCCACTATCTGCAGCAAGGGGGCACTGATGGCCAGTTGCAGCTTCTGCCCCTTGGCGTTGAACAGGCGGGGGTGCTCGGCGAGCGGCGCCCAAGCCTCCCGCGGCAGCTTGCTCATCACCCGCGGCAGGGTGCGCACCAGCGCCCAGTCCGCCTCGTCGAGCATGGCGGCGTACTGGGTGGAGAGCAGAGCCGGATCGACCCGGCGACCGGCGGTCCACTCCCCCTTGGTGCTCTGCTTCTGGATCTTGCACTCCAGCTCGGGGCCATCCGCATGGAGCAGCCATACCAGCCGCTCTTGCGCCTTGCGCACGCCGCTGGAGCGCCCCAGCCCCTGCAGCCAGTTGAGCCAGCTGGCCGAGGCGGGCGTCTTGTCTTCGTCATCCTGCTCATCGGCCGCGTCCACCTCAGCGGCGGCGCGCAGCCGCTGCAACGGGGCGTGCTGCGCCCCCATGCCCAGCAAGAGTCGCAGCAGATCCTGACAGAAGGCCATCAGGCGGTGACGCGGGCTCGCCTCCAGCACATGGGAGAGATCCCACTTGTGCAGTATGGCCACCTGGGGGCTCTGCTCACCGTGCCGCGCCAGGGCGCAGAGATCGAGCCAGAGATAGCCCCAATGGAGCTCCTCCAGCGGCAGTTGCAGGGTATCGAACAGACCGACCGACTGGCCGTGGCGATCACCGGCCCACTGGCCCAGCAGATCGCTCAGCAGCGGGAAATGATTGCCCAGACTGCGCTGCCACTTCTTGCGCTGCTCGCTGGCGAGCACGGGATCGGCCTGTTGCAGCCAGCCCAGCCAGAGCAGGGCGCTGAACAGCCGGGGCCAGGGCTCTTGCGCCGCCGGCGCCTGCCACTGCCCCAGCGCGCTGAGCAGCCGCTCGGCCAGGGGTTGATCTCCCCCCCGCTCGGCCAGCTGCTGCAGAGCCGGCCAGTAAGTGGTTACCTCGCCGTCCGGCGCGCCACAGAGCCAGCTCCACTCCGCGGCCAGCGTCTCGACCCGGCCCGCCAGCGCAGGGGCACAGGCCGCCGTGACGCGCGCCAGCGGCCAACCGTCCTCGGGCTCGGCGTCGAGCAGGGTCTGCAGGGCGAAATGCTCGAGCAGCAGCCCTTGCCACTCGGGGCTTGAGCCCGGCAGCAGGCGGTGAGCATCGGGCAAGTCCAGCAGGCTCAAGAGCTCCGCGCTCTGGTAATAGGCCGGGATCTGACCCGCCTCCCCCAGGCAGAGTTCACGCACCAGGGCCTGCGCCAGCTCCTGGCCGGTGACCGAGGGGACCCGGGTCCAGTCCGGCATGGGGCATTCCCCCGCCCGTACCGCCAGGATCAGGGCCAGGGTACCTTCCGCCGTCAGGCTCCACTGCTGCTCCCCGCGCAGCCGCACCAGCCCTTGCTGCTGCAGCTGGTTCAGCCGGTCAGCCAGCGCCAGCCCGGGCGAGTGCTGGGCGTGCAGCATCTCCTGCAAATAGCGGGTACTGGCGGCGCGCTGCAGTTGCAGCTCGCTGAGCAGGGCATGGCAATCCGAAGAGAGGGTGAAGGCTGACATCAGAACTCGCGGGCAGGTGCAAAGGCGGAATTTTAACGGGAAAGCGGCGGCGGCTCGACCCTTAACCGCGAATTAGTACAAAAAAAAGCGCAGGGCGCATAAAACGAGGGGATAGTGCGGGCAGAGATCGCCGCCATGACGCGGTGAAGAAGAGCGGAAATACCCCACCAAAGCGCCATAAAAAAAGGCGCCTGAGCGCCTCTTTGCAATGACGGGATGATTCAGCCTTCCAGCTGGGCCAGCCGTGCCTCCAGGGCCTGTAACTGGGCCTTGAGGCTGTCTACTTCCTCTTCCAGCACGCTCAGTCGATCGGCGGCGGGAGAGGCAGAGTGACTGGCGGGGGCGGCCTCGGCCAGCGCTTGCAGATCGATCTCGCCGCTGAACAGGTGGGCGTAACGGGATTCCCGTTTGCCCGGCTCGCGCGGCAGCTTGACCACATAGGGTCCCTGCTCGCTGAGCTCGGCCAGCACGGCATCCACCTGGGTCACATCATCGAAGCTGCACAGGCGGTTGGTGCGCGAGCGCAGCTCGCCCGGGGTCTGCGGGCCACGCAACAGCAGCTCGCAGAGGATGCCGAGCGCCTGCGCCGAGAATTTCAGCTCGCCGAATTCGGTATTGCAGAAGCGGTGTTGATAACGGGGCACCCGCGCGTTGAAGCCGGCGGTGTTGACCACCAGCCGACGGCGGATCAGTTCATCCACCACGGCGCGGATATCCAGCTCGGAGAGCTCCAGCACGGGTTCGCGGTTGCTCTTCTGGTTGCAGGCATTGACCAGCGCGTTGAGAGAGAGGGGGTATTGATCCGGCGTGCAGATCTCTTTCTCTATCAGGCAGCCGATCACGCGCGCCTCGAGTGGGCCTAGTACTAACTCCATTTCAACCTCCCTTGCCAAACGTTAAGGGCCTCATCTTAACCAAGGCGTCCTCCTCGTCCAGCAGAGAAACCTGTTTTTGCGAGCCGGTGAAAACCTTGATGAAACATCGCACAACCCAGAAGGCAGCACCCGGTGAACAGCCAGCCTCTTTCGGGGCCTGGTATCGGTTCACTCAGAGTCGCACATCAACCGTACTGAACCCGGATGGTGCCATAGCCCGGCAGCCGAGCCCTCCTCTCCCCGGTTTATGCTCGCCATGGGACACGGCCTGGATGCCATGACCGAGCAAAGCCCCCTTAGACCGACTTGTCGACCTGGGTATCCGTCCCCGTGGTCAGGATGCGCACCTTGTCGCCCTTGTTGAAGATGAGATTGGGATCGTTCTCCTGCACGACGTTGAGCAGTTTCCCTGCCTGAGTCTTGATCTGCAGCTCGACCGTCTGCTTGCCCTGGGTGGTGCCCTGTTCACTCTGGCGACGGCGTGAGGCCTCGGCCCCCGCAACCGCTCCCACTGTGGTGGCGACGGTCTGGCCCGAGCCACCGCCGAATTGACTGCCGACGGCAGCCCCCAGGGCGGCGGCGCCTATGGTGCGCAGCGGTCGGGCGCCCTGATGAGTGGCGGTATTCGCCTGGGTGATGATGCGGCTCTCCTGCACTGTCCCGTATTCCACCTGGCTACTGGTGCCGGCCATGCCGGGTGAACTGATCAGGATGAGCAGGCTGGCGGCGATAGATGCTATTTTCTTCACGATGTCGACTCCGATGACAAAGGCGCCCCGGCGTTGGGCACCTGGCTTGCGGATGGCTGCTAATTGCTGCCATTTTTTCAAGAGACTACACCGCCGATCCTGACTGTGAGCTTGCCCGAAACAAAAATGGCGGCAGCCTCTTCCTTGTCATAGAACCAGAATAAATCCTTGGCACAACATCAACTTGACGGCTTGCGCTCCAGGGTCGCCGCGACCGACTTGGCCGCCGAGCCGGTGAGCAAGGGCTCACCCGGATAGAGCATCAGTGCCTGGGTACGCAGGCGCTTCGCCTCCTCCTGCCGCCCCAGCGCATCGAGGGCTAGCACCATGTTGGCGTAGATGTTGGCTCTGGGGGTGTGGTGCACGAACTCCTGCCCCCAGTCGAGATACGCCTCCAGCTCCGCCTTATTGTGAGCCTGCAGGCCGACCATCAGGCGCACCGCATTCACGTCGAACTCCACCCGGGTCAGCCAGGCCATGGGGTTGATGATGTCCAGCAACAGGGTCGGCTGCTTGTAGCCACCACGCTCATACTTGGTCACCACCCAGGCGGTATGAATGGCCGTGAGCATGAAGGGCACCACGACCAGTGGAATACCGATGGCCAGGAAGCGCAGCAACAGCCAGGGGCGATAGACATATTCCCGCCAGTTGGCGTGGCCAAAGGCCTGCGCCCCCTCCTCCACTTCCGCATCCAGCACATAGATGAGCAGCAACAGGGCCCACCACAGGGCGATGGCATGATAGAGGGGATACTCGGTCTGGGTATGCAGCAGGATGGGCGTGATCAGCGCCAGCAGCGCCAGGCCCTGCGACCAGCCGGCCTTGGTCAATCGCCACAGCAGGGTGCCGGCCATCAGCAGCATGCCGAGCATGGAGGCAAGCCCACCTTCCACCGCCCAGTAGAGAAACTCGTTGTGGGGGTGATCCAGGTTGTATTCGATCTGCACCATGGCGGGATTCTGCGCCTTGTCGGCCATGTAGTGCTGCAGGAAGACGGGCTCGAAACTGCCGTAACCCCAACCGGTCCAGGGCGCCTCGGCGATCAGTTTGGCGCAATAAACCCAATAAATGGGCCGATAACCTCCGGATTGATAAATCTCGACACCGCGTTTCAATCCCACTATCCCGTATTGAGAAGCCAGCCCTAGCACAACCCCTAATCCAACCAGACCCAGAACATGCGCCAATAGCCGCTGACGATAAAGTTGCGGTGCAAGCAGGAGCAGTGCCAGCAAGCCACCCAGCTGCCCCACCCGCGACTGCAGCACCACCAACAGCAGGCTGGCGGCCAGGATCACGCCATAACGCAGTCCCCGCAGCCAGCCACGGGCCTGCCCCCGCAGCTCAAGCCAGATGGCGAGGGATAACCCGGTCGCCATGAAGCTGGCCATCACATTGGGTTGCTGAAAGATGCCGTAAGGGCGGTTGGTCTGGGTGTCATAACCGAGCCAGTTGCCTGGCGTCAGCAGGTAGTACTGCACCAGCCCAAGCAGTGCCTCAATAACCACCGCCCCCAGCAGCAGATAGAGCAGCCGGTCACGCGCCTCGCGAGCCAGTTGCCACTGGTAGAGGCAGAACAGAAACAGCAAGCCGGTGAACAGCCCCAGCAGACGGGGAATGGCGTAATCCTTGAGCTCAAAACTCGGGTATGCCATGGGCAGCAGTAGCAGCAATCCACTTAGCCATAGCCCGGCCTGCAAGGACGAGAAGACCAGCTTCTGCTGCAGCGTGACCTGCCACAGTCCCATACCGATGACCAGACTGGCAAAGATCCAGCCCCAGGCATTGAATGGCAGATAGAGCCCGGCGCCCCCCGGGTTGTGCATGAAAAAATGCATGCCCAGCAGCCAATAGAGCACACTGACCATCCCAAAGGCCTTTATGGTTACCTTCATTTTCCCTGACCCCCACGCACTCAGATTCATAGCACCATCACCAGTATCCCAAGAAGCAAAAAGGGGGCTCAGCCCCCTTTGATTCACATAGCAACGATTATGCCTGTTCTGGCCTGCGAAAGGCATGCCGAACCAAGACAATACCAACTCCCAGCATACCGCCAAGCAAAGTGGCCAGCACCACGATCAGGGGACGCTTGGGCTTATCGCGGCTCATCGGCTCGTCGGGTGCATCCAGATAGGAGAAGGGACGGAAGCTTATTCCTTCCAAAGAAATACGCTTGAGGCGCGCCATCTGTGCCTGCAGCGCCTGCAACTCGGGTTGGTAATACTCAAGTTCGATGGATTTTAACAAGCTCAGTTTTGCTTCCAGCCCCTTCGAGCCCAGTGAGATGGGAAAACGCTCCTGGTTGGTGTAGTTTTCCAAAGGTGCGGTAGCCCCTGCAGCCTTGGCCACGCTATTAGCCAGTCTGGTCTCGGAGATATCCTGCTGCAACATGCGTTTGGCATCTTCTTGCATCACGGCATAGCGGGTTGCTACCTCTTCCAGTTGCAGGGTGCGTTTCTCATTCAAACGCTGGATCAACTGTTGCTGCTGTCGTTTGATGACGTAATCGATATACCCTTCCAGCAGTGTCAAAGAGGCATCCGCGGTGGGTGCGGCAAGAGTGAGCTCAATCCCCGGATCCTCACCTTTCTTGTCAACGGGTTGGGCCGTAACCAGCTTGCTCCAGTCGCGCAACCAGCGCCGCTGAGACTTGTCGTCCAGTCCCTTATCTTTTATCTGCTCGGCAAACAGCGGGCTGCCCTTAAGGTAATCCCGGCGGTTCTCAAAAGAGTTGAACTCCTGAACAAAGTCTTTGTAAAGCTTTTCACCCGTAGGAAACTCTTTGAGTCCCAATGCGGTAGCCTGAGCCTCCACCTTCTGCATCGGCAACAGCTCTTCCGGCTTGGGCTCCGCGATCACCGCCTTGGCGGACCACTGCTGGGGGGCAAACAAGGCATAGCCTACCCCCACAGCAGCAAACAGCGCCGTGACCAGCAGGATCAACAGTTTCTGGCGCCACAGCACAAGTGCCAGCTCACGCAGATCAATTTCGCCGGAAGCGACTTGCCAACCCTGTGGTAGATGAGCATCAGGTTTGGGGGTTATCTCTTTATTGGTCATAACGACGCTGGTTTCCTAGTCAGTTTGGAGAGGAAATAAAACATACTAAATAGTATGGTTTCACCATTTAGTATTGAGTAAATCAACATATAGAGTTAAATCCAAAACTTTTAAATTAATACGCTCCATCACGTTTCAAGACTACATTTATTGTCTTGAAAAGAATCGCGATGTCATTCCACAATCCCCAGTTCTTAACATACCAGCTATCAAAATAAACACGAGTCGCATAATCAACATCATTACGGCCACTTACCTGCCAGAGTCCGGTCATACCCGGCTTTGCCATCAGATAATAGGTTTTATCATCACCATAGCGTTCAAGTTCTTCTTCGACAACAGGTCGGGGGCCGACAAGGCTCATCTCACCACGTAATACATTAATGAGCTGTGGTAATTCATCGAGACTGGTTTTCCGAAGAAAATGCCCAATAGGAGTGATTCGTGGATCATTTCTTAATTTAAAATCCTTTTCCCACTCAGCTCTAGCCTCAGGGTCTGTCGCCAACAACTGAGCAAGCACTTCTTTGGAATTGATAATCATGGAACGGAACTTGAGGCATTTAAATTTATTGCCAAACTGACCAACACGTTCATGCCCATAGAAAGGAGAGGCACCATCCCTAGATACTTTAAACCCAATATATACAAAAAAGGGCGACAACAATACAAGCAAGGATATCGAAGTCAGAATATCAAAGCCTCTCTTTATAATTCGAGAAGATAGTCGCGCCAAGTTATTTTTAACTCGTAACATCATCAATTCATGGCTAAAGAAGTGCGACATATCAGTTCCATACAAAGGCACACCACGCATCGCCGGAATGACTGATATGTTTCTCACACCGTGAGAGCATAAATATCTCAGCCATTTATCGCCAAGGTCACTCTGCTCATATTCAAGCGCAATAAAGAATTTGCAGCTTCTGTATTGATTAACCAAATCATCTGCATCTCCCATAAACAAGGGTATGGAAGACATTGGAGAACTCGTACAATGCTGACCAGGTGCAACAAATGCTATCACTTCAAACCCAAGCATTTTCTCACTGTTAATCGCTAAAAAAGCCTCTTTGGCATTATTATCGCACCCAATGATCAAGCTTGGCATCCCCCAACATCCAAACTTGATCAATTGACATTTAACACCCCAACGGAATAAGGGCAGCAGTAAGATACTAAGCGACCAGAAAGAGAACCATTGATAGCGAGAAAAGTTCCATTTTGAAATAGCCACCACGGCTAAATCAGCAATAGCAAAACAGATTAGCATAAGCAGAATTTCTTTTAACTCACTCCAAAACGGTTTGCGGTAAGTATAATGACGCAGATAGACCCATGAACACAAAATAAGCGCAATAGCGATGACCAAAAAGCTCCAGACACGATCTAAATCAGAACCTGTTCGCATTACCTGCGACAATGACAAACCGGTTCGTAAGCTTTCAAACCACCATGAAAGTACAAACGCAGCTGCCATAGCAACAAAGTCGCTGCTCATGATAGCCAAGCGGTTGATATTTGCCGAGTATCGACTTGATAGAGTTTTAACCTCATCCTGTAAATGGCTAAAATTCTTGAATTCCATATATTCTACCCGATTATTAATAATAACGACAATGACACAAACCATGATGTATCAAATGTTTTTCTTTTGTATCACGCTCAGCACATTGACAACGATTTGATAAGCCACATTAAAATTATCTGCTTCGGCATAACAACGTAGTTCTGGGGCATTTCCAGAGGGACGAAGGTGGATAATTGTCTTATCATCCAGATACAATCTCAAACCATCGGTGAGATCTATTGACTCTACTTGGTGATGAGTCAGAGCCAGTTCATTTAACAAAGATTGAGGGGATATTCTTCCCTGCTCCATAATATTTTTACTGAGTGTTGCCGGGAAATTAGTCAGGCGATCAGAATGAGTGAATCGCTGAGGGAGACCTTCACTTAAGTGTGATATTCCCTGTTTATATCCCGACTTGATGACCATCAGGGCTGGCAACACGGCATCACGAGTCGGCAATGCGCTCAAAAGGCGGCCTGACACCTCTATATTACTGCCAAGCAAGAAACCACCATTAGCCTCAAAACCAGCAACCCGCTCATATCCCTGTCTCAATTGGACAAACTGCTCAATCACATAAGGCGACCCGATTTTGGTCAATGAAACAGTTTTGAAGCGTCCGCAATGCACGACTGACGTATTGCAACTGATTGGAACAGCCAGTGCCTCTATCGACAAGGCATCTGCACAGAGCAAGCCCAGAATATCCCCACGTAACCACTCCCCTCTTTCATCAGCCAACAAAGGGCGATCCCCATCGCCATCGGTCGAAAAAATGGCATCCAGACGATACTCTCTGGACCAAAGACGAGCTCGATTTTTGTCCTCTTCGCTGACCGCCTCCGTGTCGATGGGGACAAATTCATCGCTGCGACCGATCCGAATTACCTCAGCGCCCAGTGACTCAAAGAGCGGTGCATAAAGATCCCGGCCAGCACTGGAATGCTCATAAATACCGATCCGCTTGCCAATCAATAAGTCAGGGGAGAACAGCGAACGGTAACGTTCACAATAGGACTCCGCAGCACGGGTGCTGACCACCAACGGGGACAATTTAAAACACGATGAAAAATCGACATTGGCTGAAAGGATCGCCAGTTCATCATCCTTTGTGATCTCGCCATCGGGGCGATAGAACTTGAGACCATTGCGATCAAAAGGAATATGACTGCCCGTCACCATGATACAGGACATATTGTCTTGCATTGCTTGATATGCCAAAGCAGGGGTGGGTATTACACCATAATAAACCGGCTCAATCCCCACTTGCATAAGCGCAACAGCGCAAGCTTGCGCCATCTCATAACTGCTTGGCCGGTTGTCTATCGCAATAGCCATGTGCGTCACTTCAAACTCACGTCGCATCACAGCAACAAAGGCATGAGTGAATGCCGCACAGATTTCAGGTGTGAAATCGGTAACCAGCCCACGGGCACCGCTGGTACCAAAAGCAACGCCGCCACTGGATATCAGAGATGAGCTATTGAGAACTGTCATGATGGGAATTTCCTACTAACGAAACAAGAACAGCGAGAGAGCTCAATTAGAGCACACTGGCAGCCTTAGGTAACCAAGGTAAAATAAAAAAAGGAGGCAGGCAGACGATCACTCAATACGAACGATATCATCTTCACCTAAATAAGAGCCAGAACGAACCTCGATGAGTTCAAGCGGGAGCCTGCCAGAGTTTTCTAAACCATGTATGACACCGATGGGGATAAAGGTGGACTCATTCTCGGTAATAAAGAACACATCACTACCATTTGTCACCTTGGCTGTTCCGGACACAACCACCCAGTGTTCCGCACGGTGATGGTGCATCTGTAGAGATAACTTCTCACCCGGTTTGACCGTGATGCGCTTGACCTCGTAACGCTCCCCTTTATCAATGGCATCCTGGCGTCCCCAAGGGCGATAAATTTCACGATGAACTTTATGTTCACTGCGCCCAGCGGCTTTGAGTCCATCGACGATCTTCTTGACGTCTTGTACCTTGTTCTGGTTAACGACCAGTACGGCATCCTTGGTTTGTACCACGACGAGATCCTCGACCCCAACCAGGCTCACCAGGCTGCTCTCGGCAAACACATAGTTGTTCTGGCTGGCGTGTTGCATCACATCACCACGAAATACGTTACCAGCTTTATCTTTATCGGAGATCTCCCACAACGATGACCAGGAACCGACGTCAGACCAACCGGCATCCATCGGCACCACCATCGCATCCGCCGTCTTCTCCATCACTGCATAGTCGATGGAATCACTCGGGCAGGCTAAAAATGCAGACTTATCAACGCGAACAAAATCCAGATCAGGGTTGATGGTCCCGACTGCCTGCACGCAGGCAGCATGGATATCCGGACAAAATGCCTTCAGTTCTGCCAGAAAGCGGCTGGCACGGAACAGGAACATGCCGCTGTTCCAGTAATATTCCCCGCTGGCCAGATACTCTTTGGCGGTCGCCACATCAGGCTTTTCAACAAACTGCGCTACTGCAAAGGCTCCGCTCTGCTCGGCACCACGGCGGATATAGCCATAACCCGTCTCGGCATGGGTCGGCACAATGCCGAAGGTCACCAGCTTGCCAGCCTCGGCATGGGGAATAGCCTGCTGCACGGATGCGGTGAACGCAGCATCATCACGAATGACGTGATCGGCAGCCAGTACCAGCAGCAAGGGATCCTCAATTTCGCTGGCCCTTTGCAGCGCCGTCAGTGCAGCCAGTGCGATAGCGGGCGCCG
This sequence comes from Aeromonas encheleia, assembly GCF_900637545.1. NCBI lineage: Bacteria > Pseudomonadati > Pseudomonadota > Gammaproteobacteria > Aeromonadales > Aeromonadaceae > Aeromonas > Aeromonas encheleia. Next base: position 3,033,598 of record NZ_LR134376.1, read on the forward strand.
TATTGCGCCCGGCTGGTTCCAAAATGATGTTATGGGCCAGCTTATTCAGATGACGAAGCTGCTCAGCTACCAGAAAACGGTGTTCTTCGTTACAGATCACCAATGGTTGAGCACAGGCAAGCTTATTTAAACGGTTGACCGTCGCCTGCAACAGGGTGACATCACCATCGAGTGCGAGAAATTGCTTGGGATAATGTTCACGAGAAAGTGGCCATAAGCGGCTGCCAGAGCCGCCAGCCATAATAACAGGCAGAATAACCAATATTTGTCCCTTATCTATTTGCTTTGTTGCAGCCAGTAGCTCTTATACATGCTTAGTTTTGGCCGCCAAGACTTGGGTAGCTTCTTATAGTTTTTACCCAATTTATAACCGACCAATTTACAAGCTGTTGTCAATAAAGCACGTGGAATCCACAGGGGAGCATGACGCCATAGGTAACTCAGTTCAGATTTGACAAACCGCAACCCTTCACCCGATGCCCCACCGAGCTTTTCCTGTATCCAGGGCTCACAAGCATGAAAAACACCGATATCAAAATAACGCCGAAACTCTTCCCATGGGGTGTAATTATGGGAGTGCCTAACCGCAGCCTCAGCGCAATAAGCGACTTTATAGCCAGCTAGGATCATCTTGCTCGCCATATACATATCTTCAGCAAGAATGGTGTTCTCAGGAAAGCCGCCTAACTTTTCAAATACGTCACGACGATAGGCTGCAAATGAGTTAGACATAAATGCAACCTTTAACCCTAGCCTTGTAATATCATCTGTATTTTTCGTTTCACTTTCCAAGGGATAGTTAAAGAGTCGAGCATGTGCAGCTAATGGATTCGCATCAAGGTGGGGTAACTGGCGACCACAGACCGCCGCTACATGTGGATTTGAAAAACAATCAAGGATTTTTGCTAATGCATCTGATTCATTAAGAATGGCATCCTGAGTAAAATAAATAATAACCTCTGAATCAAATGCATATTTTACAGCGAAGTTTCGTGTCCCCCCATGATTGAAATCATTAGGAGATATAATGATTGGCTCAATACCAACCTGACGTGATAAAGATACTGTGTTATCTGTAGAACTTGAGTCGACCATTATAATCTGAGATGGATAAATTAGCTGCATCTTTAACGATTCAAGCCATTCAGTCCAGATGTCACCTGCTTGATAAGTCAAAACAATCAATGTGAACTTCATTTTTCTATTTTCTCAATCCATGAACCTAACATATTTCGCATAACATCTGAAGTATATTTTCCAGCGCATGCTTGAGCGTAAAAAAGAGATGCATTATCGAGAGGTAATTTCTCTAATGCTAGTGTCCAACTTATCGTTGAACATGGATCAACATAAATTGCCGCATCACCTAATATTTCATGAAATACTTCAATGTCAGAGACAATCACAGGAGTAAGAGAAGACATAGCCTCAACAGGTGGAATTCCAAACCCTTCATCTAAGGAGGGGTAAACTAATGCCGAAGCGGCACTATATAAATCCACCAAATCAGTAAACTCTATATTGTGTCTAAATTCCACACATTCTGAAAGATTATTTTCGATAACGTATTTTTTTAAATCAGACACATAAACCGTCTCCCCACAAACGATTACCAGCTTAAACTTATCAATCCAGAGAGAATGTACTTTTAGGAATGAATCAATGTTTTTATGATGCCAAGATGAGCCAACAGCAAGAAGAAAAAGCTGCTTCTCTAATGAAGGCTTAAACTCTTTTGCATTAATTGAATTATAAATCACCGAAATTTTATCCATAGGGTATTTATAGCACTGTGATATTTTCTGCTTCACTGTCTGCGAAACGGTAATAATATGACAACAACGCTTCAGAGTGATCGGCAACAAAATACGGAAAAAACATCGCTGAAGTAGCGAATCAGGATATTTATAAGGCCGTAGATCATGTATTGTTATAATCTGTTTTTTAATAATTGGCAAGGCATGATGAGTGGTTGAAACTATAACTTCACTGCCTTCCCTACACATGATGCGCAATGAAATAAAAAAACTGTATACGAACCAAAGTAAAGGTCTTATCTTTGAAATTTTAGAGGTATTAGAAACCAAATCAGGCACTCGTATTATTTCAACCCCAAACTTTGATAACTTCTCAACATTACCTTCTGAACAGATAATTGCAGATAATACATCTAGCTTTTTAAGCTCCTCAATAAAATTCAAAGAGTAATTCCACATGCCTGTTCCAGAACGACCTATCCTAGAAAGATTTACTATAAACATTTAATAGTCTCACAAAAAAAAGTATACAGATAAAAATAAACACAGCTAATAATATATGCTCTATAAAAAGCCATCCAGTTCCAAGAGTAAGCAATTCCACGCCAGCAAGAAAAATAAATGGAACAAAGAAATACGCCCCACCATCTATTCTAAGCTGATTTCTGAACATTCCAACGAGGGTGCCTTTTAAAAAAAACAGAATAGATATGATGATATGGGTTAAATATCCGAAATCCGCATAGTAAGAACCGAAGCCAAACGATGGCGCGCCTTGATTCAAATAAAATGCCTCAGGAAAATAGACCTTCGCTAGCTCAAGATAGCCAAAGTCATTAGGTTTATCAGGAAAAAGTGCTCGTGGCACTCGAGAATAAAACTCTGTTTCAATCAATAACCGCCCCATTTCGAAGTCAATGTTTTTCTCATAAAGCAATATAGCATTTCTTGTGTAATCGGAATATCCAGCCATGGCCAAAAACACTTGCGTAATTTCAATGTTATATGTCAACCAAAAAAACATAGACATCAATAATGCTATTAACGAAACAAATAAAATAACATACTTAAAATTATAAGTTTTGTTGCTAATGGAGCTTTTATACAATAAATATATTAAGAAAACAGATAGAATTGCCGTCTTTGAACCATGTAAGTATATTACAATTAGACTGAGTGAAAATGAAATTAAAATTAAAAGCTTGTATCTATGATAGCTATACAAACAAAACAACAATGATAACAAAGCCAATAAATTAGATATGAAGAATGATAATCCGTAGCCGGTTCTTGTTAGTTCATATATTCGCCTGGGATTTACTAAATACTCTTTAAATTCAATAATTATTGGTAAATATAATAGAAAACCAAGAAAAGATGACAGTACCGCCATTACCATATAACACTGTGACAACCTATAGTCACTATATCGATGCATTGTTCTTTGTTGGAATATTACTACTTTATTAGAAATAGAGTATATATACCCTAAAACCAATGCTACAGCAGAAAATGAGTATAAAGAAAAGAAATAAAAATAAGCAGATAAATTTAGGCTTTTAGGTGTCAAGTATACATAAATAAACTCAAAAAAATAACACGTAGGGAAAAAAGTAAAAAGTGCTGGAGTCATAAAATTTATAGAGTTTCTTTCGACTCGAGATACAATATAATACCCACCCATCCATAACAAAGCTGAAAATACAATAACAAACAAAACATTTAAATTATTATTGTTCTCTATCACGACTACAACCCCCTAAAAATGCACTGAGATCAACTCTATGCTCATCTTCCGAATGCTTGAATTGTCTACATCGTGCTAAATATTGGGGGTCTGTAAGACAATTAAATAGGCATTCAACAATAGTCTCCACATCAAGTTTAAATAGAGCGCACTCATTTAGGTAATCGACCATGCCATCAGCATTAGAAGCGACTATTGGAATTTCTAAAGCTATGGCTTCTAACATTACTAATGGCACTCCTTCAAAATGCGAGGGTATAACCAGCAAATTAGGCTCAACAGAAACCATCCACCATTTGTCAGCCCAACCATGAAAGATAAACGCATCACTCTCTTCTGTATTGTCATAGATATATTTCTTAAGCAAATCTAAATCTGGGCCATCACCAACAAAGTGAA